>CAZHJM010000007.1:0-63614 GCA_964532905.1 uncultured Holosporaceae bacterium
CATATTGTTATGAAAGAAGAGACAAAGTCGAAAAACAAAATGGATTCTCACGCTCCTCTATATTCATTACACAGAACTATATAGATTCTGCATCTTCCTATTTCCGTCATTGTGAGAAGCCCTCTTTTCTTAGCATGGTGAATATATAGTTGAAAAAGAAAGAGAAGAATACAGTATAGATGAGAAGGTAATAAAGTTATTAATAAACTCTAATGAAGAGAATGAATCGATATTAGATAAACAAATTTATGAATGTCTTAATGATGTAATATACAGCCAGTTAGAAGTTTCTCCGAGAGAGCAAATGATGGCATTTGTTCCAAAGAACAAAGGAGAAGAAGCATTAAAACAAGCGACATTATTAAGATACAATTTAGAAGATATTGTAGCTAAGCATCCAGAAGCAGCAGAGCTATGTAGCAAGATGTTTATAGGAGCGATGTATGCCTTACAAGGAGTGGAATATGCATTTGCAGGAGCGGTAGCGGGACCGATAGGAATAGCAACGAAATTTGCGACACAAGAAACGACAGCATTAGCAATAGATACAACAATAGAAGAATCAAGTAGCAAAATAGCACAACTTATAACGCAAGCAGAAGAATTACAACAAGAATTTAAGAATATAATAAAATTCTGCACATACGCAGGGCTGTGTGCAGGCTCCGTTAAAGCTGGAAAAAAGTTGATTGCCTCCCTTTCTAAAAATACTGTAGAGAAGGCAATATATATAGATTCATACCGAGGCGGTGCTTATAAGAACCTAAAAATTATAGATAGACCACATAACATCATATACCAGCAGATTCTATATCTGATACTTCCAATTTGCATTTTGCCAATTCAGCCGATTTGAATTGATTTAACCCTTTATTACAATAAATCTCCAACTATTTGCTATAATATGAATGTCTTTCATCCTATTTCTTCCAAATTTCTTGTAGTTCATCTAAGGAAGGTGCATGTTTTTGTATTTTATTAAAATATCCAATCATTTGTTTATAATAGAAAATTTGAGCAAATATTTCAGATATCTCAGTGGAGATTTTATGAAACCTCGTGTTCTGGATTGATGTATTCTTTCCACTTTTCCAGTGTTTTGAATCTTTGTTTGAAGGTAGCGTAAAAATAACTTCCCATCCACCTCCTGAAATCAATTTCTGAGTGTACGATTTCTTAAAAGTTTTTAACCTATTTTGATTTATCGTAATGTTTTCTTCTTTTGAGAACGCCAAAATTCCATTTCTTCAAAAAATAACTCGATATCTTATTGAACTATCATAAATTCCTGCTTTTGCCCATTTTTTAGTTGTTTTTTTTAACTCTTATCTTGATTTTTATCTAATAATACATTCCAATTAACAATATTGAGATAAAATGTCTATTTATTTCTATTTGTTAAAAATTTAAACTTAAAAATCACTATTAATAAATTTATTGAGATTTTTGGTGTATCTAATCATACAATAGTCGGAACTAGAAAGTCCGTTATTAGCGTGTGCACCCTTTTAATTATCAAATAAAAAAACACCTTATTATTGAAAGGTGTTTTATAATAGCTTATTTGTATTACAAGCTAGAAATTTATTTTTGTTCCAATCACAAACATATTTGCTCTATTATTCCCAAAAGCTTCACCATCTCCCCCTATACGAGGATCACCTTCTGTATCTATAGAACGTTTACAAGTTCTTGTTCTTATATTGTCATATTCAATATAAGCACTAAAAGTTTTATCAAAATTATATTGTGCAGCTATAGTAGCAATATTAGAGTTTGATCTCTCATTTGAAGAAAATTTTCTCACAGCGTGAAAATATCCAACAGATAACTCTAATTTATCATAAGTGTAACCAACTCCAATATTGTAAATCTTTCCTGCATCAGCTCCATAACAAAATCCTTTATCTGATTCAGATTTTTCTATAAACTTTGATGGCATTAATGATTTACCATTATCAGTATAACCTAAAGCTAATTTATAGTTTTTATATCCTAATATCGCTCCGATATTATAACCAGTTACATTTCTGACTTTTTTTACATAACCATCAGAATGACCTCTTCCATACCAACCTGCTAATGATATTTTGAAATTAAAGTCATCTTCAGCACCATATTCATAAGAGATACCTCCTGTAAAATTATGTTTACTATACGAAGATTCATCGGCATAATTTTGATCAGGGTTATATTCTCCTTGTATTTTATTCTTCTCTTCTTTAAATAAATGACCATCTCTGCTATTTGGAGTATATGAAAGTCCCATTGACCATCCATTTACAGTAGGAGATAGCCAGACTATTTTAAGAGCATTACCATCATCTCTTTCAAATCCAGTCGCTATTATAGAGCCAGAGGTTTGAGCATAAAATGTATCTAAATTTCCACTATCAGGTCCTGCATATCCCGTTAATATTGCTGCATATGAAAGAGAAAACTCATCTGCGGCGGTATTTGTATAACCAAATTTAAATTTTCCATATTTATCTGATTCTATATACAAATATGAGGAATCTACAATAGCATTTCCTCCTTTTATTATTCCAGACCTGATTTTATTACAAATTTCTATACCATAACCTAATCCGTCATATTTTCCATCATAATTAATAAATGCTTCGCCTTCTAATGTAGCAAAACAATTGTCATCTTGGGATAATGATTGATTAATTGCTATAGCAGAACCATTTAAATTTCCAGAAAATGACCAATTTGTATGATGTCCATTTTGTTCTAATTTTTCTTCAAACCATTCATGTAAAAGCTTAGATTCTTGATTTTCAGCATTATCAGCAAAACAACATAAAGGCAATAAAGAGAATACAAGTAATTTTTTATACATATAAAACCTTTCCTTTCATGATTATAATTATAATATCGAATATGTATTGTTAAATAATCAATAAATTATAATTTTATATATAAATTATGTTACATCTTTGCAACATCTATAATGAGAAAATTAATATATTTTTTACCTTTCCATACTGCAGAATTTATCTGTCCTAATAGCTTAAGTTTATTAGAGTATTTTAATAAATTGTCCCCAAGTGAGGTAGACGCGCAACGAAAAGCTATACCTTTTATTATTGTATTATTTTTTAGTCTTAAATTAACAGAAATATGTTGTTCTTGTAGAATATTTGCAGATAAAATAGTTATATCATTTAAGATGAATATTGGAGTTTTATTAGACTCTCCAAATGGTGATAATAACAATAAATTTTCTATAAATTCAGATGAAAAACTATCTTCACTTAAAATTCCATCGACATCATATATGAAATTTTGATTTAGTTTAGGAATTATATTTTTTAAAAAATCATATAGTCTGGAAATATTTTTTATATTAATAGAAAAACCACCGGCTAGCATATGTCCTCCGCCTGATAATATAATTCCTGCTTCTATACCTTTTTTTATAATAACAGAGATATCTATACCAGAAACAGATCTACAAGAAGCCTTTCCTATGCCATGATTATCGCATGATATTATTATTGTAGGTTTATTATAAATTTCTTTTAAGCGACCAGCTAGTATTCCTATAATTCCCGGATGCCAATTTGCATTAAAAAGACATATATAATTTTCATTTTCATTAATAGATGATATTGCTTCTTTTAAAGCTAATTTTTCCATCTCTTGACGTGACTTATTTAGTTCAAATAATTGTTGTGCTAATAATTCTGCTTTTTCTTTATTATCCGTTGTCAGAAGTTCTACTCCAATATCTGCTGTAGCTAATCTTCCTGCAGCATTTAAATGTGGTCCTATAAAAAATCCTATTGTTTCTTCATTAATTTCAGATTTTTTGCTTAAAGAGAGTAGGGCAGATAATCCAATATTTGTATGATTTTGTAGAACCTTTATACCATTGATAACAAAAGCTCTATTTAAACCTTTTAATGGCATGACATCACAAATTGTTGCAATAGCTACTAAATCTAAATAATTCTTTAAATCAATTTTTTTTTGAGAATTCTTATAATATTTTTCATATAAAAGTCTACGGACTCCGACAATGCACATAAAAGCCAAAGCTGTAGCACAAAGATATTTAAAATTATCATTTTCATCTGGTCTATGTGGATTGATTATTGCAAAGCTATTCGGAATTGTTTGCATTTTATGATGATCTATAACAATTATATCTATATTATGCTCATTTGCATACTGTAATTCATTTGTAGCACTTGAACCACAATCTACAGCTACAATAAGGGAATTTTTGTGTTTTTCTATATTATTTATGCTTAAACCATATCCATCATCTAATCTATTTGGAATTGAATATTTGCATTCGACATTTAATTCTTTAAAAAATTTTATAAATATACTAGTTGATGAAATACCATCTACATCATAGTCTCCAAGTATTGTTATTGGTTGTTTATCTATTATTGCTTTGGTAATTCGATTAACAGCTTTCTCCATATCGATAAAACTATATGGGTTAGGCATAGTATTTTTTAATTTTATATTTAAAAAATCTCGTTCAAAACCACGATTTTCTAGTATTATATCTATTACATTATTTTTATTAATAGTTTTTGTATTTTTTATATCCCAATATTTTCCTGTTAATGAAACTATCATAAATTTATCCAAATATTTTGTAATTTTTTATATGGTATATAATTATTTTTATCTAAAACAATGGAAATAACCCTATCTTTATATATATATGCCAATCCGTTGTAATTTTTATAATTTTCAAAGCAACACTTCGCTAATCCGTTTTTTATTTGGAAATTTTTTGATCTGTACTGTGAAAATTTCTCTATAAATCCCGTTTTTAGAGCTTTAACTAGCGATTCTTTTAAACTCCATAATGCTAATAAAGAATTGCTATTATTATAGGATGGAGAAAGCCTTTTAAAAGCGTTTATTTTATTCTGATTCCAAAATTCAACATCTATACCACATGAAATATCATTATTTGTAACTATTGCGGCGGCAATGCCGTTTGAATGAGATATAGAAAGGTTCCAAATACTTGAACATATCTTTTTTTTATTAATTTTAAAAATAGGTACACCATTATTTTTCCTTAAAATTGTAATATCTTTATACTTCAATGAAGGTTCTAATAATTGCAAAGCATTTTTTGCAACTAAACGACCGAAATAGTATTCATAAATTCTTTTACTGTAAGAAATATTTGAAAAAAATTTTTTTTCGTCGTGTGTTAATAAATCGTTTGATAAACTTTCATTATAAGAAAAAGCTAAAATAACTATAGCTATATTATTATTTTGGTTTAACTTTATTAAAGATTTTTTTATTAGCATAAATTAGATCATAGCTAAACCACCATTAACATGTAAAACATGTCCTGTAATGTATGAAGCTTCATTACTGGCCAAGAATCCAACCGCAACAGCTACTTCTTCTGGTGTTCCAACTCTACCGATAGGAATTTTTTTCTCCAAAATTTGTTTTTGTTGCTCAGGAATTTTATCCGACATAGGAGATGCAATAAAACCAGGAGCAATACAATTTACAGTAATATTTCTTGTTGCTAATTCTGCTGCTGCTGATTTAGTTAATCCAAATAAACCTGCTTTAGATGCCGCATAATTTACTTGCCCTGGATTTCCTATTGCACCAACTATAGAAGAAATATTTATAATTCGTCCCCATCGTTCTCGAATCATACTTTTAGAAACTGCTCTCATTAATCTAAAAGGGGCTTCTAAATTAATGGAAATTACATCATGCCAGTCTTCATCTGACATTCTCATCATTAAACTATCACGAGTAATACCAGCATTATTGACTAGAATATCTATACGTTCACAAACATTCTCTACATTACTTATTAATTCATCAACTGTCTCTTGCGCATTTAAATTACATGCAAATAAAAAACATCTTTTTTCTAATTCATCTGCTATTGCTTCTAACCCATTTAGTTTTGTTCCTGATAAAGCTATTGTTGCTCCCATGGAATGTAAAGTTCGTGCGATAGCACAACCGATAGCTCCTGTTGCCCCAGTAACTAGTGCTACTTTCCCAGAAAGATTAAACATAATTTCCTCTATATATATTTTATTTCTAAAATTTCATATTCTTTAAGACCAGATGGAGTATTTAATTTAATTTCATCCCCTCGCTCTTTTCCAATGAGTGTTCTGGCAAGGGGAGAATCTACAGATAAAAGCTTTTTACTTATATCTGCTTCATCAACACCAACAATTTTATAAGTTATTTCTTCGTCTGTTGATTCATCACAAATTGTTACAGTACTTCCGAATTTCACAGTATTACCAGTTAATTTTGTAATATCAATTACTTCAGCTCTAGATAATTTAGATTCTAATTCTCTAATTCTACCTTCTATAAATCCTTGTTTGTCTTTAGCATAATGATATTCAGCATTTTCAGATAAATCTCCTAATGCTCTAGCCTCTGCAATTGCATTTATTATTGCTGGTCTTTCTACGAATTTTAAATTTTTTAACTCCTCTTCCATAGCTTTATATCCTTGAGGAGTCATATGAACTTTTTCCATTTTTTCTCCTATCAATTAATAACTTTGGGAACAACAAACATATTGCACTGTTTTTCAGGAGCATTTATCATGATACCTTCAATATCCGTCTTTTCAATAATATCAGATCTTTCATGAGTTTTAGTTGAATATTGAACAGTGTTATCAATCATTGAACAATCAACCTCAGATAATTGTTCAACAAAATTAAGGACATTATTTAAACTATTTTTTAATTCAATTGCTTTTTCTTCACTGACTTTAATTCTAGCTAATTTTGATACTTTCTTTATATCTTCTTTGGATACTGACATAAATAATCTCCTTAGTAATTTTAAATAGATTATTACAAGCTTTTTAAAAAGTCTACAGCTTGCGTTAAAAGATAATCATCGATACCATGTCCAGCATTTTCAGAAATTGCAAATGAAGTCTCTATAGATGTATTTTCTAGTGCTGTTCTTGTTAAATTTAAAGCATCAATTGGAATAACTTGATCATTCTTACCATGAGACAAAAAAATCTTAGTGTTAGCTCGTCTTAAATATTTTTCAGGATTTAACAATAATCCAGAAAAAGAAATAACAGCTTTTACATTATAAAAAATACCTAAAGATAACGATAACATAGCTCCTTGTGAAAATCCTGATAATATAATATCTTCATACTTTAAACTACGTTGTTTTATGATATCATTTATATAATTCATAATTTCTCTTTCTGATTGTGCTAATTCCTTCCCCCAAAGATTTACATCATTACCTTCTAAAGGGAACCAACGATAATTACCTGCTTCAGGGCATATTTCTAGTCCATTTGGAATATGTACTTCTAAAGTCGATATAGTATTTGCAAAAGTTTTACCTATGGGATATAAATCATCTTTGTCTGAGCCATAACCATGAAATAAAAAAATTATATTTTTTGTTTCTTTTCGTGCAGGTATTACAGTTTCATTCATTTTCACTCCTTAAATTTATTACATGCTATCAGAAATTTAAAATATATTACATTAATGGTTTAAAAAATATTTAATATTTTATATTATCAATATTATTTCTTTAAATAGAAGGGTACATTTGTTTAATTTATTGCAATCTCAATCTGATTTATTTGCAAGCTTAAAAACTTCTTTTTTAGAAGACAATATTTCTTTATTAAAGATTAATGGATTTGAGTCTATATCCAAATTATATGAATATAAAATTTATTTTCAATTAAGTGAATTATCAGTAGATGTTGATAATATATTAGGCAGTTCAGCGACTATAATATTAAATTCCCCTGATAAAACTAAATATATTAATGGAATTATTTCAAATTTCTCTGAAAATGCTGATGTCTTTCAAAATGATTCATATGTATCTACTTACTCTTTAATAATTCGTCCAAAACTTTGGCGTCTTACTTTGGATCAAGATTGTAAAATATTTCAAAACAAAACCGTTATAGATATTATTAAATCCGTTTTAAAAGATAAAGGAATAACTGATATTTCAGATAAAACAAGCAAATGCGGGAAAACAAAAAAAGAATATTGCGTTCAATATAATGAAAGCTCTTTTAATTTTATTTCTCGTCTTATGGAAGATGCTGGTATTTTTTATTTCTTTACTCATGAAGAAAATAAACATACTTTAGTATTGGGCGATAGTTCAAGTGTCTATAAGAAAATAGAAGGTCAATCAGAAATAGAATATCTATCAGGTATGAATAAAAATATACCTCTAGATAGAATTTATAATATGCATATTGATGCCTCTATGCATACAGGCGAATATGCAATGGCAGATTATAATTATAAAACATCACAAACAAAATTATTAAGTAAATTACAGACTAAATGGAAAGGAGAAAAATTTTTCGAATATCCTGGTGGGTTTAATACTACTAAAGAAGGAGACGATATAGCGAAATTAAGAGTACAAGCAATAGAATTTCATCGTTCGCTTTTATTTGGTTCATCTACTGTTATAAATTTTTCTACTGGAACAAAATTTACATTGAAGCATGATTCAAAAAGATTTAAAGGAACATATGTAATATATTCATTTGAACTACATTTTGAAATTTCCAATAATAATATCTTATTTAACATTACTTTTACCGCTTTTAAAGATGATGTTGAGTTTCGCCCAATAAAGGAAACTCCAAAACCAAAAATTTATGGAGTTCAGCCTGCAATTGTTGTAGGACCAAATGGAAAAGAAATTTATAGAAATGAAGATTTAGCGATCAAGGTAAAATTTTATTGGGATCAATATGGAAAAGATGCGGATACATGTTCTTGTTGGATAAGAGTATCTCAACCTTTAGCTGGGAGTGGATATGGAACAGTTCTCGTATCTCGTATAGGACAAGAAGTTGCAGTTTTATTTATAGATGGTAATCCAGATTCTCCAGTTATAATAGGTTCACTTTATAATGATCAAAATAAGCCACCATACTCAGATTCTGAAGCAATGATATCAACTTTAAAAACACAAAGCTTTACAAATGATAAAGGTTTCAACGAAATAAAATTAAACGATGAGAAAGATAAAGAAGAAATTTATATTCATGCGCAAAAAGACAATACAATAGAAATTGAAAATCTTAGAAAAACAACAATAAAAAAATCCGATGATATTTTAGAAATTCAAGAAGGTTCTAAAGAAACAAAGTTACTAGCAAAAGGAGATAAATCCGCTAATTATTTATTGGAAATGACAAAAGGCGATAAAACAGAAAAAATTACAGAAGGAAATTTTGTTTTTCAAGGAGATAAAGGGAATATGAGTATTACTTTATCGGAGGGGAATTTTTCTCAATCATTAAAAAAAGGCAATGTTTCTTTAAAATTAGACAAAGGTAATGAAACTATCGATATAACTGGAGATTGGAAATTAAAAGTATCTGGTAGTGTAACTATAGAAGCTGATGGAGATATAACTTTAAAAGGAAAGAACATTTCTTTAAAAGCAAATCAGTCTGTAAAAATAGAATCTGGAACAGCATTAGATTTAAAATCTGGAACATCATTAGGTTGCAAGGCTGGTACAGAAATGTCTTGTTCTGCAACTACTAATTTTGCAGTAAAAGCCAATGTTAATGCTGAAATAAAAGCTAATGTAGGAGCTACTATTCAAGGAACTGTAAATGCAAAATTATCTGGAGCCATAGCAGAAGTTTCAGGTACTGGAACTGCAAAAGTTTCTGCACCATTAATTACAGTGGGAGGGGGGATGGTACAACTTGGATAATATAAATGATAGTACTGTTGTAGAAGAAATAAAATCTCCTGAAGGAAATCTTTTGAAGAGCATTTCATTTAAAAATGGAGAAATTCATGGTGAGGTCATAATATATGATGAATCAGGTAATATTGCTCAAAAATTAACCTATGAAAATGGTACATTAAATGGTGCTGCAGAATTTTACCAAGATAATGTATTATTGATGACAACTGTATTTAAAAATGGACTTATGAATGGATTAACTACTTTATTTAGTAATGGGATTAAAAATGGTGAAGTATTTTTTAAAGACGGATTAATGGAAGGGCATTTTACGACATTTGATAATTTAGGAAGAATCATTCGTGATGTCTTATATGAGAAAGGAAAAATGAACGGAGAAAGTTATATGTTTTTCCCGAATGGAGTATTGCAAGAGAAATCAATTTATAAAAATGGATTAAAAGAAGGAGAGGTTGTAAGGTATTATCCTTCTGGCGCCATTCAAGAAGTTTCAAACTTTGTAAATGATAAACCAATTGGTCAGATTCTAACCTATGATGAAAATGGTTCAATAATATCTTGTAAGGATGTATAAAATGGGATTTTGCGTATGTAATGGGGCTATGACAAATTGTTCATTCGGCTTGGCTCCAGGTATGTTAACAATAATGCCATCTACAGTTGTTTGCTCTGCTTTGCCGATGGGAACTTGTGTAAATTGCATTCCATTTGTGAATATAACACCATTTGGATTATGTACAAGTTTAGCAAATCCAATTACTGCTGCACAAACAGTAGCGGCATTTGGAGTATTAACACCAGGGACATGCATTCCAACACCTGTAGGAACTTGGGCGCCTTTAAAACCTTCTTTAATGAGTAAAACAGGACCTTTATTAACTAATGATTCTATTTTATCTTGTGCTTTTGGAGGAATTATTAAAATCAATATGCCAGTACAATTTCAAGTTATGACTAAATAAGGAGAATATTTATGGAGTTTCAACAAGATTGTATTTTTTGTAAAATTGCAAGAGGTGAGAGTCCATCTTATAAAATTTGGGAAGATGAAGAACATTTAGCTTTTCTATCTATTTATCCAAATACATTAGGTGCTTCAGTAGTAATTCCTAAAAAACATTTTTCAAGTTATGCTTTCCATATGCCGGATGAAGAATTAGCTAAATTAACAATTAAAGCAGGTATAGTTGGAAGATTATTAGATAAGGCATTTGATGATGTAGGTCGTACTGCATTAATTTATGAAGGATTTGGTATAAATCATGTTCATGCCAAATTGTTTCCTTTACATAAAACTGCTGGAGAATGGAGACCAATACATACAGAATATAATAAATATTTTACAGAATATGAAGGTTATGTTTCTTCACACGAGTATCATGGTGATAACCCTGATTTTGAAGAACTTGCAGAAAAAATAAGAAAAGTATCTATTTAAAAAAAATATAAATATTAACTTTTTCTCAATATTAAGCTTCTAACATAATGCTTAATGTAAGTAAAATGCTTGCAGTAAGTATTATAGAATCTATTTTCTATACCTTTATTTAATTAAAGGATATTTACTAATTTGAGGGATTTTTATATGAAGAAGTGTTTTGTTGTTTTTAGTGTTTTATCTTGGTTTTGTTTTTCTAATGTCAACTCTTCTGTAATTGATAAGTCGTATTTACCATCATTTCCTGATTTAAAATCAATCGCTGATAATAATAATGTTCAGGATGGAGTAAGATATATTTGTGCAAATATATTAAGAATTATTAAAGAAACTTTACAAAATAAGAATTTGTCAGGGACGAATGAGGATATTAAACGATTCAAAAATACAATTGGTTATTTAATGGCTTTACAGATTGCATTGGAACAAGCAGACACTTTAAATAAAATTTATATGTTATTAAGTTTAAATAAAGAAGGAAAAAGAGCTTTAGAACAAATACAAGAATTGTTACAGAAACTGAGGACCACATCAAATACTGATGATTTAAGAAATATTCTAGCAAAATCATGGCCCGTTAGTAATATTGAAACAAGTAAATCTATATCCCCATTAATTACATCAAATCTGTTAAAAATATTAGATAGAAAAGAGCAATTATATAAAGATTGGCAAAACACAAAAAATCTGGATAATGTTTTAAATATATATAAAGATAATTTACAAATAACACAAGAATTATTATTACTTAAACAATCACATGATGATTTAAATAAATTTCAACAAATAAAATCTTTTGATGAATTTCAAAAATCGAAATTTGTCAATATAGAGTTAAAAGATTATTTGTTAAAGTTGGATGAATCTACAAAATCTATAAAAAATACTGAAAAATTAAAAGATTTGATGCAATTGCCGATAATAAATTCGAATATTATTAAAGAAATAAATGAAAAAGATTTACATATAGAAAATTTGGTTAAAGAAAATGAGAATATTGAAAGAAATAAAAAAGAATTAAAACAGTCATTAGAAGAAGCAATTGATAATGAAAAAAGAAATCATCGTTTTTCTAATCAATTAATAGCAGTTTTAATTAGAGCTTTATGTGGATTTGATTATCGTTGTAAAAAGTTTGATTTTAGTAAAGATAAAGCAACAAATAAATCTGTTTTAATATCTTCAACTAAAGAGACATTATCTTATTTAGGTGGCAGTTCTGAAAATTTATATATAATTGCAGATAATATTCAAAATGTTTTGCAAATATTATTTACTAATACAGAGTGGGAAACTCAGGTAGATGAAATAGAAAAAATTTTACTAGATATCAAGGATAAAATGAAAGCATTTAATGAGAAAGCTAATTTAATTAAGTTTAATATTCAATACGCATTAGAAATTTTATATGCATTTAAGAAAAATGCTACAAGACCACCTCGGGATAATGTACAAAATTTTACACAATCATTATTGATGAAAGATAATTAAAAATTAAATTATTTTAATGATTTTATTAGACTATTTAATCTTTTTCTACGATTACTATGGATTTTATTTTTTGAAATACTAATAACTTCTTCCGGTTTTGCTAAATTAAATGCTTCCATCATAAATTTATGCCATACTATCGCAGGTAAAAGACCACCGGTCATATTTCGATTCATTGGACTATTATCATCATTTCCTATCCAAACTCCAGTCACTAATGGATATGAAAATCCTATGAAATTTGCATCCCTACTATCATTACTTGTTCCTGTTTTTCCATAACAAGGTATAGGGATTTTTGCCCTTTTCCCTGTTCCATGTTCAACAATTTCTTTAAGTAGAATTTTCATTTTTTCACAAACTTCTTTTGATATAACTTGTTTTTGTTTTTGTTTATATGCTTTATATAAAACTTTTCCTTTTTGATTTTTTATACTAAGAATACCAAAAGGTATCATTTTTTCTCCATCAATCATAGTTGCTCCATATGCAGCCGTCATTTCTAATAAATTTGTTCCACTTCCTCCTAGAGCAGTAGAAAAATTATTTCCTAAATGACTTGTAATGCCCAATTCATATGCTTTTTCTACAATAGCTGGCATACCAACTTTTTGAGCCAATCTAATACTACAGGTATTTACAGACTTAGAAAACGCTTGTAATACACTTATACTTCCTACACTTTGATATTTATAATTTTTTGGAGACCAGCCCCCAATAGTTAAGGGCATATCGCTAATCATATCATAAATATCTATTCCATGTTCCAATGCTGTAAGGTAAACAAAGTATTTAAAAGATGATCCAAAAGATCGTAATGCTAAAACACGATTAAATTGACTTTCACTATAAGTATGTCCTCCAACCATAGCTCGTACAGCTCCAGTTTTGTCTAGAGAAACAAGAGCCATCTGACCAACGCCATTTTTGAATCCTTGAGTATTAAGTACATTCCTTATTATATAAATTGCGTTTTTTTGAAGTTTAGAGTCTAAAGTTGTTCTTATAATTAAGTCTTCGTCTTCGATTGTAATCATTTCATTTATATGTTCCATTAACCAATCAGTAAAATATCGGTTTTCGTCCATAGGAATGGATATAGATGTTTTCTTTTCAATTTCTTGTAAAGCTTCTTGTTCTTCATCCTCTGAAATAAATTTTTGCTCTTTCATACTTGATAAAACAAGTACAGCTCTTTTATCTGATAATTCTTTATTATAAAAGGGTGAGAACTTATTAGGAGATTTCAATGTACCGGCTAATTTTGCTGCTTCTAATAAAGTTAAATTTTTTGCTCTTTTTCCAAAAAAACGATAAGCCGCAGCGTCGATACCGTACGCACCAGAACCAAAATAAACTCTATTAAGATAAATTGATAAAATTTGTTTTTTACTAAATTTCTTTTCTAACCAAAGTGCTAACACTAATTCTTGCACTTTTCTTTTTATAGAGCGGCTAGGAGAAAGAAACAAATTCTTCGCTAATTGTTGAGATAATGTAGAACCACCTTGAACAATATGTCCAGAAACAAAATTATTAAAAATCGCTCTTAATATTCCTAAAAAATCTACTCCATGATGATAATAAAAACGGCGATCTTCTATTGCTATTACAGCATCACTAACATAACGAGGCAATTTATCGACGGTAACAACTTCTTTAAATAAATCTCCATAAGTGGCTATATTTTTTCCATCATATGATTCAAATATAATGCTGGCACGTCGACCTTTTGATTCTAAATGATTTAAATCAGGCATATCATGAATTAAAAATAAAAAAATAAATATAGAGAAAATAAAAACAAGAATTCCCGCCGAAATGAAAAAATTTCTTATTCGGCTACGGGAAAATTTCTTATTTTTAGGCATTATGCATCCAAATTAACAACATTTAACGCATTCTCTTGAATAAATTCACGACGAGGTTCTACGACTTCTCCCATTAATGTAGAGAATACATTATCTAAGTCTTCTAAATGAGACATTTTAACTTGCATTAATACTCTAGCATTAGGATCAATAGTTGTTTCCCAGAGTTGTTCAGCGTTCATTTCTCCTAAACCTTTATATCTACTTATTGTAATACCTTTTCTTGCTTGATTCATAAATTTTTCTAAAAATTGTAGCGGAGAAGAGACCATCACTTTATAATCTTTCATGCAAAGTTCTGCTTGTCCATGAACAAATGATTCAAATAATTCTAAATCAGACTTTACAGCATTAATTTCAGGAGAATTTATTAGTGTCTTGGATATTTCAAAGTTTTCTATGACATCACGATATTCTTTTTCAAAGATATACTTGTCCTCGTGTTCATCTATTGTCCATTTACCACGAATAATTCTTCCCAGATATTCGCAAATATTTGTTGCAAGAATATTCTGTTTATCATCTAACCCGTATAAAACTATCGATTCTAGTAAAGGAAGGTTGTTAACTTTATCATTAATATGCAGGATTGCTTTTTTTAATTTTTCCGATTTTTCTATAAAGTTGCGAATGTCATTAGATGCAATAATTTCTCCATTAGATAATTTTAAAAAAGTAATTGGGACAGCTGAATCTAATAAATAGTCTTCTAAAGCTTTCTCATCTCTAATAAACACTTGAGAATTTCCTTTTTTTATACTGTATAAAGGAGGTCTTGCGACATATAAGTATCCTTTTTCTATAATAGGACGCATTTGTCTAAAAAAGAAAGTTAATAATAGTGTTCTTATATGACTACCATCAACATCGGCATCAGTCATTATAATGATTTTATGATATCTGATTTTATCAATATTAAAATCTTCGCCTATACCGGTTCCAAAAGCTGATATCATAGTTCCAATTTCAGCAGAGGTTAAAATTCTATCAAATCTAGCTCTTTCGACATTTAGAATTTTCCCTCTTAAAGGTAGAATAGCTTGCGTTCTTCTGTCTCTACCTTGTTTTGCTGTTCCACCAGCGCTGTCTCCCTCAACAAGAAATACCTCACTTAATGCAGGGTCTTTTTCTTGACAATCAGCTAGTTTCCCAGGCAGAGTAGATATTTCTAATGAATTTTTGCGTCTAGTAAGTTCTCTAGCTTTTCTTGCTGCTTCTCTAGCTGCAGCAGCTTCGATAATTTTTAGTGTGACTTTTTTCGCTTCTACAGGTTTTTCTTCGAACCATGTATTCAATACATCACTAACAACATTTTCAACAACCGGTCGCACTTCAGAAGAGACTAATTTTTCTTTTGTTTGCGATGAAAATTTTGGATTGGGTACTTTTACAGATAATATACAGGTTAGTCCTTCCCTAGCATCATCCCCTGTTGGTATAGTTTTTTCTTTTTTCATATTTGCTGATAAATAGGCATTAACAGATCGAGTTAAAGCATTTCTAAAACCCGCTAAATGTGTCCCTCCATCTGATTGAGGGATATTATTTGTATAACACATCATAGTTTCATGATAACTATCAGTCCATTCCATGACCATTTCTACACCGATACCATCTTTTTCGGTTGACACATAGATAGGTTGGTCGATTAAAGAATTTTTACTTTTATCTAGATTTTTTATAAATTCTTTTAACCCCCCCTCGTATTTCATATCCGTAATACGAGGTTTATCATTTGTTCTTTCATCAGTCAGAATTATATGTACTCCAGAGTTAAGATACGCTAACTCTTTTAACCTATGTTCTAAAGTAGAAAAATTAAATTCGGTAATTTTGAAAGTTGTTGCAGATGGCCAGAATCGAACTAGTGTTCCTGTTTTTTCTTTATTACATTCGCCTATTTCTTTTAATGGTGCTTCGGCAACTCCATCACGAAATCTCATAAAATATTCTTTTCCATTTCTCCAAATGGATAAATCTAAACGATCTGATAAAGCATTTACTACAGATACTCCTACGCCATGTAAACCACCAGAAATCTTATAAGAATTTTGATCGAATTTTCCTCCAGCATGCAAATGTGTCATAATAACTTCAGCAGCAGAAACTCCTTCTTCAGGATGTATGTCTACTGGAATGCCTCTGCCATTATCGGATACAGAAACTGAACCATCATTATGAATAATGACATTAATTAAACTACAATATCCTGCAAGAAATTCATCTATTGCATTATCTACAACTTCGAAAACCATATGATGGAGACCTGTGCCATCATCAGTATCACCTATATATTCCCGGTCTTTTTTTTACTGCTTCTAGTCCTCTTAATACGGTAATAGATCTTGCGCTGTATTCTGTTGATTCATTTGTCATTATTTATTCCTAAGTCAATCATAATTATAATTAATTATTCATGAAATTATATCATATATTGATTTTGTGTGTCTAGCTATAAAGTTATCAGTTAGATCTTTCAAGATGCAATCAAATTAACAAATTAAACAGAATTTTACTATATTAATAAGCAAAAAGGACACCTAGATTTTCTAGTTTCACTTTTTATATCTACATTATTTTCAAATTCTTCTTCGTCTTTATCTGATAAGGATTTATCAGTGTTATTTTCAAGTTCTTCTTCATCTTCATTTGATAAAGATTTATCAATATTAATGGAAGATATATTTTTTTCTAATGATTCATAGGTATTTAATGAAGAGCATGTTAGACGACTATGCTGATGACAGAATTCATAATATATCGTTTGACTTATTTCTATTGAATTTTTAATATACTGTCCATTCAATATTGATAAAGCAAGTAATTTTTGATCAGAAACATAAGTGCCAGTATTGTTACATAATGGAAAAAGAGTCATTAGATATAATCTGTTTACAAATTTACAACGTTGAATGGAAAATCTCAGCACTATTTTATCTGCTATATTTCCGTTAGAAACAGGAACAAAATAAAAATCTGTACAATTGTAAACAGGAATATCGCCTATTTTATACACTTGTTGAAAAAGAGAAATATCATATTTTATTTGTATAGACAAACGTTGAGTTATTTGAAATGCGACATTTGATATTTCCAATGTCATTTCTGCACTTTTAAATTTATCTAACAAAAATCCAGACAAATTATCAAAAAATTTATCTTTATTTAAGCTCTCATTATTATTCAAAACAAGAAAGAAAAAACTTGCATCTATTTTTCTATCTAATAAAGTGAATATAATATGTGAACGTTCCAGATCATGAAATTTTAAATGATATAATGCCTTGATATTTCTACTTCTATATCCTCTTCTTTTTTTTCTTCTTTATTTAAAATAAACTCCTTAACTATATGCTGCAAAGTTTCTGGTTTAGAATTAGCAACTGTTTTACATAGCCCATTATCATCTTTCCAACATAATCCTATCGGAGTATCAATCATTCTAGAAATTGTTAAATATTGTTTATAGTTTTTAACTTGAGACAGATCATTTGTTCCTTTAGCTCCCAATAACTTAGCAGCAGATTCAATATCCTGTTCCGAGTAATTCATCAATTGGTTATAAAAACAACTAGTTTTATTTAAAGTTAAGATTGTATTCTTCATAGATATAACATTAAAATTATAACCAAACATTATAATAATAAAAAATTTCAGTAAATTAATTTTCATTTAACTTTGCCATATATTTTTCTAATCTGTTAATTCTGCTATCATATTTTTTTATTACAGAATTAAACAATTCCATCTGCTGTATTTTATCATATTCAGGATATCCATATGGAAAATCATACAAAATGCTACAATAAGTCCCTATAGAGGGCAATATTTTTAATATTTGCTCTTTTGTTAAATTATGATTCATAATGGTTTCAAAAGCTTCTTCCTCTTCAGTATCCTTTAATTCCCTTATAGGATCATTTTTCTGTTGCTGTAATCTAGATAATACTATTTCAAAACAATCAGATATTGATTTTTCTTTGTTGTTTGACATTGAATAGGATCCAGTAAAGATAAAACAAATAATAAATAAAAATATGTATTTAAGTATCTTCATAAAATCACCATAAATTATACCCAATGGATATATTACTATATCAGAAATATATTACAATATAAAAATAATATTACAAACTTTGAAAAAGCATATATGATCTCAAATGAAGGGATGTATATCTACCGGAATACCTCTGCCATTATCGGATACAGAAACTGAACCATCATTATGAATAATGACATTAATTAAACTACAATATCCTGCAAGAAATTCATCTATTGCATTATCTACAACTTCGAAAACCATATGATGGAGACCTGTGCCATCATCAGTATCACCTATATATTCCCGGTCTTTTTTTTACTGCTTCTAGTCCTCTTAATACGGTAATAGATCTTGCACTGTATTCTGTTGATTCATTTGTCATTATTTATTCCTAAGTTAATCATAATTATAACTAATTATTCATAGAATTATATCATATATTAATTTTATGTGTCTAATTATAAATTTATCAGTTAGGTCTTTTAAGATGCAATCAAATTAACAAATTAAACAGAATCTTACTATATTAATTATTTCTCTTTCTAATATACTCAGATTAATAGGAGTATTAAGTTTAAATAATAACTTAAATTTTTTTTACTATTTTGATATATATAGTCAAATGGCATTGAAATTTTGTTTAATTATATAGAATATTTTGATACTATTGATTTATAAATGATATGAATAATTATTTGTATTTAGGAGGTATAATGTATTATTCTAATGTATTATTTTTAATATTTTGTTTTGGACATATTGAATCATTAATACCAGATAATTTAAAAATCAGTTCTGTTGATGCAAATGCTGTAACAAATGGTTTTTATAAACAAATGAAAAAAATTAAATCTAGTATGAATACATTAACATCAGCTGATGATTTACTGAAAGTTACATTACCAATTTATATATGTCGTGTAAGTGTAAATAATATTGTACAATATAATACGAACATATTAGATGAAACGTTTTTCTTGCGTATGGTGATGTTCGACAATTCAGAAACAATATCTTTAAAGGTTAAAGATGATACAGGTTTTTTGCTTGAATTAATCAATAGCCTTAGAAAATTGGTTGTTTCCAATTTTGGACTTGCAGAAATTGATGAAAGTTTTTTGCTGAGAATTCCTGTTGATAATTTTTGTAACGAGAAATTATATGATGTTCATAAAGACATTGATATTTCTCAAAGTGAAAGTATAGAGTTATTAAACAAATTATTTGAATGTAATAAGTTGTTTCGGAAATATGAGCCAATGGAAATGTCTTTTATGTTAAAATTATGTATTAATAAAAATAAAAGATGGTGGTTTAGTTCCTTATTTAAAAGTGTTAATCCCGATATGGGATCTTATTTTTCTGTTATGGCTGGAGTTTTCAGAAGCAAAGCTATTCAACTCTTAGATTGTAATTCATTGATAGATTTACAAAGCTATTTGAATTTTGAAAGTTGTAAAGAGTTTGATCCAATAGTAATTTGTATTTTACAACAATATGATTCAAATTATTCATGCCGTCTAAAAGAAACAAGTGATCCTATTATTAAAAAAGCTTTGAATATATTTACAGATAATATAAATATTCATACACCATCAGTTGCTATGCCTAAAGATTATGCTATCGCAATACTAAAGTTCTTATCTCAGGGGAAAGGAATGTTTCATTTGTTTAATCCGATGGATTTTTGGATTGTGAATCTTTTATGCTTAAATGATGGAGAAAATTTAAGTCAAGATGAAAATGATTTTTGGATAAAATGTATTATAGGTTCCTGGAAATCAAAATTTATTATTCAAAATGTATTACAAGAATATGAAAAGTTTTTTAGTCAAAATAAAAGGAATATAGAACAGGATATAATTAAAAGAAGATTAAAAGATTAATGTATATCCATTGAGATATAACATATTAAAAATATAATTATAGGATTAAAGTAAAATCATAATATAGTATCTTACTTTTTGTAAGATATTCTTGTGTGTTATTACTTCAATTCATAAAACAATAAATCTAATGTATAAAATTGATATTATTTTCAGTTCAGTCTTGAAATTATTGTAATTTTTGTTTTAATAAGCAATGTATTATTAATAGAATTATTAGGAATAAAGTTATGGCAGTACCAAAGAAAAAAATTTCAAAATCAAAAAGAGATATGCGTAGATCTCATTTGGCTTTAACACCTACAAATACAGTTCCTTGTCCTAATTGTGGAGAAGCAAAGCTTCCGCATCATTTGTGTAAAACTTGTGGGATGTATAATGGTCATCAAATTTTAAAAGATAAACGTCAAATAGCATAATGTCTAATCGAAAAATTATCGCCATAGATGGAATGGGAGGCGATAATGCTCCAGTTGCAGTTTTACAGGGCTTATCACAATTTGCTTCGTCGGATTATCATTTTTATATATATGGTGATAAAGGTGTATTAGAGCGACATATAAGTTTACTTCCTAAAAACTTATCGTATGAGATTTTTCATACTGATGTCGTTATTACTTCTGAAATGAGTGTGATGTCTTTATTAAAACATGGTAGAAGTTCTAGTATGGGGTTGGCTATCCAAGCTGTAAATTCAGGAGATGCATTGGCTGTTGTATCTTCAGGAAATACAGGATTATATATGGCGTTATCTAAAATTATTTTAGGAACAATAGAAGGAATTGACAGACCGGCTATTGCTTCAATCATACCAGGGAAAAATGGCAAAACAGTTTGTTTAGATTTGGGGGCGAATGCTGAATCTTCAGTAAAAAATTTAATTGATTTTGCAATTATGGGAGAAGCATTAGCTAGAATTGTATTTGCAAAAGAAGATATTTCTATCGCTCTTCTCAATATTGGTTCCGAAAATGTAAAAGGAAATCGTTTAGTTAAGGAATCGGCGGAGTTTTTAAAAAAATTGTTTGCAAATTATGTGGGTTTTGTAGAAGGCGATGATATTTCAAAAGGAAATGTTGATGTAATTGTTACCGATGGATTTACTGGAAATATTTTTTTAAAAACTATGGAAGGAACAGCAAAATATATAATATCTGAGTTAAAAGATACTTTTGCGAGTTCATTTTTATCTAAATTAGGTGCTTTACTATCATTACCAGCTTTAAGTAAGTTGAAAACAAAAATGGATCCTAGACTTTATAATGGGGCTATTCTTTTAGGGCTAAAAGGTATTGTTGTAAAAAGTCATGGAGGAACGGATAATGTTGGTTTTGCGCATGCAATTAAATTTACAATGAATGTACTTAAAGAAAATATGTTCGTTCGAATTAATGAACAATTAGAGAAATCTACATTACATTATGAAGTGAAAGAATAGATATGAATTCAGTAATTGTCGGTTTTGGAGGTGCTTTACCAAAAAAATGTGTAAAAAATACAGAATTGCCGACTAATTTAAATACTTCAGATGAGTGGATATCTAAGAGAACAGGGATTAAACAACGTTATTTGGTTGAAAATGATGAAACTACTTCATCTTTAGCTACTATTGCTGCTAGTCAAGCGTTAAGTTTTGCTAATATGTCTCCTAATGAAGTTGATCTCATTATAGTAGGTACTACAACAGGTGATTATACATTTCCAGCAACAGCTTGTTTAGTTCAAAAAAATTTAAAAATTACAAATAATAGTATAGCTTTTGATGTAAGTGCGGCTTGTAGTGGCTTTTTGTATGCTCTTGATATTGCAGATTCTTATGTTAGATCAAATAAAATTAAAAATGCGATAGTAATAGGAGCTGATTGTTTTTCGAAGATTCTTGATTGGCAGGATAGAGCTAGTTGTGTTCTATTTGGCGATGGAGCAGGAGCTATAGTTATAAAAGGAGAGGAAAATACTAATAAAGGTATAAAATATTGTAAAATTCATTCAAATGGTAATTTCTTTGATGATTTAGTAACTACAGGTGGTGTTTCAACTAATCAAAAAGCTGGTGTAGTAACTATGAATGGTAAAAATGTATTTAAATTTGCAGTTGAGAATTTTAAAGATTCTTTAGAGCAATTATTGTTAGATAACCATTTGACTATAAATGATATTGACTTGATAATACCTCATCAGGCAAATATTCGTATTATTAATGCCTTAATTGATGCAATGAATATCGATTCTGATAAAGTTTTAATAACTATAGATAAGCATTCTAATACGTCAGCTGCTACTATTCCTTTAGCTATGAATGAAATTAAGGATTCACTTATAGGTCGAGGTAATGTAGTATTATTATCAATGGGTGCAGGATTTACTTGGGGAGCAGCATTAATAGAATTATAGGAAAATTTATGAGCGAGAAAATAAAAACTTTAACTAGAGCAGATATTGCAACAAAAATTACAGATGTATTTAATGTTACAAGATTAGAAGCTCTTGATTTTGTGGATGAAGCGTTTAATGAAATTAGCGAAGCTATTATAGAAGAGGGAAACCTAAAAATTACAGGATTTGGAACTTTTATGGTAAGAAATAAAAAAGAAAGAATAGGTAGGAATCCAAAAACATTGAAAGAAGCGGTAATAAGTTCACGTAAATCAATAACATTTAGACCTTCAGGTATATTAAAAAAGAAAGTAATGGGAGAAAGAGAATGCTAATGAAAGGTAAAAAAGGTATAATTATGGGTATAGCTAATGAACGTTCTTTAGCATGGGGGATTGCAAAAGCTTTAGCTGCTCAAGGTGCAGAGATGGTTTTTAGCTATCAATCTGAGGTTTTATATAAAAGAGTGAAACCTTTGGCAGATTCTCTTGGAAATATTGATTTAGTAGAATGTGATGTTACTAATGATGATAGCTTAAAATCTTTATTTGCTCACTTAGGTGAAAAATTTGGAAAAATTGATTTCATTGTGCATGCTATCGCTTTTTCAGATAAAAATGAATTAGAAGGTAAGTATGTAAATACTTCTAGAACTAATTTCTTGAAAACTATGGATATTTCTTGTTATTCTTTAACAGCTGTTTGCCAACATGCAAGTAAATACTTAGCTGATAATGCCTCTATCTTAACATTAACATATCTTGGTGCTGAAAGAGTTATGCCAAACTATAATGTAATGGGGATTGCTAAAGCAGCGTTAGAAGCTAGCATAAAATATCTTGCAGTTGATTTTGGAGATAGAGGTATACGTGTTAATGGATTATCTGCAGGCCCTGTAAAAACATTAGCTGCTAGCGGAATTGATGATTTTAGATATATATTAAAATGGAATCAGTATAATTCTCCTTTAAAAAGAAATACAACGTTAGAAGATGTAGGAGGTACAGGAGTGTATTTGTTAAGTTCTTTATCAAGCGGAGTTACTGGAGAGATAGTTCATACAGATTCAGGTTATCATGTTGTTGGAATGAAAGCTGTTGATGCTCCAGATATTGCTACTGTGTAATATATTGAAATTATTATGATTAAAGAACAAATTGAAAAATTATGGAAAGGGGAGTCACAAGATTTTTCTTGTGTGATGGAGGTTATAAAAGCATTAGATTCCGGTGAATTGCGTATAGCAGAAAAAGTAAATGATAATTGGTATACTAATGATTATCTGAAAAAAGCAATATTATTATTTTTCAGAAATAATAAATCTAAATTAATGGAAAGTGAAATATGTTCATTTTTTGATAAAGTGCCTTTGAAAACAAAAGATTGGTCAAATGAAGACTTTATAAAATCAGGGTTTCGTGTAGTTCCTGGAGGCTTAATTAGATATGGCGCATATATTGCAAAGTCAGTAGTACTGATGCCTTGTTTTGTTAATATAGGAGCATTTATTGATGAAAATACTATGATTGACTCTAATGTTCTTATCGGGAGTTGTGCTCAAATAGGGAAATCATGTCATATTTCTGATGGAGTTACTATCGGTGGAGTATTAGAACCATTACAAAGTTCACCAGTGATAATAGAGGATAATTGTTTTATAGGAGTACGTAGTGCAATTACAGAAGGAATAATAGTTCGTGAAGGGGCTGTTATTGGTACAGGAGTTATGTTATCTTCTTCAACAAAAATTATAGATAGAGAGACTGGAAAGATTTTCTATGGAGAGATTCCTCCTTATTCAGTTGTAGTATCAGGTAGTTATCATACAACTAATAATTTAAGTTTATATTGTGCGGTAATTGTGAAAAAGGTAAGTAAAGATACTCGACACAAGACAAAGATTAATGAACTATTAAGATAAATATGGATGTAGTAAAATTCTGTTCTGATTTAATTAAATATGAAAGTGTTACACCGAATGATAATGGCATTCTCGAGTATATAAAAAGTTTTTTAGATAAAATTGGTTTTCAAACAAAAATTCTAGAGTTTTCACATGATGTTCATTGTATTAAAAATTTATTTGCAAAATATATTCAAGATAAAGGAAAATCTTTAGGATTTTTAGGCCATTCGGATGTTGTTCCAGCAGGGGAAGGATGGAATACTTCGCCATTTGTTCCTGTTATTAAAAATGATTATTTAATAGGAAGAGGTGTAGCAGATATGAAGGGTGGTATTGCTGCTTTTTGCTGTGCTGTATCGGAATTTATTAAATTAGGATTTAAAGGTGAAATACGATTTTTTATTACAGGTGATGAAGAAATAGGTTCTTATCAAGGAACTCGTTCATTATTAAAGTGGGCAATTCAAAATAAAGAGTTACCTATTGATTGTTTAATAGGAGAGCCATCTTCTAAGAGAGAAATAGGGGACAGAATTTATATTGGACATAGAGGTAGCATTAATGTAAATGTTTGTGCTATTGGAAAACAAGGACATGTAGCTTACCCTGAAAATTATAATAATGCCTTAATGAGAATATGTAGTTTTATATCTGAAATGAAAAACTACAGTTGGAAGTATAATGATAAACGTTATCCAAAAACAAATTTGGAACCAACTTTATTATATGTTGGAAATTATGCGGAAAATATAGTTCCAGGAAGTTGTTCTGCAAATATTAATATTAGGTTTGGTGCAGATTATACTTTGGAAGAATTAGAGCGAATTTTTTTTAATAAAGCAAAACAATATGATTTACATTTAAATTTTAGAAGAAGTGGTGAAGCTTATTGTTGTGATAATAGTGAATTAATAAATTTATTATCAAATTCAATTTATAAAATTACTAATATAAAACCAGAAATTTCTACTGCTGGTGGTATTTCTGATGGTCGTTATATGATAAGTTATTGTAATGTTATAGAATTTGGTTTACAGGATATTACAATTCATCAGCCAAATGAGAAAATTAAGATTAATGATTTGCAAATTTTAAAAGATATTTATTTTCAATTTTTAAAAGATTATTTTAATGCATAATCTAAAAATTTCTGATTGTAATATCCTATATTTAATAAGAAAACAATGTTTTGATGACATTTGGACTGAAAATGATTTTCTGTTGATGCTATCTAATAAACTTTATTTTGGATTTCGTATAGATGAAAAAGGTTTTATTTTATGTCGAAAAATTCTTGATGAAATTGAAATTATTACATTTGGAGTAATTCCTATATATAGAAGGCAAGGATTAGGAAGAAGATTATTACAATCTGTTATAAATTATGCAAAAACTACTTCAAAAAACAATAAAATATTTCTCGAAGTAGCTGAAGATAATATTCCTGCTCAAAGCTTATATAAATCATTCGGATTTCAGAAAATATCTATAAGAAAAAATTATTATAATTCCATTACTAAAATAAAAAATGCAGTAGTTATGCAATTATTAACTTATTGATTCATCGCTACAAAAAATTCATCATTATTTTTAGTATGTTTTAATTTATCAATTAGAAATTCCATACCATCACTACTTCCCATAGGCATTAGTACTCGTCTTAAAATCCACATTTTTGAAAGAATATCTCTATCTACGAGTAATTCTTCTTTACGAGTACCAGATTTTGTAATATCTATAGCAGGGAATGTTCTTTTATCTGCTAGTTTTCTATCTAAAACTATTTCAGCATTTCCAGTACCTTTAAACTCTTCAAAAATTACATCATCCATTCTAGAACCTGTTTCTACTAATGCTGTACCGATTATAGTTAAAGAACCTCCTTCTTCAACATTTCTAGCTGCCCCAAAAATACGTTTAGGTCTTTGTAAAGCATTAGCATCTACACCTCCGGTTAAAACTTTTCCAGAAGAAGGGCAGGTAGTATTATAAGCTCTTGCTAAACGAGTAATTGAATCTAAAAGAATTACTACATCTTTTTTATGTTCTACTAATCTTTTTGCTTTTTCAATAGCCATTTCTGCGACTTGGACATGTCTAGTAGGTGCTTCATCAAATGTAGAACTCACTACTTCACCTTTTACAGATCTCCTCATATCTGTAACCTCTTCAGGACGTTCATCTATTAGTAAGACTATAAGATATGTTTCAGGAGAATTCGTAGTTATTGCATGAGCTATGTTTTGTAGCATAACAGTTTTCCCCGTTCTAGGTGGAGCAACTATTAATGCACGCTGTCCTTTACCTAAAGGAGATATTAATTCTATTACTCTAGTTGTAACATCTCCGTTGTTATCTATTAATTCTAAAGGTAATTTTTTATCTGGATATAAAGGTGTTAAATCATCAAAGCTAATCCTATGCTTTACAAATTCGATTGAATCGCCATTAACAGTGTTAATTTTTGTCATGGCGAAATATCTTTCACCATCTTTAGGTGCTCTTATTGTTCCTGATAATGTATCCCCAGTTTTAAGATTGTTCTTTCGTATTTGTGAAGGTGAGACATATAAATCGTCGGAACCTGACATATAATTGGTTTCAGGTGAACGTAAAAAACCAAATCCATCTTGTAAAACTTCTAAAACTCCATCAGCTTCAATTTCTATTTCATTTTCTGCTAATTTTTTTAATATAGTAAATACTAAATCTTGCCTTTTTAATGCGGCTGCATTTTCTAAACCTAAATCATTAGCAAATGAAAGTAACTCTGTTGGAGTTTTCGCTTTTATTTCACATAAACGCATATTATCTCTTTAACCACTTAATTAATCATAAATTTTGGTAAGTAAAACCAATGGTGCCCAGAGCCGGAATCGAACCAGCGACACGAGGATTTTCAGTCCTCTGCTCTACCGACTGAGCTATCTGGGCAGTCTAAATTATTGTATAAACTAGTTTCTGTATCTTGTCCAGCTTTTTTTTCATTATTTTGTTCATGAATTACATAATCTCCATTAAACCAATGGGCTAAGTCTATATTTTTACAACGTAAAGAACAAAACGGAGTGTATTCTGCATTTTGAAACTCTTTTTTACAAATAACGCATTTCATCATAAAAATTGCAATTTTTTAAAATAATATACTAGAATCGTAATATTATGCAATTTTATATAGTATTTTTTTCATCAAAATTAAGAAATTTTATTCCAACAATTTCTGCGAATTATTTAGTAGATTTTTAAAGTAATATTGCACAATAGATATGGTCGAGAAAATACGGTATTCATTTTTCAAGATGTTATGTAAATAACCATACAGACTTTTACGCCTTGTAAGAACTAAATTGCTTCATTCAAGTTATTAACATTGACAGTTAAATAATTTTGTGATATTTTAAAATTCAAAATTGTATAGGTAATTGATGAGAATTAAGTATTTGCTCTTTATATTTTTCTGTTTCCTTATCAACATATGTTGCGAGGCAATTCCTCAGTACAACAGGAGTAGTAACATGCCGAAATGGGAACGTGATTATTTAAATGATTTGGCTGTATATTACGATGGAGTTGGTAGTTCAGTTAATCTTGATTTAACTGTTGGTGAGTCAGGGTATTTTAATGCATCGAGGAATAATCAGTTTGTTCAGCGATTTATTGCTTGTAGCAAAAATGAAATGGTTGAATATCCGCATGGAAAAGTTGGAGATCCGATGAATGTAATTTTATTGGCTCATGCCTGCAATCCTGTAGGAAGGGAAATGATGTACAGAATTATGGCAAAGTTGGAGCCTCGTATAAAGTGTGTGAATTCAATAAAAGATATAATAATTGCTATGAGTAACGCTGTGGATAATAATATATTAGATGCTGTCAATATTTGCGCTAATTTTTTAGTAAATTTTGAATTAGTTCACAATGACAGTGTCAATTGTTTGATAAATGACCTAGAAAATTTAATAAAAGGACGTATAGATCCAAGTGCAAAGTTTAGTAAGCTTTACAAAAATCCAGTTACATTTATTTTAAACAGTAGTTTTCAGGCAATGGATGGAACATCAATTACTATTAAGGATCAAACCAGTGCGTTCACAACTATGAATAGTATTATTGGAATCTTAAATGCACATGAACAAGCACTCCACGCGCGTATCGATGCCCTACGATTTAGGTTAATATCTGACCCGACAGGTCAGGATCAATATGAATTAACAGAGAATAAGATAACAATAACTGGGCAGCCTTGCAATTGTAATTTGGTTACTGGACCAATTTTAGTAAATTTGTTTGAGCCTATATATATCGAAACGCAATGGCATTCCTTGCGACCATCTTCTACGTTGAAACATGAGTTGGGTCATTACTTGCGTATAGGACTTGAGGGGTTTGTTAGTGATACTGCTTTTTTAAGCGTAGGCCCTGCTCTTTTCACTACTGGATGGCTATCAAGTGAGTATATAACTCATTTAGCGGATATTTGGGATGATGCAGAAGAGCTTACAGAAATTTTTGGAATTTTATGGGATGGTAGAAATGTATTATATGACAAACTAAATCAATCAAATTTTAATTTAGCAGAGTCACATGAGGATAGTGTTAGATATGCCCATAGAGATAGTAGATTCCCTTTTGTTCCATACAAGTTTCTAAAGGGTGTTTTTGAAAAAAATGGAATAATGCCGATTTCTAATCAAAGTAAAATTTATTACGATAGACCTATAGCAAATATTTAAAGGAGAATAGAGATGTTAAAGATAATAAAGATAATGTCAATATGGTATATGTTACTTTTTTTTGAGAGTTATTCAATGATTCCAGAATTTAATAGCGTTGTCACCGAAAATGCAACTAATAAGCAACATTTGTTTGAGAGACTAAAAGCTATTTCTGTTGAAGATAGTAAAAATCTTGCGAAAGAATATATAGCTCTTTATGGGGATAATGAATTGACAGGAGAGGATAGAAAAAAAACTCTAGCTACTATTGATCCTTTAAGAAAAAATATGCTAGCAGGTGCTGCTGCGTATGTAGTAAAATCTCTTTTTAGTCAAGCAAAAATGGAAATTTATGAAATGGATACTCTTAGTGAATGTATTAGAGTTGCAAATCTTCTATTAAAAGATGCACCACAATTAGTTTCTAATAGATCTATAGATAATATAGCAAATATATTGCAGGCAGCCACGTATATGCTTCAGGAACGTAAAGCAATTAAAGATAATATTGGGAAATTATATACAACACAATTCGTTGTTAATAAAGGTTTGGGTTCTACTGTGCAATGAAGTTACTGAAATGTACAGATCGATAGAAAAGTTAAAGAATAGGTTTAATGGTTGTGATGTGATCTTAGTTATATGTTTATACGCAGATCCGAATGAATAATCATCTGATACAATATGAATTGAACCTTTATAAGATGATATATAAATATAACAACGTAGCGATTTAAACTTTGGTTGGTACTATTACCGTGCTTAGGAACTGAAACTTTAGGTTAATTTAGAAGTAGTATAATATTATACAATTTTTATAAAAAAGTTTATATCGTTTAACTCTTTAAAAAAAGGGAAATTAAAAAGACCATATATTTTATATTGCTGATTGTAATCTAAATCCATTATTATATTTACAATAGATATATTTATATAAAAGAAGACACAAAACTGAGCCTTCTATTGCAACAGGTCTTTACCTTCTAAAATTTGATGAGATGAAGTTTTTAATTCTTCTTCGTTATATGGTTCAAACCATCCATTTAAAAATCTAGATAAAAATTTTTCTGTAAAAGCTATATAAGATTTTATATTTTCTTCTTTATGGAAGCCATGTCCCTCATCAGGATACAGCACATATGCCACAGGACGGTTTTTATCTTTTAAAGCCTTCACAATTTGATCTGATTCAGCTTTAACGACTCTTGGGTCATTTTGTCCTTGAAAAACTAATAAAGGACTCTTTATATCATCTTTTTTAAATAATGGGGATATAGATTTTAAATATGGAATATCTTCAGGAACGTCAGGATTTCCTGCTGTTTTATACCAACAGACCATACTAGGCTTCCAATAATCGGGAACAGAGGATAGAAGAGTTATAAAATTAGATGGACCTACAATATCTACTCCGCAACAGAAGAAATCAGGAGTAAATGCTAGTCCAGCCAGAGTAGAATAACCTCCGAAACTTCCTCCCATAATAGCAATTTTATTTTTATCTGCAATTCCATTGTCTATAGTCCATTGAATAGCATCTATAATATCATTACGAACAGATTCTAAATTTTTATTAATAGCATTAAAAAATTTCTTACCAAACCCTTCAGAACCTCTATAATTTATTTGAAGAACTGCATAGCCTCTATTGGCAAGCAATTGAGCAGTTTTATCAAATCCATAATAATCACGAGCCCAAGGTCCTCCATGAATATAAGCAACTAATGGAGTTGCTTTATCATTATTTGGAGTATTTGCTCTGGTTAAATAACAAACAAGATCTAATCCATCCCTTGATTTAATAACTAAAGGCTCCATTTTTTGAAGATGATATTTATCTAAAGATGGTTGATTAGAAAATAGGTATTTTAAATGCTTTTTTTCATTATTAAAAAGATAATATTTTACTGATTCATTAGATTCTTGCGTTACAACTAACCATTTTGTATCATCTTTATTCCTTGATTGTATATAAAATTCTTTTTGCTTAAATTTATCTTTTAATAACTTTAATAAACTATTTATTGATTCAGTTAATGCAAAATCCTTTTTTCTTAAATAATTAACTTCAGCTAATTGAGGTTCAAATGTTTTTGGGTCACAACTTGCCAATTTTACATCGGATTCTTCTGATTCAAATAATATTTTTTTCTCCTTTGTTTTTAAATTAAAAGCTATTAGAGAAGCTTTATCTTTTCCCATAGGGTGAGATGCGTATAAAATATCTTTACCTTTTGCTAGATGGTAAGGTACAAATACACCTACATCTTCAAAAGGAACGGTCATAAGTATTTTTCCTATTTCAGATCTAAGTTCTGTATCTCCATTTGATAAAGTTTTAAACAGTATTTTTAATTGAAAATTTTCATTGAACATCATACCTGTATATTCATTGTTTTCAAATATAAGTTCACTAGTACCAGTTAATATATTAATTTTATAAACATCAAACCATTGAGGATTACGTTGATTATTACATATCAAAACCTCTTTAGGGAAATTTTCAGAAGTTTGTATTACAAAAGATTTAGATTTTTGAAAGGGAGTTAGATTTTTCTTTTCTCCGGTGTTTATATTTAAGCATAAAATATGGTCATTTTCATCTCCTTGATTATCTTCGGGGAGTAGTATGTTTTCATTGTCATAACACCAAATATAAGCATACATATTTCTGGAATTAATAACAGGAAATTTTCTAACTAATTTATTATCGTCTACAGTTTCAATACAGAGTTCTACGCCTTTCTTTGAACGAGAAAAATAAGAAATATATTCCCCATTTTTACTTAGCTTTACGCAGAATTTGTCTGGTTTCGCTAAAAGAACTTCTCTTGGAATTAGTGTATTTTTACTGAATTTTCTTGCATTATCTGGAATATCAGATGTTGCTATTCCCTCATTATTTATACATGTTAAAGCAAGTGCGCAAGTGAATATATATTTATTCATTTCTACTCCTCTTAAAGAATTAATGATCAGTTTATAAGAATAAACTGGTTTAATCTAGTAATAAATTAAAATAATTCGGTTTGTTTGGAATCTTTGTGAACATATAATTTACCATCGAAAAAGTTTATTATAAAATTAGAATAATTTTGAGCATCTTCTGAAGATGTAATAAGCTTTTTTTTATCTGTTTCAATTAGTGTAAAGCCTTTACGTAATATATTTACATAAGATCCTGATTCTAAGTCATTATTAACTAAATTTAATTTATTTTTATAATCTTTGATTTTATCGAAGAAGGAAAATTCTATTTCTTTAAAGAGTTCTTGAATATTAAATTTAAAAACTGGCTTATGGACATCTATTTGTGATAATTTAATTTTTTTCTTATTAATGATATTAAATGTTGAATTGTATAGCCTATCGCTAATATAATCAATTAGTTGCATTTTCTCATTTAATAGTGTTTTAATATCTAATAATTTATTAGAGTATAATTTTAATTTTTGCCTTTTAATAATACTGTTTATAATTATATATATTTGAGAAAATAAACTATCTATTTTATATTTTATCTGAACTTTTTCTTGAACGGCAAATTCTGCTGCAGCAGTAGGAGTTGGAGCTCTTAAATCGGAAACATAATCTATTAATGTGGTATCCGTTTCATGTCCTACAGCAGAAATTATTGGAATTTTACTATTATAAACAGCTCTAATTACATTTTCTTCATTGAATGGCATTAAATCCTCAAAGCTTCCTCCCCCTCTAGCTACAATAATTACATCTGGACGATTTATTATTGGTAATTTATTCATCTTATTAATGGCAAATGTAACTTGAGAACTAGATTCAGTTCCTTGAACTAATACAGGCCATAATAATATATTTGAGGGAAATCTTTGATTGATTCTATGCAGAATATCTCTTATAACTGCTCCGGTTGGAGATGTAACAACTCCTATAATGCGTGGAAATTTTGGAATTTTCTTTTTTTTCTCTGCATCAAACAAACCTTCTAATAATAATTTACTTTTTCTTTCTTCTATAATCTTTAAAAGCTGACCTATTCCAGCTTCTTCAAATTTTTCTACAATAAATTGATATTTGGATTGTAAAGGATATGAACTTACCTTTCCATAACAAGTAATTTTCATTCCATTTTCTAAATTTTTATTGTTTTTTTGAAAATTGCCTTTCCAGCATATTGCATCGATAACTGCAGACTCATCTTTTAACGAGAAATAAACATGCCCAGAAAAATGAACTTTAACGGCACTTACTTCTGCGGTTAATTTTATATTATCAAAATTATTTTCAAGACTTCTCTTAATTATAGCGGAAAGTCTAGATACAGTAAGTATTTCTTCCATAATGATAAGCTTTTTCTTAGATTTAAGTATATAACATTTTGTTATATAATAATAAACATGTTACAATTAAATAGACTTATAATGGAGAAAATGTGTTTAATTTATTAAGTGAAAAAATTTCAAGTATTTTTGAGCGATTAAAAAAAGGAGGTACTCTTAAAGAGTCAGATGTTGATAATGCTTTAAGAGAAATACGTTTGGCTTTATTAGAAGCGGATGTTTCTTTAGATGTTGCAAGAAAATTTATTTCTGACGTAAAAGAAAAAGCAATAGGTCAAAATATCTTGAAATCGGTTTCTCCAGGACATATGGTTACTAAAATTGTTTATGATTATATTGTAGAATTATTAGGGAAATCTGAGCCTATAGAATTAAATAAACGGCCTTACAAAATTATGTTAGTTGGTTTACAAGGAGCTGGAAAAACAACTACTGTAGGAAAGTTGGCGAAGTTTTTTACTAAAAAACATAAGAAAGTTTTAATGTATTCCACTGACATTTACAGACCAGCTGCTATTGAACAATTACATATTCTTTCTAAACAGATTTCGAATTCTATTTTTACGCAGTCAGATAATGATTTAAAATTATCCCCTATAGAGATTGCGAAAAATGCTATGCAAGATGTTAATACAACTGATGTAGATGTTTTGTTACTAGATACTGCCGGTCGCTTACATATAGATGAATTTAAAATGGATGAGCTAGTAAATCTTCAAGATATTATACATCCAGATGAAATAATGCTAGTGACTAATATTATGACCGGACAGGAAGCATTAAATGTAGCTAAAAGATTTTCTGAGTCTATTAATATTAGTGGTATTGTTTTAACTCAAGTAGATGGTGATGCTAGGGGAGGGGTTGCGCTATCTATGCGTAGTGTGACTAAATGTCCTATACGTTTCCTTTGTACTGGTGAAAAATTAGATGATATTGAATTTTTTGATCCTGAACGAATAGCAAATCGTTTGTTAGGAATGGGTGATATAGTATCACTTGTCGAAAAAGCTCAAGAGGCTATTTCCCAAGAGGAAGCAATAAATGAAGCGAAAAAATTTCAACAAGGAATTTTTACACTTGATGATTATGTTGTACAAATGAAACGAATGTCTAAGCTTGGAGGTCTTAGAACTATTATTAAAATGTTACCTAAAAGCCAAATGTTAGAAAAAGCAATGACAGAGAATGGAATTTCTGATAATATGATAGTGAAAAATTTGGCTATTATAAATTCTATGACAAAAAAAGAACGAGATAATTACAAACTGTTAAACGGATCTCGTCGGAAAAGAATAGCCAATGGTTCAGGAACGAATGTACAAGATGTAAATAAATTAATAAAACAATACGAATCTATTTTAAATATGTTTAAACAAATCAAAAATAGGGGATTAGAGAAAATGTTAGGTATGTTAAGGAGATAATAATGCAAAGAAAAATGAAATTTTTTAATGACATAGAAAAACTTAGGGGATTAGCATGTTTACTTGTTTTATTACAACATATTTATTGGATATGTCCATATAAATTCGTGGTAAATACTATTCCCGATTGGTTATTCTGCGGAAGTGGAGGAGTAGCTATATTTTTCGCTATTTCAGGCTTTGTAATCACATTATCATTATTAGATAAAATAGAGAGTTTAAATGGCAATTTTTTAGAAAAAATAGTTTTAGCAAAAGATTGGTTAGTTTCTTTTTATAAAAAAAGATTTTTTAGAATATTTCCTGTAGTTTTCTTTGTTATTATAATTACAGGTATTTATTTGTTTTACTGTGAGGATTATAATAATATATGGGTATCTTTATTTAAAATACCTTCTGAAATATTTTTCGGTACTTTTAATAATGCAGTAGATATGTTTATGTCTTCTGATAAAATATATGAAAAAGGAATGGGTCCTTTTTGGACATTAGCTGTGGAATCATTATTCTATATAATTTGGCCAGTTGTATTAATTATCTGTAGTAATAATAGTCAAAGAGCTATTTTTTCTTTAACAATGGCTTTTTTATTTATGTTTGTAATAAATCCTGGATGTCATTATCATTTGGGATATAATTATTATTGGACAACAGATAATTTAGCAGAATTAATATTTGGTGCTTTTTTTGCTTTTCTTTATAGAGAAGGCTTTTCAGTTAAGTATTCATTGTTTGGCTCTAAAGTTGCGCTAATTTTTTCGATAATTATGGTTTGGGTTTATCCTTCTGTAATGTCAAATATGAGAGTATTTTATTATGATGTGGTTACTTCTTGTTCTGCAGTATTTGCGGTAATGCTATGTGTATTTTGCGAAGGATGTTTAAATTTTTCTTTTTTAAATAAGTTCTTAACATATTTGGGATCGCGTTCATTTTCATTTTATGCTTGTCAATTAACATTAGCTAACATTGTAGTATGGTTTACAAATTCTATATATTTTCCTAAACAATATTTTTCAGATTTTTCTCAGTTTTTGATTTTTATAATACTATTGCCTTTAGTGACTGAATTGATGTATAGATTAATTGAAAAACCTAGTAGAACTATAGTAGTTAATTAATGTGTAAGGAAGGGTAATGAAAAGATTATTATTATTTTCTTGTTTAAGTTTTATTTTTGTTGGATGTGTAAGTAATGAAAATCAAGATGATTTGAATAAAATATTAAGATTGGCACAAAAGGCTAGGGAAACAGGGAATCCTGAAGCAGCTGTAAATTTTTATAAACAAGCTAGATCTATAGATAATTCTAATCCCAAAATATTCTTAGGTCTTAGTGAAATATATATTGATATGAAATTATTAGATGCAGCAATGGAATATCTTAAAATCGCTGAAAGTAATGGGGCTGATATTAATAGAGTATGCTATTTAAGAGGAAAAGTATATCTTTTATCAGATAAAACGGACAAAGCGGAACAAGAATTTAAAAAATCTCAATCAGTTGATTGCTTAAATGCACTAGGTACAATTTGTGATAATAAAGGAGAACATGAAAAAGCTCAACATTTATACAAAATGGTTATAACAAAAGATCCTAATTATATAGATGCTTATAATAATTTAGGTTTATCGTTATTATTATGTGATAGATATAAAGATGCTATTTTTTATTTAGAAAATGCATGCTCATTACCAAATGCAAGTGCTTTGTATAGAGGAAATTTAGCTTTAGCATATGGTATGTATGGAGATATAGCAAAAGCAAAACAGATATACGCTCAGGATTTTGAAGGCAATGCTTTAAATGAAAAAATTGCATATTTAGAAGATATAATAGCTGCAAAAAATAGTAAAAATAAATAAATTATTCACTTAATACATCTTTAACTTTATTAGCTAATTCTTTTAAATTAAAAGGTTTAGATAAAAAGTGAACTTGGTTATTTTGAGTTAGAGAATCTCTAAAATTGTTTTCTGCATATCCTGAGATAAAGATAACTTTCATTTTAGGGTTTAAATTTTTTATATGATCCATTAGAGTTGGTCCATCCATTTTAGGCATAACTACATCTGTAATTACAAGATTTATAGTAGAAGCATTTTTCTTTAAGAATTCTAATGCAGATTCTCCATTAGAAGCTTCTATAATACGGTATCCTTTTTCTTTTAAAGCTCTTGAACTAAACATTCTAACAGCATCTTCATCTTCAACTAATAGAATTGTTCCAGTACCCGTAAGATCAGTATTTCTTTTTTCATTAGAATTTAATTTTGCTTTTTCATTTTCTAGATCTTGATCAGAAACCATAGGAAAATATAAGCTGAACTTTGTACCAACGTTCAACTCACTTTCAACGGAAACAAATCCTCCCGTTTGATTTACTATTCCATAAACAGTTGAAAGTCCTAATCCTGTACCATGTCCTTTTTCTTTAGTTGAAAAGAATGGATCAAAGATACGATTCAGATTTTTGCTATCAATACCAATCCCTGTGTCTTCAACTTCAATTAATACATAATGTCCTGGAGGCATTGAAGTTCCTCTTAACAATTTTGTTTCATTAGAAACATATGTTTGTGTTTTTATATTTAAGGTTCCACCATCTTTCATAGCATCACGAGAATTCACGGCTAGATTTATAATTACCTGTTCAAATTGAATTTGATCTACTTTTATATATCCAACATCTCGACTATGTATAACTTTTAAATCAATTTTTGCTCCTAGTAGCCTTTTTAAAAGAGCAGATAATTCGCTTAACATATCTGTAACACTGAGAACTTTAGGCTGTAATGTTTGTTGCCTAGAGAAAGCTAATAATTGCTTTACTAAATTAGAAGCACGATTTGCATTTTGTTTTATCTGCATAATGTCATTAAATGACTGATCAGAAGGTAAACATTTTTCTAGCAATAAATCACAGTATCCAATCATAGCAGTAAGTAGATTATTAAAATCATGAGCAATTCCTCCAGCAAGTTGACCGACAGCTTGCATTTTTTGAGATTGAACAAATTGCTGTTGTAAATCCTTTTGTTTTGTTACATCAATTAAATACATCACTAAACTATTTTTGCTATTTTTTGTTTCTTCAAGTTTTGAAACATAAAGCATTACTGTTTTTTCACTGTGATTTTTAATATGAATTTCAAAAGGAATAACAGATTTGTATACAGCTTGTAATAATTGATATAATTTATCTCTAACATTTTCTTTTTCTTCATCATTAATATAATCAAGAAATGAGCTTTCATCCACATTATTTTGTCCGATTAATTTACGAAAAGTTTTATTACTAGCACTGATTATTTCCGCTCCATCGGTAATGACAATACCTACAGGAGCATCTTCGAATATGTGTTCAAAATAAAGTTTTGTCTTACCTAATGCTTGCACAAGATCATTACTTTGTTGCAATTCTCTGGTTACTGAAAATACTCTTAAATTGTTATCATTTTGAAATATTTGGCTAATAACTACTTCTACATTATTATGAACTTCTGATTTTATTACTATTTTTGATGGTAATTCTGAAACAATCTTATCCTTGTTTGGTAGAGGATCGCTTTTTTCTTTATCTATATATTCGAAAATACTATGATTTTGTATATTTGATATATCTATTCCTAAGATATAAGAAAATGTTTTGTTACAAAAAACGATTTTGTCTGATTTATCTAAACAAATGTATCCAACATTAGATTTGTTAAGAATATCTAATAGAAAAGGACTATTTGTTTCTAATGATTCTATTCTATTTAAAGAAGGTGTTAAATCAATTATTGTCCAAGAAGAATATCCTGGATGATCAGGAACTGGAGAGACAGCAATGCGCCATAAAGCACTCTTATCTGTATGAAAATTCATAGGAATATCAATATGTGTCTGTTTCATATTTTCAATGGCTCGGTTTAAATCATGAATAGCTTGAATTATATTCGGATATTTATTGAAACATGAAACTAAGTCGTTAATTGTTTTTATATGCAATCCAGGGAATAAATTTTGTGCAATGCGGTTTATAAATATACATCTACCATTACTAGAAAAAATGAAAAATGCAAAACATGATGAATCGAATCCACCTGCAATTATATTTCTCTGAAAACTGATAAAGCTATTTTTTGCATTTAATTTTTTTATTTCTGTTGAAAATGATAAGCATATAATACAAATTATAACTAAAGTAATTATAGAAAAATAATTACTTTCAATAATTGCAAAAACAAAAGCAAAAAAACCGAAAAATACTAATAATATCAACCAAATAAGTTGTTGCAGTGATAAGTGTTTTTTATTTAGAAATTGATTAATATCTATAAAAAAATTCATGAAATTTTTCTCTTATATATTGAAAAGATGAACGATAATATCAGTATTGTTATAATAATTAGAGATGAAGTAATTGCACTAATGCTTAAAAAATTGGAAAATGTCATTTTAAATCCTATAAAACAAAGAATAAGACTGATTCCGTATTTTATATATTCTATTTTTTGTATTACAGGTGCTAGAAAGCTATAAAGTGAACGTAGTCCTATAATTGCAAAAGCATTTGATGTATATGCAATCATTAAATCAGAGGTTACTGAAAATACTGCTGGAATTGAATCAAAGGCGAAAATTATGTCACTTGTTTCTATTGTAATTAAAGCAATAACTAAAATAGTAGGTTTTAACTTTTTGTTATCTCTTATAAAAAAATTTCCTTTATGATTTTTATAAAATTCAATATCTAGTTTTTCCATAATTTTGTTATAAAAGGGTTTTGAATTTTTTTGATTTTCAATAAGACTTTGAATTCCAGTATATATGAGTAAAATTCCAAATAATATAATCATAAAATGAAATGATTCTATTAAATTTCCTATAGTAAATATCATCAAAAATCTTAAAATAAGGGCTGTCCAAATACCAATAAATAATATTTTATGTTGGTATTTTGATTTTATATTAAATTTAGAAAATATTAAAAAGAATACAAATATGTTATCGATACTTAAAGATTTTTCTATAAAATAAGCTCCTAAATATTCTATCATAAGTTCAAAACCTTTAATTTTATAAATATATAATGAAAAAGTTAATCCTAATATTATCCATCCAATAGTAAGTATTAAACTTGTTCTGATAGAATTATTTTTAGATACAATTAAATAATCTATAATTAATAAAAATATGATAAAACAATTGAATAAAATAAAATTCAATATAAACATCCTCTATTTAGATAATTATAAAGAATTATTCATAATAATTTCAATATATTTTTTCTATTACAAAATTAGGAAGATTTTAATCTATTGTCATTTGAAAAAGATTTCAGTTTAACTTTGTTTGCTCTTTCTGTTTTGAAATATACATAGAACGATCTGCAACAGATATAGCTTCTCTTAGACTCATACCATATTGATTAATATAACATATTCCTATACTTATACTACAATGAATTCCATTAAATAAACTATTAGATATTTTTTCTTTTAATCTTGTTATTATTAGCTCTGTTTCCGGTTTAGATACATTGTGCATTAAAACAACAAATTCATCTCCTCCATAGCGGGTTATGATATCTATAGGTCTTATGCAAGATTTTAAACATTTTGCAATTTCACGAAGAACCTTATCAGCAAAGGTGTGTCCATATTCATCATTGATAGTTTTAAATTTATCTAAGTCAATCATTAATACAGCGGAATTTTGTATTGCAGACTCTCTGTGACTTATGTAATCCTCTAAAAAGCAGCGATTGTATACTTCTGTTAGTGTATCTACTGTAGAGAGATAGATATTTCTCATTACACTTTTATGAAAATTATCTAATAATTTTTTGTATTTTATATGTGCATTTAATTTACATGAAATTATAGTCGGATTTTCTATTTCATTAATAATTTCTGTAATTCCTATTTCTTTTTTTAATATAGAAACGGCTAAATTTTTTGTTTTATTTGTGTGGATGATTAATAATGGAATATTTGTGTTACTTAGCCGAATTTTTGCACAAAGTCGACATAAGTTTTTTTGTATTGATATCTATAAGGACTAAATCAAAAGAGTTTAAATTTTTTATTTCTAGATTTGTGTCAGATAAAGTAATATTTAAATTTTTCAAAAAACTATTATTAAATATTTTATGATTATTTTTTGAAATTATTAGAATATTTTGATTATCCTTTCTATCAGGATATCCTTTTATTGCAAATGGATCAAGAATTTTATTTTTTACATTAAGTAATGGGTTAACTCTTATTAATAAATCATTATAATTTATATTTGATGGAATAATATCATCTATGTCATAGTCAATCCATTTCAAAATATCTGTTTGTTTAGAACTATCTATAATAGCAATCAACGGTACAATTCCAGTGACGGTTTTAAGAATTGATAAGAAGTCAGCAAAATAACGATAACTTGGATTGTTTACTGAAAGAAAAATTAAATCTATATGTTCATTACCAATGATTCTGAGAGCAGTTTCAAATGATTCTGCTATCATTATAGGACAAAAATTATTTTTAAAATTTTCAATGATATTACTTAAATCTAAGCTATTCTCATTGATAATTAATACATTGGCTATCAACACCTTCTCCTTCGATGCAATTATCTACGAGATCTAAAAATTTATCAATAGAAAAAGGTTTTGTTAAAAATTTATCTAATATTTCTGCAATATTTTCTTTTTTTTCTCTAGGGTAAATAGATAATCCAATAATTGGAAGATGATATTCTTTCTCTTCTTGAATTTTTTTTATAAACTTTATAATAAATTTTTCTTCAGTAATTTCAGTATTTAATATCATTAGGTCCTGTCGTTTTTCTTTTACTTTTAAAAGAGCATCCATAACTGATTTTGCAATGTACACATCAAATCCATTTGCTTCTAATACATCTTGATATAAACGACATTGAACGGGATTTTGTTCTATCAATACTGCATTCCTTTTAAATAAGCTAGCTTGCACGACTAAACCCTTTAATCTTCAATAAGATGAATAATATTTAGAAATAGTTAACAAAAAGTTACTATTATTATTAATAAATGATATAAATAATTTAAATTTATATTTTGATAGTTATAATTTTAAGATATAATGCTCTGATTTTGTTAAGATTGAGGATTTTATGAGAGAAGAAGATGAACAAAAGCGTAATATGATAATATTTTTTGCTATTACTATGCTTATTATGATAGGATATCCATATATTTTCAGAGACAATGAAAATATATCAATTCTTCAACAAAATGTAGTTCAAACACAAATTGATCCTAATCTTATAGTATTAGAAGAAAGTCAAGAAGAGAATAATAAAGTAGAAACTATTACTATTGATGCAGATAGATTATCTGGTCATATATCGACACAAGGCGTTTTATTTAATGATATTATTTTAAAAGATTATAAAACAGAATATAATAGCGACGAAAAGGTACATGTTTTGGATAAATCAGGATATTATGCTTCTACATCTTGGGTTTGTAATGATAGTTCTATTCGTATGCCTAATAAAAACTCTCATTGGAAAAGTAGTGGAACAAAATTAACAACAAAAATTCCAATAATTTTGACATGGGATAATAAACAAGGATTATTGTTCACAAAAATTATAAAAATAGATGAGAATTTTGTGTTTACTATTACGGATACAGTAAAAAATTATGGAACTAATACAGTAAAATTATCCAATAGCGTAGAAATTTTTAGACAAACAGATAATAAACAACAAGAATCTGTAGGATTTTATAGTGGCCCTATAGGATATTTTGATAAAAAATTAAACGAAATTGAATACGAAGAAATAGAAAAAACAGGAAGCATTGAATATTCTTCAAAAGGGGGTTGGTTTGGTATTTCTGACAAATATTGGCTAGTATCTTTTATTCCGGAACAGAATTCGTCATATAAAGTTTCATATAAATACATTCCGTTAAATAATAAGTTAAATAATAAGGCTTATTTAATTAAAAATCTATATTCTGATATTAATTTAGAACCATCTGTAGAATTTTCTAAAACTCAGCACTTATTTATAGGAGCAAAGGAAATTCAGACATTAGATATGTATGAAAAAAAATTAAATATTCCTCATTTTGATTTGGTTATTGATTTTGGACGATTATATATTTTAACAAAGCCATTATTGTACTCGGTTTCTTATATGAAGAATCTTGTTGGGAATATGGGATTAGGTATTTTGTTGATTACCTTATTACTTAAATTAATTTTACTTCCTCTTGCTAATAAATCTTATCGATCAATGAATAGAATGAAAGATATTCAACCAAAAATTCAAGAGTTACAAAAGAAATATGCTAATGATCAGGCAAGACTAGGCCAAGCAGTTTCAGAATTGTATAAAAAGGAAAAGCTAAATCCTATTGGTGGATGTTTACCGATGTTTTTACAATGGCCTATATTATTTGCTTTATATAAAGTTTTATATATTTCAATTGAAATGCGACAAGCACCATTTTTCGGATGGATACACGATTTATCTATAGCAGATCCTTGGTATATTTTAAATTTGGGAGGATTAATCCCTATATCTCTGCCGGGATTTTTGCAAATAGGTATTTGGCCTTTATTAATGGGATTATCTATGTGGATTCAGCAAAAAATGGGACCAGCTCCAGCGGATCCGGCACAAGGAAAGATAATGCTAATTATGCCTATTATGTTTACATTTATGTTTGCTCAATTACCATCCGGATTGGTGATTTATTGGACATTTAGCAACTTATTAGCGATATTACAACAATATGTTATTAAAAAATTAGATTGTACAAATAATTCTAAAGCTATAAAAACAGAGGGTAACTAATTGAGCGCTTTATTAAATAAAAGTATATGGAAATCAGAATGTAAATTTGTAATAGGCGCTACGTCATTTAATCAGATTCCTAACAGTTTACATGTACCTGAAGTTGCTTTTGTAGGGCGCTCAAATGTTGGAAAGTCTTCTTTAATTAATGCGCTAGTTGGTAAGAATTGTGCTAAAATCTCTAGCCAGCCAGGACGTACTCAACAAATTAATTTTTTTTCTTTAAATAACCGAATAATGTTAGTGGATTTACCTGGTTATGGATATGCAGCAGTATCGAAAAAGACAAGGGAACTATGGGATAGAATAATATTAGATTATTTAAAATTCAGTCTTAATATAAAAAGAATTTTTTTATTAATAGATTCTCGAATAGGCATTAAAACTCTTGATATTGATGTAGCAAATTTATTGGATAAACTAGGTTTGGTTTACCAAATTGTTTTAACAAAAATAGATAAAATATCAAATTTAGATGAAATAATATTATTAATAAAAGATTTTATTATTTCGCATACTGCTGCACATCCAATATTAATATGTACCAGTTCTAATACAAATATAGGTTTAAATGACTTACGTTCAGAAATAGAACTTTTAATAAAATAACGCTTAAAATGCATTTAAGAAAATTTTATATATATCTAGCTTTAATTCTAACATGATGATAAAGGGAGTAAATGAGTGTTTTTCCTTTCTTCTAATATCATTACATAAAACAATACACTTACCTATTATATTGAAAATGAAATAATGTGATATTTTTTAGTAAATATCACATTATTTGTTAATTACCTTTTTGTAAGTAATTTTTTACAAATGCAGTAGTTATATGTTTTTTTTGTTGAAGTGATAATTTATCTAATATTTTCAACAAATTAGAAATTATAGGGACTTGCCTTTCTGAGGTCGATAATATGTATTGAATAGTATCATCAGAAATAATTATGTCATAATCTTGTGCTAATTTTTTTGTGATTTTAAATAATAATTCATTTTCTGGATTTTTTATATTTATAACAGGAAGAGATAAAAGCCTTGAGTTTAAATCTTTTAAAGAAATTTTCCAAAGATAAGGAGGTAGTCTATCGATTATTATAAAATAACGATTTTTTTCTTTTGCTATATTATAAAAATTAAATAACCAATCCTGATATTTTAAAAAATTTTCAAAATTATCTAGAATGAAATTGCAATTATTTTTAAACATATCTCTAGCATCGTGATTAATGCTTTCTTGTAAAACATATACAGCATTTGCTGATTGTGCCCATAATGCTGCTAAGTGTGATTTTCCAACACCACTATTTCCTATAATAATTACTCCATTTGTCATCCAATCAGGCCATTTCATTAGATAAGAAAAGGCTTCTCTGTTTTCTTTACTTTCGATAAAATCACGCCAATCCAAATTTTCTATTTTAGGAAAATCAAATACCTCTTGAATACTCATTGCTTATAAGCCTGACTTGCATGGAATTTAATAATATATAAATTAATTAAACTTCGGCAAATTGCTATAACAGGAATAGCTATTAATACCCCAACAATACCTAATGTCTTATATCCAGCAAAAAATGAAAATAATATCCAAAGAGGATGGAGACCGGTTTTTCTTCCTACAAATTTTGGAGAAAGGAAATATCCTTCAATGAATTGTCCGAGGAAATATGTAGCTATAATTAAATAAAATTTTGTCATTGTTAAATGTGGAATAGAGACAAATACTACTATAAATCCAGATAATATTGCTCCGATAAATGGAATAAAAGAAAAAAATCCTGATAATATTCCCCAAAATATTGGATGATGTAAATTTATAAGTAATAAAACAGAGGAATAATATATGGATAATATAGCTACTACATAAAATTGTGCATGGAAAAAACGAAATAATGACTTTCTTATGATATTGAATGATTCATTTATTAGATGATGTTGTCGTAAGGGTATAAAATCATATATTTTTGATGAGATACTTTTCCAATCCTTTGCAAAATAAAAAAATGATATAGGCATAATAATAAAAAAAGATATAAATTCTACTATAGTATTTTTTTGAGATACTAAACGACCAAGTATTGAGGCAGTAATATAAATTTTCTGGTCAAAGTATTTTTGTATTTCTGTTTTTATACTTGCAATTTCATTGTGGTAGGATAACGTGTTTTCAGATTCGAACAATCTACTAATAAAAATTATAAAATTGTTATAATAAGTTGGTAGATTATCTGCTATATGTAAAATATATTGCTTTAATCTAGGAATTAACTCTAATCCAGCCATAATAAATATAGATATAAAAAGTATGGTTAATATAAAACAAACAAAAGTTCTATTTATTTGGCGAGATATAAAATCTATTGTAGGAACAAAAATATACGCAAGAATAAATCCTACTATAAATGGAAAGCATATGGATGAAAATGTATAAAAAAATAAAAGGAATGATATAACAATTATTCCAAAAAGTAATGTCTTATTATTTATCCAATTCATTTTTTATCCATTTATATTTTAATATATAATCTATTCCCGAATAAATAGTAGATATACACACAATCAGCATAAACATATCCAATGATATATTTATCGGAAAAGATTTGCAAATAAGAACAAATATTACAAAAATCATTTGTATGGCGGTATTAATTTTACTAGACATTAAAGGTGTAAATTTTAAATTTACTCTTTTAAATAAACATAATATTACAACAAATAATATTAATATATCTCTTCCAATAACTATAATTGTTATATATAATGGAATTATATTCAATAAATAAAATAATAAGTAAGATGATAACATTGTAAATTTATCTGCTAGAGGATCTAACATAGCTCCAAATTTAGAACATACATTCCATTTTCTTGCTAAATATCCATCAAATAAATCAGATAATGCAGCTAAAGAGAAATACATTAAAGATAATAAAAATTTTCCATTTATAAATGCTAATAAAAAAAATACAGTTAATAATATTCTTAATGAAGTAATAATATTAGGAATATATTTAATCATTAATTTCAGCAAATTTAATGTAATTATTTTTCAAAATATCTTTCTGTTGTTTTGAAATTTGTAAAACCATTCTTCGAGCAGAAAATCTTTTAATACTAACATCTTGAAACAAGTTAAAATGATTTAAAAAATCTTTAGTATAGACAACTAATGAATTATTCATAATTACGGGTATTTCATCTTCATCTAAATTTATTCCATAAGACTTAAACAGATTTTTTAATTTTTCTTTCGAAAATCGAAAAGAAAATTCTGCCATATATATTTTTTCTGTAAATTTTTCTTCTTCAATTGAATAATCATATATACATTCCTGAATTTGATTTAATGATATTTTATCTTTCACATGATTTGCTTCTGGATATTGAACAATAATCAACTTAGAGAAAGCTAAATTTTGGGCATTTGATAAAGCTTTTTGTTTCGCTATTAGTGAATTTTTGTCAGAAATTTTAACTGTTATCCCACTTATATTAATAAATTTAGAACTACAGAAACTATTTAAAGAAAAAATAACAAATAGCGAAAACAAAAAATATTTCATGCTATTAATCTATTATATCTGTTTCACTAAAGAAAAATCTTATTTCCATTTCTGCATTCTCAGTGCTATCAGAACCATGAACAGCGTTATGTTCAATACTTTCACCAAAATCTCTACGAATTGTTCCGATTTCCGCATTTGCAGGATTTGTTGCTCCCATGATTTCTCTATTTTTTACAACAGCATTGTCTCCTGCCAGAACTTGTATAACAACAGGACCTGAAGACATATAATCACACAAACTATCAAAAAAAGCACGTTCTTTATGAACATCATAAAATTTTTTTGCCTGCTCTTTTGTTAACTGAATACGTTTCATAGCGATAATACGTAACCCCGCTTGTTCGAATCTTGAATTAATGCTTCCAATAAGATTTCTTGCAACAGCATCAGGTTTTATAATAGAAAGAGTTCTCTGTATAGACATTTTTTCCTCTAATTTACTTTTTCCCAACCTTTATTAGATTGTCTCCAATAGTTTACATTTACTTTTTTATTTTTCAAGTCATTAAACAGTATATTAGCATTTTCTTCTTGCTCTTTATCTTCAAATACAAAAATGATTTTTTCAAATTCAGTATGCCAAGCTAAATAATCAAAACTATCTACCATAATTATATTTTCAGATGAATTCGGATTATTTATTTCATTTGTAAAGTATATAGGTTGTTTTTCTAAAAATCCTAAACTTTTGTCTCCATGAGGAATAAACGAATCTTTGGAAAATGTCCATAAAGTTTTATCAACCAATTTTACTCTATCTTCTATTGGGCTATAAAATATACAATGTTTACCATTATTATAGATTTTTTCTAACAACTTAATAATAACAGGAACTAAATTTTCATCAGATACATGATAAAAATTTAATTCCATAACTGATAACCTATTTATTTACATAATTCTTTTTTAGGAAGTCATACAACAAATGAACCCCAAAACCGGTTGCTCCTTTGGAACAAACAAACAAATCATCTTTAGATGTTTCTACTCCTGCGATGTCTATATGTGCCCATTTTTTCCCATTTACAAAACGTTGTAAGAATTGAGCTGCTGTTGTTCCTCCAGCTCGAGTCCCAGGTTTACTTAAATTTATCATATCAGCAACTTCTGAATTTATAGATTCATCAAAATGCTTTGATAATGGCATTCTCCAAACTTTCTCTCCTGTTTCATTACCAGATACTGTAATTTGTTCTGCTAATTCATCAGAATTTGAAAATAATCCTGCAAATTCATGCCCAAGTGCAACGACTATTGCTCCTGTAAGTGTTGCTAAATCAATAATTGTTATTGGATTATATTTATCTTGGACATACCAGAGAGCATCTGCCAGTATTAAACGTCCTTCAGCATCTGTACTCATAATTTCAATTGTTTGTCCAGACATGGATTTTACTATATCTCCTGGTCTTTGAGCACTTCCAGAAGGCATATTTTCCACTAAAGCCATAACTCCGACTACATTAACTGGAAGTTTATTTAGAGCAATGGCTTTTATCAAACCTAGAACAGTACCTGAACCGGCCATATCATAACGCATTTCATGCATTCCATCATCCGGTTTTATACTTATCCCTCCACTATCAAAAGTAACACCTTTCCCAACAAAAGCTACAGGCTTTTTATCTTTATCAGATGAACCATTCCAATGTAGAACGACTAACCTAGGTTTTTTTTCGCTACCTCTCGCAACTCCCAATAAAGCTTCCATGCTCAATTTACTCATATCATCTTCTTGTAAAATTTGAACCTCTACACCAAGAGGTTTTAATTCTGTTTCGGCTATTTTGGCTAAACTTTCAGGATATATAACATTAGCAGGTTCAGATACAACACTTCTTGTTAAGAAAATTCCGTCAGCTAATTGAGAATGCTCTTTAAATTTATTAGTTAATAAATTTGAATTTTCTGTTACAAAAATAGCTTTTTGTAATTTAATCTTACTTTTTTCTTTTGTTTTATATTTATCAAAATGCCAAGATTTTAATTTCAAACCAAAAGCTATTAATGTTAAAAAATCATCTGACGATTCGTTTACATCTTCTTTTGAAATTAATATTGATATTTGTTTGTCTAATTCTGCGGTAGCACAAAAAATTAATGCGCCGAGTTTTTCAAATTCTATTTTTGAGAATTTTTTAGACTTATCTCCAAGCCCAACTAAAATTATATGATTGAATGAATCGTTGTATGAAATAAAAGAGGAAATTTTCCCAAAATCACCTTTAAAATCCTTTTTTTGAACATTTTTTACTATTGTACTACTAACTTCCTCATTGAGAGATAACGCACTGGATGAAAGTGTTCCATCGGAATAAATACCTACTACAACAGAAGAATTTTCAGGTGTGCATTGTAAAAATTCTATATTTTCTATAACCATAAATGCCTTCCTATATAATTAATATAAATAAATCTACTAAATATAAGTTAAAAATACAAGTAAAGCTTAAGTACTTAGAATTAATAGTAATCTTTTCAAAAATTGAACATTAAATAATAATAAAAATAACACTAAATTAAATGGCAATGTAGAATTATGAAAAAGTAGATTTATTTAAAAACAGCTTTATTATGAACTTTTATATTATATAAAAAATTAATAAAATACTTTAATTACCTTATTTATTCAAAAATTATTTAGCACAGCAAATAAAGATGAAAATTGTTTTAAACTTCAATATTTAAATATTTTATTAAAATATACTGGCTTATCTAAAAAATTATGACCTTAATTTATTGTAATTCATATATACAACTAAAACTAATATGTATAACTTTAATTTTGTTTAAATCTATTTATTACTTCACTTGCTTTTAACTTTTATAGTTTGCTTCACAATCATTAATCTATTGTTGTAAATATCATTATATATAGATTATTTGTTTAAAATAAGAAGATATTAATCAGATAACATATAAAAAATATAAGAAGCGAGATAAAACTCGCTTCTAACAATAAGATACCTATTTTGTAGTGGTTTGATGAGAATTTGAAACCGATCCAATTGATAATGGTATCGATTTGCCAGATTCTGAAAAGTTTTCAATCTTAAATTGTTTAGATAATCTCATAACCATATTATCCATTTCTTCTCTCATTATCATTTGCTGAAGCATTGATTTTGCTTCTTCAAATACTAATGGTTTCATTGCTCTTTTATCATCTAATCTAAATATGACAAATTTATCATGCAATTTTGCAAAATCTTTTGCGACTTGTCCTTTAGCTTTTGGAATTTTCTTTTGAACATCTTCAGGAAAAACATTTAATGGTAGATATCTATCTATACTTTCAGAACCATTGCCTTTATCTTTTTGCAGTTTTTCAAAACTTGTCCCTTTTGATAATGCGTCAATTGTTTCTTTAGCTTCTTTCTCAGTATTTAACATAATATAAGAAACCTTAACTTCATCTCCTGCTTTAAAATTAACCAAGTATTTCTGATACTTAGCTTTTAATGTTGCTTCACTTTGTGTTTTAGGCATAATCTCTTTTGCAACAAACATTTCAAACAGTAGTCTTTCTTTTACTTTTTCTAACTGATCTAAATATTCTTTAGTTTTATCCATTCCTGCTTTTTTGGCTTGCTCTTGTACCAGATAGGAAATCATTGCCTGTGTTTTTAACAATTCAAATAATTTGTCTGCAGCCATACCCTGAACAAGCTGTACAGGAACTGTTTTCATCATAGCCAATATATCACTACGCTTAAAGATTTTTTTATTATTAATTTTTAATACAATAGGGTCTCCAACTATTTTTTCTTTTTCTGGCTCAACTTGTTTCTCAGTTTGATTTGAATTATCAATTGTTATTTTTTCTTTATCTTTTACGTTTGGAGTTATATTATTTTGACTCTCATTTTCTACTTTATTCTCATCATTATTTTCAGATATTGTTTGTTCATCATTACTTATTTTTGGACGCTCATCTATTTGTTGAGCATCTTTGTCTTTTGTAAACATATCCTTTACGGCACGGCTATAACTCAAATCAAAGTATAAACACGTTAGGACAGCCATCGCACATCCAATTTTAAGTTTCATCAATAACTCCTTAATTTTATCTTTACTTTGATATAGTAATATATCAGAAATATTACAACAAAAAAACCAAATTTTATTACATTATTGATATAATTATTTAGAATTCTTTATAAATCGATATTATCTTTGTTTTTTTACCAATTTATATTATATAATTTAGCATTTTGAAATTAATTTTATGAAAAAACTGATTAAAAATATAGAAAGTACAATTTTAAATAAAAAGCTATCTAATCAACAAGTAGCTTTCTTTTTATTATTTATGAATATTGTTACTTCGTCAGCTGTTAGCATATATATTCCATGTATGCGTCAAATGGCCACAGATCTAAATGCTACAAGTAACCTAATGCAAATGACTATAGTATCTCACCTAATAGGAGAATTTGTTGGTCGCATATTTTTTGGTCCATTTGTTGGTATAAAAAGAACAAATAATATAATAATTCCTTTATTATTATTATCTATATTTGGACATTTGGGTTGTTTTCTTGCAGAAAATCTATATTTTTTTATTTGCTCAAGGTTTTTACAAGCTTTAGGGGCAAGCATTATTTATATAGTTTCACTAAATATTATTAATGAGTTATTTTCTGAAAAAGAAAAAGCCAGTGTAATTGGAATATTGGAATTATACCAGCCAATTGCATGGATATTATCTCCATTTGTAGGAGCAATTTTATCTGAAATTGGACATTGGCGATTATCTTTTTTGGTATTAATGATTGCCCAAATTATAGGTTTATTGTTTTTTTTAATTTGTCCACATAAAACACAAAAAATCAAAAACAAACATTTTTCTATCACAAAATTATTTCACGACTATGGATTAGTCCTTAGAGATTTATATTTTGTAATTTATGCATTGATTCCTGGGCTATTTGCTGGTGGATATATGATTTTTTCTACGAACTGCCCTTTTATATGTGCTAAGTTAATAGGAAATAATTCGGCAAATATAGCTATATTTTCAACTATTCCACTTTTATTTTATGTAATTTCAACATTCATTTATAGAATAGTGGTGAAAAAATCAGGTATAAAATTATCTAAGTGGATTGGTACTAGTATTTATATATTTTTTGGATTATACATTTCTTACCTTATTTATTATAAACCTCAATGGAATGCTGAACATTTATTATATTTAATGTGCATTCAATGTATGGGTAGTGCATTTCTTGTTCCTGTATCGATCTTAAAAGCATTACAGTCTATTTCTTGTACATCAAGCGTAGGGGCTTCTACTGTTGTTATATTTAGAAATATAGTTATGTCATTATGTATTTCATTAAGTTCAAAATTTGTAGGAAGTATTACTACTATTATGGCTTGTGTATTTATGACAGTAGCTACAGTACTATTTTTGATTACTACAAGAAAAATAATTAAAATTAGAAAAATGAAAAAATCAATGAAAAATAAAAATTGAATCGTGTTAAGTTTATTTCACAATGGAAAAGAGATAATTAAAAATTTAAGTTTGAATAATAAAGACAATTATCAGATAAATTATAAAATAAACATTAAGGAAATTTATGCAAATTTGATATTTATCGTGAGATGAAATATAGCGTTTATTATTGCACAATTTAATAAATTTTAGAATACTTTTGTCATAATTATTATTAAAATTACATTGTTAACACAATTCCACTTTCCGGTTTCCAATATAAGAAAACTTTATCATCCCATTGTATAGGACGTTCTGAAAATCTTACTAAATTTGCAGTGGTTGCTAAGACAATTGCTCCAGATTTTAATTTTACATAATATATAGAAACATCTCCTAAATAAGCTATATCTTGTACTATACCACTAGTCCAATTGTATTCTCCAGAAGGTTCTTCTGTTGTAAGCATAATTTTTTCTGGTCGTATCGCAACATTTGTTTGAGCTCCGACTGGAGCAGAAGCGGAATGTGTGACATACAGGTTTTTTTCTAGCATTGTTGATTTTACTATCACGTGATCAGAATGTTCTTCAATTATTAATCCTTCAAATAAATTTACTGAACCTATAAAATCTGCAACATATTTAGAATTTGGATATTCATATACTTCGGTAGGACTTCCAACTTGGAGAATACGTCCAGCACTCATTACACCTATACGAGTTGACATCGTCATTGCTTCTTCTTGATCATGAGATACCATAATAAATGTAATTCCTACTTTCTCTTGAATATTTACTAATTCTAACTGTGTTTTTTCTCTAAGTTTTTTATCTAATGCAGCTAAGGGCTCATCTAGTAAAACTAATTTGGGCTGTTTTACCAGACTTCTTGCTAGCGCTATTCTTTGTCGTTCTCCGCCGGATAATTGATGAGGTTTTCTGTGTTCATAACCACTCATTTGAACTAATTTTAGGTATGCATTAACTCTTTCTCTAATTTCATTTTTATTCATACCTTCCTGAATTAATCCAAATGCTACATTTTGTTCTACTGTCATATGAGGAAAAAGAGCATATGATTGGAAAACCATACTAACAGGTCTTTTATAAGCAGGTGTATTTGTCATATCCATTCCATCTATAAAAATTTTCCCGGAAGTCGGAGATTCAAATCCCGCTAACATTCTTAGTAAAGTAGTTTTACCACATCCTGAATGTCCAAGTAGTGAAAATAATTCACCCTTATAAATAGATAGTGATACATCATTAACAGTTGTCTTTTCTCCAAATTTTTTTGTTAAATTTTTAATATACACATATGGTTTAACCTTTGGATCTTGCCATGGTTCAGAATTATTTAATCTTTTAGCTTGATTTGGCTGGACTACCATTGTTCACTCATTAATAATTGCTCTGATGATAACATTTGAATCAGAAAACTTCTATAAATATTTTTAATTATTTATTTTTAAAATTTTGAATATAGAATGACTTATTTCTTTTGTTTTTAAAATTGTATACATTGATAAATCTTCTTTATTTTTTTTATCTTCTTCTGTAACAATTATTGAAGAATTATTTAACCATCCATTTAATCTTAAGTGTTCAATAGTACGATATATCGAAACCCTTCCATAAGGAGGATCAAGAAATAATATGTCACAAATTTGTGATTTATGTTTATTAGAATTTTTGAGATTTTGAATATCTGTATTTATGATACAACAAAAATTTTCTACATTAATATGTTTTATATTTTTATATATAACCCTAATCGCATTTTTATCAATATCCGTAAAATACGCGAAGTGTGCTCCTCTAGATAGTGCTTCTATGCCAAATGAACCAGAGCCAGCAAAACAATCAAATATGATTTTGTTTTCAAAAAAATTTTTAGTATTAGATGAAAATGATTCTAATATATCAAATATAATTTGTTTAGATCTGGATAATGTAGGTCGTGCTGAATCTGGAATGACTATTTTGGCTCCTTTATATTTTCCAGATATTATTTTGATTGTCATAGCTTAATTGTTTTTTGTTTAATAATATTATTTTTAATGTTTACATATAGATTTAATAATTTGTTTATAGTTTAGCTAATTTTTTATCTTATTTATTAATAAAATCGCAATTAATGCTTTCATAGATTCAGTAATAATAAAAGGATTAACTCCAAAAATATATGCTGCTTTAAGTCCAATAAAATTACTTAATTGTAAATATCCAAATATAAAAACAACTATCAAACTTAGTACTGTTCCTATAGAAATATTTAAGATTTTATTTGATTTATCAAAAAAAATCCCCGCTATACATACTGCAGGTAAAAATCCAAACAAATACCCACCTGTCGGACTAAGTAAAACCTGGATACCTGAATTAAAGTTTGCAAACACAGGTATTCCAATACATCCTTCAAATAAATATACTAAAACAGAATATATTCCTAATTTGCTTCCTAAAATTGCGGCAATTATTAATATTGATAGTGTTTGAAAAGTAAATGGAACAGGTTCTAATGGAATAGATAATTGTGAAGCAATTGCAATAAAAATTGAAGCAGACAGTATGGATAATATTTTTTTTATAAATAAATCAATATTTTTATTAACACTTTTAATTATCATTTATATTTCTCTAATTTATATTACTGAAAAAGTAAATTATTATTAGTTATTAGTCAATATTAAGCTATAAAGATATTATATGATTTATTATTATAATTACATAAGCATTGACACATTAGAACCTTTTGTTTAACCTACTGTTGTTTCAGAGGTGATTCTATGAATTTTAAGGATACTATTTTTTTACCTAATACTAATTTCCAAATGAGAGGGAACCTTCATTTAAGAGAACCAGAAATTTTAAAATACTGGAATCAAATAGATATTTATAATCGTTCTAGATCGCTTCGGAAAGGATGTAAAAAGTTTCTATTACATGACGGTCCTCCTTTCGCAAATGGTTTGCTTCATGCAGGTCACGCTTTAAATAAATGTATAAAAGATGTAATTTTACGTTTTAAAAGAATGCAAAATTTTGATATTGAATTTATTCCTGGATGGGATTGTCATGGACTTCCTATAGAATGGAAAATCGAAGAATCTCTTAAAAAGAAATCTAAGAAACGTGATGATATTTCTGTTTTAGAATTTCGTAAACAATGTAGTGATTTTGCTAAAAAATGGATTAATCTCCAAAAAGATGGATTTCAACGTTTAGGAGTTTGTGCAGATTGGGAAAATCCATATTTAACTATGAATCATAATGCTGAAGCTACTGTAATACGTTTGTTAGGGCGATTTATTATGGATGGCTCATTATATAGAGGAGAAAAACCAGTATTTTGGTCAGTAGTAGAAAAGACTGCTCTAGCGGATGCTGAAATTGATTATATTGATAAGCAATCTACTAGCATTTATGTCGCATTTAAAGTAAAAACATCATCTTTAGATTTTCTTAAAGATACATATTGTGTTATTTGGACAACTACTCCTTGGACTATACCAGCAAATAGAGCTATTTCTTATTCAAAAAATGTAAATTATTGTCTTTTAAAAACTAAAGATAAAAATTTAGTTGTTGCTAAGGATTTATTAGAAGATTTTCGTAATATAACGAAGTTAGAATTTACTATTTTAAAGGAATTTTCAGGCAATTTATTAAATAATACTATTTGTTATCATCCTCTTGTAAAATATGGATATGAATTTGACGTTCCTTTGATTTATGGAGAACACGTAGATATAGAATCCGGAACAGGATTAGTTCATACAGCACCTGGGCACGGTATTGAGGATTTTAACGTATGCAAAAAAAATAATATTCATGTTCCTAGAACAGTGAACGAATCGGGAATATATTATGATAATGTTCCAGTATTTGCTGGGAATCATATTTTTAAAGTAGAACCGGAAATACTAGATAAATTAAATGAAGTAGGTGCTTTAATATTTAAAACTACTATTATTCATAGTTATCCTCATTCTTGGCGTTCAAAAGCTCCTCTTATATTCAGAACAACTCCACAGTGGTTTATTAGTATGGATGCAACAGGACTGAGGGACAAAGCATTAAAAGAAATAAATAATGTGAATTGGATTCCAAAACAAGGTTACAATCGAATAAAATCATTTATAGAAAATAGAGGAGATTGGTGCCTTTCTAGACAACGCGTTTGGGGAGTTCCAATGGCTTTATTTGTGAATAAAAAAACAGGTGAACTTTTAAGAGATAAAGACATAATAGAACGTACCGCTCAAATTTTCGAAGAAGAAGGATCTGATGCTTGGTTTGTAAAACCTGCACAAGATTTCTTGGGAGAAAAGTATAAAGCTGAAGATTTTGAACAAATTTCTGATACTTTAGATGTATGGTTTGAAAGCTCGTCAACTTATGCATATGTAATAAAAAAAGAAGATAAAGATACTAAAGCAGATTTATATGTAGAAGGCTCAGATCAACATAGAGGGTGGTTTCAACATTCATTGCTTAACTCTTGTGGAGTTTTTGATAATGCTCCATTTAAAGCTGTTTTGACTCATGGCTTTACAGTAGATGAACAAGGACGGAAAATGTCTAAATCTATTGGAAATACTTTCAATTTAGAAGATATTATTAAAAGTTATGGTGCTGATATATTTAGAATGTGGGTTGTATGCAGTGATTTTACGCAAGACTTAAAAATTAGTAAAAAGATCTTCAATCAATTAGAAGAAATGTATAAAAAACTCAGAAATACTCTCCGTTATATGTTAGGAGCATTGGCTGGATATAATTCCGAATTAGAGAAAATACAATATAAAGATTTAAATGATTTGGAGAAGTGGATATTACATCGTATTACTGTTATTCAATCTGAACTATTTGATAGTATGTCGTCATATAATTTAAGTCAGTATTTTAATATTGTTTATAACTTTTGTGCTGGAGATTTGTCTTCTTTCTATTTTGATATTCGCAAAGATTGTCTTTATTGTGATGGTATGGATAACCTGAAGCGTAAAGGATATAGAATGGTCATAAATATTTTGTTTAATTATATAACAAGATGGTTAGCTCCTGTAATGGTTTATACAACAGAAGATGCTTGGTTAAATTATTTCGAAAAAAAAGATTCAATACATTTACAGGAATTTTTAGTACCTCCATCAGAATGGAAAAATGAATCCTTAAATATTTCTATGGAAAATGTAAGAATTGTTCGCAAGATTATTAATGCAGCTCTAGAAAATGCAAGGAAAAATAAGCTAATAGGTTCTAGTTTACAAGCAAAAGTAACATTATCAGCGCCAAATTCTCTATTGTATAATCGAAATGCTACTTTTTGGGAAGAAATAGCAATAGCATCTCAATTTGAATTCTGCAAAGATGAAGATCTAATCAATGCTTTTGTATTGAATGACTATCCTAATATAAAAGTTGTTATTTCTTTAGCTGAAGGTGAAAAATGTGAAAGGTGTTGGAAAATATCTAAACTAAATGATAATAAGGTTTGTGATAGATGCCAAAAAGTAATGGATCAAAATATATAAATTATATTTTATTTATTTTTGTTTTAATAAGTGATCAGTTTACTAAGTTTATTGTAGTTAATAATTTTAACATAGGGGAAATTTTAACATTATTACCTTTTTTTAATATAGTGAGAATTCAAAATTATGGTATTAGCTTTGGGATGTTAAGTGGAACTGTCCAACCTTTTATTTTAATTTCTATATCTATAGTAATTATTTGTTTTCTTATTATTTATTTACGAAAACATAAGCAATATAATTTGCCAATAATACTAATTATATCTGGAGCTGTAGGAAATATAATCGATAGAGTAAGATTTCATTCAGTTATCGATTTTTTAGATTTTCATTTAGGAATATATCATTGGCCTGCATTTAATATAGCAGATTCAGCTATCGTTATCGGGGTATTTATATTATTATTTGTTTCAAATATGGAGAAAGAACATGCATAATCTTTTTTATTTAAGTATTTTATTTATTTTAACAGCATGTGGAGGATTAGAAAATCAAAAAATAGATATAGAAAAAGCAAAAAACTCACCATTATTAATTCCTCCTAAATCTCAAAAATGAAACTATTATGTTAAAGTATATAACAGTTTGTATATTAATATGTCTTTGCAGTATTTCATTGGGAATAATAGACCTATATAGGGGATGTGAGCTAGTAAATCTATCGAATGGTATTGAAGTTGTTTTTGTCAATACTAATAAGACGGATTATACTTGTTTAACATTATGTATATCTAATAATAATCAATTTATTGAAATATCTGAAATAATAGGACGTATATTTCAAAAACAAATTGATAATGAAATTAATTCAAATAGCGCAATATATGGTACAGAAATTTATCCATATTATGGTTTTGATCAAACGTTATTTTCTATTTATGGAAAAGTAGAACATGTTGAGCAATACATAAAGATTTTAGGTAAGAATTTTTCAGGTTTATCTTTATCAGAAGAAATAATATCCCAAATAAAAGAAAAAATGATAAATGAGTTAAAAGTAAAGAACCAAAATGATAAATACAATATACGTAACGAAGCTTTAAGAATACTTTATCATAATAACGAATATGGGAAAATATATTCTATAGACAATATACAAAAAATTACAAATAAAGATGTAAAATTATTTTATAATAAAAACTATTCAAATAATAAAATCAAATTATTAATTACAGGAAATGTTGATAAAAAATCTATAGAGAGGTTATTGATAGATTGCTTCAAAAATAAAAATTCATCAAGTGTGAATAATCAACCAGTAAAAGAATTTAATTATAGGGAAACATCTTCAAAATTAACTCAATTTAGTTCGCAAGTAAAAGTTCCATTGATTGAATTATATTGGAAAACTCCTAGTTATAAATTAGAGCCAATTAAAGCTGGAGCATTAGACATATTTTGCCATTATTTTCTAGAAGAATTAAAAAAAATTGCTATTCATGATTTAAAAATTGCTTCTTCAATTGAGTTAGAACATTCATTATGGAATTTTACTTATGGCGTAATAAAAATTTGTGTTATTTTAAATCCTAATTTAAATATTGATGACACTATCACTTCACTAATTTCGAATATTAGACGAATAACAGCCGAAAATAAAGATATAGAAGCAGCTCGTAATGAATTAATTGTTGAATCAGATGTTTTTGATTATCGAGCTAATGTAATTGATACAATTAATTGGGTGTCACCAAAAATAAGTTCTGGTTATAGTTTTGAATTTTTGCGTAATTATTTGCAACTAATAAGAAGTATAAAACAGGAAGATATTTTCAAAGAAGCTATAGATTTATTTAAAAAAGAGCCCAATGTTATATCTATTTTAATTCCAAAGGAGGATAAGCAAAAAAATGTTATATAACCAATTTATTTTTTCTAATAATTTCCAAAATAGAAATAGCTTTGATTTTTTCGATGATATTATATTATTAGATTGTTGTAATATTGTTAAAACAAATGAAGATTTGGAAGTTTTAAATTCTTCAAGTTTTCAGGAGTGGTTAAAGCTAAGTAAGTTCTTAGTTTTTGGAACTGGAGGTTCTAGTTTAGCAGGTCAAGCAATTTATTCTGCTGTGAATAATCCAAAAAAAGAAATTAATTTTGTAAATAATCTAGACCCTTCTACATTGATAAATATTTTTTCGAGAATAGATTTTGAAAATACAGGTTTCCTATTTATTTCAAAATCTGGGGAAACATTAGAAACAATTGTACAATTGCTATTATTAATGGATAAAATAAAAAAATTCGATAATTTAAAAAATAGAATTTTGATTATAACAGAAAATAAAGATTCTACTTTAAAAGAAATTGCTAGAAAAAATGGATTTATATGTTTTGATCATCCAAAGAATATTGGTGGAAGATATTCTGTATTTTCATTAGTAGGAATGATTCCAGCAGTTATATGTGGTTTAGATCCTTACAGAATTAGAATGGGAGGTAGGCAAGTTTTAGATAATTTTGGTAATTCAATTTATAAAGTAAAAGAAGGAGCAAATTTTGTTTTTCAAAATTATTCCCAACATATATCTAATCATGTAACATTTATTTATTCAGATAAATTGGTTACTTTTGGATATTGGTTAGCCCAATTATATGCAGAAAGTTCTGGAAAAAATAATAAAGGTATTACTCCATTGACAGCAATAGGAACTATAGATCAACATAGTCAATTGCAACTTTATATTGATGGGATAAAGGATAAATGCTTTACTTTTCTATATGAAAAACAAGAAAACACCCAATTGATGTCATATGTAGATATTCCAGAAAATTTTTATTATTTAAAAAATAAGAAGATCTCAACAATTTTTCAAAGTCAATGTAACGCAACTATTCAAACTTTGATAGAAAATAACATAAATATACGTAAAGTTGAAATACCTCCAATTAATACATTGTCTCTTGGGGCATTATTCATGCATTTTATATTAGAAGTTATTAGTGTATGTAAGTTTATGAATGTCGATCCTTTCAATCAACCAGCAGTAGAAAAATGCAAAATTATTACAAAAAATATGTTAAGTGATAAAAATGATTTTAAAATTTGATAAATTACATGGGCTAGGTAATGATTTTGTTTTTGTAAATAGAAAGTTGTTACCTTTAAATTTTCATTTAACAAAAGAGCATTACTCTTTTTTAAGTGATAGAAAATTTGGAATAGGCTGTGATTTAATCGTTATTTACGAATATAAAGATAGAGATATCAGGGCTTCATTTATAAATAGAGATGGTAGTAGTGCTGAAATCTGCGGAAATGCTTGCCGTTGTTTAGGACTTTTATTAAAAAAAATTACTAATTTAAATAATTTTATATTACATACTAATATAAGTAATTATGAGATAGCTGTAAATCAAGATAATATTTCTGTAAATATGGGAAAACCTTCACTTTTATATAAAGATATTGGTATTAACGATTCATCTGTTGACTTAAATAATATACTATCTTTTCTTTGTTTAACAAATAAAGAGAAAGAAGAGATAACTGATGGATATGTCCTTGGATTAGGTAATCCTCATTTGATTTTATTTTTGAAGCGAAATTTAAATATAAATTTTATTGAAAATTTAGGGAAAAAACTTGAAAATTATTCGCTATTTTCAAATCGGATAAACGTTTCATTTGCAAGAGTAATAAATTCCAAAGAAATAAATTTAATTGTTTTTGAAAGAGGAGTAGGGATCACTATGGCTTGCGGTAGTGGAGCCTGTGCTACAGCTTTTGCTGCGTTCAAATTGGGAAAAGTTTCTTCTGAACTAATTGTCCATCAAAAAGGAGGGAGTTTAAATATAATAATCAATGATGATTCAACCATTACCCAGCAAGGTCAAGCAAAATATGTATTTTATGGAGAAATAGAATTATGTCAATAAAAATTTATACAGATGGTTCTTGTAATGGAAATCCTGGAATAGGAGGGTGGGGTGCAATCATTATTTTCGATAATGGAAAAGAGTTAGAAATATCAGGTAGAGAAGAATACACTACTAACAATCGCATGGAACTTTCTGCGGCAATTAATGCACTAAAGAGTTTAAAAGATGATTCAAAAGTAGAAATTTTTACTGATAGTACATATGTTCAGAGTGGTATTACTTCTTGGATACAAAACTGGGAAAAGAATAACTGGAAAAATTCGACTAAAAGAGAAGTGAAAAACAAAGATTTGTGGTTGAAATTGTTAGAACAATCGAAAAGACATAATATAGTTTGGAATTGGATTAGAGGACATACCGGTAATAAATATAATGAAAAAGCTGATAAATTAGCGAAAGCACAATGCAAGTAAATATAATAGGATTACCTTTATCACAATTATGTGAATTATTTATTGAACAAGGGCTTAGTAAATTAGATGCAAAAAGAGTATATCCTTGGATTCATAAAAAGCTTTCATCATCTTTTGAAAAAATGAGTGATTTATCTATCTATACGAGAAGCATTCTACAACAAAAATTTTCTTTATCAAAAGGAAATTGTATAAATATTCAAAAATCAGTAGATGGTACTCAAAAAGCTTTGCTACAGTTTAGCGATAGCGCATGTGTAGAAACAGTGTTTATTCCAGAAAAGAATCGTAATACTATCTGTATATCATCTCAGGTTGGTTGTGCTATGGGATGCAAGTTTTGTCATACGGGAACTCAAGGTTTTACTAGGAATTTAACATCATCAGAAATTATGGCGCAAGTTTTGTTTTGGAAAGAACATTTCAATATTTCTAATATTGTGTTTATGGGTATGGGGGAGCCTTTATTAAATACAGATTCGTTATTTTCAGTATTACAAATATTATTAGATAAAAAAACGCATAATTTTCCTCGTAATAAAATAACAGTATCGACTTGTGGTATTATTAGTAATCAACTAAGTATTTTATCTCAATTCGGTGTTAAATTAGCGTTATCTTTACATGCTACAAATGATGAATTACGTTCTAAGATAATGCCAATAAACAATAAATATCCTTTGAACAGTATATTATCTGCAGTTAAACAATATAAAACTT
>CAZHJM010000007.1:63714-64850 GCA_964532905.1 uncultured Holosporaceae bacterium
ATTGTTTCATATCTCCTGATATTAATGTAGCATCTGTAACTATCTGTGTAGCTTTCTTTTTAACATTATTATTTATATCCGATGCTAATAATGTACTTGCACTTCCATCACTTAAATTAGATGATGTTCCAAGAACTTTTAGATTTTCAACAAATTCTGTTATTTCTTTTGTTATTTCTGCACCCCATATATCCCAAAATCTTTTATTATTGTCAATAAGTGTTTGGTCATTTTTTAATGCACTTAAATTAGTATTTATTGTTGTAAGTGCTGTTATTGCTTTCTTTACTAGACCATCGACTGTTTTAGATGCAGTTTTAGCATGGAACTTCTGGAAAAGATTCAATAATACTTTCAGTTGTTTTTGTATGGAAGTGACATTTGTTTTCAAAACAGTTGAAGTTTTTATAGCATCTTTATATTGATCGCTATTTGCAAAGTTCGTGAACATTTGTATAAGAGTATTAACATTACCGGTTGCATCAGATAATTTAGGTAAATAATTTTGTCCTAAAGCTAGTTCATATGTAGCATCATTTACGTCTCTTGTTGACCTTAATAGAGCATTTACATCAGCACTGGATGTTAGTAATGTAGCCATTACAGCTCCTAATAGTATTTTCTTCATTGTTCCTCCATTTAATTACTATTTTTATTTATTATAATTTGACATAGTTAAAAAAAATTAATTTTATATATAAATTTCAAAATTTAGTATTTCGAAGGTTAAAATTATCTAATGATACTGTCTAGCGCCATTTTAAATTTCTCTTCTTCCATACGCCTTCTAGGCTAAGCGTCATTCTGGACTTTTATTCCTCCATACCCATGTCATTCTGAGCAAACGTAGTGAGCGTGAGAATCTATTTGCTTACTTCCATTATGCTACCGACTGCTTTATCGTATGGATTGCCACGTCGCTTTACTCCTCGCAATGACACTAGAAAGAGCAGCTACAATGGATTACCACGCAACAAGCGGAACCTATATGGCTCCATGCAATGACGCCAAGAGGAATTTCTTTTAAATTCTATTTTTGACCACCCTTTACGCTTTTTTCGTCATTCTGAGCGAGTGTAGCGAGCGTGAGAATCCATTTTGTTTTTCGACTTTGTCTCTTCTTTCATAACAATATG
>CAZHJM010000008.1:0-58079 GCA_964532905.1 uncultured Holosporaceae bacterium
CTTTTCAACAAACTTTATATTTAAATACTTATTTAACTGTTGCCTATATACAACACCTGCACACACTTGTATGAAAAAAAATAAATATAATTAATTAAACATCTAAAAAACTTTTTAATTTTCTTGAACGGCTGGGATGCTTTAACTTTCTTAAAGCTTTTGCTTCAATCTGCCTTATACGTTCTCTAGTGACAGAAAATTGCTGACCTACTTCTTCTAGAGTATGATCACTATTCATTCCTATACCGAAACGCATTCTAAGTACACGTTCCTCTCTAGGAGTTAAGCTTGCCAACACTAATGTTGTAGTTTCTCGCAAATTTGAACTAACTGCAGAATCTACAGGCTGCGCAATATTTTTATCTTCAATAAAATCTCCCAAATGCGAATCGTCCTCATCACCTATAGGAGCTTCCAAACTGACAGGCTCTTTCGCTATTTTTAAAACTTTTCGAACTTTATCTAGAGGCATATGTAAATGTTCTGCTAATTCCTCTGGAGTCGGCTCTCTACCTGTTTCATTCAAAATCTGACGTGAGGATCTAACTATCTTATTTATTGTTTCTATCATATGCACTGGAATTCTAATTGTACGAGCTTGATCAGCTATAGAACGGGTAATTGCTTGTCTAATCCACCATGTAGCATAAGTCGAAAACTTATATCCTCTTCTATATTCGAATTTATCCACAGCTTTCATCAAACCAATATTACCTTCTTGAATCAAATCCAAAAATTGTAATCCCCTATTTGTATATTTCTTAGCAATAGAAATCACTAAACGCAAATTTGCTTCTATCATTTCTTTTTTTGCTCTATTTGCTTTTCTTTCTCCTTTCTGAATACAAGAAACTAATTTCCTAAATACATTAAGCGGTAACATAGATTCATCTTCAACATTTTTTGCTATAATCTGAGCATTAATAATAGAATCACGACATTTATCAAAAAATCTCTTCCAATTGGAAAATTTCAATAACGAATTTTCCCAATTTTTATTTATTTCATTTCCATAATAATTTTTTAAAAAAACTTCTCTACTAATTCCATTATCTTGAGCTAACCTTAATAAAGTACTTTCATTTTTTATTAATTTCTTATTTAAATTACTTAAATCTTCGCACATTGAATCAATAATTTTTTGTGTTAGATTAAGTTGTGAAATTATGGAAACTATTTCTATTTTTTGTTTCGTGGAAGGATTCTTTGATTTTAGAATACGTTGATGAAGATGTATTGCTTTGTTAAGTAATCCTATAATATTTGGAAGCATTTTTTCTTCTTGTTCACTTGATTCTTGTGTTACACTATCAGATAAACCATCATCTGATAATTCATCTAATTCAGAATCTTCAGAATCAGATTGTTCTTTCCCATTATCTATTTGAATTATATCTCTTAATAACATTTTATGATTTTGTAAATCTATAATCCAATTTTGAAATTGAATAAAAGTTCTAGGACTTTCACTTAAACCGCTTAAAACTTCCGCATATCCTTCTTCTATTTTTTTTGCAAGCTCTATCTCTCCATCTCTAGATAATAACTCAACATCACCCATTTCACGAAGATAAAGTCTGACTGGATCATCTGTACGAAGTAAATCATCATTATTTGTTTCTGGAACTGATTCTTCTGCTTTAGAATTATTATCTGTTTCGTTTCTAAAAGTATCCGCTTCTTCAGCTTCAATTAATTGAATCCCCATATCTAAAATACTAGAAACTGCAATATCTATTTTTTCAGATGAAAATTTTTTTTTTGGTAATGCGTCATTTAATTCATCATAAGTAATATAACCACGCTCTTTACCCAATGTTAGTAATTGAGTAAATTCAATTTCAGAATTTTTCTCATTATAACTATTTTGCTGCTCTTCATTTTCAATAATTTTTGAATTTGATACTGCACTCATTATAACTCCTGTTATTTTATACGATCAGAAATAATCTCTTTTTTTAATGCCTTAAATCTTTGCCAATCATCTTCTGAGAAAGAATATTTTAAACTATCTTCAGCTTTCTGTAAATCATTATTCATTTTTGTTATAGATAAATATTTAAAAAATAATTTGTTCCAAATAACTAAAATTCTGTCACTAACAATATTCCCCTCTATAAATTTAGAATAAGAATCAATATTTATGAAATTTTCTCTATTTTCATTAAAAATTAAGTTCATATATTCTATAAATTTGTCAAATTCTTTACACCCAACCTCATTATAATAATCTAAAATCTTCTCTTTTAACTTTTGAACTCTGGCATTACTAAATTCACATTTTACTAAATCTTCTATAACACTATTAATAATATATGGATACTTCAATAATATTACAATCAACATTTGTTCAATTTTCTCTATTGCTGATTTTGTAACATGAAGATTTTCACGATTTATTACTTTGTTTTTTATTTTATATAATTCATATTCTCTTTTTTTAATATCATGTATATACAATTTTTTTAAAGAGATATTTTGTATATTACTTACTTTATTTAATAACATCTGTATAAGCTCAGATTTTTGTTCAGGAGTTTGTGATGGATATAATGCAAAAGCACCATCCCAAAGCCATTGAGATAAAGGTCTAGCATTTAATATAGCATTATCAATAATAGACTTTTGATTATTGTATAATAACAAATCTGGATCTGTATTCTGAGGTAAAATTGCAAAATTAAATGATTTTCCGGGTTGTAAATTATATAATATTTTATCAATCCATCTATATGAGGCTTTGATACCTGCATTATCTCCATCTAAAGCAATCACTGGATTATTACAAATTTTCCAACACATATTAATTTGTATCTCACTTATAGATGTGCCTAAAGGAGCAACTGCTCCATCAAACCCTGCTTGATGTAGAGAAATTACATCAAGATATCCTTCTGTAATTATGATTTGATGAGTCTTACCTTTTTTAGCCAAATTATAGCTATAGAGATGTTCACTCTTTTTATAAATTTCTGTTTCAGGTGAATTTATATATTTTGCTCGATCTGTTCCATTTAAAATACGCCCACCAAATCCGATACAAAGCCCTATACTATTTAAAATAGGAAATATTAATCTGTGTTTATATCTATTAATTAACAAGTGATTGGAGTTTGATTTTATAAATATCCCAGCTCTAATTAAATCAATGTCGCTATATCCTTTTTCCTTTAATAAAGAATATAATTCTGTATTATCAGGGGCAAATCCCAGTTGGAATTTTTCAATAGATTCATTACTAATTTTTCTTAACGCTAAATAATCTCTAGCCCCCTTCCCTATTTTATCATTAAGTTTTTCAATAAAATAATTTTTCGAAATATTTAAAATGTCATATAAACATTGAAATGGTAATGCTTTTATACTTTTCTCTTTTGGAATTTCTAAACCATATTGATGAGCTAATAACTCTACTGCTTCTTGAAATGAAATTTTATCAAAATCCATAACGAATTTTATTGTATCCCCTCCGGCTCCACATCCAAAACAATAAAAAAGCCCTTTAGACTCATCAACTTTAAATGAACCCGTTTTTTCCTTATGAAAAGGACATAGACCGAACCAATCATTACCTTTTTTTTTTAATCGGACACGAGAAGAAACAATATCAACTATAGAAATTTTACTTTTTAATAATTCGATAAATTCTTTATACATAATGTATCAATATATTTTTAATATCATGAATATAAGGTTGAACATAGTGACTTATATCATCAAATAATCTTATCATATCGCATTTTTTATTAGCTTCAACTCTAAGGGATAACGCATTTTGGGTATTTGATGCCCTAAGCAACCACCATCCATAGTCATTCGATACTCGAATACCATCAATATCTATTATTTTGATATAATCTTTATTTAATTTTTCTTTTATTTCCTTAATAATAACAAATTTTTTATCCTCATCACATTGAATACGTATTTCAGGAGTAACGAATCCATATGGTAAATTCGTAAATGCATTTTTATTTGAACTTAATATTTCTAAACAACGAAGAGCTGCATAAATTCCATCATCAAAACCATACCAACGATCTTTGAAAAAAAAATGTCCGCTCATCTCTCCTGCTAGCAAGGCTCCACTACTTTTCATTTTAGCCTTAATAAAGGAGTGTCCTACCTTTTCCATAATAGGGATACCTCCATATTCTCTTATTGTATCAAATAAACTGTTACATGCTTTAACATCTGCAATTACTTGAGCACCTGGATTTTTTTTTAAAAAATCTTTTGCAAAAACTCCCAAAACTTGATCACTATATAACATTTGTCCTTCAGAATTGACAACGCTCAATCTATCTCCATCACTATCAAATGCAAATCCTATATCAAATTTATTATACATTATAAATTTTCTAAGATAGCTAATATTATCAGCAACTGTAGGATCTGGTAAACGATTTGGAAAATTACCATCCATATCTTCAAACAGTACATGATGCTGACCAGGAATTCTTGTAACAATTTCCTTTATTGCATTACTCGTGGCACCATTGCCTATATCCCAAACGATACGCAAATCATCAGAAAAATCAAATCCATTTAAAACCTCAGAAATGTATTTAGAGAAAATATCATTCATTATAATTTCTCTACCGTTAGCCTCAATAAAATCTTTCTTATTTATCATTTGCCCTAATTTTTTTATATCATCACCATAGAATGGATCGGTTCCTAGCATAAATTTAAAGCCGTTATATTCACCCGGATTATGTGAACCAGTAACCATAATACCAGCATTCATTTCGAATTTATTAACAGTATAATACATCATAGGAGTATGGCATACACTTAATTCAAAAACATCCATTCCAGAACGAGTTAATCCATTAATAAGGTTGTTAGAAAGAGTATCTGAAGAATTTCTACAGTCCTGCCCTACTGCCACTTTTTTCAAATTTTTCCTATATAAATAAGTACCAAATGCTCTTCCTATATGATAAGCGTCATCTGCGAATAAATTAACATTCCATATTCCTCGAATATCATAATCCCTCAAAATATTTTTAGATAAGCATCTTTCTTTTTTTATTGATTTATTATTATCCAAATATAACAATTTTCTAATTGATGCTAAGACATCCATAACAAACTACTCCTTATTTATTATCTAGTATAATAAAATAAATTTAAAAATAAGAAAAATTTTCAGAACTTATTTACTTTTTTATGTTTTTATAGATCCATAAATATTGTTTTATGGAGTATTATATTATGAAGATTAGAGCTTGTGGTGCATATAGTATAATTTTATCTTCTCTATTATCATCTATATTCTTCAGTACATTAGGAAATGGACAAGTAAATTCTATTAATCGAACTCCTATATCAAATACAAAATCCAATGAGGAAATAGAAAATGCTGATATGAGTCCATTCGTTAGAAGTAACAATAAAATAATAGATGATGATGTAGTGGGATTAAGAATTACTGAAAATAAACTTTATATGCTCGGACGTGATAAAAATTTCTATGTAGAACCATTAGATAATAAATTTAACTTTGATGATATTGATTTTTTTTCTAAATATCAAAATCTACAAAGCGTAGATCTTCATAAACTAGTTTTAACCAGAGAAATTTTAGAAAATTTACAAAAATACCTTCCTAAGACATTAAAAAATTTAGTTATTAATAAATGTAAAATATCAAAAAAAGATTACGACGATATTGTTGAAGTTCTACAAATAAATGAAGAACTTACAGCAATAACTTTAATTGAACCAGATGTTGAGTTAGCAGAATCAACAAGATTAATCGGTGCGTTATTTCAATTAAAAAACTTACAGGCAATTAATATAACTTTAGGAGCGGTAGGGAAACAGGGAATAGAAGAATTAAGCAAAATATTACAAGCTTCTTCTAATAGCTTAAAGTCACTCACAATAGGTTTTAGTTCTGTTCAAGAAAGTGAAGAATATAATAAATTTTTAGATATATTAAAAGAATTAACTCAATTGGTAGAATTTGAATTTTCTGTATTAGAAAGCACACCAGAACAAACAACAATATTTTTTAATTCTTTAAAAAATATGAAAAATTTAAGAAAATTAAAATTTTACTTCCATGACTTTGAAAAACATGATCATGTTAAAGCTTATCACAATGCTATTATATTTAGAGATGCTATTACTCCAATGCCATTAGAATTCTTAGATATTTCATATATGAAATTACATGACTCAGTTTTGCAGATGTTCGCACAAGCTTTACCTAAGTTAACTCATTTAAAAAGCTTGAATATTTCAGGAAATCCTTTAAGCGATAAATCAGCTAAAGAATTATCTGAATCGATTAAAAACTCTACAGAACTAATAACATTAATTGCTAATAATTGTAAAATGGATGAAAATATATTTGCTTCTTTATGTTCTTCTTTAAATAACTGCGGATTGCAATACTTATATTTTAGGGAAAACAATATAGGTCAAGGAATCAAAAGTCTTCCTATAGAACAAATGAAATATATTCAGGTCATTGATTTTTCCAATAATAATATTAACTATGATAATGCATTAGATTTCGCTTCTCGTTCTAAAGATAATCCGTTACTTCAAATAGTAAATTTTGCAAATAATAAACCAATAATGGATTTAAATTCTGTAGAAAGAAGTGCAAAAAATGATTTGTTAGTAAAATTGAAAATGAATTCTTTTGGAGATAAATCGAATCATACTTTATTTCTTGGTTTATAATTATCAATTTTAAATTAGCTAATATTATAATGATTTTATATTAAAAAAGTACACATATGTATAAATCTCAAAAGTAAATAAAAAGTTAAAAACTAATAAAAATCAATAAGTTATTTGACTTTTCCATAATTTTAAGTTATTCTATATATGCAATTGCTTGGATAGAAGACCATGAAAAAAAATATATGTTCAAAATTTACAATTATAATAGCCATAGGGAATTTATGCTTTATGAGTTCCGAAGCGAAATTTAGTCTTTGGGATTTTATTAAAGGTACTGGACCTGTACAAATTGCAAAAGAAGAAACATTTCAAGATAAACCTAAAATAGCAGAACATACTACAGAACCAATCTCAAATAATTTTGACAAAACAAATAGTTCACATAAAAAAACAACTTCTATTCCAAATGTAATGATACAAGACAAAGAGCAAGAAATCGTAAAAATTCCAACAAATATACCAATGCCTAATAATGAACCAAATGGAATATTAATTGGTTCATCAACAGAAATATTCTCTGTTGATGATTTATTGAAAATAATTAATAATAATGTAGAGAAACTATCTCAAGGACGGTTATCTAATAGAGACAATAAAAAGCTACAAGAACAAAAAAATATTGTAGAAACTCTGCTATTAGATTTTAATACGAAATTAAATAGTGTATATAATAAAATTTGTATCCTAGAAAAAATTTTAATTTCATATAATTTAATATGTGAAACTTCGGCATATTTTTTAGAAGACATTGATAAATCAATGATCGAGCAAGTTCAAAATACTTTATTCTATATGGACATAGAAGCAGCAAAAAATGAATTAACCCTAGTATTCAGTACTGAAGTATCCGCAGAACTTAAGGAGTGTATTATTAAATGGACGGATAAAGCTAATAAAGATGCTATTACAAACTTTTGTAATTGGATATCTACTCAACTAAAAAAAATTCCAAGTGATTTATTAGAAGATTCCCAATCTGAACAAATAAAAAATGTTTTAAATAGTATAAGCCAAACAATATCTGGAAATTTTAAAGAAAAGTGTTATATTCTGAAAAACATAGTGGATTCATATAATGCTATAAAAACTATCCCTTTTAGATTGAAAAAAATTGATAATCAAGAAATAACTGATCTTATCCTAAATATGATAGAGCATGAATTTTTTGATAAAATTCTAGAGAATTTACATGTAATGAGTGAAGCAAATTTCTCGGAAACTGCGGAATTAGATGAAGAAGTTTTGGTAGCAAGAAACATTAAAAAAACTACTCAACTTTTATCAGAGGATACAACAAAAAATAATCAAAAAAGCTCTCTGATTATATTCAAAAAATCAGATTCTTTATTTGAAAAATCAAACGCATTAAAAACAATTATAAATCAATTCAACAAGACAGCTAATTTATATAATAAACTTATGGAAATAAAGGGAATCAATAAAAATATAGATTTGATACAAGAAGATATTGATAGACTTATGGAAAAAATCAAAACACATAAAAGTATCTTACCTGTAGAAGTGAATAATCAAAATGATTCACAATCTCATGAAATTAATACTTCACAGAATACTGAATTATCTGGGGCAGAACAAGAAATATCAAATAAAGAAAATTACATAGATAACTCAAATAATGATCTCTCTGATATTAAAAATGAAAATTTTAATATAGAATCTGATGATTTAGAAATAATTGAAGAAAATCCTGTTATTTCAGATATGACATCTGATAATAGCCTACAAATTCAATAAAATTTATCTTTTGTTATTATTCATATTCAGTTATATTAATATCATTAGATGGGTATTGTCGTGGATAAGATGGAGTCTCTTTTTCATAAGGAATCAACTCACATCTTTTCCCACAAGAAACACAAAATAAAAAAATGACGAAAAAAAGGATATATTTCATGAGCGTTGCATCTGTACTTAACCTTCTAAAGTATAAAAAATATATTTTATATTGTGTAGGCTTTTTTTTAATAAATGTAGCAGAATGTTCTCAAAACACAGAAGCTAATGATAACACAGGATTGATATACGGAATTTTAAATAAAATTTCTGAAAAATCAGGAACTATTAGTAAAAAAAACAAACCATTTTCAGAACAAGCTGGTTATATGGAAAAAATTGAAAATTTTAATATGCAAATTTCTTCTATTGATAATAATGCCAATTATAAATTAAGTGAATTAAAAAATAATGTCATTATTTTATTTTTTACAACAACATGGTGCCCAAATTGCCCTTCTGTATTTAAAGATTTAGATATATTACAAGAAAAACTAAATTCTCTAAAAATTACGAATGTTAAAATTATCCCACTGATTATAGAAGATAATATCAGTGATAATGGGGTATCCATTTATTATAAAGCTAATAATATTAATTCATTACAAAAATACAAATCTATTTCTCCTCAAACATTAAAAAATATAGAAGGTATTCCTACATGCATTATCCAAGATAAAAAAGGACAATTTGTATGGGGATATGTAGGGATTGCTAATTATCAAAGTCAAGAATTTTTAAATTATATAATTGAGTTATCAGAAGAAAAATAATTTTTTCTAAAACCTATCATAAATTACAATTCTTATAATAATTTATTAGTCTGCTAGTAATTTCAAACCAATTATACCAAATAATATAAAACTAATAAAAATAAGCCTCATATATGTAATTGGTTCTTTAAACAGAATTATTCCAAATATTACTGAGCCTAATGTTCCTATACCTGTCCAAATAGCATAAGCAGTTCCAATGGGTAAACTTTTAAGTGCTAACATTAAAAAATAAAAACTGAAAATCATACAAAAAATGATAATAATACTAGGTATAATTTGAGAAAATCCATATAATTTTAAACCCACTGCCCAAACAATTTCCAGTAAACCTGCAAACAATAAAAAAACCCATTGCATATTATGCTATCCTTCCCTTATTTATCATATAATTTAAACAATTAAAATGAATTTCATTTTAATATAGAATCCCTTGTAACAATTCCTGAAACTTTTTATTTTAATATATACCAAAAACTTGCTTTACTTCATTATTATCAGTTTTAATACTATTATCAATTAGTTCTAAATTATTTTCAGATGGATCTTCTAAAATATCTTCATTTACTTCTTCATTCTGTTTAAATGCTTCTATTATATCAACATTCCCCTTTGGGTTTGTTCCTGTTACTAGATCTATTTTCCGAAGCTTAATACCTTTTGGTACTTTGAATGGTTTTGGAATAAAAAACTTCTTAGCGTTTTGCATAAAATTAATAAATATCGGTAAAGCTGTTGTCGCACCGCTGGCATTCTTTCCTAAAGATTTAGTATGATCATCAAATCCGATAAAAACACCAATAGCAATATCTGGGGTGTAAGCTACAAACCAAGTATCTTTACTTTCATTACTAGTTCCAGTTTTTCCCGCAATTGGAAAATTTAAAAATCTAGCAGATGCTCCTGAACCTCTTTGAATAACCCCTTCTAATAGAGAAGTCAGTTGATAAATACTTTGTTCATTTAATATTTGTGGTCTCATATCGATCAAACGAGGAGGATATTCATCATTACTATTTCCTAATTTTCTTATATCTGATTTATAAATAACTTTACCATTTCTATCAAAAATATAATCTATCATTATTGGTTCTATTTTTTTACCTCCATTTGCTAACATTGCATATGCAGTAACGAGTTTTAATAAAGTAGTTTCTCCTGCACCTAATGCATATGACAGATATTCAGGCATCTCTTCAAATAAACCAAAATCAGTTGCGATTTTAGCAATCTTGTTCATTCCGACTTCCTTTGCAATACGAATAGTTGCAGTATTTACAGATCTTTCGATAGCTTGTCTAAAAGTAATTTTATCAAGAATAGCTCCACGATAATTTCTAGGCTTCCAAATTCCTTGTCCTCCACCTAAATCTATTTCAATAGGAGTAGCATCTATAATTGAGTTAGGAGCAAATCCATTTTCTAAGCCTGCAAGATAGACGAAAGGTTTAAATGCTGAACCAATTTGTCTTTTAGCTTGAGTTACACGATTAAACTCACTTTGAGTAAATGAATATCCTCCTTGCATAGCAAGAATCCTTCCATTATGAACATCCATAACAACAATAGCACCTTGAACTTCAGGAATCTGCTTTAATAAATATCGATTTTTTTCTTTTTCTACTAAAATAACATCTCCTGCTTTTAAACTTTTTGCCCATCTAAAATCTTCATTTGTAAGTTGTGATATTGATTTATTTTCTAATAAAATTTTACGATTATAACCGAGGAAAACTGCTTTTAAGAAGTTTTCTCCTCCTTTAGGTAAATTAATACTTTTCAAAATCGGTAAAATTTTATTTTTATCTTGATTTAACTGTATGTGAGATATAGCTCCTCTCCATCCAAATTTACGATCAACATTTTCAATGCCTTTTTTAAGAGCATAATAAGCATGATATTGTAAATTACTATCAAGAGTAGCCCTAACTATCATCCCTTCTTTATTCAGAATCTCATTTGGATATTTATTTTTGATATCCTTTCTTAATTCTTCCGAAAAATACTCCGCTAAATACCCATTCTTTTGTTGTTTTACTGTAAAAAGTTCTTCATGAATTGCTTTCTCATATTCAATTTTAGTTATATATCTATCTTCTAACATTCTACCAAGCGCCCAATTTCTACGGGATATAGCTTTACTTTTATGTTTTTCAGGATGATAATTATTTGCCCCTTTAGCTAAAATAGCTAGATATGCACATTCTGAAATTGTCAACTCACTAATTGTTTTATCGAAATAGGTTTTTGCAGCTGCTACAATACCATATGCACCTAATCCCAAATAAATTTGATTTAGATAAAGCTCTAAAATTTGTCTTTTATTAAGAGTATTCTCTATTCTATATGCTAAAACAGCCTCTTTTAACTTTCTAATATAAGATACCTCATTACTTTTTATTAAAAAAATACGAGCCACTTGCTGAGTTATTGTAGATGCACCTTGAGGTCTTTGACCCGTTCCTATTCTTTTTAAATTTGTTAATAAAGAACGTAATATTCCATAGACATCAACACCAAAATGTTTAAAAAAATGTTTATCTTCAACCGCAATAAAAGCATTAATAACTTTATCTGGAACTAAATCAATAGGTATAAAATATCTTTTTTCATCAGAATATTCACATAATTTTGAACCATCTTGAAGAAAAACCCTAGTAGAGATATTTGGATTATAATTTTTCAAAGTATTATGATTAGGAAGATCTACATTAATCAAATACAATGTAATAAAAAAGCATGCTCCCCCTATGCCTATTAGAGCAAAAAAGAAACAAATAAAATAAAATAATATACGAGAAAAAAAATGATATATCTTTAATAATTTTTTATTGGCATTTTTTCTTTTTATTTGTAATTTATCCTCATCAGTAATAATTTCCTGCCGAGATAATCGACTTGCTCTATCATAAATATCTTCATCATTCATTTATTGCTCGTTTTAAAAAACTTATCCAATGCATACACAATAGCATAAATGGCTTTTTCTCGAAATAATTTCGATAATAAAAGATTACTATCAATTTTGTTGGATATACATCCCAACTCTATTAGTACAGAAGGAATTGTATTCTTTAAAATCTTTAAATCACCACTACGACAAGTTTTATTTTTTATTTTACAGAATTTAGGAACATAATCCATTAAATATTGTGCGAAACATTTAGACTTTTTTAAATTATCTTGATAAATGACCTGATTTTCCCATATAGATAGCGCATTATCCGGTAAAGTATAAACAGACATACCTCTAAGAGTACTATCATCATTATAATCTGTATGTATAGATATTAATATAGATCCATTTGAAGAATTAATTATAGATAATCTGTCATCCAATGATAAAAATTTATCTTCATCTCTTGTTAAAACAACATTATATCTACCTGTTTTTAATAATGCCTTCCGTAGTTCAATAGCAGTAACTAGAGAAATATTTTTTTCAGTCTGTCCAACATAAGGAGAACGAGTACCAGGATCTTTACCTCCATGTCCAGCATCAATAATTATTGTCGGTTTTTGTACTGGTTTAAAACTGATTTTTATAGCATTTTTTGTATAACTTTTTTTGATAAATACGACATTTTTATTAAATGCCATAACAAACATTAAAGAAGATTTCCCAAATTTTTCAAAAAAATATCCTTTAATCATTCCATGGTTTCCATAATCCATTTTCGGATTACTAACAGGTCTTTTGAACGATAAAAACATTTTTAAGCCATTAGAAAGAGTATGTATTCTAGGTATAAAATCAAAACCATCGTATAAATCTATATTTAGTGTGTATATTTCCCTATCTTTTGAAATCCAAGTTTTTTTTATAGCTGAAGAGCTATGCTCATTAAAAAAAGCGCTAATAAAAGAACAATAATTGAAAACTATTAACAAAAAAATAAGCTTAAAGCTTTTTGTTTGCATTTCTATAATTTCCTTAATCTTTAGATTATATCAACAATATTGAATTTTATATAGATATTTGAAAATACTCTTCTGAAATTATTTCAATTTTATCTTAATTTTGAAAAAGTTATTTTACAATAATTTCAGAAATACTCGTATAATAATTGAATAATGATAAAGTTTTATATAGAATAATTCAAGTTTTTAATAGAGGTTAATGTGTTAGACAGAGTTTTTGATCCAAAATCGTTTGAGAAAAATTTTTCTTTTGATATTGAGGCTTCCCAGAGGAATTCCAAAGCTGATCCATTTATGATCTTATTGCCTCCTCCAAATATTACTGGAAGTTTACATATGGGACATGCTCTTTGTTTCACACTTCAAGATATTATTGCTAGATATAAAAGATTAAAAGGTTTTGATGTCTTATTCCAACCCGGATTGGATCATGCTGGTATAGTAACCCAATTGTTAGTAGAGAAAAAAATTTATGCTTCTGGTGTACAAAAAGGAACCTTAACACGAGAACAGTTATTAAAAGAAATTTGGTTTTGGAAAGAAAGTTCTGGTTACAAAATACTTGATCAAATGAAACGAATAGGTATTTCTTGTGATTTCTCTCGATTAAGATTTACATTGGATGAGGATAGCAAAAAGGCAGTATCTAAAGTATTTGTACAATTATATAAACGAGGTTTTCTCTATCGAGATCAAAGAATGGTGAACTGGGATCCATTAATAGAAACCGCTATATCTGATCTTGAAATTGTTGAAAAAGAAATTAACGGGCATTTATGGCATATTAAATATGAATTAGAAGACGGTTCAGATTCTATAATAGTTGCAACCAGCAGACCAGAAACATTATTTGGAGATGCAGCTGTTGCAGTTAATCCTAACGACAAACGTTATATTAAATTTGTTGGTAAAAATGTAAAAATTCCATTAACTGATAGAATAATTCCTGTTATTGCAGATAAGTATGCAGATCCAAAAAAAGGAACTGGAGCTGTAAAAATTACCCCAGCACATGATTTTAATGACTTTGAAGTGGGATATCGCCATAAACTTCTAATTATAGATATATTTAACACCAAAGCTGAACTTAATGATAAAGTTCCAGAAATTTTCCAAGGTATGGATAGATTTGAAGCCAGGAAAAAAGTTTTAGAACTTTTAGGTAAAAAAGAACTATTAGTTGGCATGGAAAATATAAAACAAACATTACCATTTGGGGATAGATCAGGTGTTATTCTTGAACCACGTTTGACATATCAATGGTTTGTAAACGCAGAAAAATTAGCTAAACCTGCTATTGAAGTAGTTAAATCTGGAAAAATTAAATTTATTCCAAAACATTGGGAAAATTTGTATTTTGAATGGTTAGAAAATATAAGACCATGGTGTGTATCTCGTCAAATTTGGTGGGGACATCGTATACCGGCCTGGTATGGCCCAAACAATCAAATTTTTGTTGCTGAAACAGAATCTGAAGCGAAAGCGCAAGCGGTAAAGTATTATGGAAGCAATTCAATAGAGTTAACACAAGATCCAGATGTTTTAGATACTTGGTTCTCCTCCAGTATGTGGCCATTTATTACTTTAGGCTGGCCACAAAACACAAAAGACTTAGAAAGATTTATTTCCAATATGTTAGTCGTAACAGGTTTTGACATTATATTTTTTTGGGTCTCAAGAATGATAATGATGTCGTTATTCGCTATCAATAAAATTCCATTTAAAAGTGTTTATATACACGGATTAATAAGAGATAATAAAGGAAATAAAATGTCAAAGTCTAAAGGAAATGTAGTCGATCCTTTAAGTCTTTGTGATAAATACGGAACTGATGCGGTCAGATATACTTTAGCTTATATGTCATCTCCTGGTAGAGATATTAAAATGAACGATCAAATCGTAGAGCTAAGCAGAAATTTTTTAACAAAGTTATGGAACGTAGTACGATTCGCACAAATGAACGGATGTACTAATGATAGTGAATATGACCCAAATAAGGTTATTCATCCATTAAATAAATGGATTATTTTTGAAATAAAAAATATGGTTATTTCAGTTGAAGAAGCTTTGGATAATTATCGATTTGATGATACGACTAAATTTATTTACCAATGTTTATGGAACTCATTTTGTGATTGGTACATGGAATGTATTAAGCCTATTCTACAACAGACATCTTTTGATTATACAAAGTTAGAAGGATATAATTTAAATCAGACATTACTTAAAAAAGAAATTAGAGATACAGTAGCTTGGTCTATTTTACAATTTACAAAAGTACTTTATCCAATAACTCCATTTATATCTAAAAAACTTAGTGGAGAATTAGGTCTTGTTGAAATTTCTTGGCCTCAAATTAAAAACATTAAAATTGATTTTAAACAGTCAATAAAAGAAGTAAAATTATTACAAGAGATTATTTCTTCCATTAGGTCATTAAAGCAATGTTTGCAAATTTCCGTCGGGAAAAAACTTAATATAAAATTAGAAGTAATGGATAATAGCGAGGGTAACTTCGTTGAATCTCATGGTATAATCATTTCAACCATGTCGAATATTAATTTTGTTGATAGTGTAAATAAACAAATTCCATTAGTATTTAATGGTGCTATTTTACATGTAGGTATTGATGAAAAAGTTGATATTAATAAAGAAAAAATACGTTTAAAAAATGAAGTCGAAAACTTTATAAAAATGAGAGATGCTACTATTTTCAGATTAAATAATTCAGATTTTATACAAAAAGCATCTCAAGATACAATAGAAGAACATAAAAAGAGAGTAGAAAAGCTTAATGATAAAATTAGTAAAATAGAATATATAATTCATAATTTAGAAATTATTCAATAATGTATAGATATAAACTTACTATTGAATATGATGGTACTCCATTTTTCGGTTGGCAGCGACAGAAAAATTTTCCTACTATTCAGCAATTTATTGAAGAAGCTGTGCAGCCTTTAACAAAAGATTTGGTAACTATCCAAGGAGCTGGACGTACTGATGCGGGCGTTCACGCTTTAGGACAAGTGGCTCATTTTGATACAGATAAACATTTGGAACCTTTTCGTATACAAGAATGTATCAACGCTCACCTAGCAAATCAATCTATCAGTATATTAAGTGTGGAAGAAGTTCCATCAACATTTAATGCTAGATTTAATGCCATTGAACGTAGATACATTTACAAAATTATCAACCGTAGAGCTAAATTAAGTTTAGATAATAATAGGGCTTGGAAAATCACAAAAAATATTGACATAAATTTAATGAATTCAGCTGCTCAATTGTTAAAGGGTAAACATGATTTTTCAACATTTAGAGCAGCAGGATGCCAATCATTATCTCCAATCAAGACGTTAAATAATATTACTGTTGAAAGAGTAGATGATTTAATTCTAATAAAATTGTTCGCTAAATCATTCCTTTATCATCAAGTAAGAAATATAGTAGGCTCATTAGTAAAAGTCGGCACAGGAGAATGGTCAATTGATTATTTCAATAATATATTTAAAATGTGCGACCGTAAATTAGGAGCAATGACAGCGCCTTCTTATGGATTATATTTTTGGAGCGTAATTTATGATCCACAAGAATTATAGTTATATATATCCAGAATTTATAAGCATTGCTATTTTTCGAATTTAAAAACACAAATTCTTCTGCTATAACATTTGAAATATTTATAATTTTATTAAATGTGACAATTTTGCTTTGCTAAAGCAAGCAATTCATCAATAGATCCATTTATTCTAAATCTAGCAAAAAGAGCCATAAACTTATGGAAATTTTTAATGAACTTAGTCAATATAATTAACTGTCTTTTGAAGGCAGCAAGCTAATGTCTTTGTCGTCCATTGTTGCGCTCTATCGGCGATATGTTTTTCTTGAACTGTGTTAAATTCTTGGAAGGCAAAAATTCTTTGTAACTTTCATATTGATCTGCGTAGACGTGAGGCATTTTCTCAAATCCCATACTATAGTTTTCCAGTCTACAATTTTTGAATTTTTTTGGTAATAGTGATGCATTTCGTCCATCTCGACCTCTTTCACGGAAGAGACATCCGGCTTCTTTGTTATAAATTTGTTGTACATTTTCCTCATATCGCATCACAATTTGCGTTGTAATTCCAAGAATTGTCTCTGTCGCGTTCATCGACAAGCTAGATAAAACCATAACTATTGCGATAATTTTATCTTTTTCAGGTTTCCCTTGTGGAGTAGTTTTTGTGTATTGACGTTCATATTGTTTGCAATTTTATCTCTGCTTACTGTAAATATGCTCCGTTTATAATAAGCTGTGCTCCCGCATTTCTTGCATACTATATAAGTCTCCTTTCTCCGCTATTCATATCTTATTTGCGTTAGTAAAGTGGAAGCCTAAAATAAAGAAATGACTTGATTTTATAATATAATTTATGAAAAAATGAAAATCTCTTATCTTGAATTTTGTAAAAGATTTGAACCTCAAATCAATGATGCTTTAACATTAACTTCATATTCTGTTGCAAAAACTATATAATTGGTAATTCAATTGCATTCTAATTCTTCTTCTAACTTCACTCTAATAAATATTTTTATTGTTTCTGAAAAATATAAATAAACTTGAAAAATATTACTAGCTTATAAACATTGATTCTTTAAAGCAGAAGAAAAAAAATTTTAATAGAGTAATTTTTTTTATTATTAAAAGAAAAATTATATAAAATCATTATATTAAATTATTTAGTCTAATGTTTAATTACTTGATAAACAATTGTATGTATGTCATATTAAAGCGGTTTTGTAGAGATTTTCAAAATGAATATAAAATTAGTGAAAGTTATTTTTTGTTTTATACTATCTATAGTAAAGCACGTTGATTGTTCATTAAGCAATTATTTTCGTTTAACAGACAATAGAGCTAGACATTACCATTTCAAACTTGGGATAGAACTACAAGAAGTAAGTGGTTTATGTCCATGGGCTAAAAAAAATCAACAAATTCAGAAACAACCTATATTTAAAGTCAAATTAAATGATTTATATACTTGGCATTTAGAAATTGATGGTAATGATATTGAATTTGTTTCTGAACCTTTTATATATGAACAAAAAAATCAATTTGAACAATGTATTTCTGGTATAAAATTATCAGTAGAATGTTTAAAATTATTAAATAAGATAGAATTTAGTTTCGAAGATTGGCTTAATATAATTAAAGATAAATTTAAACAGATAAATAATATTAAAATATTTGAAGAAAATCCTTTATTTATGAAAAATACTATTTCAATTCCATCGGAGGAATGGTGTCCTATTTTTGCCCCTCAAATTACTATACAGCATCCTTTAGAATGGACCATTCCTCTGTATATTGCAATGACCATGTCATCTCCCATAGAATACAATGGAAAATTTATAAATAAATGTAACAGCGCTGAAGAAATATTGTTATACCATACTTTACCTTTTAAAAAAATGATTTTAGATTTAATTATTTCAAAAGATGACACAAGTATAAATAAAATAATAAACTTATACCATAATAAATTAATAGGTTTAATGTTTATCGTAGCGATAACAATGGAATCTATAGGTAATTTGTCGGAAGATGATGATAAATCATTAAAAGACATTTTTAATTCCAGTCAATTATTTGGGCAGTTTGATGCTAAAATGCAATTGATTTTAATGTCTAGAAGACCTCTATCTCAGATGTATGAAGATATAGGGGGTGATCTCGCTTTAACAAGTTTAATAGCTCTTACTGATAAATTTATTAATTATAATAAGCCATTGGAACAAAATAGTTTCAGTACTGTATTTGAGACTATTATGATGTCAAAAGAAAATGATTTCAAAGAAAATATATTATTATTGCATAAAGCAAATTATGGGGAACAATATTTCGATAATAGTAAAAATCAATTAGACTTATCTTTTTTTAAGCAAGAAATAAATAAAGATTTTATTATTGGGCAGGATGAAGCAATAAATATAGCATTCTCAGAACATCTTATTGATACTACTATAAATGAAATTTATATTCAAGGACTTTTAAAAAATGGCATTATTACAACGACAATGTTAAGAAATCTAAATTGTATCCCCATTCCAATAAAAAAATATTTTATGGAAAATTATTATAAGAGTATTTTAGATTCAATTAGTAATACATCAGATAATAAAAGGACCATATTAAAGTTAGATAATAAAAAATTAGAATTTGAGGAGACATTTCATCCATATGACTTACTCTCTCCTCCTATTTTTTTAGATCATAAAACTGATGCTATGGGATATTATAAACAAATTAAAGATGTTGATGATTATGGGAAGCCGTTATGGAAATTAGAATGATTAAAGACATAGGAGATTTTTTCATTCATTTAATGATGTTAGATATATCACAGACTAAAGGAGTGTTTTTAAAAAACGTTGAAAATTTAACAATTCATGCAACTGCACTTATTGAAGGATTAGCTAGTCTAGAAAATTTGCAAAGTAATTACAATTATGATAACATAAAAAGATTAATAAAGTTTTTTGTTATGAAAAAATAATGGAGAATAATATGAAAAAAGGATTGTTTTTATTTGTTATGTTTTCTATTTGTTATAATTCTATTTCTGCAATAAAATATAACATTGGTCTATATGAATCTACATTAGAGTCTGTTATCTGTAGAATTTCATCAGGATTGAAAATTAGTAAAGATGAAATAAGCAAATCCTGGCTGTCTTTTTCTGATAATAGAAACGAAGCTTTAAAACTAGATGCAAAATTTGGTCAACAACAAGATTTTAGCAAAATTTTTAATAATGTTTTATCAAGTAAAGATGATATGCTAATTCATTTTGCTAAAAGTTGTCAAGAAATTTTTGATGATGATAAGATTTCTCAAAATAAAAAAATATTAGTCCATTTTCTTCTAGATGGAGTAATGAATCGTTATATGAAACTTAGAAATAAAAGCCAAAGGCAAAAATATCTTGATAATGCGATAAATCAACAATTTTTAGATTCATTCAAGTGGTCAGATATTATTAAATAAATAAGGTTTTGCAGTACTGGTATGATATTTTTGCCTTGTCAACGCAAGTAATTCATAGATAGATCCGTTCATTCTAAATCTAGCCAAAAGAGCCATAAGCTTATAAAGATTTTCAATGGATGTGGTCACCTCAATTGATCGTCTTCTGAAGGAGGTGAGCCAATGTCTTTGTCGTCCATTATTGCGCTCTACCGGCGATGTGTTTTTTTGAATTGTGTTAAATTCTTAGAAGACAAAAACTCTTTGTAACTCTCATATCGATCTGCGTAGATGTGAGGCATTTTCTCAAATCCCATACTATAGATTTCCACTCTACAATTTTTGAATTTTTTTGGTAATAGTGATGCATTTCGTCCATCTCGACCTCTTTCACGGAAGAGACATCCGGCTTCTTTGTTATAAATTTGTTGTACATTTTCCTCATATCGCATCACAATTTGCGTTGTAATTCCAAGAATTGTCTCTGTCGCGTTCATCGACAAGCTAGATAAAACCATAACTATTGCAATAATTTTATCTTTTTCAGGTTTCTCTTGCGAAGTAATTTTGGTGTATTGATGCCCACATTGTTTGCACTTGTATCTCTGCTTACCGTGAATATGCCTAGATTTATAATAAATATTACTCCGCATTTCTTGCATACTATATATAAAAGTTTCCTTTCTCCGCTATTCATATCTTACTTGCGTTAGTAAAGTAAAACCTTTTAAATGTTATTTTTACATTTAGAAATTTATTGAATATCATTTTCATTTTTTCATTATATTTTTCATTTCATATTAAATCTAATAAAAAAATAAGTATTGTATTAACATTTTTATATTAGTATAAAAGAAATATTGAGAAATTACTATGAATAAATTTATTACTATTGTCTTGGCATTGTGTGTAACAATTGGAATGTTAGGATTTGGATATTTTTCATTTCCTTCATTACATTCAAAGATAGACTTAATAGAGGTAAAAGGTCTATCAGAAAAAATAGTAGATTCAGATATTGCAGAAATTCGTATATCAATAAGTAATAATAATAAAGACTTTAATACAGTTTATAATCAAAAAGAGAAAGAAAAAGAAAAAATTATAAATTGTTTAAAACAATTAAATTTTGAATCAGATATATATAAATCCGATTTTTCACTATATGAAAAGAACGATAAAATTTATGAAGATGGAAAAATTGTTCGTACTGAAAAAATATTTTATTCAACTAATGATATATTTTTAAGAACAACTCAATTTGATAAAATTGACGCATTAAAAGCAGAGTTATCAAAATTAGGTGCCGAAGGTATATTCGTTTCATTTGATTGTATTTATAAATTAACAGATTTTAAATCTTTAAGATTAGAAATGTTAAATGAAGCTTCAAAAAGTGCTCAAGAATCCGCAAATGCTTTTGTCAAAAATTATAACGAAAAAGTCACTAAATTAGTTTATTTAAAACAAGGAGAAATTACTATTAGTTCAGACTGTGAATCAGCAGATTCATCTGACAGTTGGAATCTACAAAAAGAAGAAAAACAAAGTAAAAAGAAAAAAGTTCGTCTAGTAGTAAGAGCAGGTTTTAAGCACGGATAATGAAAATGCACTCCATATACTCTCTAAGTATGTTCCCATACTACATTGATTAACTCTTTGTAACAATTAAATGTTCAGAAAACAAGTAAAAATTATATAAAATCAAAATGTATAACAATATCCATTCATATAGACATTATTTTAAGCACTTAATATAAGTCTATTATTATATTCCGATTTTTTGTGATAGTTCTGAAAGTTTTTCTTGTTTTAAACCAGCTTCTTTCATAATCTGTAAAAAATCAGTTTTAGCTTTTTTTATTATAGAATCGATATCTTGATAAAAAGCAATTTTTTCTATAATGTCGATATATCTTCTTTTACGTTCACTATCCATATAGAATATATTATCACTATTTTTAGATACATTACCCATTATTTTATTTTTTAACCAATTATATTTTTCAATATCCTTCCAATGAACCTTACATCCTAATTGTTTTAAAATCTTAAAAGGTGTTGCTTTAATTAGATGTTCATTAAAAACAAATTCATATCCTGATGTTATTTTTTTTGCTTGTTCAAGTATTTTATTATCTATCTTTAGAAGATCACAGATTTCTATAAAACATTTATTCCCAACAAATTCTAAAATAGGAAGTAATGATAAATTAACCTCCTGAAAATCTTCTATAGTTTCCTGAATATATTGTTCACATTCTGTGTTTTTAAGCAAATTATACAATTTATTATACAATATCTTTTCATTTATTTCTTTACATGAACAAATATCCAAAATTGATGCTTTGCATATATGAAATAAAATTTCTTTTGGTGACTTTTGAGATAATTCTTTAATTTGATTGTCATTATACCAATCCGCATTTCCTTCTAAAAATTTCAATTGTTCATTTAATAGATTTAAAGATAATTTTTCACTTAAAGTAATAGGAATTGATATTTTTAATGTTTTTATAGGCAAATTATCAAGAAGAATCTGTTTATCATCAGAATTAGCGGTAATATAAAATATTTGTTTGATAGGTTTATTACTTTGAGATTCTGCTACTATTTTAAGTTGTTTATTCAAATCCTGATTACTTGCAATAAGTATACCATTTTTAAAAAATTCTGATGAATATGGTTCCCAATTTTTATATAAATCCCCTAAAACAAATTTCATTTCATTACAAAGAAGATTTAATATTTTTTCTTGATATAAAAACTTATCATTCTTTCTAAAGATAACTAAAACTCTTGCTCCATTTTTAATACTGTTTTGCAATATACTTTGAATACGATCACCTATAAATTTTCTTGGAGCATTTAGTAGTGCAAAATCGATACGTTCATTAATTTCTTTAGACAAATTATTACGTCTTTGTAAAAAATTATTATATAAATTTTTAATATCATCATCATTTTCATATACAAAAGCGCTATCCAAATAACGTTGAACTAAGTTTTCAGCTTCCAGAATTATAAGACTACTATCATTTGCTTGTTTACAAAAATCAGAAATTTGATTCATTTCAGGAGAAGCATTTTTTAATGCATTAATATTTAAAATATTTAATAAACAATAAAAAATAAAAAGATATAACTTCATATTATCCTCCTATTTCTAGAATAACATAAATAAAAATTTATATAAAATTATTATTAAATTAATTTAATTAAATAATGGACGAAATAAGTTCTAGTTTTTTTATTTCTTAAAAAATGTTATATTCTCAGAAATGTTTTGGAATTTTTTTTATGCTTATATCTGATATCAGAAATGCCTTTTTAAAATTTTTTGAAAATAACGGACATAAAATCATTAGCTCTAGTATGGTTGTACCTAAAAATGATCCTACTTTACTTTTTACAAATGCGGGAATGGTACAGTTTAAAGATGTATTTACAGGATTGGAGACAAGAGAATATAATCGAGCAACTACTGCACAAAAATGCATACGAGCTGGAGGAAAACACAATGACTTAGATCAAGTAGGTTTTACAGCAAGGCATCACACTTTCTTTGAAATGTTAGGTAATTTCTCTTTTGGCGATTATTTTAAAGATGAAGCCATTAATTTCGCGTGGACATTTCTGACAAAAGAATTAAAAATCCCGAAAAATAAATTATTAGCAACGGTATATCATACAGATGACACCGCAGCCAGTATTTGGAAAAAAGTAGCTGGAGATATAACAATTATACCAATCTCTAGTTCTGATAATTTTTGGTCAATGGGAGATATCGGTCCATGTGGACCATGTTCAGAAATTTTTTATGATCATGGGGAACAAATGTCCGGTGGTATGCCTGGAACACCTGATGAGAATGGCGATAGATATATGGAAATATGGAATATTGTTTTCATGCAATTTGAGCAATTAAAAACAGGTGAAAGAATTCCTCTTAAAAAGAAATCAATTGATACAGGTATGGGACTTGAGCGCATTGCAGCAGTTATGCAAGGCGTAGATGATAATTATAAAATAGATTTATTTCAAAGAATCATACAGCGTATTAAAGAAATATCTAAAACTAATTTTGATAATGTATATTCTTCATATAAAGTTATTGCAGATCATATTCGTTCAATTTCATTTTTAATTGCAGATGGAGTTATTCCTAGTAATGAAGGACGAGGCTATGTTTTACGTAGAATTCTCCGTCGTGCTATGCGACATGGACATTTAATAGGCATAAAAAAACCATTTTTATTCGAATTATCAAATACACTAATAAATTTAATGAAAGATGCATATCCTGAACTTATTAAAGCATCTGAATTAATAAAAAATACGGTTTACAATGAAGAAGAAAAATTTTTAGAAACTTTAGACAAAGGTTTAAAAATTCTACAAAACGATATTAGTGTTATGAATGCTGGAGATACTCTAAGTGGGGAAAAAGTATTTAAGCTATACGATACATACGGCTTTCCTTTAGACTTAACTAAAGATATTTTAAAAACATATAATATGAATATAGATATAGATGGATTTGATAAATCATTGCAAGAACAAAAGTCCCGAACAAAATGGAAAGGTTCAGGAGCAAAAAAAGAGGATATAGTTTGGCATTCTTTAAAAGAAAAATTAAAGCCAACTTTATTTACTGGTTATGAAAAACATACAGATAGTGGAAAAATCTTAGCAATAGTACAAAATGGACAGTGCATAGATTGCTTAGAAAATAACAAAGCATTTTTAATAACAGAACGAACTCCTTTTTATGCTGAATGTGGAGGTCAATGTGGAGATACTGGAATTATATCTACATCTAAAGGACAGTTTCATGTAAATAATACAATAAAATTTTGCAATTCTATTATTGCTCATGAAGGTGAATTAATTTCTGGAAAATTAGAAGTATCTGATCTTGTTAATTTAAAAATAGATCAAGAAAAACGTTTAAAAATTAGTGCAAATCATACTGCAACTCATTTATTACAGTCAGCATTAAGAAAATTACTCGGAACACAAGTTACTCAAAGAGGGTCATCAATTGATAGTGAAAAATTGCGATTTGATTTTTCTTATAACAAGGCATTATCTAATGCAGAGATACAGCAAATAGAATTACTTGTTAATAAAGCTATTATGTTAGATATTCCTGTCAAATATAAAGAAATGAATAAAGAAGAGGCTATTTATAATGGTGCCATGGCCTTATTTGGAGAGAAGTATGAAGATAAAGTCAGAACAGTTAAAATAGAAAAAGCAGATAATATTGTATCTTTTGAATTATGTGGTGGAACTCACATATCATCGACTGGTCGTATTGGTTTATTCAAAATAATATCCGAAACTAGTATAGGTTCAGGATTACGCAGAATAGAAGCAATTACTGGAGAGAATATTATTAAATTGCTAAATAACTGTAATAATACATTAGTAGAAATTTCTAATACATTGAAATGTAATATTGGTGAAATCTTAATAAAAATTACAGACTTACAGCAAGAATTAAAAAAGAAATCTCAAGAAATACAGAATCATAATCAACAAATGATTTTCAACCAATTAAGTTGTGTTTGTAAGAATAATATCAATATTTATTCTGTTATTTTGAATAATTTTTCAGTACAAGATTTAAGACTTTCCAATGAATATATTCACAAAAAAATAGAAGGGGTTGTTATTCTGTTAAGTTATTTCGAAAATAGACTTAATATTACAGTGAGTATTAGTAAAAATTTACAACAAGACTATAATGCTTCTGATATCATAAAAATAGGATTAGATATTATAAATGGTAAAGGGGGTGGTAATGCCCTATTCGCACAAGGTTCTGGTAAGGGCAACGCAAAAGAAGCATTAAATCATATGATTGAATTTATTTAATGAAATATACTGTTTCATCAGAAGAAACTGGACTTAGAATCGATAAAGTAATAAGACGTATCTGTCCAGATATTAGTTATAGTTTTTTACAAAAATTATTTCGTACCGGGAAAATACGCGTAAATGGAAAAAGAGTAAAAGCTGATTTTCGCGTATCGATAAGCGATTTAATTACAAATAATCTTATTGAAAAAATGGTTCAGCCTTCTTTAAAAAATCAAGAATTATCTAGTCGCTTACAATCTATGATAATTTTTGAAAATGATAATATATTTGCAATTAATAAACCTTCAGGTTTAGCTGTTCAGTTGGGTACAAAGATAAAAATATGCATTGAAACTATGATAAAATCATATAATACTAGTAGTTATTTAGTACACCGTTTAGATAAAGACACATCAGGGGTCTTATTGATAGCAAAAAATCGCCATACTGCTCACAATTTATCAGAATTATTTAAAATAGGAAAGATAAAAAAAACATATTGGGCATTAGTAGATGGTAAAATAGATAAAAATGGAACTATAGATAACTATATAGGGAAATCATTTGTTAGTGGAGAAGAAAAAATGGTTGTTATGAAAAGCCTCAAAGGTCAACGAGCTATAACAAATTACAATCCTATAACAAGAATAGGATACTATACTTTGTTAGAAATGAAACCATTAACAGGGCGAAAACATCAATTGCGTGTCCATTGCAGTGAAGTGTTAGGTACACCTATTCTTGGTGATGTGAAATATAATAGAAATGTTCAACATAATCATTTATTTCTACACGCAAAAAAAATAGAAATTCCGTCTTTAAATATAAGTATAGAAGCACTATTACCAGATTATTTTAATAAGTTCTTAGAATGCAAAAATGAAAAAAGTTAATCTTGTATTTAATTTGATATTTCAATATATTTACCGAAAGAGGTTAATATGATACTGGCTAGAAATGAAATTTTAAAAAATGTAGCTAACGGGAGCATTTGTATATCCCCATTTTCCGAAGAATTACTAAATCCAAATAGCTGTGACTATCGTATAGATAAAAAATTACTAGAAATTGAAGATTTGCCTGTAGATCCAAAGAAACAAACTTCTTATCATGAAATTAATTTTAATGATAATGGGTACATTCTTTCTCCTAATAAAACATATTTAGCTAATACTTATGAAGAAATAGGTAGTGATGTTTTTGTGCCCTTACTAATAGGAAAAACGGAGTTAGGAAAATTAGGATTATTTCTACAAATTACTGCGGATTTAGGTAATCTAGGTGCAAAGCATAAATGGACACTAGAATTGAAAGCTGTTCAACCTATAAGAATTTATCCAATGATGCCTATTGGGCAGGTATCATTCTGGATGACTGAAGGTGATAAGAAAATGTTTTATAATGGGAAATATGATAAATTTTCTGAAGCTAAATCTAGTGAAATTTATAAAGAGTTTAATTAAGGATAAAAAATATGATTTTAACAGGAAGTGAAATATTAAAAAACGTAGAAGAAAAAAAAATTATAATTAATCCGTTTAATACATCACAATTAAATCCAAATTCATATAATTTTACTTTAGGAAATAAATTATTAGTATACAGTGATTATGTATTAGATGCAAAAAAAAGAAATGATGTAAGGGAAATTAATATACCAGATAAGGGACTAACATTAGCCCCGGGAACAGTTTATCTAGCACATACGAAAGAAACTTTAGGCAGTGATGTTTTTGTTCCTGTCATAAGAGGGCGCTCATCTATTGGACGTCTTGGTTTATTTATTAACATTACAGCGGATTTAATAGATCTCGGAGCAATCAGCCAGCTAACATTACAATTAAATGCTGTTCAGCCTGTCACAGTATATCCAGGAATGCAAATAGGTCAGGTTACATTTTGGAAAGTGTTTGGAAATATCGATAAAAAATATCAAGGTAAATATAAAGATGCGAAGGGACCGATAGAATCCAAGATGTATCAAGATTTTAAATGAAGTATAACCAATTAGAATATATTAAATTTTGTTTTGGTGGAATTATTGCTGCTTTAAGCTTTCCTCCTTTTTTCATTTTTCCATGCTTTTTTCTATCATTTGGTTGGTTATTTTTTAAGTTATTCGTAAATAATTATTCCATAAAAAATTTATCGTTAAAAACTTTATATTATTGGAGTAGTTTTTTTGTTTTTAATTTATATTGGTTAGTTATTCCGCTTAGTTTTGATTTAAAGCAATATCTAATTTTAATGCCTTTTGCTCTGTTATTCGTTCCTTTGTTTTTATCTTTATATTTTTTACCGGCTATTTACTTAACAAAAAAATATGGGAAAACTATCTATTCTGCAGGAATTATTTATATTCTTAGTAATTTTTTTATGATTTATATATGCGGGCAATGGTTTCCAGCTTTTCCATGGTTATTACCTGGATACATTTGGAATTTCAATGATATTGCTATGCAACCTTTATGTTTATGGGGAATATACGGACAAACATTTATTACACTTTTAATGGGAACACTTATCGGTATTACCATATATCAATATAAATTGAAAAAAAAATATTGCTCATTATTACTTATAATATCATTAATATTTATAATATTATTTTTATTCGGTTATTACAGGTTATATAAAAATCCAACTTTGTTTACAAATTATACAGCAAGAATAGTTAAACTTAATACTGGACAAAAAGAACGTATGGATAAGGAATTAAGATTTCAGCATCTAGAATCATATTTAGAATATAGTAAACATTTAAATACTACTTTTAATTTAAATAATCATAAATATGAAAAACAAGGTCATTTAGATTTTATTATTTGGTCAGAAGCTTCAGTTCCTTACTTATTCCATGATAATTTTCAGTATTTAAAAGAAAAATTATCATCAAAATTATTTCCAGAAGAGTATTTAATAGCTGGAGTTGTTCGTAAGGACAATGTAACCAGTAAAATATACAACAGTGTCGTTATTATAGACAACAATAGTAATGTAGTTAATAGATATGATAAACGTCATTTAGTTCCATTTGGCGAATATATTCCATTGCGAAAATATATTCCAAAAAACTTTCAAGCTGTTGCTAATAGTATAGGAGATTTTGATATTGGAAATAAACCTAATATTATTAAGTTAAAAAATATTAAAATAATTTTAGCCATTTGTTATGAAGCAATATTTACAGGTGAATTTATGCCTAAATCAGAAGATGGAGATGTAATTATTAATATTACCAATGATTCTTGGTTCGGTTATTCTAATGCTCTTACTCAACACTTGCAAATAGTTAGAGCAAGAGCTGTAGAAGAAGGATTACCATTAATTAGAGCAACAGGATTTGGCATAGCTTCAATTTTCGACGCTTATGGTAGAGAAATATATTCATTAAAAAGCAATGAATCAGGTGTAATAGATTTTTATATTCCTCGAAAAGCTAGTCCAACGGTATTCTCTTATATTAGAAAATTTTTATGATAGAATTAAATATATTTATTATGAAATAGCGGACTTTTTACATTTTTTTTACTATTTATATAATATAATAAAAAAAATAGGAGAAATATACATGAAAAAAGTCGCTTATCAAATATTAATATCATTACTATGCTTGCCATTAATAAATGATCCAGTATTTGCAAAATCTAATACCTCAAAAGAAAATAAAGACTCAACAAAAACAAATTTCTCATTATTTTCAAAAAAACCTAAAAATAAAAAATCAGAAATTATTATTACAAAATCGCATAAAAGCATAGATCTTGCTAAATTCATCTCAGAATTTAAAAAAAATAAAACACGTATTCTAGGTGAAGATCATATAAAAGCACAATCCACAATGCTTGAAAATATTAAGAAATTAGAAGAAGAAATCAAAACTCTAACTGAACCTGAAAAGAAATATCAGAAAGAAAAACGTTTATCTGAACTTAAAACATTAACACAGAATGATATGGCAATTGAATTAGATTCTGAGAGTAAAGAAATAGATCCAATAATAAAATGTAATTTATTATATATTGGAAATTCAAAAGCTTCACTTATACACACGTTATTTAATTTCTTAGACTCAAATTTTAAAAGTCAGTTTATTTTCGGAAAAAATACTATCCCTGAAATTCTCAAGCAGAATCCAAAATTAGAAGAAGCGCTTAACGATTTACTTTTATATTTAACAACTATCATTGAACCTAAAGGTAGTTATGAGGCTAGTCTATCTACATTATTGAAAGAGATTTATTCAATTATTGAACAGTGCCCTCAATTTTCTACAGATAGTTTATTTCAAAAATTTGGACAATATATACATGGCATGAAAGAATTTTATAAAGCACAAGTTGCTAAAAATCTCGCCGACCAAATTATAGAACGTATAAAACCTAATATAGAGAGTCAACTCCAAAAGAAAACAAGAGGAGTATATTACGGTTCAACTACTCCTATTTCGGTTGGTCCTGCTAGTGTAAAAATTAGTTCAACAACAAGCTTTAACGAAGAAGTTACTGATGGATCATTTTTTGAAGTTTCTTGTTCTAATAAATATACAATAAGTGTTAATGTTGGTTTTCAAAAATTACTAGCAAATTTTGGTGTTACATTAGGTTGGGAATTAACCGCTTCCGCGCTAATGTTTTCTATTTATGAAGTTATTGATACAGGTCAATTAAGAACCAGTATATTAAGTGGTGAAATAAAAAAGGAAGCAAAAAAAGGAGTAAAATTACGTAAAGAAGTGCAATTACGCGAAAAACAATTATTAGCTATCTTTCCTCAATATATAGAAGGATTTTTAAAAACGGTTCCAATAATACCATTAAGTGTACCATTAGAATGGCCTAAAATTACAAGAGTCAAAAATCAAGAAAGTCGCGCAGAGAGTAATAAATTTATAGAAGCCGATTTAAGTTTATTTGATATGCTTGGTTTTACAGTAAAATATTTTGATAAATCTATAATTTATAGTAAATTTCAAGAATTTTCTTCTTTTATTATGCCAGATTGTTATCCAGCTGAGGGTTATACAGCAGATAGTATTACCAAATTTTTTGGACAAAAATACAATTTGTTTGATAAATACATGAATGAAAAAAACAATGAATATGGAATAGCTATTATTTTAGGAGATTTAAGAAAATACATCAGCGCCTTAACAAATTTAGCTCAAAATTCATCAGATAAAGATGCAAAAAATACTAAACACGAAATAGAAAATAGATGGATTGGGAAAAAATTATTCAACTCTGAAGGGAGAAAAGGCGTTTTTAAGTCTATGTTAGTAACATTAATGAATTTAAGAATGAAATGTAAAACTGATAGAGAAATAGAATTATGCTCTCAAGCTTACGTTGAATTAGAAAGATTATCTCAAATGCAGGAATTTGCAAAAGGAACTCGGAGAGCTGATTTCGCTTTAAGAAAAAAAAGCAAAAGCAAAAACGATATCTGGAGAAATGAATGTTTCCTCTTATGGAATAAATTTTCAACTTGATACATCACTAGAATGTCCACATATTAGTGAAAATGGTGTATTTCTTTCATGTAAATTAATACTACCATTAGCTACTGCAGGCATTATGTCTATAAAACCAGTACAAGAAGTATTAAACAAATGTGGTGAGCAATTGAGAGGCAAAGATAAAAACAACTCCTCTCTAAATATAGGAAACGCATTTCAAATGATTGCAACAGATGGAATTAGCTTACTTGGAAGTAATAGCTCTGTACCATTCATTAGTAGTATATTAACAGGGACACCTTTAGATGTTATAGGAACAACATTTATTACATTTAATTTAAGGAAAACTCAAACAGAAGCTATCGGAAATAAACCTTTACCTGATTCTAAGGAAATGATTAAATCTCCAGCTTCAAAATGGGTTATGCAATATGTTGAAATTATGTCATTTAGTAATTATGGTGCCGATTTATCCGTCTTAAAAGCAGGAATAAATCTCGGAGACAGAGATAGAATCTTCGGAACAGGAACTCTAAGTCATATTTTGCAAAAATATTGTGTATTTAGACTTGGAATTAAAAAAGGTGAAAAAAACAGTCCATTAAAAGTTATAGAAGATCAACAAGCTATACAAATTTTAGGAATGTTTACGAATATTGCTGATAGAAATTCAAATATTAGATATGAGTTACAAAATTTATATAACCAAGTATTAGAAGGTATTAATTCTAATAACTCTGTAATAACAAATTTTTCTCAACTTACTATCGATTTCTTAAAAAATTGCGATACATTAAATAATTCTCGTCAAACAGGAATCCAGCCAAGTTTATATGAAAAAACGTTATTACAGTTTAATGAAATAATGGAGTATTATTTTGAATATGTTTTTACTCCATATAGAGATAAGGCATTTGCTATTCCTGATTCTGATATTCAAGGAAATGCTTAACTAAATTTATATTCTTAACAATAAAATAAAGACGATTCACTGTCGTCTTTGTTTTATATTTAAGTTATCAAAACAATATTATTGCAACAGAAAATGGAATTACACAACTATCCATTTAAATCATTAGATAAAGAGTAGTTTTTTCTAATTAAAGCTATCATATTTTTAAATTTTATAATTTTTTACTTTTTTCTGAATATTTTCTCTTAATTTCTATATAATAACCATTACAAATAATCATATATGTTTTATGTAATGGCTCGCCTTAGAAAGGCTTATGATACTCATAACGATAGTATTATAAAAATTGTACTATGAACAAAAAGGATTAAATATGATTTTCAATGATAAGATGAGTAACAATCCTACCAAAAAGTAATCATACAAAAATTTTATTTTATAATTAGATATTATTTGTGATTTTATTCTCATATTTACTATTGTATGATTTTTAATTTTTTGATATTGTACCTCATAATGCGGGTGTAGCTCAGTGGTAGAGTACAACCTTGCCAAGGTTGGTGTCGTGGGTTCAAATCCCATCGCCCGCTCCATAGCTATAATCAATTATCTTAGTATGAAGATATAATACATTAGATGGCTGTATCAATTTAGTGTGGTAAGGAGTGACTTAGTGAGTCACTACGATACCTATATAGGTATAAAGGATACTTTTTTGTCTCATCTGAATAATACAAATATATTCGATTCTTAAAACTAATAGTAAAATAGTTTAATGAATCATCATTTGACATCATCGAATCTATGGTGTGTGTTAATACTGTTTCATCTTTTAAGCGAAGTATTATAAAAGGAAAAGCTAATGGACTATTTTTTGTTCTATACCCATCTGACATGTCAAAATTTTTTAAAAAACAATCTGAACATACTTTAGATGATTCCTCATTCCATCTTTTAATACAAAAATTGTCTTTCTGTAATTCTATTGACAAAACGTTTTTAGCGTCATTTATATTTATACGTGATAATTCTGCTACTGAACGATCAACTACTTCCTTAGTGTCATCCTGAAATATTTCTGAGTCTTCTGAAGCCTTATTGAATGCTTCCTTCAACGCTTCTATTTCTTTATCTTTATCGAAGTCTTTTTCAAAAAACATTCTACTAACATATTCACCGTAGATCATATCTATATCTTTATACTCTCTTAAAAATTGCATGGATATATTAAGGCAATCTGGATGGATTATATCATCAGCGTCAAACATAATATATACGGAGATAATACTGTCATTTTTAATCTTGAAAGTAACAATATTCTCATTATATTTACCCCATTGTTTTTATCTGCAACAAGCGCTTCTATCTCTATATTATCATTTAATTCGATTTTTCTTAAATGTTCTGCTAAACTATTTAACTCTTTTTGTTTATTACTAGATTCATCATCTATTCCAAAGATAATTTTAACATGTCCATTATAATTCAAAGCAGCTTTACAAGAATATTTTATAAGTTCTTTATTATAAAGTATATTACTATATAATGTTATTAATATTGATATTTCAGTTACTGTTTTCTCCGATAGTTTACTATATATAAATTTCTCTTTTTCCTTTTCACTAAGATATTTTGATTCCAGTACTTTTCCAAGCTCCCCTACTCCATTGTAAAACATCGACAGAGAACGATATATTTTTAGGACATTCACAATGTTTTAAAACAATATCGATACATTTCAATTTATCAGTTACAATATCGTCAGATTCTTTCAATTCAGTTAAACTAAACAACATGCGATAACAGATAAATTTTTCATTCATATAACCCTAACTACAATAATTATAATACTTATTCATTAATATAACATTAATTAATACTTATTTGCTAACCTATTAACATAAACCTGTTGTAATTTTTTACTTTTTCTTATAAAATTATTTCAATATTCGAGTGAAATTTATCATGGCTGGAAGTATCAATAAAGTAATTATTTTAGGAAATCTTGGAAGGGATCCTGAAGTTCGTACAGCACAAGACGGAAGTAAGATTGTATCTTTTTCAGTAGCAACGACAGAATCATGGAAGGATAAAAATTCTGGAGAAAGAAAAGATCATACAGAATGGCATCGTATTGTTGTGTTTAATCCTAATTTGGCTGATATATGTGAAAAATATTTACATAAAGGTTCAAAAGTCTATTTAGAAGGTCAATTACAGACGAGAAAATGGCAAGATAAAGATGGAATAGAAAAATACACAACGGAAATAATTATTCCTAGATTTAAAGGAGAAATTACTTTACTAGATTCTCGACAAATTGATAACATGGATGCATCTATAACTCCGACAGAACAGCCTATAAATATTGATGATGATATTCCTTTTTAAAATAGATAAATATGGAGTTTTGTTGTGGCAATAGAGAATGAAGATATAATACCTGTAGATCTTGATGAGGAAATGAAACGTTCCTATCTTGATTATGCAATGAGTGTAATTGTATCTCGTGCATTACCTGATGTTCGTGATGGATTAAAACCTGTTCATCGTCGTATTATCTATAGTATGATAGAATGCGGTTGTGATTATAATAAACCCTATAGAAAATCTGCTCGTATCGTTGGAGATGTAATAGGTAAATATCATCCACATGGAGATACTGCTGTTTATGAAGCTATTGTTCGTATGGCTCAACCATTCTCTATGAGAGAGAAATTAGTGAGTGGTCAAGGTAATTTTGGTTCTATGGATGGTGATTCTGCTGCTGCTATGAGATACACCGAAGCAAGATTATCAAAAATTGCTCATAAATTAACAGAAGATTTATACTCTGATACAGTTGATTTTCAACCAAATTATGATGGTTCTTTAAAAGAACCTGTTTTACTGCCAGCTCGTTTCCCTAATTTTTTAGTAAATGGGGCTAATGGCATCGCTGTGGGTATGGCAACTAATGTTCCTTCACATAATTTAGGAGAAGTCATTAACGCATGTGTTATGTTAATTGATAATCCTAATGCTGTCTTAGAAGATATTATGACTGTATTACCTGCTCCAGATTTTCCAACTGGAGGAATAATTTTAGGCAAAGGAGGTATATTATCAGCATTTAGAACAGGACGTGGTTCTATTATCATTCGTTCAAAAAGTCATATAGAAAATATTAGGAAAGATAAACAAGGTATAGTTGTTACAGAAATTCCTTATCAAGTTAACAAAGCAAAAATGATAGAAAAGATTGCTTCATTAGTTAATGAAAAAGTCATAGAAGGAATTTCAGATATCAGAGATGAATCTGATAAAGATGGTGTTAGAGTTGTTATAGAATTAAAAAAAGACGTTAATGCTGATGTTATATTGAATCAATTATATCGAAATACTCCAATGCAAATTTCTTTTGGTGTGAATATGTTAGCCTTGCATAATGGTAGGCCAAAATTAATGGGCATAATGGAGATTTTAAAAACATTTATTGAATTTAGGGAAGAAGTTGTTGTACGTCGTACTAGGTTTGATTTAAATAAAACAAGAGATAGAGCACATATATTAATAGGATTAGCAATTGCTGTCGCAAATATTGATAAAGTAATTAAAATAATTAAGGAAAGTGCTGATCCCTCTGATGCTAAAGCTACTCTTATGTCAATATATTGGAATGCAGAAGAAATTGAACCGTTAATTAAGTTAGTAGATGATCCGAATAGCATCTATTTTGATGGAAAATGCCAATTAACAGAAGTACAGACTCAAGCTATTTTAGATTTGAAATTACAGAGATTGACAGGTTTAGAAAGAACTAAAATTTCTGATGAATTAAATCAATTATCTGACCAAATTCGAGATTTTTTGAGTATCTTAAGCTCCAAATCTCGTGTTATGACAATTGTTAAAAATGAACTGATTGCAGTAAAGAATGAATTTGCTTCTCCCCGTATTACTTCTATAGAAGAAACTGAAGTAGATCTTGAAGATGAAGATTTTATTCAGAAAGAGGATATGGTAGTTACAATTAGTCACAGTGGTTATATAAAAAGAGTTCCTTTAAGTACTTATCGTGCACAGCGTAGAGGAGGAAAAGGTAAAACAGGTATGACTACAAAAGAAGAAGATTTTGTTCAAGATGTATTTGTTGCAAATACACATACACCTGTTTTATTCTTTTCTACAACCGGAATGGTTTACCAAATGAAAGTTTATAAACTGCCTTTAGCTTCTCCTCAGTCTAAAGGAAAAGCTCTAGTTAATCTTTTCCCAACGAAAGCAAATGAAGCTTTAGCTACAGGTTTATCTTTACCTGACGATGAATCTACTTGGAACGATTATGATATTGTATTTGCAACATCTAAGGGAACTATTCGCAGGAATAAACTTAGTGATTTTATAAATATCCGTGCTAGTGGCAAAATGGCAATGAAATTAGATAATGAAAAACTCATTTCTGTTGCTTTATGTAAAGAAGGTATGGATGTAATGATTTCAACTAAATTAGGGAAGTGCATACGTTTTCCTGTGGATGATTTAAGAGTATTTGCTTCTAGAGCATCTACTGGTGTCAAAGCTGCTAAATTAATAGGAGATGATGAAGTTGTTTCTATGACCATACTAAATAATGGGTCGTCCACTGTTGAAGAGAGAGAAGAATATGTAAAATATTCAAATTGGTTAAGACGTTCAGGAGAAGAAATATTATCCGATCAGGTGTTATTACCACCAGCCAAATATGAAGAAATGAAAAAACTTGATCAAATAATTATGACGATTACAGAAAAGGGATATGCTAAAAGAACTTCATCCTTTGAATATAGAACTTGTAATCGAGGGACTCAAGGGGTCAAGAATATCGATATGAATTCTAAAAATGGAAAAGTTGTAGCTGTATTTCCTGTAAATGAAAATGATGATGTAATGCTTATTACAGATAGTGGAAAATTAATTCGTTGTCCTGTAAATAGTGTAAGAATTACCAGTCGTGCCACAAAGGGGGTAATATTATTTAGGGTTGATAATACAGAAAAAGTTGTATCTGCTGTAAGATTAGTTGAAAATAATCAGTGAGAATTATATGGCATCTATAAAGTTAAAAGGTATAAAAAAATCATTTAAAAATAATCAGATTATAAAGAACGTTGATTTAACTATTGAAGATGGAGAGTGTACTGTTCTTGTTGGTCCGTCTGGTTGTGGGAAATCAACTATATTAAGACTTATATGTGGATTAGAGGATACTGATGCAGGAGAGATTTATATAGGCGATAGATTGGTAAATGATGTACCTCCTAGTAATCGAGGAATTGCTATGGTTTTTCAGTCATATGCTTTATATCCTCATATGACAGTTTTTGAAAATATGTCATTTGCTTTACAAGTAAGAAAAATTAATAAGAATGAAATTAAAGAAAGAGTAATAAATACAGCTAAAATTTTAAAAATAGATCATTTATTAGATAGGAAACCTAAAGAGTTATCTGGTGGACAAAGACAAAGAGTAGCAATAGGAAGAGCTATTGTAAGAAATCCTTATGCTTTTTTGTTTGACGAACCTTTATCGAATTTAGATTATTCCTTAAGATGCCAAATGAGATATGAAATTGCTAAGCTTAAAAATCAATTAAAAACTACTATGGTTTATGTAACTCATGATCAAGCAGAAGCAATGACATTAGCAGATAAAATTGTAGTTATGAAAGATGGACTTATTGAGCAAGTCGGGACTCCATTAGAAATTTATAATTCTCCTGTAAATACTTTTGTTGCAAAATTTATTGGTTCTAGTGAAATGAATATATTTCCTGTTATTTATAGTGGTATAAATGATAATTTATGTAATTTTTCGTTAGATTCAGGAGAAATGATATCAATCAGTCATAACAATAATAAATTTGAAATAAATAAAAAATATTATTTAGGTATCCGTCCTGAAGATATACATATAATTAACAATGCATCTAATAATATTGGAAATAAGCTAAATGGAAATATAGTTTTGTCCGAAAATCTTGGTGGGGAGAATTTTATACATGTTTCATTAAAGAGTGGTAATCAAATAACATTAAAATCTAAAAATTTGATATCTGAAAAGTTTGGTGATGCTGTACAAATTGCATTTGATTATAAAAGTTGTTATTTATTTGATGAAAATGGAAATACTATTTGTTGTGTTAAACCATAATATCGAGGCATTTTTTGATAAAATTTCAAATTAATGCGATAGGCAGGTTAAAAAAGTCACCGATTCTAGATTTAATTAATGAATATAAAGCTCGTATTCATAGTGTACTGGATATCTACGAGTATGAGATAAAAAAATCGTTTAATCAATCCATAAATGAAATAAAGCAAGAAGAGTCAAAGCTTTTATTGTCAAAAATTCCAAAAAATTCTTTTATAATATCAATGGATGAAATAGGAAAAATACTATCAAGTCAGCAATTTTCAGATCTTATTAAACAAAATTTAAATAAAGGATATTCTTCATTTGTATTTATAATAGGCGGAGCTAATGGATTAGATGATTTTGTTAAAAAACAAAGCAATGAAATTTTAGCTTTTGGTAAAATGACTTTACCTCATATGTTAGCTCGTTTGTTTCTTGTTGAACAAATTTATAGAGCGGAATGTATAATGAATAATCATCCTTATAATAAATGAAAATTTCTTATTAATTTCATAAAAAAATGTATGTATTATGTTATAAAAATTATATAGTATTTTAATAAAATTAATTGTGTTATTGGTAATAATAAATGATAGATATAATAAAGAAGTTCCATAATAAATTGTTTATATATATGTTAATAGCTTTATTTATTTCAACATATCTTTGGTTTTTTTATTTAATGGAATTCTTTTAGGATACGATAAATTTGTCTTTTGTTTTTTTGATGCTGATGACTATATGATGTTAACCCGCATTCGGGATTTTTTTCAGCATGGAACAACATCTTATTCTTTATTAAATCGAGTAAATACTCCTCATGGTGTGGATTTATATTGGTCACATGTATATGATTCTGTTTTAATTAGTTTAACTTGGATTGCCTCATTTTTTACTAATTCTATAAATAAAGCGTTAGAAATTATAGGATTCTTTATAGCTCCAGTAATTCGATTATTAACAGCATTTTTCTTATTAAAAATTTTTTTAAAAAATTCTCCTAAAATCGCTAAAACAATTGTCATATTCTTTTTATTGCATATAAATTTAACAGAAATTTTTTCATTAGGTCGACCAGATCATCACGCACTTATTATGATGATGGAAGTTTTGTTTTTAGGACAACTACAAAGAGTTATACTTAATAATACAGAAAAAAATAAAGTACTATTAGGACTTATTATAGCTATCAATATATGGACTTCTGTTGAAGTTCTGCCTTTTATACTTCTTTGTGAAGTGGTTTTATTTTTTATGGGACGTAATAAGTTTTTACCTACCGACTTTTTTTATATTAATATTATAGTTGCAATTTCTATTAGTGCTATTTTAGCATATCATTCTATTTATATATCATTTATAACTATAGTTTTAATTATATTATACAGAAATTGGTTTAAGATATCATTATTAAACAAATATCCTATAGTATTTTCAGGTATTCAAATAATAATTCTGTCATTTTGTTTTTATCTGATGCTATCTAATGATATCATATACGATGAACTGTCACAAACCCATTTAAATTTGCATATCTTAGCTTGTATATACTTTATATTGATTAATTATAAAAAGAAAAGATATATATTATTAGATTGTATAATAGGTGGAATATGTGCTGCGGTATTCCTCTTTTTCTATCCGAATTTCTTTTTAGGAATAGAAGGTAATGCTTCAGAATTTTTACGGAATTTTTGGTTTCCAACCATTACGGATTTAGTATCAATCTTAAAATTACCTCACGCAATTTTTAATACTATTTTTTGGTTTGAGAGCATTGTATTTTTCATTGCTGGATATGAAAAACTTAAAGAATTAAATTATCATAATTTAAGTTCTGAACAATTGTTTTGGTTAATTTTTATAGTTCTTGGTATTAGTTATGCAGTTTTCTCAATTTTAGCTTGTCGTATGGTTATGACTTGGTATTTATTGATTATTCCAGTTATTATAGATTGGCTTTTCAAGGTCAATAAAAAACACTATAAGTTATTATCGTTTCTATGTATTTTAGTTCCTCCTACGGGGTATATTATATTTTCACCACAAGGTAGATTAATTTCATTAGAAAATATTCAAACTGTAAAATTAAATAATATGAACGAAATAGAATTCCTCAAAGCATTAAATGATATTTCAGATAAAACTGAAGTAATTATGAGTGATCCATATATGGGACCTAAAATATTATATTATTCAAAACATAATGTTGTAGCAGTTCCTTTTCATAGGCAACATGATGGCTTAATATCTTCGCTTATAGTTACACAATGGAGTGAATATAACGAAAAACTTACTATTAATGCTTTATTAAAAACTAATTCAACATATATATTATCAAAATCATTTGCTAATAAAAATAATTTGGCTGGAATTATTGCTTCAGGGTATGCTCCACAATGGATTTCTGCAACAATGATAGATAGAAGCCATAGATTAAAACTAGTTAAAATTCATAAGGAATTGATTCCTCAATTATAGTTAAAGTCCATTCAATTTTTATAATAAAGTTATAATAGCAAAATAATAAAAGTGTGCACTAATTTCATAGATATTAACTTGAATTTATTGTAAAATATATTACTTTAATATATATGTTTTAGGAATACTTATATGATAGTAACATGTCCGAACTGTTCAAGTAAATATTCAGTTCAAGCTGATATCATAGGTGAGGGGAAAATGGTACGTTGTGCTATCTGTAGTATGACGTGGCAACAGGGTTCTCTTTATAAACAAGAAAAAAGAGAAAATGTTATTGAAAATTTAAAAGTTACAGCTTTTTGGTTTTCTGTATTTATTTTTGTATTTCCTTTCATATTTGCTAAGAAAACAGTTATAAAATTTTGGCCAGCAGCTACGTCCTTTTATAATTTAATAGGAGTAAAAAGTAGTAATGATAAGTCTGCTTTTTCTATAAAAAATATTTCTAGCTTTTTTATTAAGAAAAATGGAAAATTATACATGGGAATAAAAGGAGAATTATCAAATATAACGGATGAAGTACAGATGGTACCAAGTTTAACAATTTCTTTACGCAATGATAATAGTTCTTCAGAAGTTTTTAACATGTCGTGGACTCATGAACTAATGTATAAGAAACTTTTACCAAATCAAAAAATCATTTTTGAAACAGATTTAAAAAAAGTTCCTTATGAAAATCTTATTTGTAATATAAAATTAAATACGATATAAAATGTCAAAAAAACGTGCAATAATAACATTCATTTATAGCTTTTATCTGCGGTTAATAGAGTTTTTTGGAGGATGTATATTTTTTGGAGCTATAGCTACCTTTTCTGCTTTATTTACATATTGTCCAGAAGATCCTTCATTGAATACTGCTATTGATGGTTTTGTTTCAAATTTGCTTTCATATCCTGGAAGTTATTACGCAGATATATTGATACAAAGTGTAGGAAACTCTTCTTATATATTTTCAGTAATTTTAATGTCATTTGGATATCAATTAATTAGATATCATGTTTTATCATTTATCAGATTTATTTTTGGAATATTATGTATTGTAAGTAGCTCTGTTTTGGTTAGTTTGCTTGAAAAAAAAGGAAGTGGTGTTGTTGGTATTTATATCAAAGAATTATTAATTAGATACAATTTTTTTAATGAATGGTTTTTTGAGTTTCAAATTTTAATCGCTCTATTTTGTATATTTTGTTTTTTAGTTGCAGTTAGGTTTAGAATTACAGATGTCATTAAATGCTGGTTATTTATTAAAGATTATTTCGATAAGAAAAGAAATAACAATGAAAATTCCGATAATCTTACTAATAATAGCGAGCAATATAGAACAAAAATTCAACAAAAAATTAATATAGCTAGAAAACCTCAAAAAGAAAAAAAAGGATTTGTATTTCCATCAATTCAATTATTATCCGAAACAAAGAATGTTGGAGATAGACCTAGTGAACATGATTTACAGGATAGGAAAAATGAGTTATTAAAAGTTCTTAAAGATTTTGGTATCGATGGTGAAATTCAAAAAGTCAGTCCAGGTCCTGTAGTAACTCTTTATGAGCTAAAACCTGCTGCAGGAATAAAATCTTCTAGAATTATAGGATTATCAAACGATATAGCTAGATATATGAGCGCTATTTCAGCTCGTGTTGCTGTTATTCCTGGAAAAAATGCATTAGGAATTGAGTTGCCAAATGTCAAACGACAAACAGTTTATCTTAGAGAAATTCTTGAATCAAGTGTTTATGGAAGAATTAACGCTGCTCTTCCTATAGCATTAGGCAAAGATATTTTCGGAGATCCTATAGCAATAGATTTAGCAAAAACACCTCATTTGCTTATTGCTGGTACTACAGGTTCCGGTAAATCTGTTGGTATTAACGCAATGATATTATCTTTACTATACAGATTATCACCTGACGAGTGTAAATTTATTATGGTAGATCCAAAAATGCTAGAATTGTCTGTATATAATGATATTCCTCATTTGCTTACTCCAGTTGTAACAGATCCCAAAAAAGCTGTAGCTGCTTTAAAATGGGCAGTAAAAGAAATGGAATCCCGTTATAAAGCTATGTCAAAATTAGGAGTAAGAAATATAGAAGGATATAATTCTAAACTTGCTAGTTTCAAAGCTTCTGGAGAAAAAATAACTAAAACTATTCAAATAGGATTTGATCCAAATACGGGTGCACCAGTGTATGAAGAACAAGTAATGGAGATGTCTTTATTTCCTTATATTGTAGTGGTGGTAGATGAAATGGCAGACTTGATGCTAGTGGCCGGTAAAGATATTGAATCTGCTGTTCAAAGGCTAGCACAAATGGCCAGAGCTGCAGGAATCCATCTTATTATGGCAACACAAAGGCCATCTGCAGATGTTATTACTGGAGTTATTAAAGCAAATTTTCCATCAAGAATTAGTTTCCAAGTAAGTTCTAAAATAGATAGTCGTGTTATATTAGGAGAGTCTGGAGCGGAACAATTATTAGGACAAGGTGATATGCTATATATGGCTTCTGGAGGAAGAACTATGCGTATTCATTGTCCATTTGTTAGTGATTATGAGGTAGAAAAAGTAGTTCACGCCTTACGTCAGCAAGGTTCTCCTCAATACATATCTGAAGTGATAGATGTAAAAGATGATTCGTTATTAGATGGTGAAAATTCGGATCCAAATAATGATCCGATGTATAAAGAGGCTGTAAACTTAATCTTGAGAGAAGGAAAAGCATCAACAAGCTTTCTTCAAAGACATTTAAAAATTGGATATAATAGAGCGGCAAGAATCATTGATATGATGGAAGAAGCTGGAATTGTTTCTGCAGCTAATCATGTAGGAAAAAGAGAAATTCTAACAAAATGAAGCAATTGTTGACATTATTAATAATTATTCTTCTAACATTTAGTGTCACAGCTAATAATGAAAATAAAAAGTGGTTAGAAAAAATAGAAAAATATTTTAATGAACATGATAATTGTGAATCTAATTTTGAACAAACAAATAGCCTTGGTGAGATATCTACTGGACATTTTTACCTAAAACGTAAAAAACGTTGTATGAAATTAGTATATGATGAACCCAATCCGCATATTTTGATAGTATCAAATAATAGATTAATTCATTATGATAAAGAACTAAAAGAAAAAACAGAAACTTCAATTTATTCTTCCCCTTTATCATTTTTTTTAGATAAGATATTGGATTTACAGCACAACATTAAAATAGTTGATATTTTAGAGCGAGATGATTTAATAGCAATAAAATTATCTAAAATTAAAGATGATGATAGTGGTGCTATCATGTTAATTTTTTCAAAAAAGCCATTTGAATTAATAAGTTGGATAATTTTTTATGATAAAAATAATGATTATGGAAGATATACAAAAATAGAATTAAAAAATCCTAAGTATAATTCAAATTTCCCAGATAAGGTATTTAAAACATTTTCTTGATATTTTATATAAAAAATATATAATGAATTATAGTGATTTTAAAGAGTGATAGTATGATGGATCCTTTACACCAGTTTTTGATATTGCCTATATTTCATTTTAATTGTTTTGGTATGGATTTATCTTTTACTAATTCCTCTTTATCTGTATTAATAGCTGTATTATTAGTATTTTCTTTTTTCTTAACAGGATTGAGGCAAAAAAATTTAATTCCAGGAAGATTACAAGCTTTAGTGGAAATGTCTTATAACCTTGTTGCCGGATTATTAAATGATAATGTAGGTAAAGAAGGTTTGCGATATTTTCCTTTTGTTTTTTCAATATTTTTCTTTATCTTATTCGGCAATTTAATAGGAATGATACCATATATGTTTACATTTACGAGTCATATCATAGTAACATTTTTACTGGCGATGGTCGTATTTTTATTTATTACTATTTTGGGTTTATTTCTTCATGGTTTTCACTTTTTTTCATTGTTTATGCCTAAAGGCGCCTCCCCTTTTTTAGCTCCAATACTAATTCCAGTTGAAATGATTTCATACTTATCAAGACCTATAAGTTTATCCATTCGTCTTTTTGCAAATATGATGGTTGGACACACAATGATGAAAGTTTTTGGTGGATTTGTTGCTATGCTTATAGGAGTATTTGGTGCCTTAGCTAAAAGTTGTAAAACAATAGATGAGGTATTATTAAATAGATTTGGTGAGATATTATTTTGTTTAATCCCGATAGGTATAAATGTTATTTTAACAGGTTTTGAAATCGTTATAGCGATAATACAAGCATATATATTTACTGTATTGACTTGCGTATATTTAAATGATGCGGTACACTTACACTAGTATTTAATTGAGATGGAGTTGAAATGTTATCAGTAGAAGCAGCACGTTATTTAGGGGCAGCAATAGCAGCTATAGCTCTTTATGGAGTTGGACTAAGTATGGGAAATTTATTTTCAGCATGGTTGAATGCCGTATCAAGAAATCCGGATGCTGAAGATAAAATGCGTTCTGTAGGTATGTTAGGATTTGCTTTAACAGAATCTATAGGATTATTTGCTTTATTAGTAGCATTACTAATTTTATTCAAATAAGGGGTTTAAATTGTTACCTCAGTTGGCTGTATCCACATTCCCTTCACAAGTTTTTTGGGTTTTGCTGGGATTCATATGTGTTTTTACTTTTATGAGTTTATTGGTTTCTCCAAAATTACGGTCTACTTTAGAGAATAGAAATAATTATATTGATAATCTATTGAAAAAAGCTGAAGCATTAAAAAAAGAAACGGATATTATTGTATCCTCTTCATTAGAGGAATTTAATCAATCCAAACAAAGCATAATTCAAGCAGAAAATGACCTAAGTAATGAATTAAAAAAGAAAAATTCAAAAAAGAAAAGAGAACTATATAAAAATTCTTTGGATAGACTTCAAAATGAAAAAGAAAAGATAAAAGAAATGTCAGAAAAAACATTAAATGAATTATCAGCCAACTTGGATGATTTTATTAATTTAGCTATGGATAAATTTGGGTATAAATAATGGAAAATATTCCAGAATTATCGATTTTAGTTTCTTTTATTATTTTTCTTGTTTTATTTTTCAAAAAAGTATACCCTTTTCTGATAGATAGAACGGATAATTATATTGAAAACATAAAAGACAAAATAGAAGAAGCTAATAGATTAAAAAAAGAAGCTGAAATAGCTTTGGATAAAGCAAAACAACAAAGAATTATGTTGGAAGAAGAGATAAAAAAATATAGAGAACAATCTAAAAAACGTTTGAACCAACTAGAATTTGAAAATGAAAAATATTTAAAGAATTTAGAATTACGTAATAATACTTTACTTGATAATCAATTAAAAGCTGAATTTGAGCATCAAAAGCAGATTTTATTAAAAAAATTATCAAAACTAATTATTGAAAAAATAGAAAAAGAAAGTAATAAAAAAATTTTAAAAAGAGATTTCGAATTTTCAAAAGACGACCTACAAAAACTACAATAATGCTTTAGTAAAAATCAATCTTATTTTAACATAATTTGTATATCTATTAATTTTAAAAAGCTTTATTTTTAATGTACTTTTGTGTATTGTGAATTTAAAATTTAATTTTATTATAAGGAGAGTAAATGTTTCAAGTAAGACTTCATGGAAGAGGAGGACAAGGTGTAGTAACAGCCGCTGAAATGTTATCTATATCCGCTTTTTTAGAAGGCAAACATGCACAAGCTTTCCCTAGTTTTGGCTCTGAAAGGATGGGAGCGCCAGTACAAGCATTTTGTAGAATTTCAGAAAATGAAATCAGATCGAGAGAACCAATAATGAATCCTGATGCTGTAATTATTTTAGATAGAACAGTTATAGAACCAGCTAACGCATTTTACGGTTTACAAGATAATGGATATGCATTGATAAACTCTTCTACAAAAATGAATATTAGTTTATCTAAATCTTTAAAAATAAAATGTATTGGAGCTACTGAAATAGCATTAGATTTAGTCGGTCGCCCTATTCCTAATGCTGTTTTACTTGGAAGTTTTTCCGCTCTTACTAACATTATAAAAATAGATTCTGTTATTAAGGCAATTAATACTAAATTTTCAGGTTCTATTGCAGAAAAAAATGTTAAAGCTGCACAAATTGCATATGAACAAACTTTAGGAGGAATATAATGTTACAACAATTAGAAGGCTCACAAGCATTAGCTAAAGCTATAGCATTATGTAGACCGCAAGTGGTATGCGCATATCCTATTACACCTCAAACTCATATTGTTGAAGGTATAGGTGAACTAGTTAGAAATGGAACGCTTAAAAATTGTGAATTTCTTAATGTAGAATCAGAAATGGCTGCTATTAGCGTCGCTATTGGATCTGAAGCAGCAGGTGTTCGTAGTTATACCGCAACATCTAGTCAAGGACTATTATATATGATGGAGGCGGTTTATAATGCTTCAGGATTGGAATTACCAATTGTTATGACATTGGGCAATAGAACCATTGGTTCTCCTATTAATATTTGGAATGATCATTCTGATGCTATGTCTGCAAGAGATGCTGGATGGTTAATGCTATTTGCAGAAAATAATCAAGAGGCTGTAGATTTACATATTCAAGCGTTTAAAATTGCTGAAACCATAAAATGTCCTGTTATGGTTTGTGTAGATGGATTTGTTTTAACGCATGCTTATGAACAAGTTAATATTCCTGAACAAAATGAAGTCGACGAATTTTTACCAAAATATAATCCTCATATATCAATGGATAAAAAACATTCATATGCTATAGGAGCAATGGTATCTCCTAATGATTTTATGGAAGTTCGTTATTTAGCTCATAAAAGACAACTAGATGCGTTAGATGTAATAAGTAACGTAAGAGAAGAATTTTTAAGTAAATTTAATCGAAGCAGTGGTGGACTCATAAGGGGATATAATATTGATGGTGCGGATACAGTTATAGTTGCGATGGGTTCAGTTTTAGGAACTATAAAGGATGCAGTTGATAATTTAAACGCTTCTGGCAAAGAAAAATTTGGTGTTTTGTCAATTATTTCTTATAGACCTTTCCCTAAAAACGAAATTAAAAAAGCTTTAAATCAAGCAAAGAGAGTTATCGTGGTAGAAAAAGCTTTTGCCTTAGGAAAGGGAGGCATTCTTTTTCAAGAAATTGAGTTAGTGTTAAAAGGATTAAATATCGATGTTATATCAATAATTGCAGGAATTGGAGGACGGATAATAACAAAGCAAATGTTAATAGAATGCTTTGAAAATCATAAAGATAAATTTCAATTTCTTGGATTAAATAGAGCAACAATAGAGAAAGAGTATCAATCTCCTTGTATATCTAAAGTAGGAAAGGAATAATTATGTCTAGTTTAACTATGGGAAATAGGTTTGGACGTAATACGACGGTCCAATCAGAAAATAATCGACCAAATTCATTAACTAGTGGTCATCGTGCTTGTCAGGGATGTGGAGAGGCTTTAGCTGCTCGTTGTTCTTTAGATGCTGCTTATATTGCGACAAAAGGAAATATCGCTGTTGTAAATGCCACAGGCTGTTTAGAAGTTTTTTCTTGTGCTTATCCAGAAAATGCTTGGAATATTCCTTGGGTACACTCATTATTTGGAAATGCAGCGGCGGTTGCAAGTGGCGTTGCTGCAGCTTTTAAAAGTCAGAAAAAAGAAGATATTAGAGTCATAGCTCAAGGTGGAGATGGAGGTACAACAGATATCGGAATGGCATGTTTATCCGGTATGTTTGAACGCAATGATGACGTGCTGTACATATGTTATGATAATGAAGCTTATATGAATACAGGCGTGCAACGATCAAGCGCTACTTTAACTTTTGCAAGAACAGCTACTACTTTACCAAATGGTCAGTATATGGGAAATGATATAAAAACCGGCAAAAATGTACCAGAAATTGCTATGGCTCATGGTATTCCATATGTTGCAAGTGCTAGTATAGGTGATATTCATGATTTAGAAAAAAAAGTGAAAAAAGCTATTCATATAAAAGGAGCTAAGTACATACAAATACATTCACCTTGTCCATTAGGATGGGGATATCCTACAGAAAATACAATTCAATTAGCTAAGCTAGCTATAAAATGTGGTTTATACCCTTTATTTGAAGCTGAAAATGGTGTCGTAGTACATTCAACAGCAATTGATAATATCATTTCGGTTGAATCTTATTTAAAAGGACAGAAACGTTTTGCACATTTGTTCGGAAAAAATGCTCAAGCAAATTCTTGGAAAGTTATTCAAGAATTAGCAAATAATCATATAAGAAAATATAAATTAGGAGAAGTTGTCTATGAATAAGCCTTTTGCTACAGTTTTAGATCCTGGAACGAGCTTAAATAATAAAACTGGTTCGTGGAGAACAGTACGTCCGGAGTATGTTCATAGATTACCTCCATGTAATGTTACATGTCCAGCAGGCGAAAATATCCAACAATGGTTATCTTTGGCACAAGAAGGAAGATTCTTTGAAGCTTGGCTAGAAATGATAAAAGATAATCCCTTCCCCGCAACTATGGGGCGTGTTTGTTATCATACTTGTGAAACTACATGTAATAGAGTTCAATTTGATGGGGCTGTAAATATTAATCTCATTGAAAGGTCTATAGGCGATATAGCTATATCGAAAAACTGGAAATTTTCTCTGCCTGAAAAATCTTCTGGAAAAAATGTACTTATAATAGGTGCAGGACCTAGTGGACTATCTGCGGCTTATTTTTTAAGAAAATTTGGACATAATGTTACAATATATGAATCTCATAAGCTACCAGGAGGAATGGCACGTTACGGTGTTCCTAAATATAGATTACCTAGACATATTTTAGATGCTGAGATTCAGAGAATTATTGATCTAGGTGTTAATATAAAATGTAATCAGAAAGTTGATTGTCTTAATGATGTTAAAGATGAGTTTGAAGCTATATATTTAGCAGTAGGAGCCAGTTTAGCTTCGCAAACAGACGTTGAAATTAGTACTGATTCAAAAACTTTCGACGCTATAGATTTATTTCAAAAGTTAGAAGATTATCCTAATGAAGTTCCTAATTTAGGTCAAAAGGTACTAGTATATGGAGGAGGCAATACTGCAATTGATGCCGCTAGAACAGCGTTAAGATTAGGTGCTAAAAGCGTCAAAATAATCTATAGACGTACTATAAATAATATGCCTGCTCATGAAAGTGAAATTCAAGAAGCTTTAAGTGAAGGTGTTGAAATTCATTGTTTGCGTACTATTAGTTCTATTAATGGAGAAAAAGTTTTATTAGCAAAAATGAATTATGATGAAGAAACCAATAATTTATTCAAGACTGGAGAAACAGAGTTAGTTATTGCTGATAGTGTTATTTTCGCTATAGGACAATCAGTTGAAGATTCTATTGTTAAGAATGTTGAAGGTATATTAATTTCTGATAAAGGAGTTATTGAAATAGATAAAAGTATGCAAACAGGCGTTAAAGGCGTATTTGCAGGTGGAGATGTTATTCAAGGGAAAAGAACAGTTACTCATGCTATAGGTTATGGTAAAAAAGCAGCAAAAAGTATTGATGCTTTTTTAAATGGAAAAGAGTATGAACCTAATTTAAAAAATGAAATTGCAAACTTTAAAAAATTAAATACAGAATATTATAAAATCGATAAGCGTAAAGATGTATGTAGATTAGGTGAATTAAATTTTGAGGAAAAAGATGTATCATATTCTAATGAACAAATAATTCAAGAATCTAATAGATGTTTTTCATGTGGAAATTGCTTTCATTGTGATAATTGCTATGCTTATTGTCCTGATAATGCAATTATAAAACATGAAGATGGGACATTAGAGTTTAATTATGATTACTGTAAAGGATGTGGCATTTGTGCAAAAGAATGTCCTTGTGGTTCAATACATATGGTAACGGATGATATGAATTAAGGGACTTTCATGGTTGTTATAAGTTTAGGAACCAATTTAGGTAATCGTTTAGATAATTTAAATAAAGCTGTTAGTTTAATGAAGCATCGGTGTTTATCTAATCTAGAGGAGTCTATTATTTTGGAAACAGAAGCTATAGTTCCTGATAATGCTCCTTCTGATTGGAATAAACCTTACCTAAATATGATTATAAAAGGGGAAACTACTCTATCTCCAAGAGAATTACTTTCTCAATTGAAATCTATAGAAAGAGAAATAGGAAGACCTGAATTTTATGATAGATGGTCTCCTAGAATTATTGATTTGGATATTCTTTTTTATAACAATATTACTATTAAAGAGCCAGATTTAATTATTCCTCATCTAGAAATAAAGAATCGTCCATTTTTTATTCATTTACTGAAATTGATGGGAATCAATTTAAATTATTCGATACAAGATGCAGAAAATTCATTTATAAAAAGCTATATATTACATCCTCAATTAGTTGGCATAATAAACATTACAGAAGATTCCTTTTCAGATGGTGGAAAATACTACAATACAGATGAAATACTAAGTCAAATCAACCATTTAAATGAAGCTGGTGCTAGTATTATAGAACTTGGTGCTCAATCAACAAAAAATGGCGCTATAATCCAGTCTTTAGATGTTGAATTATCAAAATTAGAAGAAGTTTTGAATCAGGCATTACCTATTATTAATAAAAATAAAATTAAAATAAGTATTGATACATTTCGACCAGAAATAGCTTTAAAACTGATACAAAAATACCCTATATATTTAATTAATGATGTAAAAGGGTCTTTTGATGATAATAGTTTGAAAGAAATATTGAAAAGTCAATGTCATTTCTGTTGTACACACTCTTTATCTGCTCCTGTAGATAAAAATCAAGTAATTCCTATTGATGCTGATCCGATATTATATGTAAAAAAATGGGGAGAGAAATTTATAAATAGAATAGAAAGTTTGGGATTTTCTTCTGAACAATTAATATTAGATCCTGGTATAGGATTCGGGAAGAATTCGTATCAGAGCATTTATATTATGAGAAATATAGATAAATTAAAACAATTAAATTGCAAAATTATGGTAGGACATTCAAGAAAATCATATATTCGTTCATTTGTTGTTAAAAATAATGCTGCAGATCGGGATATAGAAACCGTAGCTATTTCGCAAGTATTAGCGAATAATATAGATTTTTTGAGAGTACATAATATTGAAGCTCATATGAGAGCATTAGTAGCTAGTAAAATTATTAAATAATATGTTACCAAATATTATTGGTATAATGTCAGCTACAAAAGATGGGATTATAGGTCTAAATGGTACTTTACCCTGGCATTATCCAGAAGATTTAAGGTTTTTTGAGCAAACTACGTTTAATAAAACTATTATTATGGGAAGGAAAACCTATGAGTCTGTTCCTTCTAAAATTTTTTTTGATAGAAACGCATTAGCTCTCTCATATAATATAAACTATAAAAGTGATAATGCTTTATTTTTTTATTCTGTAAAAGAGTTATTAAGTTATCTATTAAAAAACAAGATATATGTTTCTTTTATGATAGGAGGTGCTCAAATTGCTCATTCGTTTCTGCAAAATAACTTGATTTCTAAATTTTTTCTAACGGAAATTAATAAATTTTACAGAGGAGATACATATTTAAATTTAGAATATTTCAAAAATTGGAATAAAAAAAGAATGTATAGTAATCAAGATTACAATGTGTATCAATTAATTAATCCTGAATACCAGGAGCTAGATAATGTATATTAAAACTGTAAAAACACCTAAAATAGAATTAAATGATTCTTTGAATAGTGTTTTAGATAATATATCCGAATTAAAGGAAAATACAGTTGTAGCAATAACGTCAAAAGTTATTAGCATTTGTGAAGGAAGATATGTAAGTAAAAGTGATATTGATAAATATCAATTAATAAAACGTGAAGCTGACTTTGTTTTCCCTATGGAAAAAAATCCTTATAATATATATCTGACTATAAAAAATGGTATATTAATTCCATCAGCTGGCATTGATGAATCAAATGTGAATAATGTATATATTATGTATCCTAAGGATGTTTGGAAATCAGCAGAATATGTATGGATTTATTTACGAAAAAAACACAGATTACAGAATTTAGGAATTATAATTACTGATAGTCATACTACAATAATGCGTAGAGGGGTAACAGGTATTTGTCTCAGTTGGTGTGGTTTCAGCCCATTATATTCATATATAAACAAACCAGATTTATATAATCGAGCTTTAAAAGTGACGCAAGTAAATATTGTAGATGCGTTAGCTACTTCTGCAGTATTTCTTATGGGAGAAGGAAATGAACAGACTCCTATTGCTATTATAGAAGACATCCCTCGTATAAAATTTTTAAATAGGGTACCTAAATTAGAAGAAAAAAATAGTATTTTTATAGAAAAAGAAGAAGATTTATATTATCCAATACTTAATTCATTAAAACAATAAAACGGTCTTTTTTACTAATTTAACTAAAAGAGACCGTTTATTTTTATTTAATTCTATTTTACTAAATTAAACCGAAATCAGAATATCCAACAACTTTATAAGTTGCTTCTAGAGCATTACGTTCTACTGTTATTAAATTATTAGTGGATAGTGTCCCTTTCTTTAATGCTTCCATATCTGAAATATCACATAACTGCAATGAAGTAGGTGTTACACTCCAAATTTTTTTGATCATAATTTGACCACGATTTAAAATTACAACAGTAGATTCAGGAACTAAATTATTGGCAGGTTCAATATACAAAGTAGAAGTTTCACTAAAATGTGGTTTAAAATAGCTATTCGCTTTAAGAGCAAAAGCATCACTCTTTGTTCTTAATTCTTGAGGACGTTGCTTCCATTCAGACGTTGGACAAATAGAAATTGTCAACATATTTTGATCTTCTTTACTTGGAACTATCTCATATAAAGGCATACTGCTTTCACGCACATTAATCTCTTGTCTTTTCTTTTGTGTACGATTAGAAAATTCTACAGGTGTTACAACATTACTTTCATGAATTGTCTCTTGCAATAGTTCTGCAGGTGAGCAATTAAATGCATGTGATAATCTTCTTATAAGATCAGTATTTAATCTTCTTGACCCTGATTCCAAACGTGATAAATAAGAAACGGAGATACTTGTAACATCTGCCAATGATTCTAAAGTGTACCCATTTTTTTTACGTAAATATTTTAAATGAGTCATTGGTGCTCCTTTTCTTTTCCTACCAACTGCTCCTGGAACACTTAATATTGATAAATCAGGATATTCTAAGTCTTTCATAGGACTTAAACTCTGTCTTGCCATTACAACCTCTTAAAAACCATATTAGATGTATAACAAATGTCAAAAATAAGTGCAAGACAGAAAAGTATAAAAATGGTAAATATCCTTAATATTACTAAAATTTATTAAAAATAAATAATAAAAAACTTTTTGAAATATTTAAAAAATTTTTGAATTGTATATTGATAAATTACATATTTATGCTTATATAATAATAAGATTGTTGCTAAGCAATGTTGTTTTTATGTTTTTATCTTCAGTGTCTTTTGTTGTTTTGATGTAAAAATATAAACGACGGATGCAATATGAAAGTTTTAAAAAATAAACTTATAGGAAGTAAGAACACTACTAAACGTTATAATTCAAATATATCTGATACTTTATTAAAAGAAAAATTAAATATGACTAAAGCAGGCTCGCCAATAGAAATGAAGCATGTTTTAGCCAAAAAAACTAATATTAAAATGAAAATTTCTAATAATAAAAATTCTGATAGTGTAAGTAAAGCTGATACAATTAAAAATGCTATTACATGGTTAATTAAACAAAATATAAATGTAAAATATATTAATAATAATTATATATTGAATGGTAAATTCGTTACTGAAAGTAAATTAATGGTTTTTATTAATCGTAAAAGAATCGATAATAAGCTTCCTCCTTTTATTTTAGATAGTGAATAATATATCATTTATTAGATAATATTATTCTTTAATTTCTGTACATATAGAGTTTTCTACATGATATATTTGTGCGAGGGGTAAGATTTCATCAAAAAGATTAAGTTCTGAGCCTGTAAAAAAAGTTTGGACGTTTAAATTTATAAGTTCATCAATTAATGCTCCTCTTCTTCCTTTATCTAAGTGAAACATTAGATCATCGAAAAGTAAAATAGGAACACCAGTTCTAGATTGTTGATAAATCCTTGTAACAGCTAATATTAATGAAATCAAAAAAGCTTTTTGTTCTCCAGTAGAGCAATTTTCTGCTTCAAAATAAGATTTTGGATGATATACTGACCAATTAGTTTTAAATATACTAATCTGAGTGGATTGTTTTTCAGAATCAATAATCCTATTTTGCTTTAGAGCATCCATTATCTCTAAGATAGAATTTTCTTCACTATTTTTTTCAATGATATTTTCTACAATCCCTGATATTTTTACAATAGGTCTTAAAAATTCAGAGCTATGAGTTTCAAAAGTCTTTTTTAAAATATTTAGAAATTCAAATCTAATTTTCGTAATATTAATATATTCTTCTGCTAGTTTTTCTTCAAGAATATTTAACCAGTTTTCATTATTTCTAAATAAAATTACATGCAGTCGCTCTTTCTGTAAGGAAGTTATTTTTTTTAATTTTTCTTTGTATTGTCTGCTAAACCCAGTCACAAGATGATCAAAAAAACCGCGCCTATCACTTTTAGAAGTGATGAAAACATTATCCATACTTGGGGTAATCCATAATAACCATAAAAAATCTTCTAGTTTTGAAAGGGAAGGTAATATGGCTCCATCAATAAATGCAATACGTTTATTATTATTTATTTTGGTTGCTAAAAATGTCTTATAAACATCTTTTTTCAATATTAATTCTAGATTCCAACTATTAGCTGTGGAATTAATATTAGTAAAATCAGAAATTAGTGCTTTTCTTAGTCCTCTTTCAGAAGAAAACAAAGAAATTGCTTCTAGAATGTTAGTTTTACCAGCCCCATTTTTCCCATAAAAACATATGAACTTCGATGAAAAATTTAACATCAAAGCCTTATATGATCGAAAATTACGACATAATAAACTTAAAATTGTAGGTTGCAAAAAAACTACACCTATTAAATTCTCATTGGCATTACGACAAATAATGATTCCGGTTCTGATATATCAGTTATTAATATTGGAGCTAAAGCTTCTTTAACATATATTTTAAGCTCTTCTCCTTGTAATGTTTGCGCGACGTCAAGTAAATAAGTTGCATTAAACCCTGCTGACCAACCATCTCCATCATAGACTACATCTACTTCATCACGACCATTACCGAGTTTACTATTTACAACGTAGCAACTCAATTTGTTTTTACTAAGTTCTAACTTTACAGCCCTAGCCTTATCATCTGAAATGACCGCAATTCTATCTACAATTTCTATAAAACTCGTTCTTTTTATAATAAAATATTCACCATCACTACTTGGAATAACTCTTTTATAATCAGGAAAAGTTCCATCTATTAATTTTGATATGAAAGTAATATTTTCAAACTCAAATTGAATCTGATTCGCATTAAACGTAACTATTACATCACCTTCAAGTACATCCAACAATTTTTTTATTTCGAAAACAGTTTTACGAGCTATTATAACACCTTGGATACTTTCTTTTGCTTTTAATGGAATAGAAGAAACAGATAATCTATGTCCATCTGTAGATGCAGCTTTTAATGTATCTTCTTCTTTGTGTAAATAAATCCCATTTAAATTGTGTCTACTTTCTTCAGGAGAAATTGAAAATTTAGTACGACTGATTAATTTATTTACCTCGTGAATATTTAATTTGAAATGACATGTACTTTCTAATTTTGAAATAGTTGGAAAATCTTCTGGACGTAATGCTGATAATTCAAATTTTGAATTCCCGGAAATAACTTGTAATTTAGCTCCTTTATCTAATAATGAAAACTCAAGAGATAAATTATCTGGTATTTTTCTCAAAATATCACATAAAATACCTGCAGGCACAGCTACTGAGCCAAATGTATCTATATCTGCAGGAATATTTTCTATGATAGAATGATCTAAGTCTGTTGCTTTTAATGTTAGTCCATTAGAATTAAAATCTAACAAAACATGAGATAAAATAGGAACAATTGATTTTCTATCAGCAATACTGGCTGTTCTCATTATTGCTGGTAAAATATCTTTTTTTTGTACTTTTGCTCTCATAATCAAAACTCCTTTATTTATATATTGTGTGTTAAAGATAGCCTAATTCCTATTCTTTTTGGTTGTACATTGTAATTCCAATTATTATTTCCTATTAAACGATTATATTTATCTTTAGATGTAATAGAATAGCGACTATCAATATGAATATTCCATTTGGAATTTAATTTTTGTTGGAATCCTATTCCTATGGTAGGGAAATACGAGCCAAATCCTTTTTCCGCATCCTTTTGACCATCAACTTTTACGACTACTTTTCCTAATGTACGAGAAAATCCTAAAGTCAAATATACCATGTTTCCATATTTTGGGAATAAATAACCAAAACGTACATCCATATTTATGCCAAACTGCTGACTAAATTTAATTCCTATGTCATCTTCATAGGATGTTTTTCCTGAAAACCGTTTCATTATTTCAAATTCAAGACCAATATAGTAATCTTCATAAAAGCTACTTCCAAATCCTGCTAATAATGATATAGCACTTTGTGTTGTTGATTTTTTTATACTTTTATCTATATTTCTTTCATTTCGTGCTTGTACTTCATGTTTTATAAAAGATAGATCATATCCAATTCCATAATAAGCTCCACTTATTTTTCTTTCAGGCTTATCTAATTCTACGAAATCATTAGAATTATTGTTAATAGCTGTTTGTACCGCATTAGTCATCATAATATTAGATGAAATCAATAATATATATAAAATCCTTTTCATATGTCACCAGATCTAATATTTCCTTGATTATATAATAAAAAAATATATTTCTTCAATTGGAAAAATATAAAGTTTTAAATTATTAGAAAATAATTTTTATAATATTTA
>CAZHJM010000009.1:0-32574 GCA_964532905.1 uncultured Holosporaceae bacterium
TTTTTATTTGGTAATTTAATAGATATAGGCATATCATACATATAGCTAATTAACAACTTCTTACAAGTTTGTAATTTTTCTAAATGTTCTTTAATTTTGCTCTTTTGTTTTTCTTCAACAACCCAAATTTTATTTCTACAATCCTGTTCTTCACGATATATACGTTCCATAATTTTACTAATATCAATATTCATTGTAAAAACACTTTCTTGTGGCAACCCTAAAAAACTAACTACTATCATAATAATTCTAAGAAATTTCATGACAAAGCTCCTAAATACAACTATATTTCATTATACAATGACATATGATAAATTCAATGAAGTAACTATAAAAATTATCAATTATATGGACATATATATCAAAACTATGACACAATAACTAAACATTATCTTTAAATATTTTATGATATAAAATAACTTCTTCAAATTCAAGTCTCCAGTTGCCTTCTATATTCTATCCTTTAGTTCTTTATGAAATGTTCATACTAGTAAAATGAAATTTTTTCTTTTAGTATTATTACTTATTACTAAAATGCGTTATAGTAAAATCATGGTTTGTTAGGAAGGGTAATATTATGGATAAAATCTTACATATAGTATTTTTAATGTTTGGAATTTGTAACATAAGTGAGGGAACTTGTGCATATATTTCTTATCATTTGCATAACGGAAAGTTAGAGAAAAAGAATCTATCTGATGTTGATGTAAACATATTCCAGGATATGTCGGTAGATTCATTTAAACAGATATCACATTTGTTACAGTGTTATCAACGATTTATGTATCAATCTATTTTAGAATCATATTCTCCAGAAAAATCAGAGGTTACTGATCAATATTCCGCATTTCGGCATTCTGTTTCTGCTGATGAATCTCAATTTTTAGATGGAACAGGAAAGGATTTAGATTTTCTGAATAATGGATACTTAAAGTTATATGATAAGTTAGAAACAACAAAACTTGAAAAGTTTGATAATAATTTAAAAGCCCTTTACACTAAGTCTTCTCATAATGATCTTTGTAGAAAATTAGCTGAAACATATAAAGAATTAGCTTTATCATCGGAAAATAAAAACGATTTTATTAAAGCAGCATTTTGGTTTAGAATGCTATATGTTGTCGGTGAACACAGTTCATATTTGCAAGAGTACCAAAATATGTGTAGTAAAGCAGGGTTATAATGAAATGGTAATTTGTTGTTTTAGTATAATGTTTCGTTTTTAATGTAAGTTTGATCTGAAAATTATTTTTTATGCTTATTATAGTATTGCTTAAACTTCCTCTAACTCAAGTCTCCAGCCTCCTTCCATATCCTATTCTTTTGTAATCATAGAAAAATATTAAATTTATAAAAATCTATTATTTCAAAACAAAAAATTTATTCATAAATATCCGGGTAAATATATTCTTCTAGATCTTCTAAGCCATTACCTGACATACCATCAGTTTTTATTTTGTTTAAAATTTCTAAACATTTTTTTAATTCATTTTTATAGTTATTAATTTCGTCATTAAAATTGGAATAGTCCTCATTTAATTGCTCATTTAAGGTAGTCAAAATAGTTTTTCTTATGTCATTTATTTCTGAAAAACTATAATCTCTCTCATCTCCATGACCCTCACCATGTCCCCAAAATTGTTTCATCCACAATTTATTAGCAAAATATTTTTGAAACCATTCTTCTTGATATACTGAATTTTTCTTTAATTCTTTACGCATAAAATTTAAAAAAGTTGAATGCCAAAAAAAAACTTTTACACAATCCATTAAATAACGCTAACCAATTACGAACTATAGATAAATCTTTATCCTCACTTATTTTAACACAAGCTGACCAATAGATATCAGGATCTACAGGTCTTTTGACAAAGTTGGGAGCCGCTATTGCCAATGGAATATATAAAAAAAGTAAAATTATTATTCTCTTAAACATTCTTAACTCTCCTCTGTAATTGATATATATATTATAATATATGTTCTTGTCCTAATAAAACTCTACGTATCATAGTTCTTATACTTTCTTTATAAATAGACATGAAATCTTCTTCTTTATAAAAAAATCTAATAGGTCTATTAGTATAATATCTGTATGCGATTTCATTAACTTTATCAAATATTTCAGTTGCTCCTTTATTACTTGTAATATTTGTATAACCTGTTAACTGTAATTCTTCCTCATTTGAAAGCATTGGAGACATTTGATAACTGAAAGCAATACCATGAAATACTAGCAATGCTACCTGATCTTTTTCATTAATTTCACCTGATATTGTATTCAAAATATAATGCCTATAATGATTTAATTCATGAAAAGAAGTAATATCATTATCAAATTCTTGTGCTTATAATAAACATAAATCATTTTTACTTAGGTTGTTATATATATTTTTTACATTTTTATTTGATAAGCCTAAAAACCTTTTATCTTTACAATCTTTATATAAAATCATATTTATTTTCAAATCATTATTTTCTTTATCAATAAAATAAGAGGCATTATTGTATAAAGAATATTTTAAACCATCAATTTTTTGTTCATCCATTGTAATTGTGTTACCACAATGTATTACTTTGTCACCTTTTTTAAATTTAGAGACAATATCAGGATCCATAATAACAATATTCTCTTTTTTCGAATTATCTACAATATCTTTTAATAAAGGTTCACCTACTTCTTTATTCTTAGCAATTTGTTCTATATTGTCTAATACAGTTTTCCCAAAATTGCTATTTGCAGATTTAAGAATATATATTTTATTTCCCATGTTATTTTCTTCAGATAAAATCTTGAGTTTGGGTGTTATGTAATTAATTCTTTTAAATCTATTGTTTTATATTCAATTTGAGCGCTTTTACCAGAATACACCATGCTCATTGTGATGGATTGCCACGTCGCGTTGCTCCTCGCAATGACGCTAAGAAAAAGAGCTTCCCGTAATGACAAAAAGTGAAAGAGGCGACGCCTATATGGCTTTGTGTGATGACAATGCCTAGCATCATTCTTAGGGAAAACATCCACCTTTGCGTCATTCTGAGTGAACGTAGTGAACGTGAGAATCTATACACTGAACCATATTAACTAATAAAAAATTAAAAATGACTAAAAATCTATAAAACATATACTTCCAATACTATATAAATTACATTTTTTATATATAATAATTATTAATTTTATATTAATATACTACACCTCCTCTAACTCAAGTCTCCAGCCTCCTTCCATATCCCATTCTTTTGTAATCATAGAAAAATTCATTACTTGCATAGTTAGCCAAGGGCGAAAAGATACGAATACTTTTTCTTCATAAGGCTGATATAATTCAACATCATTATCTATCAGTTTAAATGGAATTTGTTCTCCAAAATTATTTACAGCGCTAACAGAACCTGCCACCGCAGGACGAATTAATGTAATCTTTTGCTCTTTAGGAAAGATAACTTGCCATAAATTTTGAATACAACCTATATTAAGTTGTGAACCTACCCATAATCTATCAATAATTGGAGTATTAACATCTGTACAAGAAATAATACTATAGTATTTTCTTCTTTCAGTAGTTTCTAAAAACATTAATTCGCCATTAACTGATCTCTTAAATTCACCATTAGATATTGGTTTAAGTTCCTGTGTACAATTTCTCGCACTTTCAGGAGGAAATCCAGATATATCTAAAATTAAATTAGTTTCTGCACTCATGTTAATTCATCCATTCTGGCATTGTTGTAGGCATGATACGTGAAAGATATTCTAAATAATAAGATAATTCATCAATATTTTTATTTTCGTCATTCATCTTGTATTTCCTCCGTATCGTCATATATTGCCTTTAAGCGTAATAATGCTGTCAAATCTAATATAAGGTTATTTTTCTTTGTTACAAACTTTTCTAGTTTTATTTGTGCTGTTCCTATTTCAAAATTTCCTTGTTTTAATGTTAATTTTTGAGCAATAGCCTTTTTTATTGTTTTAATAATCGAATAGTAAGCGGGCATCTGTTCTTGATTATAAACAATAGTTAATTTTAATCCTAATTTTGTAACCAAATTAATATTTTGTTCTATATTTAATAATTCCAAAATAATGTAAGGTGTTTTCCTCTGTTCTTCGGGAGGTTCAGAGGGGAAAATAGAAATATCTAATAAGTTTTTTAAAGTATTAATTAAACCAAAATCCCATGGTATCATTATATTATCTCCTTCTATTAAATATGTCATAAAAATATTTTTCATAAAATATAAATAAAATTATTATTAAAATTATTTTGTAAAAGATAATATTTATAGGAATAATAAAACTATTTTATGACATATTATTAATAATTATACAAAATCATTTTATATTTGCGTGAAATATAATAAGATTATTTTTAAAGTCATATGAAACAGGTTGAGTAGGCTCAAAAATATTATCATTAACCACTACACGAAAATTTTTTGGAAACTCACCTTTCCATCTTATAGCAAACAAATATAAAGATTTTGTAATTTTTACATCTTTTAATTGAATTGTCGCCCATAAATCCTTCCAAGGTGTATATTTGGAAATCCATTCATTATTATGTGAAAGTTGTTTATCTAATAATTCAACTCGAACTTTTGTACTGAACAATTTACCTAACATTTTAAAATATCCTTAAATTTAAAAATGGACTTAATAATTCTCTTATTCCTGCTGAAATTTGATAAGTCGAGTTATATCTATCCTGATATGCGTTCGCAACTAACATTAAATTCGCTAATTTAATTTGATAAGGCACTCTGTTTGGAAATAAAGCAATTCCAGCATTATATAAAATAGAAATTTCTTGGCACTTATCAAAATTTCTTATGTTATTTACATAAAGGTAAGAAGTATTATTAATCTTTTCTAATTTTAATCTTTTTCTATCTATAACTTTTCTGTCTATTACTACTTCTACAATATCTAATACAGGAGGTCTTGGCATTGGAATTTTTATCATAGAACCAAAAACGCAAGGCCTGCCATCTGTATTTAAATTATCAAATTCATTTTGAGATAGCGTGTATTTCCAAGTTTGTTTAATTATTGACTTTTGTACTAAAGTTTCAATAGCTTCTCTAGTTGATTTTATTAGTAATTTTAACATACTATCTTCAAAATCATGATTAATATTTAAATAATCTTTTACTTCTTGTAAAGTAATGATTTCTTCATTCGGTTGTTCTATTAACTCTAATTTCATTTCGTCCTCCTAATTTATTTCATCAAATTTCAACAACTTTATAGCGTCAAAGTCAATAACATCTCCTCCTACACGTTTTGAAGCATAAAATTCAACAAATGGCTTTGAAGTGTAAGGGTCTCTTAAAATTGACAATCCCTGACGTTCTACAATCTGATATCCACTTGAAAAATCACCAAAAGCGACAGATATAGATTCTTGACCATCCACTAATGCCGGCATATTATCATCAATAATAACTGGATATCCCAAAAGTGTTGCAGGAGTAGCATCTGCAATTGATGGCGTCCAAATTGGCAAAGAATCTCTATTTTTTATTTTTCGAATTTCGGATAAAGCAGAACGTGACATAATCCATTTTGCATTTTTTACATACATAGGTTTAATAGAACAAACCATATTAATTAAAACATTCAGTGCGCTATCATTATCAACAAACTTGCCTTTAGCTCCTGTAAAAAAATGTTGAAGTACTCCAAATGTTCTATTTTCTTCGGTACTTGAAGAATATTTTAGAAATCCATGAGGTTTTGCTGTTCCATCACCATTAATAAAAGCAGAATCCTCTAAAGATGCAAATTTTTCCGCTATTTTATCTATTAACCATTCTTCAACATCTATTTCTGAATCATCAAGTAAATGTTGATTAGCTTTTGGTTTTGCATATAACTCATAGACTGGTATTTTAATCTTTTTTACTTCAGGGCTATCTGTTTCTATTCTTTCTTCATTTTCTGCTGTCCATCCTGCGTCAGGCAACTTAGAATCGACAAGAATATCCACAGAATTAGTTGAAATAGTAATTATTTTTGCAATATTTCTCATCGGAGAAAGAAAATTTAATTTATCATCAATTTTTGTGACAATATTTTGTGGTAGGAAAATCGCTCCATCTTTTTCATTTGATTCATTGAGAGATTTTGTAAAAAAAGTATCTACTCCTTTACGAATAAAAGAAGCTAATCCTATATCTTTTTCTTCTGAAAGTGGTATATTTAACATATCATTCCTCATTTTATTTTCTTCTTGAATTTTTTTATCTATTTTAATGTTTTCTATTGTTGCTGATTTGCAAGCTGGAAACGTTACAATTGATATTTCCAATAGCTCTAAATCAGTTAAATAATTATGCCCATTTTTTATGTATTGATTTCTTATTCTATAACCAATTGAAAATCCATCTATTGCTTTATTTTTCAACAAAGTATAGATTTCTTTTGCTTTTGGAAGATCTAACAAGAGCTGCGCTTTTACAAACAGTCCATGTTCATCTTCTGATATTTCATTTATAACTCCGATAGGACTAGAAATATCATGTTGCCACAATAATTTAGGCATATTTCCTTTTTTTGTGTCAGATATTGCTTGTGCAAAAGCATTTTTAACGACTATATCACCATAGCTGTCAATTTCATCAAAAACACTAGCATATCCTTCTATTTCTCCTGTTTCAGAGAATGATTTTATTTTTATTGTCTCTAAATATTTCATTTTTCATTTCCTTGTTTTAGTTTTGGGAGTCCTAACATTTCTCTTTTTTCGTTATCGGTAAGAAAATCTGCGCTAGCTATTCGATTCCATAGTATTTCTCTCTTTCCCGCCAAGGCAGGAACTGTATCTAAATTAAACACAACGTTTATAAATTGTTTTGTTCTGATAGAAAGCCAATGACTAAATTCTGTACTAATAAATTCGGTTAAAGGAACTATAGTGTCTTCCCAAAAATGCGTTCGAGCCTCTTTATAGTTACTAAAAGACGAGTCTCCTCGAATACCAACTAAAATTGGCGGAACACCAAACGCTTGAACTATTTCCCGAGCTGTAGAATTTTTTGCTCCATCAAAATCTAAATCCCTAGGAGAAAATCCCATTTCTTTCCATTCGAATCCACCTTCGAGAACCATAATTTTTCCAGCGTTACTTGCCCCTGCATATGTTTCTTTTAAATCTCGCCTTAACTGAATTCTTTGTTCATCTGTAAGATTTTCGATATTCTTTAAAATTAAACACCCAGTTGGTCTTCCTCCATTTTGTAATAAACCTAAATTGTGTTTTGACATTTCATTATATTGATCAATAGCTTGAGTAGCTGCCTGTATCGGAGCAAATCCATACCAATCACTCAAAGGATTTGAAAATTTCAAATGCAAAACATCATCTTTACGTAAGGATATTTTAGTTCTATCTACTTCATAGGTATAATATTCTACCTCTGTGTTATTTTTATTCGGAATAATTTTAGTTCTATCAGGTCTTAAACAATTTAATTCCTTTCCATTAAAATGCACAAAAGCATTACCAGCAAGTTGCAAATAATTAACTAAAGTCGTCATAAAAGAACTACGACCTTGCATAGAATTAGGACGACGAAATAAATTCGTCATCAATTTGTTTTCTGATAAATCTTGATTTTTAACTATTATGGGAATAGAAGAGAGCCCCCCAGAAATAAGATTTATAGCTCTGTATACAAAAACATTTTTGAAAAAACCTTCCGAAACAAGGGAAGAATAATTACCTGGCGTCCATGTGGGAGTCGTTCCCTGCCAAGTAAAAATACATTCCTTTTTTCGGTTACTAAAATGTTGTAATAAATTAAACATTTGTAACTCCATAAATTATATTTTTATTTGACAAAACACTGATAAGTCACTGTGCAGACTCGAATGAACCAGTTTTGAATGTTTTAATAAAAATTCCAATATTAGAATACTTTTATTAAAAACTAAGATTATATTAACTAAAATTGTAAATATTTCAATAAAATTTTTATAAAAATTTCAAAAATTATTTAAAATCAAATGGTTAATTGTTCTTTTGAAAATATTTTTATTGCATAAAATGTATTTATTTAAACTATTAATATGAAAACCAAAATTTTTAGAACTGATATAAATACCTTAATGTGATTTTTCTCTATAAATTAGAAAATTATAATATAATTATATAGACCTCTTAATTATAAAGAATTTTCTTTTTAGAATTATTAAGAGAAAAATATTCAACATATTCTACTTATCTTTAGCGTCATTACACGAAGCCATATAGGCTTCGCTTCTTCCACTTTTCATCATTGCTTGGAATTTTCCTCTCTCTCGTCGTTACAAATAGCCATCTGTCTCTTTCGTCATTACGAGGAGCGGAGCGACGTGGTAATCCATAGTGACTCTAAAGTGCTCACAATAAAGGTAAGTAAGAAGAATAATGGATTCTCACACTCGTTCCACTCGCTCAGAATGACGAGGAATGATTGGTAATTAAAATGACATTACACATTAGCGTCATTGCGAGGAATGAAGTGACGTGGCAATCTACAACAGCTTTTTAAATGATTGTGTTGAAGGATGGATCCCCACGCTCACTTCATTCGCTCAGAATATGAATTGTCTTTTTCACTTTCTTTATTACAAAGAACTGTAAGAATTATGCTAGAAATTCCGACAAACAGTAAAAGCTTATTTATTAACTTATTTTTAAAAACACATTTATAATATATAATAACTTTAATAATATTTGTACTTATGAAAATATCAGTTCTTCCAACAGTACCTTTAAATCATAGTTTTTTATATGAATCAGAAATTGATATTCCCAGTGGAACAGTAGTGAAAGTTCCTTTTGGTAGCCGTCTTATTGAAGGAGTTGTTGTTCGCGATAAATCTGCTACAGATAAGGAATTAAAACATATTGAAAAAATTTATCCTTATAATATAGGAGCAATTTATATTTCTTTTTTAAATTGGGTTTCTGCTTATACATTAATTCCACGTGGAATGGTTCTAAAAATGATATTAGCGGAAAAAACTCTATTTAATTTAAAAAAAAAGCAAATTTTATCTGAATCTGAACATATTTTAGATTATAAACCTATTGAGCTTAACAATGACCAACTAAAAGCTCTAGAATCAATTAATAATAATGGCAATAAGCCTTTCTTACTAGAAGGTGTAACAGGTAGTGGAAAAACAGAAGTTTATTTAAAGAAAGCAAAAGAATTATTTGATAAAGGCAAACAAATATTAATTTTATTTCCAGAAATTGCTTTAAGTAAACAAATGGTTCAAAGAATAGCAAAATATTTTGGGATTATACCTATTGTTTGGAACTCTTCTATAACATCAAAAAATAGACGTATGGCTTGGCTAAAAGCAAATAGCGGTGAAAAATGTGTAATTATTGGGGCTAGATCGGCTATTTTCATTCCATTTAAAAATTTAGGTCTAATAGTGGTAGATGAAGAACATGATTCATCTTATAAACAAGAAGAAGGTGGATTTTATAATGCTCGAGATATGGCTGTTGTTTTAGCTCATCTTACAAATATTCCAATCATTCTATCTTCTGCTACCCCATCTATTGAAAGTTATGTAAACGCAAAAGAAGGTAAATATAGTTATTTCAATATAAAAAAACGTTACGGTAATTCGCTACTTCCAAATATAAAATTAATAGATATGAAGCAGAATAAATTTGATGGATTTATTTCTATTCCATTATTTTATGCTTTAAAATTAAGATTAGAAAAAAAAGAACAATCCCTCATATATTTAAATAGAAGAGGTTATGCTCCAATTACTTTATGCAAAAATTGTGGAGAGAAGATTTCTTGTCCGAATTGTTCTACTTGGTTAGTTTATCACAAAAAAAACGATAAATTGATTTGTCATTATTGTGGTCATTTGGAGAGTATCCCACAAAAATGCAAAAATTGTTCTGCTGAAAATTCATATATTCCATTTGGTCCTGGAGTAGAACGGGTTTACGATGAACTGTGTAAAAAATTTCCAGAAGCAAATATAGAAATAGCTTCATCAGATACTTTTTCTTCAGAAAAAGAAGCTTCTCAAATTATTGAAAATATCCAATCAGGTACAATTAATATTGTCATTGGAACGCAAATTTTAGCGAAGGGGCATCATTTCCCCAATATTACTTTAGTTGGAGTGATTGATGGAGATTTAGGATTAAATGGAGCGGATTTACGTTCAGCAGAAAAGACATATCAAATGATAAACCAAGTCGCAGGTAGAGCAGGTAGAGGAAATAAGCCGGGAGAAATTCTTATTCAAACTTTTAACATTAGTCATCCCTTATTTGAAACTTTAAAACAAGAAGAAAAATCTAATTTTATGGAACTTGAAGTACATAATCGAAAAAAATATTGCCTTCCTCCATTTTCAAAATTTGCATCATTAATTATATCCGGTAATAATAGAGAAATTACCGAAAAAGCCGCTAGATTATTAAAAAATACATGTCCTAAAAATATTAAGATTTTTGGCCCTGCTCCCGCTCCTATGTTTTTATTGAGAGGAAGGTTTCGGTGGCGAATTTTATTAAAATCTTTGAGGAAAAATTCTTTAAATATAGAAATATCTAAATGGATAGAATCTTTGAACATTCCTAAAAATGTTAGAATTCAAATAGATATTGATCCAATAACTTTTTTGTAAAATTAACTTATTATAAACATATTTTATATATTCTAATCAAAGTATAGAAGCGTTTATAGCTATAGATTAGATGGAAAAGGTGTAGTAATGGTAGAAAGTACACAACATGTTTTAGATAGGGTGAGACCACCTAGAGTCCAAATTACTTATGATGTTGAAATTGGTAATGCTATTGTCATGAAAGAGCTTCCATTTGTATTTGGCGTTTTGGCGGATTTATCTGGAATGGTAACTGACCCATTGCCTCCTATAAAAATGAGAAAATTCGTCGAAGTTGATCGCGATAACTTACCGGAATTTATGATAAGCATAAATCCTCGTTTGGCTATACAAGTTAAGAACATATTAAACGATGGAGAAGATTTTCTCAATGCTGAGTTGTTTTTTAAACATATGGATGATTTCGGACCAATTAGTATTGCTAAACAAGTACCAAAATTAAAAAAAATTTACGACGCTCGTATAAAATTAAATGATTTAGCTGTTAAAATGGAAGGAAATGATATTTTACAAGAACAATTGAAGGAAATCACATATGACAATAACCTTAACAAAGCTTTAAAAACCCAAATTGAAACTTTATTGAAAGCAAATAAGCAGCACATAACGGAAGATTTTATAACATCTCCTACAGATGATATTAATGCAGTTAAAGCTAATGAAAAAGATAATAGTAATAAATCAATTTATAAAGAGTCAGATTTAAATGATGGTAAAAATGCTTCTAAAAGAGAAATTTTAAAGGAAATTTTTACTGATGGTCGTTTGGCTAGAGATCCAAGTCTAGAAATTTATGCCTGCGCGATGATTGTAGAATTTTTAAACCAAGTAGAAAAAGAACAACCAACAGAAATACGTAACCCATTAGCATTTGTTGAAAATTGTATTATAAAAATTGATAAATTATTAAGTGCTCAGATCAATGAAATTTTACATTGTCCTACTTTCCAGGCTTTAGAAGGAACATGGAGAGCATTACATTATTTAGTAATGAATACAGAAACTTCTACACATTTAAAAATTAGAATAATGAATGTTACTAAAAAAGAATTAATGGATGATTTAGAGCATGCTGTTGAATTTGATCAAAGTCAATTATTTAAAAAAGTTTATGAAGAAGAATATGGTACTTTTGGTGGACATCCTTATTCTTGTTTAATAGGAGCATATGAATTTACTAGACATCCTCAAGATATTCTATTATTGAGTAAAATTTCAAATATCGCAGCAGCTGCTCATGCTCCGTTTATTGCTGCTGCTCATCCAAGGCTATTTGATATGGATAGTTTTTCTCACTTAGGAGAACCAAGAGATTTAGCCAAAATTTTCGATAGTACAGAAATGATTAAATGGAATTCTTTTAGAGATTCAGAGGATTCACGTTATGTAGCTTTAGCGCTTCCTAGAGTATTAATGAGATTACCTTATGGTCCAGATACATTACCTGTAGATGGTATGAATTTTGTTGAAGAAATAGATGGCGCGGATAATTCTCAATTTTGTTGGGGAAATGCAGCTTTTGTTATGGGTCAAAAAATAGGATATGCTTTTTCTTTATATAAATGGCCAGCGGCAATCAGAGGAGTTGAAGGTGGAGGTTTAGTAGAAGGCTTACCAGCTTATACTTTTAAAACGACAGATGGAGATACTGCTTTGAAATGTCCAACAGAAATTGCCATTACAGATCGAAGAGAAAAAGAATTAAGTAATCTAGGATTTTTACCTATATGCCATAGTAAAGGCACAGACTATGCAGCTTTTTTTGGGTGTCAGACAGCCCAGAAACCAAAAATATATAATACAGATGATGCTAATGCTAACGCTTCTTTAAGTGCTAGATTGCCTTATTTATTATGTGCTTCTAGATTTGCTCATTATGTAAAAGCGATTATGAGAGATAAAGTAGGTTCATTCTTAACTAAAGATAATGTAGCTTTGTATCTTAATAACTGGATAGCTAGTTATGTATTACTTAATGATTCTGCTAACCAAGAATTAAAAGCAAAATTTCCTTTAAGGGAAGCACGTGTAGATGTTTATGACGTTCCAGGAAGACCAGGTTCTTATAAGGCTACAATTTATTTGAGACCTCATTTCCAATTAGAAGAACTAACAGCTTCTATTCGTTTAGTCACTACTTTACCACCACCAGCAGCAAGTTAAAGGATAGTTTATGAGTAAGAGTAGTTTTGTAATGGAGAAATAAAAATGTCCTGGGAAGATTTTACTAGTGGTTCAGACGATTTAGCACAAAATTCAAGAGATGAATCTCAAAATTCTATACAAGCTGCAACTACTCCACAATATACAATTACAAATTCAACATTATTTAATATTGCTTGGGGGGATCAACCAAGTACTGTTCCTTGCCTTTGGGTAGAATCGGGAATTTCAAGATTGATGACCTATGACTCATCAGGAAGAATACATGGAGATGGTAGGCTTATGGCGAAGAGACCAATAGTTTGTATGAAAGCTGGTCCTTGGATTACAGCTATTCAACAAGCTCTAGGAGATGGTACTTCACTTGATAAAATTGAAATTAATAGATGGACAACATCTATGGGAAAGATTCCAGTACAAACGACTACATATTTTAATGCAGTAATCACTATTTTTAAACAAAAAGCAGATATAATAGTATTTTCTTTTTCATATACTAAAATAACCGATATTTATACTGCAATGACAGCAGATGGAGCAGATACAGGTGGTAATTATGCTGTTACAATAGATTATGAAAGATTTGAAACTAAACAAGGATCGTAATTATAATGTAATAGTATTTATGCTTTTTCAGATTTTATTTATCATTTAATTGTTTCTAATGTCATTATACAATTAAGTATAAGAATTTTTTAAACAAAAAACAATAATCTAATAATCTTTATTTAAAATAAGATAATAAGAATAATTAGAAATCTAAATATAATAATTTGAATATTTTTTGTTGCAGATAATTAACAAAAATATAAAAAATTCATTTAATTATATTGCATTCCAAAATAAAATTATGTAATCATTAAACACTTAGAAGGTGGTGGAATGTAGAAAGGAGTATGTATTATGATAGATTTATTTATTGTTTGTATTTATTTGATAATTACATTGTCTGTTGGCTTTTTTTATGGACGTGGAGTCAACACAATGCATGACTTTGCAGTCTCTAATAGATCATTCCCAACTGTAGCTATGTTATCTACAGTTTTTGCTACGTGTATAGGAGGAGATGACTTATTAGGTGATACAGAGAGAGCATATAGTGTCGGTGTTATATTTTTATTAGTATCATTGGCACAATGTGGTAATGTATTTTGTACTGCACAGTTTGTAGCACCTAAAATTATTAGAGATTTTGGAGATAAAATTTCCATAGGAGAAATTATGGAAAGCCTATATGGTAAATATGGGAGAATTGTTTGTGGTATTTCCAATATGTTATTTACTTTAGGATTTGTTGCTGTACAAATTAGCTGTATAGGGTATGTTTGTAACGCTCTTTTGGGGGTGTCTCATATTTATGGAACGATTATTGGAAGCTTAATAGTCATAGCCTATTCTGCATTTGGAGGAATTCGTTCTGTTGTTTTTACTGATGCAGTACAATTTGGCGTTTTAATAGTAGGAATTCCTTTAATTGCAAGCGTCGTTTTAGGACAAGTCGGCGGTTTTCCTGGTTTAATTAGTAAATTACCTCCAGAATATTTAAATGTCGGTCCATCTAATAAATTATTTTATGGTTATATGTTTACTGTTTTTGCATTTTTATTTCCGAACTTCTTATCTGTCGATATTCAAAGAATTTTAATGGCTAAGGATGTAAAACAAGCTAGGAGTTCTTTAAGATGGACATCAGCACTATATATTCCATTTTATGTGATTTTATCAATTATTGGATTGTGTGCTTATATATTGTTTCCTGGAATAGAAGATCCAAATACAATATTTTTAAAGGTACTTAGTGAATCGCTTCCTGTTGTTATTAGAGGAATAGCTGTTTCTGCAGTGTTAGCTATCATTATGTCTACAGCGGATTCATTTTTAAATTCAGCAGCAATTTCAGCAATAGATGATTTAGCTCCTTTTTTATATCGAAAAAAAATGGAAGATAGCTCTAAATTAAGATTAGCAAGAATTATTACATTTGTATTTGGTATATCATCTATTTTCATAACGATGTGCTCTTTTGATAGTATAGTAGAGTTTTTACTGTTCTTCTTTAATTTCTGGATGCCTGTAGTTTCTGCTCCAATGTTATTATACATCTTTAATTTTAAAACAGATGTATCAACATATTTAGTGAGTACTATATTTGGTTTTATAATGTTATTTACTTATAGAAATTTTGTACCAGAAGAGTTTGAGATGGCTAGTCAATTTGTTGGAATGATGGCAACTTTCTTTGGTATGATTATTTTAGGTAAATTTAGGAATAGATTATATCCTATAAAATCTTTAGTTAAATAATATGTATTGTTTATGTGTTTACTGAAGTGTTATACAGTACCGACTTATTGTCGGTACTTTAATATATAGAGAAATTGTTAAAATGCATAAGTTAATAGAAATTTTTAATAAATTAGCTAGAATTTCTGAAAAAAGAGTTGATTATTTTGGCGCTAGATACATAGCCTTTGGAGTATTTTGCTTAGTTAATTATTTTTTCCCTATTTACATGTGGTCAGAAAAACATTCTGGAGAAATAGCTGTTTATTCTATAAGAGTTATTGCTATTATTTTGAGTTTCTTATTAACTACATCGGATATGTGGTTAGAAAAATACAAAAAATACAGACCTTTATTTTGGCATTTTACAGTTATGTTTTGTTTACCATTTTATGTAACATTTATGATATGGTATGAAGGTTTATCTTTAATTTGGGCAATTAATGCTAGCTTGGCTATCCTAACCGGATTGATATTATTAGACCTTAAAAGTTTTTTTCATATATATATTTTAGGGGCTATATTAGGTGCAACAACAGCCTTAATATTAGGACATCATTTAGTTTTACTGCTATCTGAATACACATTATATCCATCTTTGTATATGTTTTTATTTACATTCTTTATAGTAATATTATTTTCGCGTGATGTAGAAAAAAAGAGAAATTTACAATTGAATGCTATGAGGGCATTAGCATCTACTGTAGCTCATGAAGTAAGAACTCCATTATCCACTATATCAGTATTAGTAAAATCAATGAAAATTGATAAAAATATTACATTTGAGCAGATTGATAAATTCAATAAAAAGAAGGAATTAATAATTAATGAGATGGGAGAGATTTTTAGCTTAATTGATTCAATGTTAATGAAAGTTTCCTTTTTTACAGAAGGTTGTAAGGATTTAGAAGAAGTCAGTGTAAAAGACTTAATAAATGATATTATGGGTAAATATATATTAAGTCCCCATGATAAAAAGTTAATACATATTAAGATAAAAGAAGATTTTAACATTAAAGTTAATAGAGTTTTAATGTATCATGTTTTTTTTAATCTTATTCAAAATGCTTTATACCAAATTAAAGAAGAGATGAAAGGAGAAATTTTTATTACAGCGAATAGAACAAGAAAACGGGATTATATTTCCATAAAGGATACAGCAACAGGAATCGCTCCAGAAAGAGTAAATAGAATATTTGAACCTTTTGTCACATATAAATCCCAAGGTACAGGTCTAGGCTTGAGCTTTTGCAAAACAGTTCTTGAATCATTTGGAGCAAACATAGAATGTGAATCAGTATATAGGCAATATGCTGAATTTATTATTAAATTTTAAAATAATTAAAATCCATTTTTAGCATATAAATTTTTCAATTTTTTTTATTACAGCATTTTTACCGTTTTCTGGAATATCTACAATCACTGTGGATTACCGCGTCGCTTCGTTCCTTGTAATGACATAATGATAGGACGCTACTACTCGTGATGATAAAAGAAAACATCCATAGCGCTATTCTAAACAAAAACACACCATGTCCTCGTCATCATTGGCGTTCTATCCCCTAGTCATTCTGATTGAAAACACATATCTTCTAGCGTCATTTTGAGAGGAAACACTCTCCACTTGCGTCATTCTGAGCGAACGTAGTGAGTGTGAGAATCTATTTGTGTATTTTCGTCATGCTATCGCTCGCATCACATGTTGGATTATCACATCGCTTAGTTCCTCGTAATACGACAGTTAAGTTTAGTGTCACAGATTTCTGACTTTCCCATCTCTCTGAATGCCCTCTCGTCATTCTGAGCGAGTGTAACGAGCATGAGAATCTATTCACTTATACTTAACATCTCAGACTACGATACAGTACCGTTATAGATTGCCACGTCGCCATGCTCCTCGCAATGACGACGCATAGCGTCATTCTGAGCGAACAGAGTGAGCGTGAGAATCTATTTATGTACTTTCATTATGATATTATTTGCATCATATTATGGATTACCACGTCGCTCCGCTCCTCGTAATGACGAAAAAGGTAAGATGTTATTGTAACGATGCTGAAAGGAGAAGAAGTCTCTTAATGACAGAAAAATCGGAAGAGGTGTATAGCTACTCGTAATGATGAAAAAGAAGGCGTCCTCACAAAAAAATAGGAAAGACAAAAAAGAAAGTGATAAGTATTTGAATTATGAAGTAATGAAAAACGTATAAACTAACAAAGAAATGAAGATATTTCCTTATCTGATAAAAGAAGAAGAGCTATTTGCTTAAAACAAAATAGATTCAGCAAATATTAATACAAATCAAGTAAAGAATGTAATTTATCTTCATTAAAAAGAGCAGATATTTCATCAAAACCGCCAACAAACTTACCATTAACATATAAATATGGAGCAAGTCTGGGTGCGTATTTTTCTCTCATAAATTGGTACAAATTAGGATGTGATAAAAGATTAATACACACATATTTAATACCACTTTTTTTGAGCATATAACACACAGTACTAGAGAGACCACAGACTGGGAAACTTCCACAACCTTTCAAAAATAAAATTACTGGATCTTTTTTTAAAATATTAAGTAATTCTATTTGTGTTTCATAAAGATTACTCATATTAGTATAATATTATTTAATAGAAGATAAATCAACCTAAAACTTTAAAATATGTAATAAGTATTCTACCTATAGTAATTATATTAATTTTGTTAATTTAATATCATATTTTTGTTGATATAAAAGAAGATAATCATTTAAAAATTATATATAATTATTTTAAAATATTAGAAAACGAGTGATAAAAAAACAACAAAAGAAATTTTCAATAATTAATTATTAATTATTATTCAGCATTCTGTTATCATGATAATGAAGGCATACGGGTTCAAGTATGAGTTGGACAATTACGCAAATAGCTTCTGTTGTTTTATGTGCTATGGGAATGGGTTTAATTTTTTCCTGCTTAGGACATACTCCCGTATTGGGTTATATCATAGCTGGATTATTACTTGGACCATCTGTATTTTCCGTTATTAATGATTACGAATCTGTAACATTATTCTCAGAAATGGGAATCATTTTTTTACTATTCGTTATAGGACAAGGATTATCTTTTGAAAAAATAAAACATATTTGGAAATCTTCCATTCTTCTTACAATTGCTTCAATGTTTTGTACGTATATAATCTTGTTTATAATTGGTTATATTTTACAAATTCCACAGACTAAAATAATTTTATTCACTTTTTGCATAACATTATCTTCTACTGCTGTAACGATAAAATCTTTAAAGACATTAAAAGAAAAAGAAGATTCCATAGAAGAAAACATCTTTGGAATATTAATTGCACAAGATTTAATATCGTTGGTTATGGTTCTTGTTATCAATGCTATGGCTAAAAACGGAGATTTTGCTGTATCTTATAAATCTACACGTTTGATTGCTTTATTACTTTTTACAACAGGATTATTTCTATACTTCTTTTATTATCACAAGTACGTACATAAAATAACGAATTTTATTCGTAAACATGATGAAATGCAGTCCATCATTATTTTTGGTATTTGTTTAGGAGGAGCAGTATTAGCAGAATTAGTTGGATTTTCAGCTCCATTTGGAGCATTTATTGCAGGTTTGATTATAGGGAATTCAAATTTAAAAGATGAAGCCAAAGCGGTTTCGTTGCCGATTGAGGAAATATTATTAATGATTTTTTTTCTCAGTGTTGGTTTGTTAGTAGATTTACAATTCGTATGGAACAATTTAGGGTTTATATTCTTAGCACTCATTTATGTAACAGTAGGAAAGACATTCCTAAATATATTTTTATTACGTATTTTTAAATTTCCTTTAAAAGATTCATTTATTATAGGGGTTTTGTTAGGGCATATAGGAGAGTTTTCTTTTATGCTTGCTTTTGCCGCAAGTAAAGTAGGCATTATAGGTGTTACAGAACTAAAATTTTTAATTAGTCTAACAGCAATTAGCTTATTTATGAGCCCATTCTGGCTGGTTTTCGCTGAGAGATGTAGAAAATTAGCAACATCAAGTATCAACATATCATCTTGGGAGTTTTTCAATTTAGTAGTTGCAAGGGAAACTCATAAAACAAACATTATGATTAAGTTTATACTAAGAATTACAAAAATTAGCTTAAACTTTTTATATAAAAAAGTTAAAATTCTCTTTGTATTATTAAGGAATAAATTAAAAAGATGAATGACAATTGGTACATAGAAAATATGGTTAAACCAGAAGATAGTATCGGAATTGATGAGGTTGGAAGAGGTCCTCTGGCAGGTCCAGTTGTTGCTACAGCAGTATGGCTAAGTGAAAAAGCTATAGCAGGAATAGAAAGAGCTAATATAATTATCCGAGACTCAAAAAAGTTATCTCCTAAGCAACGGGAGAAAACGTATTCTTGGGTAAAGGAACAACCAGAAGATATTTTAAAATATTCAATCGCTTGGGCATCTGTTGAAGAGATTGATAAATTGAATATATTAAACGCTACAATGCTAGCTATGCAAAGAGCTTATAACGAACTAAATTTAAATAAAGATATTGTTTTAGTAGATGGCAATAAAGCGCCAAATTTAGGAAATGTTAATGTAAAAACCATTGTTAAAGGTGATAGTAAAATATTATCTATTTCATTAGCATCTATTATAGCAAAAGAATATCGTGATAATTTCATGAAAAATTTGGCTAAAAAACATCCATATTATGGTTGGGAAAATAATATGGGTTATGGTTCTCAACAGCACATTTATGCTATTTTAAGATATGGAGCTACAGTTCATCACAGGAAAACATTTTCGCCAGTAAAAGATCTGGACAATATTTCATACAATGTAAACAAAGTACTGGCTAAGTTAAAAGATATATATACAGTAAATAATATTATTACTTCTTAATTTGATAAAGTTTCGCTTTAATAATTTTTATATGAACGATATTACAAAATAGTTTTTTTTCTGAGAATCAAAAATTTTTAGAACCGTGTTTTTAACTATATTACGTGGTTAGTATGTATCCCTCAGCTTGTGTCATTCTAAGCTAGCAAACCTCCTAGCATCCTTCTAAACGTTCTGTCTCTCTCGTCATTCTGAGCAAAAACATTCACACTTACGTCATTCTGAGCAAAAACACCCCTCCTCCTCGTCATTCTGAGCGAACATAGTGAGCGTGAGAATCTATTTTCGTACTTTCATCATGATACTATTTGCGTAATTTTATGGATTACCACGTCGCAAGCTCCTCGCAATGACGAAAGGGAAAAGAACTCTCTTTATTTGCGTCATTCTGAGCGAGTGAAGCGAGTGTAAGAATCTATTTATGTACTTTCATCATAATACTACCTGCGTAATTTTATGGATTACCACGTCGCTTTGCTCCTCGTAATGACGCCGGAAGGAGAAGGACTCTCTCAATGACGAAAAAAGCCCCTCGTAATGACATTAAGGTTGTCTTATACTCGGTCAGAATGACGAAAGGGAGAGTACCAAGGATAAGGGGGATGTTATGTGTTTTTGCTTGAAAGATGCTATGTATCGTTATTTACACGAAGCCATACGCCTTTTTCACTCTGTTCCATTATGGAAATTCTTCTCCTTCTATCGTCATTGCGAAGAGCCATCTCTCTCTATCGTCATCACGAGGAGTGAAACGACGTGGTGATCTATAATGATACTATAACATAGGCAGAGACGTGAAATATGAGAGAATGGATTCTCACGCTCGCTACACTCGCTCAGAATGACGAAGATTTAGAGTTTTTTGCTTAAAATGACAGAGATGAAAAGTGTTTTGTTCAGAATAACAAGATAAAACGCGCAGAAGAATGCTATGAGGTTATGCTAGCTCAGCATGACATAAGAAGAGTACTATTATTCACGATAACGACCCCTAGCGCCACTACAAGCACCCCTCCCTTATTCTATTTGAATTTTAAATAAAAATCCTCCTATTTTTAGGAGGATTGCCTTTACTATTTTAAATTACTTATAAATCCTGGATTAGTTACTAATAGAGCTAGGAGTTGGTCACGTTCTTTGCCATCATCTCTTTCACATAATGCGGCTAAAATATTCTCAATTCTAGCACTACTTATAAAATTGCTATCAATAATAATATTCTTTTTAACTTGTCCAGAATATTCAAAATTTGTATAATTAGAATTATATATATCTATTACATTTTGAGTAACATTTCCATCTGCATTATTTGATTCCATTTGACTGAAAAATGCTGCAAACGTACTTCCATTTGCCTTGTAATGATTTGCATTTTTGAGCTCGTTAAAAAATTCATTTTTATTAAGTGATAAATCTTTTAATAAAGAAACACTAAGTTTGTTACCGGCATCAAGATCATCAAATGCAGCCTCTCCTTTTTTTACAAAGTCTTGAGCATCAGAAGCACCTGCAGTTATTAAATCAGCAACTTTAATATTTGCGGTCTTTACTGCATAGTCGGCATCAATAGCAGCCTTCTCTACATATTGATCCTTCACAGTCTGTTCAAGATCATTAAAACCAGCTTGTCCTTTTTCTATATAACTATCTTTATCAGAAGCAGTATTATAAATTGAAGCAATCGTCGGAGTTCCTTGAGACGGCGCACTAGGTATCCCACTTTGTTGCGTTTGTGTATTTTGCGTACTAGGAGATGTCATATTTTGTGCTGACACAGAGGCTACAGGCATCTGTTGTTGCGCTTGCTGTGCTGCTCTCCGAACTGCTGCTCTACTAAAGGCCGCATCCACATCGAACCCATACAACATAGAAACAACAGAACTCAATAATATTATTTTATTTTTAGTCATAATTATCCTCCATAGTTTATTTAAAATAATATGTACCAACTACTCTAACTACATAACCTTTAACTTTATTTTTGACATCATTGGTATAGTCATCAGGAGCGACTCTACCATTTTCATCATATCCTTTCAAACCAGATTTTGTCTTATCTGATGAAAAACGATAATCATATTCCAACCTTAAGCTGAAACTATCAAAAATATTTTTTTCTATACCAAGACCAAGAATAGGTGTTATCTTCTTATTTGTGACGTCTTGATCTTTAAAGAATTCGCTTTCAAACTTATTATGCATAGCTGTACATCCGACTCTTGCATAAATTAAAGAATCTATTTCAGACACATATCCGCCAAGTCTTAAAGCCAAAGTAGGAATAATACCTCTTGTTTTTACATTTGTAGCCCTATAATCCTCATCCCCATTAGGGTTAGAATCTTTTTTAGAATTTTTATTTCCAGATATATCTAAAGTTAACTCTCCACCGACATAAAAATTATCAAAGAGAAAGTCTCCATAGCCAGCTAATACTGTACCCCCAATTTTACCAACTCGACCTTCACCCATATTATAACCTGATGAATCAGTTATACTATCTGCATAACCATTTAATTCACCAAAATTATCATCCAATAGCACATCGGCACTAGTATGCTGATAGGAAATTCCAGCACCGACGTACCAACCCGAATATTTATCTTTACAGCTGTCATCTGCAAATACAGCTGAAACACACATTAAAGACATAAGAACTTTTTTTCATTTGTCATCCTATACAATTTTTGGATATCATATCATAGTTTTTTTATATTTGCAAATTTTTTTCAATATTTTTTTACCCCCCCCACTTTTTTTTAATTTCCTTTGTTTTTCAATGTATTAAATGGTTATTTTAATAATAAACGATTTTAAAGAATGTTGCAATAATATAACATGAAAGAATATTTCGAAAATTTTAAGAGTTGGAATAAATTTTTTTACTCGACATTAATATTATACGTCGTCATTGTGAGGAGCAACGCGACTTGGCAATCTATAACAATACTGTATCGTAGTCTAGACGTTAATTATAAGTAAATGGATTCTCACGCTCGCTACACTCGCTCAGAATGACGAAAGTGGAGAGTGTTTTCGCTCAGAATGACGAAAGTTGTGGGATATTTGCCACTCAGAATACGAAGCCATACACCCCTTCCTCTTTCCATCATTACGAGGAGCCTCCTACCTTTAGCGTCATTACACGAAGCCATATAGGCTTTGCCTCTTTCGCTTTGTTCCATTACGAGAACTCTTCTCCTTCCAACGTCATTGCAATGACCTTCTATCTTTGGCGTCATTGCGAGGAGCAACGCGACTTGGCAATCTATAACAATACTGTATCGTAGTCTAGACGTTAATTATAAGTAAATGGATTCTCACGCTCACTCTGTTCGCTCAGAATGACGAGGAAGAGGGGTGTTTTCTCTCAGAATGACGCGACAAGTGGAAGAATGTTCACTTAGAATGGCGAGAGGCGCAAGGATACATATCACTCAGAATGATTATTAGATAAAAGTCAAGAAAAGACATTTAAAAAGCAACTAAAAAATTGGGTTAAAGCAGGAATTTATGATAACTCGATAGAATGAAAAATGATGTATGCTTTTAATTTATAATATTGTGAATATTTTTCCCATGGTTTGTGTTTTTCCAAAACAAATGAATATTTGCCCCGGCATCTATTGTAACTATAGGACCATCACTATTTTTTTTCCATAAATTTTCAATATCTCTAAGTACTTGTATAGTTTTTGCTGAAAAATATCCAAAATGAGGAGAAGATGTTTCAAATAAAGCATGCATATCCCAAAATTCTTCCCAACAAATTTGATAACACTGTTGCCAATTAAGTTCATTAAGAGCGTTTATTAAATTTTCAAGTCTTTTTTCAGCCCTATTTATTCTATCTTTAAATAGATAACTAGTTTTTACTAATTCATGGGCTTCACTTGAAGTTACGGGTTTTATACCGTCTTCAACGGTTATTAATTCATGATGTAATATAGGAAGATTAATTGCTTGAACAGATTTTTTTGTCCAGATCGCCCAAGGAGCGAAAAAAGAACGACAAGAGGAGCCAGACCCCTTTCGACTGATTTGGCTCATTTCATCTAAAGAAGGTAACGGTTTTTGTAAAATATCACAAATTGCCTTACATCCACATAACGTTAATGCTGCAAAACTCGATGCCGAACTTGCGATTCCTGCAGAATGAGTAAAATTATTTGTAGATTGTATTTTAAATTTTTCTTTACAGTTAAATAATTGGCGAATGTAATTCAAATGTTTTAAAAAACGTTCAATAGCAAATCGACTTAAATTCTCAGAATTAACAAAATAATCTTCTTTCGCTATTTCTAGTGATACTGTAGTTCTATAATTATTTAATGTATAAGAAAGAGAGGAATTAAGGGGCATATTATCCTTATCTTTTCCCATATATTTTATAAGAGCAATATTTGCTGGAGCACTAGTTGTCCAAATCATAAATATAACCTATAGCAATTATTTTTTAGGACGACAATCATTTATCACACCAAGATTTTTTAACTTACGATGAAGTGCTGAACGTTCCATACCTATAAATGATGCAGTTTTAGAAATATTTCCAGAAAACCTTATCATCTGGGCTTTTAAATATTCAGATTCAAAGCGCTCTTTTGCTTCCTTTAATGGATAAGACATTAACTTTGCAACATTCATTGATTCTAATCTTTCTTGGGCGCAGGTTGTAAGTTCAGTAGGAAGAGAATCTTCGTAAATGCAATCATGATCTGAGGCATTTATTAATGAATTTTCTACAACACTTTTTAATTGATGAATATTCCCAGGCCAATCATAAGATTGCATTATAGCTAAACAACTTTCGGAAATTTTTTTCGTTTTTAATCCAAAAAATATTTCTGAATTATTTAAATAATAATTTACCAATGGAATTATATCTTCACGTCGTTCTTTTAGTGGCGGAATATTAATTCTAGAAATATTTAAACGATAATATAACTCTCTATTAAAATCCGATGGAATATCTTCATCAGAAAGCTGACTATTAGTAATAATTCTAACATCTAAGTATCCAGATTTACGCTCTCCAGCATTTATTTGATTTTCTTTTAAGAATTGTAGCAACCTGTTTTGGCAATTTTTCGGCAACTTGTTTATATTATCTAAAAATAATGTTCCAAAATTTGCTTGCTCAATATATCCATAAGATTTTGTAGTTCCAAACAAATCATTTTCTAATTTTTCATCATTATCAGAATGGCAATTACAATAAATAAAAGGATAATCTTTTTTTAAAGAATGTTTATGAATATAATACGCTATACTATCTGTATTTATTCCTGAACATGCTTTTATGAATATTCTGCTATTAGTTGAAGCAAATTTTTCAATACGACTTATTATTGATTGAGCAAAAGTTGATTTACCAACATTCAGTATTGAAGTATCAATTTTATTACTTTTTAATTTAGAATTTTCTTTTTGTAATCTACATAATTCTATTGCTCTTTTGGTAGTAATTAATAGCCTATCAATAATAAATGGTTTTTCAATAAAATCAAAAGCTCCTTTCTGTATCGCTTTCACTGCTACATCAATGGTTCCATGACCAGAAACTATTACAACAGGAACATCTGGATATAATTTTTTTATTTTTGTTAAAAATTTTATTCCTGCAGATTCATCTTCCCCTATCCATAAATCTAGAAATATTAAATCATAAGTATTATTTTTTAGAGCATCAAAAATTTCTTGTTCTGTCCCTGCTTCAAATGTTTTATATCCTTCATCAGAAAGAACATCCGATATTAACGAACGAACTTCACTATCATCATCTATAATCAAGATTTTATTAACCGACATATCAATTACTCCATAAAAACAGGAAAAGTTAAGGTCACACAAGCCCCTCCATGAATGCTATCTCCAAAAGATATAGAACCTTGGTGATCTTGAATAATTTTTTTAACTATAGCTAGCCCTAGTCCAGTACCTTTTGGAAGTAAAGAAAAATACGGAGTAGCTAGAGATTCCATTTTATCTTTAGGCAATCCCGGACCATTATCTTCTACATTTAATTTTATATTGTCTTTTGAGAAAATTAATGAAATCCATATTTTTTTATCTTCTTTTTCTATTGTAGATAATGCATTTATTGAATTTTTTATTAAATTAACTATACATTGATGGATTAATCGCTCATCTCCATTTATTTCAAATATTCCCTCATTTTTTGAGAATACAATATCTATATCAGAGACGGTATTGTTCATTAAAAATATAGCTTGTGAACATATTTCTTCCAAATTCATTTTTTTCATTTTAGGATCTGGCAGTCTAGCAAAAAAATTAAATTCATCTATGAGTCTCTTTATGTCTCCGACTTGCTTTACAATTATATCTATTAATTTAAAAAAGGTATCACTTTCTTCTTTGATTTGAGAAGAATATTTTCTTTTTATTCTTTCCGCAGATAGTTGAATAGGCGTGAGAGGATTTTTTATTTCATGTGCTACTCTCCTTGCGACTTCAGACCAAGCAGCTTTTCGTTGTGTAATAACAGTATCAGTTAAATCATCAAATGTAATTACATATCTACTAATTTCTCCTGAAAAAATTTTCATTAATTTCACAGAAAATAGCAATATTTCATTATCTCTTCGATACTTGCATTCTTTAACAATTAATTCATTATTCTTATCAGAAAGATAGATAAAATCTTTAATTTCGTGAAATAGATTAACAATAGTTTCTCCAAAATTAATGGATTTCCCTAGTAATTTTTCCGCGCGTTTGTTCCATATATATATATGTTCTCCTTCAAGCCCTATAATTCCTGAAGATACTCCAGATAAGACACTACTAATAAATTTTACTTTTTCATCTAGTTTTTCATTGATTGTTTTTAATGACTTTTGTTGTTGATGTACTTGTTCAATCATTCTATTGAATGTATCTGATAGAATTTTTAATTCTCCTATTGATTTTATATTTGTAGCTCTTGCAGATAGATTACCATTAATAATCTGCTCCGATACATCTATAAGATTACTAACAGGGTGTACTATTTTCCAAGAAAAAGCAATTGCTGCTATTATAGATAAAATTAATATAAGTATTCCAACAATAAAAAACATTATAATAAATGATATTTCCAATGAATTTCTTTTTTCTAGCAAATCAAAATATTCTGTATAAGCTGTCCTAGCCTGTTGTGCTTTTAATAATACCTGAGGATCTATTTTTTTTTCAGCTATTAAGTAGAAAAATTTATCATTTAAATTTGGAGAGGAAGCTTTAAAGCAAGTAGCAATAGTAAGTATATTTGGATTGCTATTTTTTATATTTAAAATTATTCCATTTTTTTCTTTAAAAACTAGTTCCTTAAGATTTTGAAATTCTTGATTAGTAATATTAAGAAAATGTAAATTTACACTATATTTACTGTGAGCTATTATATTCCCTGAATTTACAAGGATAGCAGAGTCAATATTTTTTAAATTACACAAATCATCTAAAGAAGAATTCATGGATTTATTTATATGAGCTAAATGTTCTTCATCTACATTAAAGTTTTCAATATTACTTTCTATGACTCTTGAAATAGCAATGCAATCTGATAATGCTTCTTTTTTATGTTCACTAAAGTATGATTCCGCAACTTTTAAAGAATCTTGTAGAACTGTCTGGTTTCTGGAGTTAAACCAAGATTCCAAGCCATTATGAAAAAATATTGATGAAAAAGTACACATTAGAATAGAAGGGAAAATAGATATCCCAGAAAATATTTTTATTAACCTGATAGTTAATCTTGAACCTTTTCTGTGTCTTTCATTCCAGAATCTCATTAATTTGTTAATAGCTATACTAATTAAAATTAGGATAAGCATTAAATCTGTATAAAGAATCGATAGAACTTTTCTTGATTTTATTCCAACGGAATTGATGTCAGAAAATAACCAATATGTATATAAGCATGAAATTACAGCAAAAGAAAAAAAGATATAAGTTATGATGTTTTGAGTGTATAATTGTCGGATAATTTTCAAAACATTTTTTAACATTTTATTCCTTAAAAGATATATTTAAATCTATTAATTTCTTCTTCAAAGTATTTCGGTTAATACCTAAAATTTTAGATGCTTTTGATTGATTTCCTTTGGTATATAAAAGTGTGACTTTTAAAAGGCTTTTTTCTGTTTCGTTTATAATTCTATTATATAACCCATGAGGAATTTCCTCTCCTTTATGCATTAAAAAATATTTATCTAATCTTTTTTCAATAAAATTGGATAAACTATAATCTAATAATTCAGTTTCTTTATTTTCGGACATACTTATTTTTTTATTTTTTTTTTATAATATTATAATAAACATATTAATTATTTTATAGAAGATAAAAAAGAATAATTAATTTTCGAATTCTCTTATAATTTTTATTAATTATTTTCATTTTTTTTGGATAACTAATTGAAAACTTGATGTTTTGTAAAAATAGATATATAAAAATCATAAAATAGAGGAAACAATGAAGATCAAAATAATAATTACTATCTTTTTTATATATATTGTCTAATGTGACAGCTATAACACCAAAGCAAGAAATTGATGGAATAAGTGCAATTTAGGAATGATATCAGTCTATGTTTTTAAATAAAAATATAGAATCACAAAAAGTTCAAGAAGAAGCAAAAAATACTTTTCTGAATTATTTGAAAATTTTAAATCATATGGAATACAATCTTTAGTTCTACTATGTAAAAATTTTTATGCTTTACCTAATACAAGTATAAAACTTATACTGAATTTGTTTTATTATTATCATGAAAACAACAGACAATTACTTTATTATAGTTTTAATCAAGTCTCTAGATATAAAAATGATGATCAAATAGTAGATGGAATAGTATCTAGATATAAATGTGACTCTGATAAATGTACAACAAATATACAAACAATGTGCAATATATGCTCAACTTTAACCCCTGAATTATCTATCAATATATTTATGTCAATAGCCATGGATGATATTGACAAAATTACAATATGGTTTACTAATCCGGGTGATGAAAAGACTCAAATTGATTTATTAAAAAATAGTGCCCTATTTTGTGCCATAAAATGTTTTAATTTTTTGTCTTTAAACATTAAATCATTACCTTCGTTTTTAATTAATCTTGCAATAAGAGGTGAGAATTTAGAGATTATTCATATTTGTCAAAATAGAAATTTAGATCCAAATAATGATGCATTTTCTTATTTATCCTGTATAGATGATTGGCTTTTATATTTCTACAGTTTTGATATTTTTTACATTATGTATAATCTTTTAAAGAATAAAGAAATATGTACAGCTTGTAAACTAATTTCCGATCATTATAAAACTATATCACCTAAAATAGAAACCATCCCTTCTAATGAAGAATGCAAAAAATGTTTTATATCTGCTTGTGATAGTATTTTACCTATCGTACAATTTATGATTATGAAAATAATTGTTCAACTAAACATAACGATATACCATTATTTTCTGTTTTTTACTCGGATAATAAAGAAATAATGGAGTATTTATTAAAAAATGGGGCAAATGTTAATAAAAAAAATAATTTAGAAGATACTCTGTTACATACCGCTATTTCTACTGGCGATGAAGCAGTTGATCCACAAATGTTAGAACTTTTATTAAAATATGGTACAGATGTTAATATAACTAATAATGAAGGAGATACTCCTTTACATACAGCAACTGGAGTTGAGAGCTTTTTAGATATATTCAATTATTTATTAGATCATGGAGTGGATATTGATACAAACATAAGTGAAGAAGAGTATTTATCAAGTAAAACAGATATTTTTTTTAAAGTAATTGATATTTTATTAGAACACCATGCCAATATTGTTAATGCAATAAATAAAGACGGAAACACTCCATTACATTTAGCCGCTAATGAAGGTCATTTATATATAGCTCAATATCTCATTTCAAAATATAATGCAAATGTCAATACAATAAATGATGAAGGAGATACTCCATTGAATTTAGCTGTTCATTGGGGTCATTTTACTCTAGCAAAATACTTGTTAGAGCATAGAGCAGATATGAATATAACTAATAAAGATGAAAAAAATGCTTTATCTATAGCTCTTGATAATAATTATAAGGATATCTATCAATATCTGATTTCACAAAAAAAATAGTATTTGGAAAGTTAGTTTAATAAGCTTTGACTGAAATAAGATTCTAATATATCTATTATCTAGCATCATTATGAACAAAAACACTTCTTCCCACTGTCATTTTGGGCAAAAATACCTCCATTTCTCGTCATTCTGAGCGAGTGGAACGAGCGTGATAATCTATTTGCGTACCTTCATTACACTACATCTGCATAATCTTATGGATTGCCATGTCACTCCGTTCCTCGCAATGACGCTAATGATTAATATCATTTTAATCATCAATAATTTCTTGTCATCCTAAGCAACCATTCTTCCAAACATTGCGCATACAGAAATAGAAGAAAATCCTCACAATGATAGAAAATGGAAGAAATGGAGACTACATAGTTACGTATTCTGAAAGGCACGTATCCTTTCGCGTCATTCTGAGAGAGAACACATTTCATCCTCGTCATTCTGAGCGATTAGAACGAGCGTGAGAATCTATTATTTTTGCTCAGAATGGCGGAAGGTATAAGGATGTGTGCCACTAAGAATGCGCAAGGCGCGGAAGAATAATCGCCCGGAATGATAAGGAGAAAAGGTTCATTCGTGATGACGAAAATGTGCAATGTTTTCGTCCAAAATAAGAAGTCATATAGCCTCTGCCTTTTCTGCTTTCCGCCATTACAAGGAACAATCAGATATAGCAAGATGTAAAGGGAGCCTTATAATGTATTTGCTCAAACAGCGATATGTTATTAACTCCTGATATTATTTCTTTTCTAATTTGTAGCAAAATTTTGAATTTCTTTACTAACATATTGAGGAAATTTCATTCCTAATAAATGAGATGCACCTAATGTATAAGTAATTTTAACATTTTTCAATTTACGAAAATTATCTTCTATTATTTTATAAGGAATAACCCAATCATCATAGCTTGTAAGAATTAAATGCGGTATATCAGGAGATTTAATTGAACTATACAATAGTTGTAAATCCTGCAACAATAATTTTTTATTTAAATTTGCTGGTAAAGTAGGCATAGGTGCTCCACACATCTTCATAAAGTTGGATAATGTTAATTTTGGTGCTAATTTATAGCTATATTTCATAAAATTTAAATAAAATTTCCTAATAGATTTTAATGGTTCAGATTTTCCGAGATAATTCGAAAACCCTTCTATTGATATAATCTTATTTAACTTAAAAAAATCATATTTCTCGTACAAAGCACACAATTTGTGATATCCTTGAGAATGTCCAACCCCTATTAGAGTTTTATTTTTAAAAAAATTACGAATATCTAATAAAGTGTAATCTTCAGGATAATAAAAATAATTTTCTGAAAGAAGAATTTTATTATATTTTGAAAAATAAGGTAATAAATTATCCCAGTATTTATAATCTGAACCAAATCCGTTAAAAAATACAAATAGTAGGTTATTTTTTTTGTTGGCTTCTAATATTTTGCATAACATATTATACCTCTTAAATTTTTAAAAATCATTTGGAGAAATTGCTGTTATTTATAATTTAATATATCTATAGCTTCATAACCGCAATTTGTATGTTGAACCATTAGAATTAATGTTTTATCGGGTTCAATATTTTCTATTGCTAATTTCCGTAATAAATTTGCGTGAATAAATACGTCATCACCTGTTTTTAATTGCGCAAATCCGAAACCTTTAGCTGGATTGAACCATTTCATAACAGCAGTTACTTTTTCTGGTTTAGAATCATCTATTTTAAATTTTGCAGAAGACTCAATTTTTTTGATCTCTTTAACTTGATATTTATCGCCACTTTTAGTTACACAAAAAGTAATTATATCATCTTTTAAGAGAGTTTTAATTCCTGCTTTATCTAATACTGAAAAATGAAGGAAAATATCATCTTTTATCCCTTCGGCTTCCACGAAACCATATCCTTTGAATTGATTAAACCATTTTACTTTTCCAATAATTGGACTCATTTCTTTGCCTCACATATAAACTATCACTCTTTTTATTTTAAGAAAAAAACTTTTATATAAAGTTAATAATATAATTTTTTTGATAAAAATATTACTTACTTGACTTTTTTGGAATCCATTTTATAGTAGTGGATGTTGAAACCCTAAGGCCGGGTGGCAGAGTGGTTATGCAGAGGACTGCAAATCCTTATACGTCGGTTCGATTCCGGTCCTGGCCTCCATTATACTAGACATTTAATATATTAAATTTTAGTCTTATTGATAAATTAAAAAAATATTATGAAATTATTTTGTGAAAATATTTTATATGAAACAAGATAGTACGCTTTTTTTTAGAATTCTGACTACTTTTGATTTTCTTAATTATTCTAATTTGGATTACCACGTCGCTCCGCTCCTCGTAATGACGCATGGTATAGTATTATGCCATTCTGATTGTTCTACACACCTTCTGTCATTCTGAGCGA
>CAZHJM010000009.1:32674-50946 GCA_964532905.1 uncultured Holosporaceae bacterium
TAGCGAACGTGAGAATATATCTGTATACTTTACTATATATTATAGATTTCATTTCTTCTGTTGTTCCATATACTATTATCCTCTTTCTATCGTCATTACACTAAGCCATGTAGGCTTCACTTCTTCCATTTCTCGTAATTAAGAGGAGTCTTATACCTTTAGCGTCATTGCGAGGAGCAACGCGACGTGGCAATCCAACAAATGATTAGGGTAATAGCATAATAAAAGTACACAAATAAATTCTCACGCTCGCTACACTCGCTCAGAATGACGAGGGGGGAAAGGAGTGTTTTCGCTCAGACTAAAGGCATATATAGTTCTGTTTAATAACTGAAATCTAAGAAATTATGAAATATTAGATGATTATTTATTAACAAGCAGAAGAATCGGAATTTACTGTATTTTTACATCATCTTTTGTACTAGGAATATAAGGAACAATAAAAATTCCACTAACAGTGAATAAAGTAGCTATTAAAATCGATTGGATAGAAGATTCAATAATCATGAATAAGCAGAATACTATAGCCATAGCAGATAATATCAGTTTTCTATAATTAGTTAAACGATAAGCTAATTTAAAATATGCTAAACAACAGGCTAAATATACAAGCAGGAATGATTTAACCGAAAAATCTATAATATATGTAACTTGAGCAGCTAAACTTTCATTCTTTGTTAAAATAAGTATAGGAATCATGCCAAGACAACTAATCAATACACTAATATAAGGCGATCCAGCGGTATTTTTACGTGCAAAAAAAGATGGTAATAAATTTGACTGAGCTAATCCTAAAGAAATCTGAGCAGATGTTAAAATCCAGGCATTAAGTGTCCCTATACAAACCAGTGAAGTAATAATTGACATTATAAATGAAATATTTTTCCCAAGAACTATTTTAATTGCATCAACAAATGGAGCTTTACTTTCAGCTAATATATTGCTAGGAATTACTCCCATAATAGCGATATTATTTATGATATATATTAAAGCAACAGCTAAAGTACCTAAAACTATAGCACGAGGAATAGTTTTCGATGGATTCTTTACAAATTCGGCTGGAGTTGTTGCGCTTTCTACACCAATAAATCCCCAAAAGGCAATGGAAATAACTATAGGCATTAATGATAACACTGATTCATTAGAATATTCATTTAATACATAGGCATTAGATAAATCAAATTTATAAAAAATAATTGTCGGAACTATCGCAAATGGAATAAATTTTAATAATGTTAATATAAGTTCAAATTTACCTGATAATACAACACTTTTGCAATTAATATATGTTAATGCTAGTAATAAAATTATCTCTAATGATAAATATACATACGGTGACTGATATTCTCCTAATAAAGGATGCAAACAGGCCACCGAAGCAATAACGACTACGGAACTACTTACCCATGAGATTAGCCAATATGTCCATCCTGTAAAAAAAGCAGGCCATCTTCCAAATAATTCATATATGTATACATGTGGACCACCAGTCTTAGGAAAAGCTGAGCATAATCCTGCAAATACAAAAGCTAATAATAATGCTCCCAAACCAGCTAAAATCCAACCCCAAATACTAATTGTTCCAAAAGGGGCTAGAGCAGCAGGAACCATAAAAATACCGGATCCTATTTGACTTCCAAAAACAATGGCTAAAACAGAGCCAAACCCCATTTTTTTTAACATTATCGTATCTTTTAATTTATCAAACGCCAGTATTATTGATTATTCTCATTTAAAAAACAAGGAAATAATTATAAGAATCAATTAAACGTTTGGTATTATAAATAAAAAGCAATAAAGAAACGAATTTTCTATTCTAAAAAAGTTTTATAATAGTTTTATAATAATTGAATAATCTGTGAAAAACTTGTTCATAATTATTGAATATCTCAACCTTTTCATAAATTTCAACTTTTATCAAAAAATAAATCACAAAATATACACAGAATTATTAAAATTTAGTTAATATATTTACTGTAAAAATATTGTTAAAAATCAAATAGAAAAGCATATACTTTAATAAAATCTTTAATAATTCACAAAATCACAAGTACAAAAACAATAACAAAATTATTGATATATTAATATTATTGTTGTAATAATAAATATGTCGGGGCGTAGCGCAGCCTGGTAGCGCGTCTGCTTTGGGAGCAGAATGTCGGAGGTTCAAATCCTCTCGCCCCGACCATTATCTTTTTTATAATTTTCCTTTCTTCTTAACACTTCCTCAACTATTTGCCTGCTATAATGACAAGGCAGATATTGAGGAAGTGAAATGATAAAAAAAATAATATTATTATTTATAATGACTGCATGTTGTCGTCCTGAGGAGCAAAGAATTATGGATATAGCAATAAAACATGAGGAGAAGTTAAGGCATCATTTTATGGGACATAGAGCTGGAGATATATCTAGTTTAATAAATGAAACAAGGAGCATTTCTCAAAAGTTAAAGAGAGAAGGGTTTCTGAAAGTTGCTAATAGATTTGATTCTTATGCTGATGTTTTAATTTATGGAAATAGAACATTAAATGAATCAGTTCAAGATATGTTTAATCTTGTAGAACATGGTGTACGTGTTTGTGATTATAGAAAATGTATTCCTAATCCATTTTTATGTCACTAAATTCTACATAGCTAAAAAGTAAAATCCTGTACTAAAAATAGTACAAGATTTACTATATTTATTAAAGATTTCTATATACAATTTCTTTTTTTAATAAATTTTTTATATTATCTTTTGATACATTCAAAAAAACATCACGAGCATAATCTGTAATACCGTACTCATTCCACATTTCAGTAACATTTGAATTAGGAATTTTTTCTGCTATCTTTGATAATATCGGATAATACCCTGGGTCATCGTTTTTATCTGAAATTGCAGTAACAAATAAAGAATAAGCTTTGTTAAGATGTCCATTTTTTACATTTTGAAAACACATAGTCATATTTTCTCTTGCCGTATAGTTATTGTGTTGTTTTAACATTGCTGTACAACTAATAATTATAAATAAATTAAAAAAAATTATTATCTTATTCATGATTAATCTCCTTAACTCTGTTCCGAATTTAAAAATTCATCTATCATTAACATATCATGCCAAAATTCTTTTTTTTGGGATGGAGACCTTAATAAATAAGCTGGATGGAATGTTGGTAAAATTCTTGCTCTTATTTCATCTATAGATGCCCATCTACCTCTAAGTCGCATAATTCCTTCTGTTGATTGTAATAATGCTTTTGTAGCGGTTCCACCAAGACACACAACAATTTTAGGATTAATCAATTCTATATGTTTTAAAACATATGGACGAAATAATGCAATTTCTTCTCCATTTGGGGTCATATTTCCTGGTGGTCGCCACGGTAATATATTGGTTATATAAACTTTGTCACGATTTAATCCTATTGCACTTAATGCCTTATCTAATAATTGCCCACTTTGTCCGACGAAAGGGATACCTTGCCTATCTTCTTCAGCTCCAGGGGCCTCACCTAGCAGTAAAATACTTGAATGCGGATTTCCTGTTCCAAAAACCATGTGTTGTGCACAATGTTTTATGGAAATATCTACATGCTCCATGGCTGTTTTTAATTCCGCAAGTGTATTTATTTGGTGATTAGAACTTGAAGAAATATTATTTAGAGTTAAGTCTGTAACACCTGATTTAGAAAACCACTCTAAAACGCGTATTACATCCTGTTTTTTCATAATTATTTCCTATCTAATGCATTTTCTATTAAGCGAAGAGTATTATTTAATCCATATAAAGCAATAAACGTTCCCATACGTGGTCCTTCATTTTGCCCTAATAAGGTTTTATATAAAGAAATAAACCAAGTTTTCAAATCTGGAAATTCATAATGTTTACCTATTTCAAATACTACGCATTGAATTTCCTCAGATTTGCTATCTTCAGACATATTTTTTAGTGTGTTATATAATTCTTGAAGAGCTCTTCTCTCCATTTCAGATGGAGTGACGTACTTTTTATTTGGTTTTATGAAGTCTTGATAGTAATTAATAGCGTGTTCTACCAATTTATCTAAAAAAGGCATAGTTTTTGGAGAAGCATTTTTTAGATATCTTTGAATAAATCCCCATAAAATATTTTTGTCTTCGCTGTTACAAGCACTAACTAAGTTTAATAACAATGAATAAGATATTTCTGTTTCAGCCTTAGGGGGATTACCGTTGTGAATATGCCAAACTGGATTATCTACTTTTTTATTATTAGGTTGTGTCTCAAAATTACGCAAATTGAGCGTGTAATCATCTACTTGCCTTGGAATAACATCAAAATATAAGCGTTTAGCGCTTTTTGGTGAAGCAAACATAAAGTTAGCTAAACTTTCTTGTGGGGCGTATCTTAACCATTCTTCTATACTTAAACCGTTACCTTTAGATTTTGAAATTTTCTTACCTTCACCATCTAAAAATAACTCATAATTAAATCCTTCAGGAGGATTTCCGCCAAGTATTCGGCATATTTTCGAAGACAATTTTACAGAATCTATTAAATCTTTTCCTGCCATTTCATAATCTACGTCAAAGAACGTCCATCGAGCGGCCCAGTCAACTTTCCATTGTAATTTACAATGTCCATCTGTTACAGGAATTTCAGTCAAATTATTATCTTCATCCTTAAATACAATTGTTCCATCGTTAATACGATATTCTTCAATATTGACTTGTAATACCATGCCTGTTTTGGGTGATATTGGTAAAAACGGACTATATGTTGCAGCTCTCTCTTCTCTTAAGCTTGCAAGCATTATTGATAAAATCTCTTTATGATTTTCAAGTACTTTTAATAGAATTTTATTAAATTTTCCGCTATTATACCACTCTGTAGAGCTCTGCAATTTATAATCAAAACCAAACGAATCCAAAAAATATTTTAATTTTTCATTATTATGTTCTCCGAAGCTATTATGACATCCAAATGGATCAGGAATACTAGTTAATGGCATTTCTAAATATTTACTAACCATTTCGCGATTTGGTATGTTATCAGGAACTTTTCTTAATCCATCTCTATCATCGGAAAAAGCAAATAGTTTAGTTTTTATTCCTGTTAAATGTTCGAAGGCGTGTCGAACATAATTTGTACGGACTATTTCTCCAAACGTCCCAATGTGAGGCAATCCTGATGGCCCATACCCTGTTTCAAATAATGCATAACCTTTTTCTTTTATATTTTTTCTTTTTGTTAACTTTCGAGCTTCTTCAAATGGCCAAGATTTTGCATTTTCATAGATGTTTTTATCGAAAGTTTTTTCTGTCATATTATCCTCAAATAACAAAGTAATTAATTATAGATTGAATGTACTAAAATTCCAACATAGAAAATTTTTAAGAAAGATTTTAATTCATTTTATAACTTGATATTATTAGGCAGTTTATGGAGAATATCCAATATGAAAAAAATCTTATTTTTAGCTATAGCGATAATATTTCAATTAAATTATGTAGATGCTAAACAGAAAGTTCGCAAACATAAGCAATCTGTAACTAATGTTATCCAAAATAAAAACGATAATGAAAGCTTTATAGAAGCCAAGCAAGCTGTTTTAATAGATTGCGATTCAGGAGAAATTTTATTTGAAAAAAATTCAAACGATATTTGTGCACCTTCATCTATGACAAAGCTTATGACTTTATATTTATTATTTTCTGCAATAAAAGAAGGTAGAATAAAAATGGAAGATGAGCTTCCAGTAAGTGAAAACGCTCAACATAAAGAAGGTTCCAGAAGTTTCTATAAAGCAGGAACTTCAGCTAAAGTAGAAGATTTAATAAGAAGTATTGTTGTCCATTCAGGGAATGATTCTTGTACTATTGTTGCAGAAGCTTTATCTGGAGATGACAGTATTTTTGCTGAAGAAATGAATCAAAAAGCCTTAGAATTTGGTTTAAAAAATTCTCATTTTACTAATCCCGCTGGCTTGCCAGATAATAACCATTATTCAACTGTTCATGATTTGGCCGTTATAGCTCAACGTATAATTAAAGATTTTCCAGAATATTATCATTATTTTTCAGAAAAAGTATTTGAGGTAAATGGTATTAGTCAGCAAAATCGTAATACATTATTAGGTAATTCAATGGGAGTTGATGGATTAAAAACTGGACATACAAATGCCGGAGGTTATGGTCTGGTAGCCTCTACCTCTATGGATGGAAAACGTCTCATTGTAGTTGTTAATGGATGTAAAAGTTCAAGAGCAAGAGCAAAGTCCTCTAATCAATTGTTAGCTTTTGGATTTAAATCATTCGTTAGATTAAAAACAATTATTGCTGGAACACCAATTTTTAATTTAAAAGTATGGTTAGGCACAGCTCAGGAAGTTGGTGTATGCTTACATGAGAATTTAAGTATATCAATTCCGAGAAAATATCAAAACTCTGTAAAAATAGAAGCTAAAGTAGTAGAGCCTATAGAAGCACCTGTATCTATTGGTACTAAAATAGGTACGCTTACATATAGATATGATAATTTCAAATCAAAAGAATATGATTTGTTTGCTTGCGCTAATGTAGCAAAAGCAAATATATTTGAAAGAGGGAAAGTCGCAATAAAATATCTATTATTTGGCAATTCATCTGAATCAAATGAAACTACCAGAGATATTGATGTTAAAAAATAAAATAGGAAAATTTATCACATTTGAAGGAGCAGATGGGGTAGGTAAATCTACTCAAGTCCAATTATTATCTAATCAATTAAAAAATGAAGGTTATTCAGTATATGTTACTAGGGAACCTGGAGGAACTATTTTAGCTGAAAATATACGACAAATTTTGAAAGAGCAAATTACGCTTGACCCTATTACAGAAATATTGCTTATATTTGCCGCAAGAAGATCTCACTTTGTTGATGTAATAAAGCCAATGTTATCAAAAGGGTATATTGTAATTTCGGATAGATTTTATGATTCTTCTTTAGTTTATCAAGGTATATTGAAAGAAGTATCTATAGAAAAAATTATGACGTTAAAATATATGGTAATGGAAGATTTTGAACCGGATTTAACATTTATTTTGGATATGCCAGCTGAGACTGCTCATTTGAGAACCTCTTTGCGTCATGATAAAAATACAGATATTTATGATGATATGTCTATTGATAGCTATAATCGCGTACGTAATGGTTTCTTAAAGATAGCACAAATTTTTTCTTCGCGTGCCATTGTTATAAATGCAAGTGGACGACAAGAAATTGTATTAAAAAAAATATTAAAATCTTTAAAAGAATTTATGGCTAAATGGTAACTAGTTCTAAGGTTTCCGTCCAAAGTATAGCAATTTTAGCTTTTTGTTTTGAAATGATTTGATAAGCTCTTTGATAAAATAATAGTTGTTCAATGTATTCTTTAGGAATTGGATTTTTTGGTGTTCCTGTTTTAAAATCTACAATCCATATTTCATTATTTATTTTAGCGATTTTATCTATACGTCCCTCTTTACCATCTAAGAAAAAAGTAACTTCCGCTTGTGTTTCTGCTGTAAACAATTGTGGAAACTTATTTAAAATTAATATTGAGGTATTTATAGCTTCTTTTTTTTTGTGTTGAGGAAGATTAAAATTAGATGTTAATTCTTTAGCAACAATAAGAATATCATGTCCATATATACTTAAATTTTTAAGTAATAAATGCACACAATCTCCAAACTCAGTTTCTTGCGTCTTTATGGAATTTATAATTTTTGGTTCAATGTTAGGTAGTTTTTCATAATACCACTCAGGCATACTAAATGTACCGCTTTCCACTGAAGTATTGTTTGATAATTGGTTGGCCACAATCGGATAGCTTCCTAATCTGGATATATTATTATCTTGTTTAAAAAGAGTTTTTATATTTGGAGTTGTTAATTTTTGATACCAACAATTATTAGTTTGTTTCTGTTTTTGTCCTAATATATATAAGAAACTTTCTGCTCTAGTTAAAGCTACATATAATAACCTATCAGCTTCTTCTTTTTCTAATATTGTTTTTTGTTCAGATAACTTTTGTATTGATTTAGGCATATGATCTTTTCCAAAATTCCAAAATAACTTTGGATTTGTTTGGTCTTTATTATCAATTAAGATATTATCGCTTTTATTTTTTGTAAAATGAGCATCAGCAATAATGATAAATGGCGATTGTAATCCTTTAGAAGAATGTACAGTCATTAAGCGAACAGCGTTTTGATTATTATCATATTGTTTTTCTATTTTTTGTTCAAATTTATCAAACCAAATAAGAAAGTCGGATAAAATAGGAGAGTATTCTTTTTCAAATTTAAAACAAGTACTTAAAAATTCATTAATGATGTTTATGCATGATGAACCAAATGTATTTATAAATTTTTCTTCTAATCCATTCATCAATATATATGAAAAGAAATCATAGCAGGAAAGTTTTAATTCACTATACTTTTGTAATTTATGTATGTCATATTTATTGTATGAGTCAATATTATTTAAAATATAATACCATAGTTTTTGATTTTGCCTGGCTAAACAAACGTTCATTAAGTCTTGTTCTGTCATTCCTATAATAGGAGATTTTAAAACACGTGCTAACATCAAATCATCCAAAGGAAATTGAGTAAATTCCGCTAATGCTATTAAATCTTCGATTACTGGTTCTTCTTTTAATAGAATTCTATCAACTCCAGAAACCGGTACATTTTTTTTGTTTAATTCTGCGCATATTTTATTCATTAGGTTTATATTTCTCCGACGAAACAGAATTAAAAAATCTCTAGCTTCTGCTGTTCTTGAATATTTTTTTAGAGGGATTTTATTTTTAATAGCTTCATAGATGATATTTACAATACTGTTTACCAAATCTTGTTCATCTTCGAATAAATCAAAGATTTCTACAACACCATCATTGGTGTTATCATTAGGAATATGTTTGATTCCTGGGAAATCACTGGAAAATACATTATCTACGAATTTTAAAATATTACCATCAGAACGAAAAGATTTATTTAATGAAACAGTATGAAATCGTTGACCGCATTTTAAAGATCTTTCTTTAAATTCATTATACATTTTTTTAAATAATGAAACATCGGCACCTTGAAAAGAATAAATAGATTGTTTTTCATCTCCTACAACAAAAATTGTTTTTTGTATTGTATTATCATTAAAAAAATCTGATGTTATCAATTTTATAATTTCCCATTGTTCAGGACTAGTATCCTGAGCTTCATCTATCAATAAATGATCGATATTTTGATCAATTTTATAAAAAACCCATCCAAAATTACTTTGCAATAGATTACGAGTCTGTATAATCATATCGTTAAAATCAATTAAATGTTGTTCATTTTTTTGTTGAATAAAATTTTTTATTATTTGATTTATAACTGTGAAATATGAAATATTTAGTTTTACAAATTTAATTTTTCTTTTATTTTCAAGATAATTTAACGTCTTATTTGATATATCTTGAAAAAGTTGTCTTAATTCTTTAGATTTAACTCCTTTTAATGAGCGAGGCTCAAACTTTTCTGTTAATATTATCTGTATAAATTCATCATAATGATTATCTAAAACTTTTTGTAAAGCTTTTTTTAGTTCTGAAGCCTTGTTTTTGTCAGTTTTAGTTGTCAAGTTTTGATAATTATCAACTTCTTGAATGATTTTCTTAAATTCTGTTTGATAATCTCCAAAAGATTGCTTTAGTAAATACTTTTGCAACTCTTCATCTGATAAATAATATGTTTTCTCAGAAATATCGAAATATTGAAGGAAAAAATTTTGAATGTCTGAATCTTGAGGAAACTTCCACAAAAATTCCATAATTTTCATATTATTATTTTTAAAATTATCATCTAGAATATTTAGAGTATAATGTGAAATATTTTCTAAATGTTTGTATAAAAATTCTTGTTGTAAAACATAATTAAATGCATTTTCTAATAATTCTTGTTTTTTATTATCATCACATTGTTTTATTCCCGGATATAAACCGGTTTCCATTGGAAATTTTTTCAGCAGTGATAATGCAAAACTATGTATAGTTTGAATATTAACCCAATTATTTTTCAAATGGTTTTTTGCAACTTTTTTTATTTGTTCAAAATATGGTTTACTAAACCCTATTTTAAATAATTCATTATAAATTTCATTATCAGATATATTTAATATGTTTTGGAAGTAGTCGTGTAGTCTATCCTGCATTTCAGTAGCAGCTGCCTTTGTGTATGTTAAACATAAAATATGAGAAGGTTCTGCTCCATTAAGTAATAGTGCTAATATTCTGTCAATTAGATTTTTTGTTTTTCCTGTACCAGCTGAAGCTGAAATCCATACAGAAGCAGATGTATCCTTAATTTCCTCAATCATATATTTTGTTCTTTCCGTCTAGCTAAATGGAAATACGCTTTGTTATAAGATGTATTATCATCAATATTAAATACATAAGGATCTCCATCTATATTATATTTTTGAATAATATCTTTGATGTCGTTTTCAACATCATTACATAATTCTATGCTTTCCTTTTCTGACTTTGAAATATCTATGATTTCAAATTGTTTCTCTTTAAGTTGCCAAAAAGCCATTTTTTTAACTGTATTATAGCCAATATTAAATCCATTATGTTGAGCGATTAACGCTTCTGCTGATAATTGTATTTTTGTCCCATTTTTTACCTCTTTTAGTTTTGGGGCTGTTCCAGTTTTATAATCTATTATAGAAATAGAATTGTTGGTAGGATCTATATCTAAACGATCTGCTTTACAGCTAATAGTTACAGTTACAATTTCTTCATTATTTTTGATAGAAAGGTTGTAATTTCCTTTAATTTCTGTGAAGAATATCAGGTTTGGATTTATATTATCATTTATCTTATCTATTATTTTTTTTATTAAACTTTTTCTACAAAAAAACCATAGACCTAATTTTTCTTTATTAATCCAGTGCTTATTTGTAGTATTCAATAACTCGAGTTCTAATAAATTATAAGTGAATTTTTTAAATTTTTTAAACAATTGGTCTAATGCTTCATGCATCAGGTTTCCTATTATTAAGATATTACTACGCTGGTCAATTTTCGGGAGTTCTTTTAATTTTAAGATGTTTTTTGCATAGAAAACATATGGATTGGCTTTTAGCTGCTCTAATTCAGATGCCCATAAAATAGTAGGTCTTACAGATAGAGGTGGAATTGGATCTAAACTATCAGATATTATTAGACGATCTTGTTTAGTATATAATATTTGATGAAATATACTATTACATTCATGAACCATTTTTTCGAATATTGGATGAATACGAGTTGTTTCATTGTTTAAAGTTTTAGAACGAGTAATATATACTTTTTTGTGATATAAAAGTTTTTCTAATATGCAAGAATAAAACTCAAATAGATCATCTGATGTTTCTAATTTTAGTTGACGAATCATATTTTGACTCATCCAAAAATCGCTAGTAGATAATGGTTGCCAAGATTGTTCATTTGCTCCACATATAATAATTAAATCTCCCTCGATTAATTGTGCTTCTATAGGACCTATTATTGTTATATTATCAGTATGTTGTTGAGATCTAATAGGTTGTGAAAGAATTTGATTTCTAAGAAAAACACAGAATTCATTAGATGATAAATTTAAAGATATATCTGTTGTAAAGTTTTTAGTAATCTCAACGAAAGAAACAGTACATTCAGCATCTATTAGTTGTGATAATTCAATTACATAATTAAACCATTCATTAAGTGTATAAGATTTTAATAATTTTTCAGATAATTTTTTTAATTTACAAAGTATTTCATAAAAATCTTCATTTAAGACTAGAGAATAAGTTTTAATATCTAATTCATTTTTTGATTTAATATATATAGTCTTTTGTTCAATAAATGTTTCTAACATTTGAAAGAAATTTGAAGGGTAATATTGTTGAGTTCTTAAAAAAAGTTCTAAATTTAATGCGTACTTTTTGTAATTATTACTAGCTTTAATAAAATTAATAACATCTTGATTTGAAAAATTATTGAGTATCATATTACTAATAATATGTATGATTTGACCAAAAAAAGTTTTTCTGAAAGGTGTTCCTGAAGATATATCCGGAATAATATTCCACCTTAAAAGCTCTTTTTGAATATAGGTTGACAATTCTTCACGGGGGCATACTACTAATACTTTTTTTCCATCATATAAATTACTTCGAATCATCAATGCTATAGCTTTTGCTTCATTTTCTTGTGTATCAAATTCAAATAATTTATGAAATGTGTCCGATTTTATATGATTTAAATTCTGAAATTCAAAATTGTTATCCTTTTTTAGATCAAATGGATAAGCATCACATTTTAGTAAAGTAATATTATGATTTTGTTCGATATTATTAGTGATTTCATCAATTTGTAATTGTATTTTAGAAAATAATTTTAGATTTCTACAGTAATTATAACTATTTTTTATTTCAAGACCGGATACTATAGGAATTCCTTGTTTACAAGCCATTTTAAATATTAATTCAGAATAGAAATTAGCAGCTCCAATATCAATAGTCATAAAACATGTATTGGAAAGTATCTGTAACCAATGCCTTAGTTTCACGTGGAACATTTTTTGTGTTTTAATGATATAATCTTTATTAAATAATTCTGATAGAATAACATAAGTATGTTCCCAATTTTTAGTTTCAATTTCTAAATTTTGTAATTGTTTAATATCAATATTATTTGTAATTAGTGTTTTGATTAATTTATAAAGGGTTTTGGATAATTCATATAATGTATTGAAAGGTATATTTTTAGTACGTTGAGAAAAAAACTCCATTATGCTACATGTAATATCTGGTATTTCTAAGATTTCTGATATTGTAATTAATTCCGGAAATATTATATTTTCAGTTTGAAATTTATTTTTTATAATATTTTTACTTCTATTATTTGGTAAAATAATATGTGAAACTTGAGAATTGTTTTTTAAAATATAGGCGATTCCATCAATATATGAACTAGATAGTGTGATATTATATATAATACTATAGGTGTTCATGTTTTACTCTAATTATCATTTTTTATTAATTTTTTCAATATCCCATGCTAAAATTACTTTTCCTCTTTTATCTGTTATACTTGAAAATGTTTCGTATTTAAAATTGAAAAACTTAGAAGCCTCTATAATTTCATTTGATAATTTTTCTCCTTTTAAGAACAAACCATAAGTAGAGTGTTTTTTGACTATAAAAAATAAGTTTTTTAAATCTGCAAATCCTCTAGCAGTAACAATATCAAATTTTTCATTAATATTTTCAATTCTATCATTAATAATTTGTACTGGTATATTGATAATACGAGCAACTTCAGATAAAAATACTGTTTTTTTATAGTCAGAATCTATACATGTGATAGTTAATTTATTGATTAAGGGATATTTTTTTTGTAATTCCAAAGAAGTATTTGCAATGGCTAACACTAATCCTGGAAATCCTCCTCCAGAACCTACATCTAAAATTTTTGAGCCTTTAATGAAAGGTAGTAATTGTAAACTATCTAAAATATGTCTATTCCAGAAATCTATTAATGTTCCACGTGAAACCAAATTTATAGATTTTTGCCATTTAAATAATAATCCTTTATATAAACAAAATTTATCAACTAAATCTTTGGGTATCTGTTCCACGTGAAACAAGGTAATATTATTGATGACTTTTTATCCAATCAATTAATCTAGCCTTTGAAGCCGCTCCAACATTAACGGAAACTTTTTCTCCTTTTTTAAAAATTATTAAAGTAGGAATACTCATTACATCATATTTAGAAGCTATATTAGGCGATTCATCTATATTTACCTTTACAATTTGAATATTTAATTCGTTTTGAATTTCTTCTAGAAAAGGTAAAATTATACGACAAGGGCCACACCAATCAGCGTAGAAATCTACTAAAACAAAATCCTGTTCTAATACGTCAGATGAAAAATTTGATTCATTAGTTACTTTCATGCTTTTTTCTCCTTATTTATATTCTGTCTATTTTTACACCACAATTAGCTAATTTCTTTTCTACACAGCAATATCCTCTATCAAGATGATATACTCTGTCAATAATGGTATTTCCTTTTGCTGCTAGACCCGCAAGTACTAAACTAAAAGAAGCTCTTAAATCTGTTGCCATTACGGGAGCTCCTATCAAAGAACTAACACCTTTGATTGTAGCCTTGTGTCCGGATACAAAAATATTTGCCCCCATTCTTATTAATTCAGCAACGTGCATAAATCTATTTTCCCAAATATTTTCTTCTACTGTAGATTCTCCATCAGCTAAACATAATAAAGACATGGTTTGTGCTTGTAAATCTGTAGGAAAACCAGGAAACGGTTCTGTTGCTATATGGCAAGGATGAATTCTACCGCTCGAGTGTACTCTAATTCCATTTGGAATATCTTCGAAAATAAGACCTATTTCTTCCATTTTTGTTATAAAACAAGTAAGTAAACTTCTAAAATTTCCTCCGATAAGATCTAAATTACCCTTCGTTATTCCCGCAGCAATAGCATATGTTCCAGCTTCGATACGATCAGGAAGAACAGTATATGTGGTATTATTTAATCTTGTAACACCTTGTATGTGAATTTCAGATGTCCCTTGGCCTGTAATTTTGGCTCCCATTTTGTTCAAACAGTTTGCTAAATCAACAATTTCAGGTTCTTTAGCAACATTTTTCAGAATCGTATATCCATTAGCAAGAGTTGCCGCCATCATAAGATTTTCAGTTCCAGTCACAGTTACTATTGGAAATTCAAACTCTCCGCCTTTAAGACCCATTTTTGCCTGTGCACAAACATAGCCATCTTTTAATTCAATATCCGCACCCAATGCCTCAAGTCCTTTTAAATGTAAATCGATAGGTCGAACTCCAATTGCACATCCTCCGGGAAGAGAAACACGACATTGACCAAATCTTGTTAATAATGGACCTAATACAAGAATTGATGCCCTCATTTTTTTTACAATATCATATGGGGCAGTAAAATTACTAATGGAATCTGTTTTACTATTTACAGATATAGAAAAATCATTATCCTTTATTACATTGTTTTCTATCCCCAATTTATTGAGAAGAGTAAGCATAGTTTTTACATCTGATAGAGGAGGGACATTTGTTAAAGATAAGCCATCATCAGATAATATAGATGCAGCTAATAAAGGCAATGCAGAATTTTTAGCTCCAGAAATCTGAATAGTCCCATTAATGACTTGGCCTCCGTATACTTTAATTTTTTCAACCAAGCTTATCTCCACATTAAAACTCTACCAGAATATCTTAAAGACACGCTCTATTCAAGAAATAAATTAATTAAAGTTAATTTAATTTTGAAAATATATATAATATTTACTTTTTTTTTACTTATGAAATTTATAATAAATTTAATAAATCATAGGAGATTAAAATGAAAAAAGTTTGTTTGATAATTTGCGGATGCTGTTGCTTACCTTTGATAGGAAATGTTTCTGCCTTAGACGATTATAATAATAGAGATTCTTATATGGACATGTTTAATGAAGATTCTGAAAAAGATTCTCAATTAAGTTCACAAGATGGAAATAATGACGAAATGATAAATGATGAAGAAGCAAATGAGCAGGATGTAAAGAAAGACAAGAAAAACAAAAAGGATAAGAAAAAAGACAAAAAAGATAAAAAGAAAAATAAAAAAGACAAGAAAAATAAAGATAAAGACCTAGAAGCTAAAGATAATAATGATGAAATGTATGGAGATAATGAAGATTTAAATAAAGATAAAAAGAAAGATAAAAAGGATAAGAAAAAAGACAAAAAAGATAAAAAGAAAAATAAAAAAGATAAGAAAAAAAAGAAGAAATAAAACTATATTTTAACGTGTAATTTTCATAAAGATTGCACGTTTTTATATTGTTTAATTAAGTAACTTATAATTATTGGAATGATAATACATTTTATCTTATTTTACTGGTTCTTAATTTGTTTGTTTTAGTAAAAATTTGTTTAAGTTGTGTTTAAAAGTAGACCAATTAACAAATATATTGCAAAAATATTTATTATATTAAAAAAAATTTAAAGGAGAAGATTTTATATGAAAGATTTATATGGATTATTATACTTGTTTCACTTACTATTTCAGAATAATGGAAGACATGGAAAAATAATCGCTTAAATGATGAGAAAGGGGGGACATTTAGAATGACACATTAATACGTTAGGAAAAATCACTTAATATACTATAACTAACGTCATTATACGAGGCTATATAAGTTTTCTTCTTCTATTATTCTTCTTAACGTCATTAAGAGGAATCTTCCCCAAATTTTGTTACTATGGGAAGCCTTTTCTTCAGTGTTATTGGGATGATCCTTTCTCTTTTTGTCATTGCGATGAGCAGAGCGAGATAGTAATAATAATCTGTGATGATTTCAGAGCAATTTTAGAAAAGACAAGAGAAAGAATAATAGATTTTTATATTCGTTTCCATTAAAATGACTCATTCGCTCAAGATGACGAAATGTAATGTAAAATACTCATAATATGTCGTCAAATTTTTTAGCATTTTTACTTCTGTCGAAAATATTTTCATTTTTTTAATAAGCATACTGAATATTTTTATAAGAAATATGATGTAAGTTTTAAAGATCAATAGATTTAGATTGGTTTTTTTGGGAGTTATGAGTTTGAATAAAAGAATATATTGAAAATTTCAAACTATTAATAATATTTATAAATTAAAATAATTTGAACAACTAACATTCCATAATTAAATAAAAACTGATAAATATAATTCTAATCATCATAATAATGTATAGTAATGCTTTTAATATCAGGAGCAAGAAAAAATTTAATGCAGTTATTTAGGTTTATATTTTTATTATTTATTTTAGATCTTGGATTTACTAAAACAGGTTTTTCATTTCAATGTCTCCACCAAGATCATCTTTTATTTCCAAATAAATTACATAATTTACCTGTAAATGGAATAGGTGGACATTTATTTCCCGCAGCTGAATCTGCCGGAGTCAAACCTTTGGATATAAATGACTGGGAGCAAGCTTCTATACTGGATATAGTTCCCCATACCTTTCCTTGGGATTCTTTTGGATTAAGTGCCGTTGCTTTAGGAACAGATGTTGATGTTATAGCAGATATGTGTTTAGCATTTCAAAATTATAATTGTCCTCATATTGCTTTAGCAAGAATAGTAATGGACGATGTTAATAGCAATAGATATTTTTATTCGATTCCATATGTATTTGTATCTGGAAGAAGTGGTCAAAATGCAATTTTAAAATGGAATAATAATCTTGGTTTAAATAATAATCATCAAGCCAAAGTATGTCCTTTAATTAACGCGATCAATAATGTTGCTCAGAATAATAATGTTGCTCCGATAAATTTATTGACGAAAGGAATAAATGATTATGGATTTAATGCAAAACCAAGATTTCTACAAAGATTTGCGCATTCAGAGCGTGCAATTATATTAGCTTTATTGTATGATAAATATAATTCATTGGAGGACGCTATTACTACTATACCAGAAAGTCAAATTAATGAAGTTACTATACAAATAAAAATAATTAATCCCATGGGAGTTTGCAGTTCCTGTAATATGTTTTTAGCAGGTAATCCATCCAAAGTTAGTATGTTACCTTTGCCCAATGCTTTTGGACAAGCCAGAATTAACAGGGATATTAATTCTAATTTTATTAATTTTAAGGGCAAAGTAGGTAAAGGAAAAGATCTATGTATTTATAATTGTTTATCTATAAAGAGCGGAATACCATTAGGAGGAGGTGCATTAAAAATACGTATCAGTCATTCTGTCGCAGGATTAGAGTTTTAATTTAAAGTAAGGAGAGAGTTATGAAAAATTTATTTTTATTTATTTCTATTTATTTAACGGGCGCTAACGCTATGGTGGAATTTAAACATCCTCAATATATTGTTCAACATGATTGTTCGGAAGCTATTCAAAAAGGTAATTATGTAGAAGCGATTAAATATTTTAAGCAAGCTGTTCAGATGGAAGGATATACTCCGTTTTGTAGGGTTTTTCGGTTAATTTTAGATGGTCTTGTTACTAGTGGATATATTCAAAAAATAGATATGTCTAAAGTATTAGATGAAAATGAAATATAATACCTGCCTTTAGAAATTCATTGCTGAATTTAAGTGATGAGGCGTTTACTAAAGTATTTTTGGCTATACATGATTATTCATTACAAAATCCAAAATTTACAGCAAATGATTTGAATAATTATTTTAAATCTACTTTAAA
>CAZHJM010000010.1:0-33679 GCA_964532905.1 uncultured Holosporaceae bacterium
TAATAGATTCTCACGTTCATTGCACTCACTCAGAATGACGCTAAGTTGGAAGTAGGTACATTAGACAGTGGAGTGAAAAAGAAGAAATACATTAAGAATGACTCTAAGTAGTAAGAAAAGCATTCAGAATGATTATGATAATTAATGTTTTAGTTTAGAATAAAATGATACTATACCTATCGTCATTGCGAGAAGCGGAGTGACGTGGCAATCCAATAGATATGGCTTCGTGTAATGACGATAAGGGAAATAAATCCTTAAAATGACAAAAAATAAAGTTTATTGCAATAACGTTAGATGGAAGTAATTACGTCAGATTAATAAATAATTAATCATTATATTCAAAAAATCCTTTTTTAGTTTTTCTTCCTAAATATCCTTTTTCTACATATTTTTCTAATAAAGGACATGGTGAATATTTATTATTACCTAATTCTTTTTGCAGGGTTTTTAAAATGGCTAATACTGTATCTAAACCTATTAAATCAGCTAATGATAATGGACCTATAGGATGATTAGCACCTAATTTCATTGCTTCATCTATTTGTTCTGGAGTGGATATATTTTCATAAAGCACATAAATGGCTTCATTAATCATAGGAATAAGAATTCTATTAAGAACGAATCCAGGAGCATTTCTTGAATATATAGGTACTTTATTTAAAGCTTTTGCTAAATTCCAGAAAAAATTGTAAGTTTCGTTACTAGTATGCAATCCTTTTATTACTTCTACTAAATCCATTAATGGAGGCGGATTCATAAAGTGAAAACCCAAAAACTTATTAGGGTAGGGAAGCATTTGAGAGAGAGAAGTAATAGAAAAAGAAGATGTATTTGTTGCGATATACGATTCTTCAGTTATGTACTCAGATAATTTGTAAAAAATATTTGCTTTTACATCAAAATTTTCAAACACAGATTCTATAAATATATTGCACTCTTTTAAAGACGACATATTAGGACAATAAGTTACTCTTTTCAGTATTGTTTCAGGAACTTCTTTTATTTTTTGTTTTGCAAATAATTTTTCTAAAGATTTTTCCATTCTTTCTTGTGAAATTTTAAATATATTAGTAGATAAGTCATGAATATATACCTTAAATCCAAATGTTGCAAAGACTTGAGCAATACCTGTTCCCATTTGTCCTGCGCCAATAATTGCTACCGAATTTGTGTTCATTATTTTTACTTTGTTCTATAAAGAATATTTTATACTGTTATTTATTAATAAAATTATAAAAACAAATATAATTCTGTAATTACGTAAGATATTAATGAGATGATACAATTTTATTTACTAAATATCTTCTTAAAAATTTATTCATTTTTTATTTTGCATAAGGAATGGTTTCTAATATATCTATTTTTTAGTTGTATTAAGACTCTATTATAAATTCGGTGAAGACATTGAAAAATAAAAAATATATTTTCATTTCTGTTTAATCTTATTAAACCTAGTTAATAAATCATCTTTAGTTTGATAATAGTCACTTAAAAGTGAAACACTATTTGATACTGTAGGAACAGTCAAAAGACTGTTTATTGTATATTTTTCAGATAGATATTTTAATTTACTTAGAGCTTGCTTTTTACAATCGTCTATAGATAAATTTTTATCTAACATATTATGAACACCTGCTTCTAACTGTTTAGAAATTGTATACATTTTCCAATATGCATCATTGTAATATTTTTTATCTGAATTTACATCTATATGATTATCTATATCCAACTCAAAATTAATTTTTTGCTGTTTAGCAAAATTATTTAATAATAAAATATGGGATTGTAACATTTCATTTGTTGGAGCTTTAATAATAAACTTAGAAATGTATGTGCTACTAGCATAATCGACTAATAATATTAAATTAAACAATACAAACTTTTTCATATCATGCACCCTATAATTAATATCTATATGATAACATATATATATAAAGGACAATTGATATTTACTATTTTATTTCCACATCTATTCTTATTGAAGCTTTAATTTTTCTTTTAGGAAATTGTAGGGTGTTTTCCTCTTCATTTATATTATGATTGTTTTTGGCATTTAGTTTCTGTATATAAAGTCCATTTAAGTCATTATATTGAACTTGAAAAATAGGTTCATAAACTCTATATATATTTTTTATTCTTACATCCAAAGCATCAGCTAGATCCTGTGCTTTATTTAATGCTTTTTTCGCAACTTCCATTGCTATTTCATGTTTTATTTCATCACATAAAGAATATTTAAAATCAAGATGATTTACTGAAAATGCAATATCTTGTTTATATAGATCTGACAGATTATTTTTTAAGTTTAAAATAATATCGATTTTTTTTGATTTAATAGTAAGCTTGTACCCCATTCGATATATTGGTGAAGTATCTTGAGTTTTTTTGATATTACGATTTTCTTCTTTTGTAAAAAAAGAAAATTCCATATCTTCTTCATCTATATCATGCTCATGAAAAAAATCCTCAATTTTTTCTTTAGTACTGGTAATAGATTTATGTAACTGAGATTGATTAGTTCCCACTTTGTCAAAAACCAATATCCAATTAGCTCTGTTTGCTTGAACTTCTTTTTCTATTTCAGCATTAGCTTCTATACATCTTGGATTTATAACTATACCTTCTTGTATGCGATACATAAATCCGACACAAATAATGATGGACAGTACCGCAAATAGTAAGAAAAAATTTGATGTGCTTATTTTTGTTTCCATTTTACACCTACCTTACAGTTTTTCTTCTATTAATTTTTACTCCAAATTTGTTTTCTGAAACTGATTGCATTTGTTCAGAAATTTTCTCATCATTCTTTATTTTATTAGATACAACATTGTCAAAAGCTTGATTGGTAAATGGATCTGTAACTTTATTTAGAGATTGATGTTCATATACAAAATTGTTATTAAAATTTTCATCTATTATTGGTAACGTATTACCAAATATTTCAGAAATTGTATTCGTATTTATAAATTTTAATGGTTTTATAGCTAAAATTGGATGTTCAAAAGAACCTGTTACTTGATATGGTGCTGCAAACTCCATTTAATTTATTAGCATTTAACGTTGCGGATGAAAGTACAGATATCCCTGAAATTCTAAATTGATCTGATAATCTATCATATGTACCATTGTAAGAAATTCCTACCGCAGGTCCTATAGCTTTACCATTTTCAATAGTGATTATTTTGTCCGATAGAATAAAACTACCTAAACAAGTATTAAATCCTACTGAGTAATTAGTTGTGTCATTAATTCCCTTCATTGATGAAAATGATATTAATCTTGTTAAATTATCATTCTTCGCAATGAAATCTGTAATTTCAAAAGCGCCTGACATAGCCTGTTCGGAAATTAAATTATTTTTAGCTACTATATTAATAGTACCACCATTTACTGAATTAGAAATTTTAAAGAATTTTAAGAAATATCCTGCATCTGATGCAGATAATGAAATAATACTTTCATTTTGCTTTAATTGTGGTTGTGCTAATAATGCTAGCGTTGTGTTATCTCCTATAACACCGTAACAACCGCCTTTAATTAACTTTCCGTTTTTAATATCAAAGCTTCCTTTTACATTTTTTATTAAATATGCATCAGCAAGAGTTAATTCAGAAATATTCATATATCCAGAAATAATTTCATTATTTAGAACAGCCTTAAATAGGTTTAATAAAATATTTGAGTTTAATTTTTCTCCTATAATAGAGACAGAAAGTTGTTGTAAATCATCTCTTAATATATTTATTTTTGCTGATGTATCATTTGTAACAAAATCATTAAATATACACTTATGTAAATATCCATTATTGTCAATGATAATATGACCTGAAATTTTATTGTCTGCTGTATCTAAAGATATATTAGAAATATCCCATATATTATCTTTTATTAAAATATTGGCTGATAAATTCCCTTCTGCACTTTTAAGCTTCATATCACCTAAAATAGGTAAATTTAATAAAGCATCTTTTAGATTTACATTAACATCGTAATTTGTTTCATTAGGATTCCATCTTGATGCTAATGTCATTGAATAATCCCCTAAACAAATTTTATCTATATTAGGAATCATAGCTTTTAAAAAAGATGAATTTGATTTGAAATGAAACTCCGCTGTTCCACTATTGTTTTTTAGGTTTTCTTCCATGGATAAGAAGATATTATCTTTACCCTCATAAATATCTCCACATAGTACTAGTTCACTGTCATTCCATGAAAATTTCATTTCTTTTGAGTTATCAGAAGATTTTAATATTCCATTACCTTCTACAATTCTGAAAGGTAATGATTTTTGTTCTAAATTGTCTCCAGAAATTTTTACTAATTTCATATTAATATTAGCAGAATTTGCAATATTTAATTTTTCTATAGGTAATTGATTTAATTTTGTAGAAATATCTGCTACATACTTTTTAACATCTGAAATAGCTACATCTGCATTGATATTTCCAATCCATGAATTATCTTTGTTTGAGATAAAGAAGTCACCACTATTAATAATAGTATCATTCAATTTTGCTTTTGATAATTTTATATCAAAACCATCGTTACAAATAGCACCAGTCGCTTCAATATTTTTCACGATAGATCCATTTAAATCCATTTGAGCATCACTGATTTTAAAAATACCATTACTGACAACCATAGGATCTTCGATATTCTTTTTTTCAAAAGACATTGACCCTTTTAAATCAACCTTAAATAGGTCTAACTTAAATCCTGGAATATAATTTTTAAACGATGGAGCTATAGATTTACTAAAGTTTTCCGGCAATAAGGAAGACATTTCTGATATGTTAATATTAGATAGGCTAAGAGTTCCATTTATGTTTGCCACATTCAACATGTTGTATTCAATCATTGGAATTGATATTCCAGTGAGTTGAATGTCTGACTTGTCATAATTTAAATTCAAAGAATTTATGTAAATACCTTCTTCAGAAAATGTTCCTGAAATGCTTCCATTGTTTATCGCTTTGCCAATATTAGGCGATAGAATATTTTTTACAGGAAGTTTTATTGAGCCACTTCCTCCTATTAAATCAAAATCACCATCGATTATAGTATTATTTTTAAAGTTTAGATGTATTACTCCTGATATTGGTAAATTGTTTTGCAAAATTGACGTTATAATATGGTTATTAATAGGAACATTTCTTTTTGAGAGAGCTTCTCCTATACAAATAGGATTACAAGCATCTAAATTTACAACGTATTTATCAGAATTACCTATAGATGCCCTAATTATATTGAAATTTGCAAAATATTCCTGACCAGGAAATTTTATTTTAAAAGAAACTGCTCTTGGAAATTTTGTACCTCCGGTATAATGACAGTATAAGTTTTTTAAGTTCCAAATTATGCCATTTTCTTCTATATTAACATCAGCATTTAAAATTTTTACATTGATAGTGTTATTTAAAAGATTATTTATACCTTGTAATAATGATAAAGGTTCATATAGAGATTTTTTTGTGTTTGCTTTTTCAAAATTTGGATCAAAATGTATTGTATTAAAATCATCAGATAATTTTACATTAATTTTAGGATTAATAATTGAAATACCATTAGTAATTAATTTTTGAGTTTTAATAGATTCCCAGATATTCGGGAAGATTGATATAGATGGTATAATGATGTCATCTATTTTTAATTTTTTAATATTAATTTCTGGGGAATTCATTTCTGTATTCCATGATATGTTGCTAGATTTAGTTGAAAAATCTGCATCAGGAAACAAGTTAGTAATATGCTTATCAATTAATAATGAAATAAATTTATTTTCTACAGAACCAAATTGCATGAAAATACATAATAATATTATAGATATGAATATTCCTACTAAACTACCTATAGTTAGGAAAGAAAAAACTCTCATAAATTTCATTAGATAATTAGAGATAGGTCTTATTATCATTATTGAAAATGATTCTTTTACGTAATTTCTAGGAGAGAAATCTAACTCAATATTATCTGAAATTATATCGCTGTGTAAAATGGAAGTTTTTCTTTTTATTAACTTTACAGCATTACTAAAAAAATTCATAACACAAACCAAATCTTTTATTGTTATTTTGCATCAAAAGTTTTTTATAAAAAGTTAACAAAAGCTAGAAAAACTATAAAATTTAAGAAAAATATTCATCCCTGTTTTCTTATTAATTACATTTCTTGAAAGTCAGCTAATTTAGCCTTGAAGGTTTTATAATAGCTAGTATAATTACAAAAGAAAAAAAGGCAAAAAATTGGATCCAATAGAAACTAAGTACAATGAAGAAAAAATGAGGGAATTACCTCATAATGATGAGGCAGAGCAGTCATTGTTAGGGATAATTATGCTTAATAATGAGTGTTTTGAGGATATTGCAGATATTGTTCTACCATCTTATTTTTATGTACCAGCTAATGGGAAAATTTTCGAAGCGATAAGGGTATTGATAGTGCAAGATTCAGTTGTAGATCCAATTACAATAAATAATTATTTTGAGAAAAATAAAAATTTACAACAATCGAATATTAAAAATTATCTTATTGAATTAGTAAATTCGGTCATTACTACTTCTGCAGCCGTTGATTATGCGAAAATTATATATGATCTATATGTTCGTAGGCAGTTGATACTTATTGGGGAGAATATAATATATGATGCTACTAATAAATTTGGTTCAAATGTTGCAGGAACAGAGCAAATAGAGGTAGCGGAATCTAAATTGTATGAATTAGCAACATCGAATGTGCAAGATAATTGTTTGAGTTTTTTTGAAATTTCGAATAAAGCAATAAAAACTATCGAGAATGCTTTTAAAAGTGATAATAAACTTGCGGGAATTACCACAGGCTTCATTGATTTAGATAGAAAATTAGGTGGATTAAATCGTTCGGACTTAATTATTCTAGCAGGCAGACCATCTATGGGTAAAACAGCCCTAGCTACTAATATAGCATTTAAAGTTGCTTTAGAAAATCTTTTAGGTCGTGAGAATTCGGGGAAAGTTGCTTTTTTTTCATTAGAAATGTCAGCAGAACAATTGGTAGTACGTATATTATCTCAGGAATGTGAAATACCATTTGAACGAATTCGTAAAGGTGAATTTAAAAATGAGCATTTTGAAAAAATAGCATCGATTATGAAGAAAATACAATCTATTCCATTGTTTATAGATGATACTCCTGCCTTAACTGTAGCTTCTTTAAGGACTAGAGCTAGAAAATTAAAAAGGCAAAAAGGATTGGATCTAATAGTGATAGATTATCTACAATTATTGATTGGGGATAAGCGTAATGATAATCGAGTACAAGAAATTTCAGGAATTACAAGGGCATTAAAAGCGTTAGCGAAGGAATTGGATATACCAATTATAGCATTGTCCCAATTATCAAGAGCAGTGGAGGTCAGAGACGACAAACGACCTCAATTAGCAGATCTACGTGAATCAGGATCTATTGAACAAGATGCAGACGTAGTTATGTTTGTATTTAGGGAAGAATACTATTTAGATAGAGCACCTCCTGCTGAAAATAATTCAGAATATCAAAAATGGGTAGAAAAAGCTCAAAATGTTCGAAATAAAGCAGAGATTATTATTGCAAAACAAAGAAATGGTCCTATCGGGAAAGTTGAACTCTTCTTTAATGGTCAGTATACTAAATTCGATAATCTGGGTGAAAATAGACAGAGTAATTAGTTATGGAAGAAAAAATTGCTAGAGCTTTAAAAGAAGTAGAACCTCAGATTTTGTCTGTAGCTATAATAAATCTTGATAATCTTTCTTATAATTATCATAAGGTACAAACAGAATTAGTTCCAAACTCTATAGTATCGGCAGTGGTAAAAGGGAATGCTTATGGTTTTGGCATGGTACCAGTTAGTAAGAGACTATATAAAGAAGGATGTAGATACTTTTTTGTAGCTACGATTAATGAAGGAATTGAGCTTAGATGCTCTTTGCCTGATGATGATGTGAAAATTTTCATTCTAAGTGGAGTTATGCCAAATACTGAGAATTTGTTCATAAATCATAAACTAATTCCCGTTTTAAATAATTATATGCAGGCAGAACTTTGGGTTAATTTTGCTAAAAAATTATGTAAAAAATTAGACACAGTTGTTCATGTAGATACAGGAATGTCACGTAATGGTTTTTTTATTGAGGATGAAAATTATAGTCTAGAAAATATATTAAAAAATTTGAATTTATTATTTGTAATGAGTCATCTTGCTTGTGCAGATGAAGATGATAGTGAAATGAATAAAAAACAGTTAGATAAGTTTAAAAATGCATTAAAACGTTTTGGAAATCCTAAAGCTTGTCTTTCTGCTACAAATGGGATTTTTCTCGGGAAAGATTTTCAATTTGATATTGTGAGACCAGGGAAGGCATTATATGGTTTTAGTATTAGAAAAGATAAAATAGGTATAGTAAAACCTGTGATGAATATTTTTTCTGCAATTGTTCAGATTAATCATCTTAAAAAAGGAGATACAGTAGGATATGGCGCGACATTTACAGCGGATAAAGATATGACTACTGTTACTATAGGTATGGGTTACTCCGATGGATTTATGCGTAAATTTTCCGGCTTTGGTTATGGATTTTTTAAAGGGCATAAATTGCCAATGATTGGGCGTATTTCTATGGATTATATTACATTAGATGCTTCCGGTGTTGATGAAAAATATTTAAAATTAGGAGAGTGGATAGCTTTAACAGAAGATTCTGATTATACTTTAGAAAATTGGGCTCTAGCATTAGGAACTATTCCTCATGAAATTTCGTGTAGATTAGGGGATAGAGTAAAAAGAGTATATATAGAGGGATAATATGGAATTATTATCAAAATTAGGAAGATATTCATTAGCAACTTTACAAGAAATAGGAAGGGTTGCTATTTTTTCATTTAATGGATTAAAAAATTGTTTTCTTCCACCTTTTTATTTTAAGGAAATAAAGAGACATATTGTTACAGTTGGGTTTTATTCATTGCCTATTGTTGCGTTAACTGCTATGTTTGCTGGAATGATTATTGCATTACAATGCTATGTCGGATTTACTAGGTTTAACGCTGAAGGTGCTATTGCAACCGTTGTATTAATTTGTATAACCAGAGAATTAGCTCCAGTATTTGCTGGATTAATGGTAACAGGTAGAGTAGGTTCCGCTATAGCTGCCGAAATTGGTTCCATGAGAGTATCTGATCAAATAGATGCATTAACTACTTTAGGCGTTGATCCGATGAAATTTCTTGTAGCTCCCCGTATCATAGCCGGTGTAATAATGATGCCATTTTTGGTATTTATTGCCGATATTATAGGGGTTATGGGAGGCTTTTTAATTTCAACTACTGTATTAAATTTTTCTGTTGGTTCATATATAACACAAACAGTACAAAACCTTGAAATTATAGATGTCATTTCAGGATTGGTAAAGGCTTCATGTTTTGGATTTTGTATGGTGTGTTTTGGTTGTTATCATGGTTTTTATAGTGATTTAGGAGCTAGAGGAGTGGGTAATGCTACAACAAGTGCAGTAGTTGCATCTTGTATAGGTATCCTGGCATTGGATTATTTATTAACGGCGTTGTTTTTTGGGAAATGAGCAAAATAGAATTTAAAAATGTTCGAAAAGTTTTCGAAGGTGGATTGAGTGTTTTAAATGGTGTGAATTTAAGCATTGAAAATGGAGAATCACACATCATTTTAGGACAATCCGGCTGTGGAAAGTCTGTTTTAATGAAGTGTCTGCTTGGTATATTTAAACTAAGCGGAGGGGATATTATTGTCGATGATTTGAGTGTAAATAATAGAGAACATAGAAAAGAATATGTAAAAAAATTTAGTGTATTGTTTCAAGGTAATGCTTTATTCGATTCTATGACTATCATAGAAAATGTTGAATTTGGAGCAAATCAAGTCTGTAAAGATAAAATTAAATGTAAAGAAATAGCTAAAGAAAAACTGTTAGCTGTTGGTTTGGAAGAAAGAGTATTTAATTTATATCCTGCTGAAATTTCTGGTGGTATGCAAAAAAGAGCAGCCTTAGCAAGGGCTATTTCATTGTCACCCGAAATATTACTATTTGATGAACCAACATCCGGATTAGATCCAATTACTGGTGGAATTATTTGTAATTTAATAAAAGATACTGTGAAATCTTTAGGAGTAACTTCAATTACTATTACTCATGATTTAAAAGTTGCGGAATTTTTATCTGATAGAGTTTCTGTTTTAAATAAAGGTGTATTGACATGGACAGGACATGCAGATGATATGAAAAATTGTGGTAATGAATTTGTTGAACATTTTTATAAAGCCTCTAATGTAATATTAAAAAAATAGTTTTATTCAATTGATGAAGTAAAAATGTTCATTATCTAATTGTTTTACATTTATTTCAGCTTTTTGAGCACATAAAAAATTTTTTGATATCCTCAATGTTGTCAATTGAATAATGACCCGGATTTAAATTAACAACTACAATATCAATTGCTAAGTCACGCTCTGATAAATAACATACGAAATACATTCCATAAAAGAAAAACTAAAATGTCCAACGTATATATTGCCTTTTGGCATTAACTGTATCCAATAAATTATTTAAAGTAGATTTTAAGAGGTTAATATTTAATTGTTCTGCTTGTAAACCAGCTGATAAAGCTGTATTTTGAATCTCTTTGAGACTGCTATTCCAAGCATTAAAAAACTTTATCACTATTTTTGAAACAAAAAATCTATGTGAATCATTTATAACCCAATTCATGAAAAGACTCATATTTGCTAACCATTTTTGTGTTTGTTCTTCAGTTACAATGCTAAATTGCTAAATTTTAAATCAATTTCACTTCTTTTTATAATATCCCAAAATGTAGAAGAATAATTTAATGAATCAGAAGGAGTATTCAAATATTCATTCACTAAAGCATCGTATTCAACCTTAGACGTCGGAATAACTCTTACAGGGTCTATGCCAGCTAATCTCAGTACTTCACTTTCAACAATAGGCTTACCCGTATCCTTTGCTGCAACGATTAACCTCATATTATCCGAGTTATTGCATATCCAACTAAGTTCTGGTGATACAGCGAAACTTACATTTAAATAACTCAAAATACCAATTATTATCTTTTTCATAATACACCTTCCTTTATACAAAAAGTATTAATCATTTTTATGATAGCCTAAAGTATTTTCCTCATCAAGTATTTGATCACACAGGGAATTTCCTAATTATGGATTTATCATAGCAAGTTTATTGAAATTCCTAATTCGCTACAAATTTATTTTTATAATGCGATAACTTTCATTTATGGTAATAGATAAAAACTTACATTTTTAGATTTATAGATTCGTATTTACAGAGCCATTATTAATTCTTCTATATTCAAGCACTTGTTATGTTTAAAATAAACTTAAAATTGTATCTAGTATATAAATAAATATTTTCAAATTTAACTGCCAACAATGCTTGAGTAAATTCATCCATTATGATTAAGCATTTGTAGAACTTCTTGATAATGAAAATTAGCTAGTAATATAAACTTTATTAATAAGCTAATAAGTTAACCCATGTTCAATAGTAATCAATACATAAGACAAATCATCAAATAAGTAGGGATATTAGTTTGGATTTGAGGCTCTTTAATAAACGGATTACAGTTAATTAAATGATATTATTAATGAAGAAGCATGTGAATTTATTCATCGGACTTAGGTATAGTTATTTTAAATTCCGTAAATTTACCTTCCTCTGATGTTACGTTAATAGAACCATGCATTTCTTTTATAATTTCTTCACTATTTGATAGTCCAAGACCAGGGTTATTTCCATCTTCTTTAGTACTAAAGAAAGGTTCAAATATTCTTGGTTGATTTTCTTTACTTATACCAATACCATTATCTGATATTGTTATAATAATATTATCTTGATCTTGCTGGACGGTAATTTCTATTCTTGCTTGTGAAATATCATCGAATTTTTTTGTAACAGCGTATATAGCATTATCTAATATATTACGAATTACCTTACTAATCAGTTGAACAGATAATTGCATATGACTAATATTTTGGTCTAAATGAAGTGTAATTTCAGGTATCTTGCCCATATTTTTGGATTTATATGACGATTTTATTAAATTAACCGTTTGAGTTATTACTTTATTTATGTTAGCTAAATATTTTGTATTATCAGTTTGAGTTTGTTCTAACATAAATTTAATAATCTGATGTATATCTATTCCGTATTTAGAAATTTTATCAATATTATCATGTAATTTTATTACAGTTTCGCTTATTCTACTTGAAATACCATTATTGGATGAATCAATTTCTTTTTGTAATTCTTCACAGACATCTGCGCTAATTTTTGAAAAGTTTATTATAAAATTTAATGGGTTTTTTAGTTCTTGTGAGATAGAGCCTACAATGTTTCCTATTGTTGCAAAATGTTCTTGCTCTTTTATTTTTTGTTGTCCATGTTCTATAGTAGCCAAATAAGCAATTTCCTTTTGATAAGCTTCACGACGTGATATACAATTAGAAAGACGCGCTCTAAGTATAGTTTGATTTAATGGTCTAACTAAATAATCCTCGGCACCGGATTCTATGCATTGGGTTAACAATTCAACATCATTGTCACTAGAAATCATAATAACGGGAATATTTTGGAATTTTTCATTATTTTTTAAATTTGTTAAAAAATTAAGAGTATTTTCTTTAGCAAGGAACATATTCAATAATATTACATCTATGGGATTTTTGTTTAATATATCTATCGCCTTTGTTTTACTCGTTGCGTCAAATACTTCATGTCCATACATTGCTAATCTTCTTCTTAATAAAGTTCGAGTATTGTCTTGATCGTCTATTACTAATAGTTTTGATGGATGATGAATAGTATCTTCTTGCATATTGTTTAACTCTTTTATTATCATTATCTATTTTATAATACAAAATTTAAAAATATCTTAATAAATCAAAAAGTTAGATTTTTACTTGTTGTTAATTTTTTAATGATAACATTGAATAAATGAAAAATATGGAGTTTATCGTGTCAAAGGATAACGAAAATAAAAAAGATGATAAGAAAGTTAATGAAAAAAAAGTAAATAATACCGATAATTCAGCAGAAATAAAGATAGATCCTATAAAAGCTGAAGAACTCCATAGTTTAGGTACAAATGACGATTCTATTTACGATGAGGATGAGGACACAGCAGGCTTAAATGTATCAAAAGATAGTGATGAAATTGAAGAAAAGATTACTACGCTTATTGCTACTGGACATATGTTTAAAGCACATGTTCTCGCAAAAAAAGCTTTTCAAAAATATCCTGAAAACGTAAATATTGCTCAAGCGTATGCTTTAGTTTTACTTAAGACTGGAGCATTAGATGAATCCCGTAAACTGATTTATCCTATTTTAGGTGTCAATCCTGTTTTAGATGAATCTACTGGCGAGGAAATGGTTACTATCGAATCATTACTAAATAGTCCATTTCTTACAGCAGGGCGTCCTGATATTATTGCAAATATCGGTCATATTTTCAAAGAATCTTGGAAATATTCTAGGCATTGCCGTGATCTGGAAATTGCTCGTGAATTGTATCTGGCCTCTTTTAATAAAGAACAAAAAACTAATACAGGTATGAATGCTGCATGGCTTGCTTGGCTTACAGGTGACGACGATAGAGCCAAACAATTATCAGCATCAGTATTAAGATTATTACCTCCATATGGTCTAGAAGCTTCTTTTTCAGAACTTATAGATTTAGCTGAAGCTCAATTATTATTAGGAAGAGAAGATGATGCCTGTAAATTATATGAAGAAGCAATGAAAAAGAGTGACGAGCAGAGTTATATAGCTATAGTTACAGCACGTCAACAATTATATTTTTTAAGAGAAGCTGGTTTTAAAGTACCTAATGCTACATTAGATATATTAGTTCCACCAACAATAGTTGTATTTACAGGACATGCAATCGATCATCCAAGTTTTAAAACTGCATTATTTCCACCAGACATAGAAGCAGATGTCAAACGTATTATTACAGAAAAATTACAATCGATTAATGCAAAAATAGGTTACAGTTCAGCTGCTTGTGGAGCAGATTTGATTTTTATTGAGGCTATGCAAGAATTAGGCGGAGAAATAAATATTATTTTACCATTTGCAATTCAAGATTTTATTGAAACAAATGTTCGTCATGCAGGTCCAAGATGGGAAAAGCGTTTTGAAAAGGCTTTAGCTAATGCTCATACTGTAAGTTTTGCTAGTGAAGATCGTTACTTAGGACATGATATGCTATATCGTTTTGCAAATCACGTAATGCATGGTAGCGCAGTTATGAGAGGTAAATTTTTAACAACGGAACCACATTTAATGGCTGTTTGGCATTCCAGAACAGAGTCTCTGCCTGGTGGACCTGCTGATTTTATAGATCGCTGGTCTAATATTAGTACATTACATTTAATAGATTTAGATGAACTTTATGATAATGAAGGTAATACTGAAAAAATTGATACAAAATTAATTCAACCTCAAAAAAATACCTTATCGTTTGATCCTTTTGTATCTAAATCACCGGATAGGGTTATAAAATCAATGATGTTTTCTGATTTACATGGGTATAGCAAATTACAAGATGAGCATATTCCATCATTTTTAGATTTTATGGAAAAATTAAATAATGCAATGGAAAAAATTGATTCTGAACTAGATTCAGTTAATACATGGGGAGATGCTATTTTTGCTGTTGCAGATAGCGCAGTCAAAATTGCAGATTTTGGATTAAGATATTGCGATATTATTGAGACCTTAGGTAGAAAATACCCGGAATTTCCATTTCCTATACGAGCTAGAATTTCTTTACATTCAGGACCAGTATTTGTAGCTCAGGATCCATTTATTAAAAAAATCAATTTTTATGGAGGTCATATTAATAGGGCAGCGCGATTAGAACCTGTTACTGCAGTTGGACAAGTTTACGCAACACAGCAGTTTGTTGCATTATTACATGGGGAAACAAGTGATGAAAGAAATGAAAGTATACAAAATGGGCAACGTTATTACGAACGTTATTCAACGGAATATGTAGGAGTAATTTCATTAGCAAAGAATTTTGGACAACAAGAAGTTTATCACCTAAGATGGAGAAATTAGTTGGATTTATGTTGAGATATTTTTACGTTATATTTTCCCGTTACGACTAGACATCCAAAACTAATATGTTATAATAAATCATAAGAATCCCCTGAAATACTAGGGGATTTTTTTTATTTATAAATTATTTTTTGCAAAATTTTCTACTTTTATTATATAGAATTTTTATTTTTTTAAAAAAATGAAATTAGAATAATTCAAATTGCTTTGGAGGTTCTTTAGCAGGTTTGGCACTTTTATTATATATATGTATCATATTTGCAAACTGTTTATCAGTGAAAAATAAAATATTAACATCTCCTATAGGTGGACAGTTACTGGTAACTGCTCTTACAAACTTTTTAGAACTTTCTTTTGTACCAGTAAATTGGAGATACACAGAAAACTGAATCATTTCAAATCCTGTATTCTGTAAAAATGTTCGAAATTGGTGTGCTAATTTTCTTTGTTGTTTCGTTTCAGTTGGTAAATCAAACATAACCATCATCTATTTACGTCCGTCTAATTCAAGCATTAATCTCCTGAAAATAATTTACAAAATTAAATTTTATATCTTTAGTTTTGTAAATATTCACTAAGTCCCAAACAATTTGTTGTAATATCATATAGAATGGAGAAGTTCCTTCACCATTAAAACAATTTTTAGTAAGTATGGATGAAAGCATAGCTTTATATTTTCGATCTAATTTAATATTTTCTTCACCTGAACTAAAAATTTCGTAAACGCAATGATCTACTATAGGACGAAACGGTTCAATTAAATCATCAACAAGGCAAAAAGGGTTCAATTTGTTTTTATGGTTAATACCATATGAGGGATTCAATCCTGCTGCAACAACATATCTTGCTAAAGCCGAACGAAGAATAGCATATCCATAGTTAAGAAAGCCATTAATCGCTTCATAATCATTCTGTCTTGAAAATTTATTTCCAAATAATTCTTTAAAATAGATTTTTGCTGCGAATGATTCTCGATTTGTGCTATCTGCAGATAATACATTGGAATGAAGGTTAGAAAGTCTGTTATTTTTTTGGAATAAATCTAAAACACGTGATTGATTTTTTATCTTTTCTTTAATAATTAGTTGCCAAATCTTTTTTATTAAGGGCTTTTTATTATCTATCTGCAAATGTTGAATTTCCATTTGTTTACATTGACCAATATATGTTAGAAGCATTCCACAAGGAGTATAATTTGTTCCCAAAATAATAAGAGGAATGTTTTCTTCACACAGTCGTCGTAATAAATTATCGGTATAAATTATTCCATGTCCTGTAACCATTATAGAATCTACAGAACCAAAGGGAATATCTTTTATAAGATTCCCATTTTCTGAAATTCTTAAAAATCCTAAATACGTACTTAACTTTTTATTATCTGTAGATATCTCAATAACATTATACATATTTAATTTTTCCTGTAAAACTGACAAGAACTTTTCTAACCTTGTATTTTTGCATGACTTTAGCAGACATATGCCATGACATACTATCTCCTTCTTCCTTGGCTAAATCATGGGGAGTAAAATATACTTCATTTGTACTATTAACGAATTTTTTTACTCTAAACAAGAAGTCAACTGTTTCATCATTAGATTTAATCGCTTTTTTATTTATATGAATAAACAATTTATCTCCTTTATTAACTTCTTTTTCTATTTCCTCTCTTGTAAAAGTTATCATAACCATGTCGTTTTGACGAAGTTCCATAACTTTTTTTGCAGTTGGCCATCTATATGGTAAATATGATATACATTCTTTCCTTCTTATACGGATCTCTGCATTATAATTGGAAACAACCTCAGCTTCCCATTTTCCCTGATTATTTGTAGGAATACCATTAATTTTATTCTTTTGAGGAATTTCATATATAACTATAGAAAAATTATTCCCACCAACGAACCATTTGAAGGCTTTGTGCGCAGTATTAACTAATCTGCTTATAGCAAGATTTTCCTTGTTCTTTAGCTCTTTCTTTAAATGCTTATCTTTTACGCATTTCTTTTTTCCTTGAATAATAAACCATTCTTTGTAAGCATCAAAATATGCATCACGATCCTCTTTTTTATAAAACATTGGTATAAGATCTGTAATTTTTCCTTTTTTTTGTTTCAGTTCTTTTGTATTAGAATCGGTAGTATAAAATTCCGCCTCGATACTTGGGTTTTCATTCTTCTCAGTTCTGTTTAAACCATAGGCTGTCTCTTCATGCAACTGCCCAACCGTAGAGTTTAAATTATGAATATTTTTGTTGCTTGGTTTATGAGAAATGTTAATATTAGAAACTTTTTCTTTAATTTCTTGAATATTCATTTTTGGAATTTTAATTAAATTTAGAGTTAATTCATTTTCTCTGTTTTTAATTTCTTTTCTAATATCTGCTTTTTCATCTTTAGAAATATTTTTATCATCTAACTTTTTTATTTCATCCCTAAACTCAATTTTAATCTTACCTTTAACTTCATAATGATATCTGCGCGAAAATTCATTTATTTGTCCTCTACCAACAGTTGCAATAATAACCGCATCCATAGCATGATGATAATGCTCTGTTCTATAAACTAACGGATTTTCCTTATCTTTATATTCATTCAATCCCCAAGCTTTTCTTATAATAGAAGTCAATTTACCTGTTATTGCTTGTATATTTCGATAACCATTTTCATCTATTATAGGAAATAAATATTTTTGCATTATTCTTGATATATAACGTGTATCATTTAACAACCTAGCAATTGGTCCACCATTTTTTTCAAATTTTTCCATAGCATCAGGCATAAATCTCCATTTACGTTCCTCATTTAAATTTGCTATATTTTGTAAAATCTTATCCCAATCATATGGTAAATTATTATGTCCAAAGGCTTCATATGGCGTTCTACCCGATTTAATTCGATTCGCTTTACGAAAACATATAATTTTGTTATTGATCGAATCATCAAATGTCCTAGAAAAAGGTAGAATATGATCAATTTCTGTTTCGGCTCCTAATAATTCACAAACGCAAATTGGTTTACCACTATACGGACACCTTCTTTTACAAGGATCTGCATTCATACTTTCCCAAATTTTGTATTTTATTATATCTTGTTCTGAAGCTTCAGCTCCATTGCATTTTTCTCTTATTATCTTATATACTTCTTCCTTATACTTACTATTTTTTTCTTGATTCTTCATTATCTTATTTCGTTCCTTAGCAGAAGCTGGAAGTTCTCTAGCATATTCAACTGAAATATCGTAAGGTTTTCCATATTTCCTTATTATCTCATTAACTAAAAAGCGTACTTGATTTAATGCAATATGAACAGTAGCATTGCTTATTTTTCCAAATCTTTCTTCATCTGTTTCCGGATTACCTTTTTTTCCTAAACAACTCTCTTGTAAAATTTTACCATAATATGGAAGAAACTTTTCGGATTGCACTGGATTAAATGAATGATTATATCCCGCTTTTTTACAAGCTTCATCATATTTATAACCTTCTCTTAAATAAGGAAGAATTTTTCTAATAGCTTTTTCTGATAGATTCCCATAACTATCTTCAAATTTAACTCTTAATAATAACTTTGAAGCTCCAGAGGACAAATTATAGGTATCTTGTAAATATTTAGCGGTTTCTTGTTCTTCCAATTCTATCGTACGTTGTCTTCCAATATATTTACTTGGACGATCCAAAATATAAATAATTTTACCTTTTATTTCAGAATCTAACTTTTCCCAGAAAATTTTTAATTCTCTAGCATATTCCTGGCCGAGTTTTTGATCTTCTAATGTATCAATGTCAGATATAGTTTCATTTTTCCCTGTTTTTTGTATTTCATTTAAAATCTTTTTAATGGCTTGTTCTGTTGTATTCAAAGGTATCCCTTTATTTTCGGAATCTTTCGAATCCGAATATTTCCCTTCATAATTAAACTTATCTTTACTATTAAGCTTTAACAAATTTTTTTTACTGTTTTGAAATCCAAAACTTTTTTTGATACTTTATCCGGATTTAAAGCTTTATCTATTAAAATTCCACGTTGATTCTCGTCTAATGACTCCCATTTGTTAGTATTTTCCAGCATTAATTCTAAATTATTTATGTATTGTAGAGTTCTAAATTCTTGGAATAAAGGATGGGCTTTAGGTATCCTTTCCTCATTTGGTTCAAAAGAACACATTCCAACTTCTTGTTCTTTTAGTGGACGCTGGAAGAAAAGAATATCTTGTATCTTTTTTTATTATTATCATTTAAATTATCAGGATAATATTCCCTCTGTTTTTCCCAAATAGCATTAAATTCGTCTTCATAATCTCTTCTATATGGAAACGCAATTCCTTTTGCAAGTTTACCTTTTTCTTTACCTTCTTCATTTAAAGCATTTTTTAGTCTTATAGATTTGTCCGGATATTCTAGATGATGCTTATATAAATATTCGCCATATGTTCTAGCTTTATATTTTACCATTTCTTCTTTTAATAAGTTATTTCCTTCTTTATAATTTGCACTTTCTTTATTGTCTTTCCTACTAGACTTAAAACCTTTTCTTTGAGCAAGCAATAATAAAACTCGCCCTATTTCATATAATTCTAACTTATTATCTAAAGCTTTCGCTCTTAAAGCATAAATAGGCATGCGTCTCTCTAATTTAATTTTTTTCATTTCTTCTATATCATCAGATTTTATATCTCTATACGGATTTAAAGTTTTCAGACTTTTCCTTGCCTGTTCATCTTCTGGTAATAGCCCTATTTTGATTAATTCATTTATTAAAGATTCTTTTTTCATGTGAAGACGATTATTTAAACGACGAACTCCCCTGGCTTCTCGACGTTTTACACATAATGATGCTTTACTTTTAGCATCACGACCATCGTCAAAAATTCTTACGCCTAAATCTATAATTTTTTCATTTTCTATGTCATATAAAGCCCAACCAATTGAAGTAGCACCTAAATCTAAACCCAGTCTATATTTTATATTGGTCATAAAATATCTCCTCATAATTTAAAAATATTATAATATATGAAAAAAGGTCTTGACAATCCCTTTTAATAAATCATAGACTATGGGTGTAACATATTAATTTTGGGTGTTTACTCGTTAATAAGGATGTTATGTCCGAAATTACAACAGCCTAGTCTCGTGCTAGGCTGTTTTACTTTTAGCCTATGAAATAAATATTTAAAAAAAATTTACTTAAATGAACAGTTGTTATCATGGTCGTTTATCATACCAACAGCCTGCATAAAAGAATAAATTATTATCGAACCGATAAATTTAAATCCCACTTGTTTCAAATCATTACTTAATTTATCTGAAATTTCATTTTTGGTAATTAGTGTATTCGTATTATTTGATACTGGATGATAATTTACATATCTCCATAAAAAATCGCTAAAAGTCTGTTTTTCTCTAATTAATAAATATGCCTTTGCATTTTGAATAGTAGCAATAATTTTTTGTTTATTCCTGACTATTTTATGATCTTTCATTAGATTATCAATTTTTTCTTGATCATAATTTGATATAGTCTCTGGACAAAAATAATCAAAGGCTGTTCTTATATATTTTCTTTTTTTTAAAATAATTTCCCAACTTAATCCACATGACATTATTTCTAAAATTAACATTTCGAATAATTTATTGTCATCATATAAAGGTCTTCCCCATTCATTATCATGATATTTTTTTAATAATTCACTAGAATTAGCCCAATCACATCTGGTTAACATAATAAGTAATTATAAATTTACTAATCGATAATATCCATAAAAAATTTAGAATTTAAAGTAGTATTATATAAAATTTTATATATAATTATGTCTATAAACAATAAAGGAAGGGAAATGAAAATTTCTGTTGCAATTTTGTTATTATCTAATATTGTAAATGGAATGATTCCACAAAACTCTAATGAAAATAGTATAATTAAATATACATTAGACGGCGTTCCACCTCAACAATTTTCTCTTATACAAAATTCAGAAACATTGACTATTGATTGGACAACAGCCCATTGGATTAATTTTTCTAAAAGAACGTATAAAGGCATTGATATGCATAAAGACTTAAAAATATCTAGCGAAATGTCAAAAGAAGAAATTATAAAAAATTTACAAGAAGTTTTTCAAAAAAAAGTTATTATTGAAAAAATATCTGACAAATAGCGTTATTACAAAATGATTTTGTTAAAACACAACAAAAAGACTTTAATCATTTTATTAGTTTTGTACGCCTAATAGTAATTTTTAACCATAAAAATAGAAAAACAGAGAAGAGCGTTTTACAATGAATTGATTTTAATCAATGCTAAATAATATGTAGTCTTTAACTATTGGTAAATTTAGTTTTTGATGTAATAATATTAATTACTATAATAAATAGGTGTAAATATGTTGCCAAATTTATTAACGCTTGCTAGAATTTTCTCTATTCCTTTTATTATCGCTTGTTTTTATGTAAATGGATTTTGGGCTCATTTATCTGCAACTATAATTTTTATAATAGCTTGTTTAACAGATTTTTTTGATGGATATTTTGCCAGACAATGGAAACAGGCCTCCGCATTAGGTCGTTTTCTTGATCCTGTTGCAGATAAATTATTAGTATCTACAATTTTATTGATGTTATCAGGAGTTGGAATTATTTCAGGAGTTCATTTGATAGCTGCAACAATAATCTTAGCTCGTGAAATTATAGTTTCTGGACTGAGAGAATTTATGGCAGAAATGATGGTTAGAGTTCCTGTTACTCGTTATGCAAAATGGAAAACAGCTATGCAAATGGTTTCAATAACCTGTTTATTATGCTCTGCTATGTTTCCCCAATTGCCTTTCATTAAAAAAAGTGGAATATTTCTATTGTGGATTGCTGTAATAATGACAGTCTTTACTTGTGTAAGATATTTAAAATTTGGAGCCGTTAATATAGCAAATGAATTAAATGTTAATAAATAGTTTGATTTTAGATTTTTTATATTATAATTAAAAATATTTATATTATGGTGTAATGTGTTTAACATACAAATTATCAATAAAATTTTAGATAATTATTTTAAAAATGTCACTCATGTTGAACTAGCAAAAAAATCTGTTCAACTTGGAGTTATAACATCAATATTTCTTGTTGTAATTAAGTTTATTGCTTGGTTTACGACTGGCTCTATTTCTTTACAAGCGTCTATGACAGATTCTTTATTAGATGCTTTAACATCATTTTTTGTTTTCCATGCTTTAAAATATTCGGATATAAAATTTGATGAAGGTCATAATTTTGGACATGAAAAAGTAGAAGGTGTTGTCGCAATTTTTCAGTGTTTATTAATTTTTTATTCAGGTTGGATGATATTACATGAAGCTTATGAAGCTTTGAGTGAACCAAACCAAATACAAAATACTGCAATTGGTATTATCGTCATGATTATATCTACGTTAGCGGTATATCAATTAATATATTTTCAAAATTATGTAGCTTATAAAACAGAATCTATTTTAGTAAAAGGTGATTCTCTTCACTACATGTCCGATTTTTTTATGAATATAGCTGTTATCACATCTTTAATTTTATCTAATTTTTTTTCTCTAATAGATGTAATATTTGGCGTAGTTGTCGGATGCTATGTTCTATATAATGCCTTTATTATTATGAGGAATGCTTTAATTGATTTAATGGATGAATCTTTACCTAAAGCTGTACAAGATAAAATTAAAGATGTTATTTGTTCGGTTGATGGGGTTTTAGAGATAAAATTACTTCGAACCCGTTCTGCAGGAATGAAAAAATATATAGAAGCGAGAATTAAAGTTAACTCGGATTTGAGTTTATTAGAAGCAAATAAAATTACTGATGAGATTGAAAAAAAGTTATCAAAATTATATGAAAAAATAGATGTGACAGTTAAAGCTGAAATATAAATCTGGTTTTTTATTATAAAATGTTTTATCTTATTTAAGGTTTCTTATAAGAGGTATAAATGAGTAGATTATTTCTATTATTGATTTTTAATTTTTGGAATAATGAACATCTATATATATATGCTAGTAATACAGAAAATACTATTGAAGATAAAGAGTTATATCAATCTAAAGAAACAATACGAGTTCTCGCTACAAACGCTTTAAACGTTGTAAAAACTAAAGATATTAATAAAGACTTTGAAGTTATTTTTGATGAATTTCTAAATTTGTTAAATCAATATTTTGCTATGAATAATATTGCGATACTTGTATTAAAGAAATATTGGAGACAAATGAAAGAAAATGATAAAAAGGAGTTCATTTCTAATTTATCTAATATGTTATCTCGTACTTATTCTATTCAATTTGCTAATTTTAAAGAAGCCGAATTCAAAGTCACAGGGGCAAAGTATAAATCGAAAAAGCAAGTATTAGTATATTCAAAGGCAAGTGTTCCAGGGAAAGAGCCTATACAGATTACTTGGACAATATGGAATAAGACAGGAAAAATTCTAGATGTAAATGTAGGTAGCGTTAGTATAGTTTTTGAATTATCTCAAGGAATATTAGCAAAAGTTGCTGAAAGTGGTTTAGCACGTTTTTTAAAAGATTTTAATAAAACAAATGAAAGGAAAAACTTATTAAAACATGCAAGTTGATATAAAAGTATTGCAACACGGTTTTTTAAATGAATTGCCTAATTTTGCAACAGTGGGTAGTGCTGGATTAGATTTACGTGCAGCTATTTTTGACTCGATAATTATAAAACCGTTGGAAAGAGAAATAGTGCCGACAGGTATTTGTATTTCGGTTCCCGATGGATATAATGCCGAATTAAGACCACGTTCAGGTTTAGCTTTTAAAAATGGTATTACGGTATTAAATGGTCCAGGAACAATTGATAGTGATTATCGCGGAGAAATTAAAGTTTTGTTGATAAATTTAGGTAAAGATAATTTTTCAATTGAAAGAGGAATGAGAATAGCACAAATAGTATTTCAAAAATATGAAAAAATAAAATGGAACAAGGTACAATTTCTTGATGATACTGATAGAGCAGATGGCGGGTATGGTTCAACGGGGATTAAATAAATAAAATGAGATATCACTTTTTTATAATACTATTTTTAATAGGATGTTCTAGTGAAAGATCTATAAATCAAGGACAAAATGTAGATACAGTTTACCATGAAGCAGAACGTTTACTGGCGAGAGCCGACTACGAAGATGCAGCTAAGAGATTTAAAGATATAGAGGACTATTTTCCATATTCTGAGAAAGCTTGCCGAGCCCAAGTAATGGCAGCGTACTGTCATTTTTGTTCAGGAAGTTATTTAGATGCCATCAGAGCAGTAGAAGTTTTTTTACGTTATCATCCATCACATGAATTGGTACCATATGCTCTTTATTTACGAGCTATGAGTTTATATGTGACAGTATGCTCAGTTGGTAGAGACTCTAAACAAGCTTTAGAAGCTAAAAAAGCGTTTATTGAAATTTTAAATAGGTTTCCAGAAAGTAAATATGGTGAAGATAGTCTAAAACGTATTATTATTTTAGATGACATAATTGCCGCTCATGAGCTTATGATTGGACGTTATTATCAATATAATAAAAATGCATTGGCCGCTATTGGAAGATATGATTATGTGTTATCGAAATTTCCTGGAACTAAAGCAGCTGAAGAAGCGTGCTATAGATTGATAGAATGCTGTAAATCTATAGGACTTATAGATGAAGCAAATATGGCAATTCAGTCTTTTAAAAAGCAGTATCCTAATAGTAAATGGAAATTAAATTAGCCTATTTTAATATTTTTGTAAGGATTTTATGATATGTATATGAATATAAGAGATACAGAAAAAGAAAGATTTTCAATTGGGGATATTATCGTGCCATGTTCTAGTATAAAAATTACTCATGTTAATGATAATCGTCCACCTTTTAAAGAAATAGCAAAAAAGGCTATAATCTGGATATTAATTATAGCTATGGCTTGCGGATTAGTGTTTTTATAGTTATTAATTAATAATTATCAATAGTATAAAATTTTATAAATATAACTTTATGTTTTATATGACAATATATTATTAGTATAATTTTTGTTGTAATTATATCTTTTATTAGGATTTTTAATTTCCTATAATTAAATATATAACAGATGAGGTTAGCATGAAGAAGATATTACAACAATTATTAATAATAAGTTTTTTGTTGTCCAATGATTCAATTAGCGCTATGGTTACAGTAAATTCAGAGAGAAATGGAATTCACATTCACTACGGTGAAAGAAAAGTAGAAGATATATATATAAACGTTTCAAAACTAAAAGATTTTAGAAACGAATCGTTGAAATATACATCTTCTATCAATCATATCTATAATAATGGCTTAGAAACCGTTGCTAAAGTCTCTAGTGATTGTACAATAAAAACTCAAGAATGGATAATAACTGCTGAAAAAATATATGGAATTAACGTTATTGAATTGTTCAAAACACATTGTGAGAATATTTTGGAATATAAGAGTTATATATCTTCAGAGGACTTAATACAGTCATATGGAATTGTAAAAGATGAAATCTTGGAACAACAAAATAAAATTGAAAATGATATGAAAAATCATAGAGAAGCTTTAAGAAATATGCAAAATTTCGTATACAGATTACAACCATTGATATTTGAAAAACGTGATATAGATATTGATCCTATTATAATGACTTATTAAAAAAAAATAAACAGAAAAGAATTGCTAGTAGAAATAAAAAATTTACCAGAAACACAATATTTGATGGGAATATTAGAATTTTTTCAAGATAACTATAAATCAAAGGTTGGAGTTAAAACAATTTTTAAGTTGATGGAATTAGAGATTGCAAGTAAGGAAGAAGGTAGAAAGAAAATAGAAGCAATCTCAGATTTTTATGAATCTGCTTGTGATTTTGTGAATAGTCAAAAAATAACGGAGATATAATATTACCAAATTATTTATCACAATTACAATTTTTCTTGTTTTTTAATGTACCGATTTGTTTTTCGATATTTTTTCTCATAGGTGTCGCGAGTAATAAATTTGGCCTGCCCTGTCTGAATCCATACCCTATTTTAAACGGAATTTCTATATATTCACTTTCATCAAAGAACTTTTTTAAACTCTGTTGCTTATATGAATGAAAAATTGGTAAAGTAGGTTCACTATATACTCCAAATGCTCTGCAATTCCAGTCTAATCTAAAGAAATAAAAAGGAATTCCTGTATCATCTTGTAAAATATATTCACTATTTTCAAGTATAAAACTACGAATTTTAGAAAAACTTCTATTATGCATAGCGTATGATGCACTTTTTATAAAAGTTATAAAATTAGAATTTTTTACAAAATTTGTAAGATTATCAAATTTTTTATTTGAATTCTCTAAATCAGTTCTTATGTAGTAGATATTTTTAATAAAACCGTCTTTTTTACAAATTATTTGAATACAATCTATGTTCCCTTTATTTGATAATACAAAAGAACCATTTTCATCAATACCACCATTAGTTATAGCTACTATATCATAATTTAAATGAGCTAACTGCAGTAGTATTAAATTTAATCCCCCTCTTATGTCATTATTAGCCAATTGTGTACACATTTCAGAAGTAATGAAATATCCTTTTTCTAAATAAGATGTTGAAGCTTCTTTTAATGCAGCATAAACTTTAGGATAATTTAAACATTCTTTTATTTTTTCAAAATCTCCTAAAGGTTCTAGCCCAACTAAGATATACTGGTTAGCGTCAGGAAAAAAAGTTAAAGCATATGATACATCTGGTCCTCCAAATGGGTAAAAAACTGTATTATAACTTGCAATATTTTTAGATATATAGTTTTTTGTCCATGAAGGAATCTTATTAAGGCTAGAATCTAATAAATTATTCCATGCTCGGTCTATTCCTAAGGCATACTGTTTGTAATCTGGACTATCTACATTACTAAGACCTGCAATTAATTTTGCAATATTATTGTATATTTTGGAGTCACTATTTTCTAAAACTTCTTCTTTGTTGCTTTCATTATTATCGCTTAATTTGTTCTTATCTTCTAGAGATTCTTTATTTTTATCATTATTATTAGCGCTTATTTTTTCTAATGTTTCTGTCAAATTATCTGAAGGATTGTTACACAAACAAAAAAAACAAGTTAATATCCATAATGATATGGTGACAAAGTTTTTCACAAAAACTCCAATTTACTATTTTAACTGGTTATGTATTCTATATTTATTATAAAAAAAATCAATCCAATTAATAAGATAAGTCTTGTTATCACAAAAAATTGTCACTATATTTTTATTAAACTACTAGGGATACAACATGTTTTCATATTTAAAAAGTCTATTTTCATCTGATATTGGAATCGATTTAGGGACAGCTAATACATTGGTCTATGTAAAAGATAAAGGGATTGTTCTAAATGAACCATCTGTAGTCGCTTTAGTTGATGATGGTGGAAGAAAACGGGTTCTTGCGGTCGGTGAAGAAGCAAAATATATGGTTGGAAGAACTCCAGGAAATATTACTGCTATTCGTCCAATGAAAGATGGTGTGATTTCAGATTTTGAAGTTACTGAAGAAATGATTAGATACTTTATTAGAAAAGTACATAATCGTCATAGTTTTGTAAATCCGCAAATAGTTATATGTGTTCCAAGAGGCGCTACAGCAGTAGAAAGAAAAGCTATTCAAGAGTCGGCACAAGGAGCAGGTGCAAGTAGAGTATTTCTCATAGAAGAACCTATGGCTGCCGCTATTGGAGCAGGATTACCTGTAACAGAACCTACTGGATCTATGGTAGTAGATATTGGTGGTGGAACAACAGAAGTTGCAGTTTTGTCACTAGGAGGTATAGTTTATGGTAACTCTGTACGAGTTGGTGGTGATAAAATGGACGAAGCTATAGTAAATTATATACGTAAACGTCATAATTTATTAATTGGTGATACTACATCAGAAAAAATAAAGAAAGAAGTTGGTACTGCAATTCCGCCAGCTGATAAATGTGGTAAAAAAATGAGCATAAAAGGACGGGATTTATTACATGGTGTTCCTAATGAAATAGAAATTACAGAAGCTCAGATTGCAGATAGCTTAAGTGAACCGGTAGCTGCTATTGTGGAAGGGGTGAAATTCGCTTTAGAGAATACGCCGCCTGAATTATCAGCAGATATCGTTGATAAAGGTATAGTAATGACTGGAGGAGGCTCTTTATTAGCTAGATTAGATGAGCTCTTAAGGACAGAAACAGGTTTACCTGTTACTAAAGCAGAAGATCCATTATTATGCGTTGCTTTAGGTACTGGGAAAACTCTTGAAGAATTAAAAATTATGAAAAGTGTTTTGATTAAGTCATATTAATGGGTAAGTCTTATAAAAAAGGTAAGTTTAGTTTATTTAAAGGAAATAAGAGAATAAGTTTGATATATACTTTTCTTCTCTTTTTCCTTTTTATAATTTCTTTTCATTATATCGATGGAATTAATAACTTCATTGATAAATCAATTTGTAACTTCAGATGTTCTATATATAAGGTTATTGATAATTTATCCAAATATTTGAATAACTTGAAATACAATTTTAGTGGAGAGTCTGGTCGTATGATCTTCTTTCTACAAAACGAAAATTTAATGTTAAAATCAGAAATTGAAAAGTTAAAATTACTAGAAAAAGATAATAATGAATTAAGAGAAAAATTAGAATTAAAAAAGAACATTTCTGAAAAAATAGTTGTTGCTAGAGTATTTTCAATATTTTGTAATGATTTTTCAAAAGTTGCTTTAATTGATAAAGGTATTAAGGAAGGTATAAAAGTAGATGATTTCGCTTTTTGTGAAGAAGGACTATTAGGGCGAGTTATTGAAATTTCAGATCACTGGAGCAAAATTCTACTAATTATTGATTCTAATTCAAATATTCCAGCTAAAATTAATGGAATAGATTGTATGATTAATGGAGATAACACAAATAACCTAAAAATCTCATTACTTAATGGAGATATAAAAGAAGGCAATATAGTTGAGACTTCTGGTTATGGAAATATATTTCGAGAAAAAATTATTATAGGAAAAGTGAAAAAAATAAATGATGAATATTTTGTTGTTCCATCTGTAAATTTTAATAATCTTAAATATGTTTGTATTGATAAATGCAAAAATCGATAAATTTAATTTTTTTATTTATATTACTTTTATTTGTTTCCAAAAATAATGGATTAGCACTTTTAATATCTTTAACAATTATAAATGCACTATATGATAAGCAGAATTTTATAGCTTTATGCATAATGTCTGTTTTTTTAGATATATATAATTTATCGTTTGTTGGTATGTCATTTATATATATATTCTTAGTGACTTTTATTATAAAGAATTATTTAGAAAAATTGCAAAATCTATCATTAGAGATAATTTGTTATTATTTGTTTATGATGTTGTATTTCCTAGAAATAGTGATATATTTCTTTACAATTTGTTTTGATGGCAATTTCAACTGTTATGAACATGTATTATTACCGATAAAAACCTTAATTTTCTATTTGATCATTGAAATGATTAAGAGGTTTTATCGTGTTAAGGGATGATGATTTTCATAAAGAGCTAATTTTTAGATCTAAAGTTGTTTCCATCATTATTTTGTTACTTTGTTTAATTCTTATAGCTAATTTATATTTGTTACAAATAAGATATTCAAAAAAATATCAATTAATGTCAGATAAAAATAGAATAAAAGTGCTTCCATTATTACCTAAGAGAGGTCGTATATTTTCTGCTGATGGGATAATTCTAGCTAATAATGAATATACACATCGCTTGATAATGGATTATTGTTCAAAAAAAATTTTTCAAAAAAATATAGATGAATTAAAGAAATATCTTTATTTATCTGAAACTGATATTGAAAATTTAGAAAATCAAAGACGGAAAAGAATAGCAAACATTACTGTGAAAGATAAATTGAGTAGAGACGAATATGTAAAAGTTGCAATGAATTTATTTAAATGTAATGGTGTTTATATTTTTAATATATATTCAAGAAATTATACAATGCCTTATGAATTTAGTCATTTACTCGGATATGTATCAAAACAAAGTAAGGAAATACAGTTTCTGACAGGAAGAACAGGAATTGAATTATTATTTAATGAAGAACTAAAAGGTAAAATTGGCAATATCCAACATGAAATTAATTCAATTGGAAATAAAGTAAGAATTATCGAAAAAGAAGAACCTGTAAATGGAAAAGATATAATTTTATCTACAAATGCAGAGTTGCAAAAGTATATATATGATCTATTGGTTCCATATAAAGTTGGGGCATGTTGTGTGCTAGATATAACAGGTAAAGTTTTAGCTTTGGTATCTGTTCCTGGATATAATATAAATAATATGAGTAATGGTCCCTCACCTTCCGAATGGAAAGAATGGACAACAAGTATTTATAAACCTCTTGTAGATAGATATAGTAGTTCAACATATCCTCCTGGTTCAGTTTTTAAAATCATAGTTGCATATGCAGCATTAAAAGAAAAACTAATTTCAAAAGAAGAAAAATTGCTGTGTTTGGGCGGAATAAAACATGATAATCATGTTTTTCACTGCTGGAATAGAAATGGTCATGGATGGATAAATATTACAGAAGCTTTAAGTAAATCTTGTGACTGTTTTTTTTTCGAATTAGCTAAAAAATTAGGAATAGAACGTTTAAATAAATATGCAAAAGAATTTGGGTTTGGTAAAAAAACAGGTATTGAATTACCCAATGAAAAATCTGGATTAATTCCATCTAGAGAATGGAAATTTTTAAGATATGGAACTAATTGGTATGCTTATGAAACTATGTTAGCAGGAATAGGACAAGGTTCAGTATTATCAACATTAATTCAAACAGCAACCATGTTGGGTAAAATATATAGCGATAATATTAATTATCATCCGACAATATTAAATAATGGTATTAATAAAAATGAAGTATTGCATTTAAATAAATATTGTTCGGATATAGTAAAAGCAGGTTTAAAACAAGTTTGTTTGACTGGTACAGCTAGTGGTTCATGCCGCACAAATTATGGAATAGCAGGCAAAACAGGTTCTTCTCAAGTAAGAAGTTTAAAATCAGGAGAAGCTGGAATGAATCAAAAATTGTTAGAATGGAAGCATAGGGATCATGCATTTTTTGTTGGCGCTGCTCCATTAGACTCTCCACAATATATTGTAGCAGTATTAATTGAACATGGAGGAGGAGGTGCAAGAGTTGCTGCGCCAATTGCAAGAAAAATTTTTGATAAATTGATATTAAAAAGCAATGAAAATTAATATAAAAAATATTCTTTTTATAAATGAATCAAAAATATTATTTATTTTAATAGCTTTATTGTTGATTTTCAGCATATTAGGGCAAGTTATAGCTTTTGGAGGAAATGACGTTTCAGTTCAAAAACATATAGCTAAAATTTTTTTTGGAATAATAGTTGCCTATGCAGTAGCTATAACGAATTTAAAATTTTGGGAGAATATTTCTTATATTTTCTATTTAATCAGCTTTTTTTGTTTATTACTTGTTGAAATATTAGGAGTTATTAAATTAGGTGCACAAAGATGGATTGATTTATATATTATTACATTGCAACCTTCAGAATTTATGAAAATCGCTTTAATATTAGCTTTATCTCGTTATTATTCTTCATTATCTATTTTTGAATTAAAGCAGTTAAAGTTTCATTTATTCCCTTTATTTATAACATTATTACCAGTGCTATTAATTTTAAAGCAACCAGATTTAGGAACTGCGGTTCTACTTATGGGTATTGGTGTAGGAATGAGTTTTTTAGCGGGGTTCCCCTTTAAACCATTTTGTTACACAGTTATAGCATTTTTTTGCTTATGTCCGATTGGCTGGCGTTTTCTACATGATTATCAAAAAAATAGAATTTTAGATTTTCTTGATCCAGACAGAGACCCTTTAGGCACAGGATATCATGTATTGCAATCAAAAATAGCTATTGGATCTGGGCATATTTTTGGTAAGGGAATTTTTCATGGAACTCAAGGAGGACTTAATTTTCTTCCGGAAAAACATACAGATTTTATTTTTACTACTATTTCAGAAGAAATGGGTTTTGTTGGATCTATACTTATTATTCTGATATTTATAGGGATTATATTTTATTTTTTTCATATTGGATCTGAAAGTAAAAGTAAATTTGCTAAACATATGTGTAAAGGGCTAGCTTTACTTTTATTTTTTCATGTTTTTGTAAATATTGGAATGGTTATAGGTATGCTACCTGTCGTTGGTATTCCTCTACCTTTTTTATCTTATGGGGGAAGTTCTTTATTGACTTTTATGTTCAGTATAGGATTAATTCTTTCGGCATTATTGGGGAATTATTATAAATATTAATTATCTCTATTGCATGTCATATAAAATTCATATATTTTTAAGCTAGTAGGGTGGTTAGCTCAGTGGTAGAGCATCTCGTTTACACCGAGGGGGTCAGCAGTTCGAACCTGTTATCACCCACCAGATGCGTTCGTAGCTCAATTGGATAGAGCGTCAGACTACGGATCTGAAGGTTGAGGGTTCGACTCCTTCCGAGCGCACCATTATGAGATTAAGAGAATAGTTTTGTTTGAAGATTTTATTAGAGAATTCGGTTATTATGCAGTTTTTTTATTTGCCTGTATAGAAGGAGAAATTGCATTACTTACAGCTGGTTTTTTATGTAAACAAGGATTAATGTCTTTGGAATTAGTAATACTGTTTGCATTTTTAGGTACAATGTTAACAGAGCAAGGATTGTATTTTGTCGGAAGAATTTATGGTATAAAGCTATTAGATAAGTACCCAAAATTGAAAGAAAAATCCAGCAAGGTAATAGAGTTCCTTCATAAATATGATGCAGCTTTTATTTTCGGTTGTCGTTTTGTTTATGGTATTAGAAATATTAGTCCGATTATTATTGGAATATCTAATATTTCACCACTAAAATATTCTGCTTTAAATATACCTGCAGCATTTATTTGGGCAGTATTGGTCGCAGGAACAGGATATGTTTTTGCAAATGCACTTGAGACAGCTAAAGATAATCTTGAATATGTTCAATATGGAGCATTGGCTATTTTAGGCTTTGCCTTAGTGTATTTTTTATATAAGAAAAATCAAAAGAAAAGAAAAATAAAATTATAGAATTTATTATAGTTTGTAATAATTTTATACAAAATATAGGAAAGTTTAACTTTGCTTGCGTTAGTAAAGTGAAAAACTAAAAAAGAAAGATTCCTCGTAATGATGTTAAGAAAAATAATAAAAAAGGTAGAGCTTGCATAGCTTCATGTAATGACGCTGAAAGAAAGAACTATTTATTTGGAATAAATCATTCAATTTATGTTATTCTAAGTTGGTGAGAGAATCTTTTTTTATTTTTTGAATTTTTAATTAATTATCTATTTACTAAAACCTAATTTTGAAGTATAAGTGATTTATAATTTTTTTCATAATAACCGATCCTCCTTATTATAGGAGGATTCTTTTATAAAAATG
>CAZHJM010000011.1:0-25874 GCA_964532905.1 uncultured Holosporaceae bacterium
CCGTCAACCGTGGCGTCATTCTTTCTCGGATTGCGCGCGTACTCAATCAACGAATTCCAAAACCTGTTGCAACCTGATTACATTTTATTTTTTACATATTAATAAAACTGATTGTTCTAATTAACTAAATATGATTATGATATAGTAAATATGTGGTTGGGTAGGAGGTTTTATTATGTTTACAAGAAAAAAATCGATCTTTATTTTTCTAATTGTGTTAGCTACTGTTGACTTTTCTGCTCAAAGGGGCGTAGCGATGAATTGTTCAGAATGTATTGAAAAGTACGTTTTGACTTATGGTATAGGAGTGAAGGTTGCAAGTACTTTAGATTTGGGAATTAGCTTCATTTCCAATATCTCTCGTGCTATTTATGAAGATCGACCTGAAGTTAAGGGAATAAGAAAGATTTTTTCGCCGTTATCTTAGGTAGAAAACAGATGAGTACGCATGGCATCTAATTTATTTCTCGTGTTTCCTGCATTTAATATATTTTGCTCAAATTATGAATTATTATTTACTTGGTTAGGGGCAATTCCAGCTGGTTTGTTAGCATTTTCGACAATTGGTGATGGTGTTTGTTATATTTTTGCTAAAAAAGGATTGTATAAGAATCAATGGAAATCCAATGCTGCGAATCAATTGTCTAATGATCACCAGCAAGAAGCCGCAGATTGGGTAAACAGTTTGCCATAAGAAGGAGTATAAATATGCTAAAAAAAATATTTATATTGTGTTTTTTTATCATTGGTTGCTCGCATTTATTCGGAGTAACTTTTAATAATAGAATATTTACTTATATAAAAAATAATGCGGTTATATGTTTTGATAGTAAATTACCAGATCGTAAACAAATGCTTCGTGAACTTACTTCTTCGAACGTTAAAGATTTGATAAACTGCGTGACCATTTGTGAGACAATGATAAGACAATCATTATTTGAATCCCGCCATAATTTCGAGAAGGTGATTTCTTTAATATCGGACTCCAATATTCCATCCGCCCTGGGTATGTCTAAAGTAGAAAGGGTTTTTATAGAAATGAGCGAATATGACGGCATTGAAAAAGACTATAATCGGATAGATTTGTCGGATAGATTTGTGCAAGTTGGCTTTATTTGCCCCGATTGCATCTCAAAAATTATCGCTTTCTGAATGGTTAATACAGTTTAATTCTTTATGTTCTGACAAAAATAGTAATTATAAATCAGATAAATGTTTTGAAGAGTGTTTGTGTTCACTAGAAGTTACTTTATGTATGATGTTTTCAGCTGTAAATTTTAGTTGGTTTGATTCAGTAAATGATAGATATAGCTATGTAGATTGCATGTGTAAAATGATTAGAAGTTATTTATATTTTGTTGAGGGCATTGATATTACTCCATGGCAAGAACAAACTACTTGTGTTTCCACCATGCTACGTTGCTACGATTTCTATATCTCAGAAAGCAAAAAAAATAAATAGTTTATTCAAAATTGATTTTGCTGATATTATTCTTGCTTTTTTATTGCATGTGTTATTTGTTAGAATTTTTAAAAATGGTTTTGTAGACTTCGTTTTTTCCTATTGTAAAATAGATAGTTGCCATAAATTAGGTTTTGAGGTATGAATTTTCAAAATTTTCTCAATATTTCTGTTACCTTACCACAACAATCTATTAATTTCATCTAAGGAGAATCGTATTAGATTAGATTTGAATCGAAGTCGGTATCTTGTCATTCTTCAAGCTCTAATCTTAGTAATTCCTCGTCCCACTCAGCCCAGTTTGCAGACTAATTAGCCAATAGACGAAATGCTTTTTGATTTGAGCCTCTGTAAGATCATCTGCAATTACAACTGGGAGTTCTTTTAAACCTAATTTTCATGCGGCTTTGAGACGTAGATGCCCATCGACAACTATTCCATTTGCAACGATTGGAATTCCAAACTCCTTGATGCATGAGACCATTTTGTCAACTATGGAGTCATTCTTTCGCGGATTGCGTGCGTACTCAATCAATGAATCAATTGGCATTATATGATATTACAGAGAATCGAGTTTAGTTTCATTCATGAGAGCATTTTCCCGCATGAGATATTTTTAATGAATGCAACATCACATTGACCCCGCCGGGAGGGCAAATAACGGATGCAACGTCACGTTGCGTTGTGCGATTTATACGAGGAAATCATGTGAAGATGGGCTTGAACAAGAGTTCAACAGCCTTGATGCTCAGAGATTGTCTGCCGAGAATTACGTTGCGAGCCAAATGCATGAAAATTGGCGTTTAATATCGAAACATTACGATGACGGAGGTTTTTCTGGTGGAAACATGAATCGACCTGCGTTGAAAGAATTGTTCGAGGACATTAAAGCCGGACAAATCGATATGGTTGTGGTCTATAAAATCGACAGACTTTCACGTTCCTTGTTTGACTTTTCTAAAATCGTAGAACTGTTCGAGAAGCATAATGTTGGATTTGTTTCTGTGACACAAGCATTTAACACTTCAACGTCATCTGGTAAGCTCATGCTAAACATGTTACTCAGTTTTGCGCAATATGAACGGGAACTTACCTCCGAGCGCATTAGAGACAAATTTGCCGCTGCAAAAAAGCTTGGACTGTGGATGGGCGGATACGCACCTCTTGGTTATGATATTCAGAAGCGACAGTTGGTGATCAATCATGATGAAGCTGAGATAGTGAAATTGATTTTTGAGCTATTTCAAGTAACTGAATCTTGTACGATGGTCGCAGATGAATTAAATCGCAAAGGATATCGTACGAAATCGCGCAATCATGCGGGGAAAAATGTTGGCGGATGTCTGTTTGTTGCCAATGATGTGCGGAGGATTTTGAAGGATCCGTATTACAAAGGCTACGTGACGCATTTTAATAGGACATACAAAGGGATACATGAGGCGATCATAGACGAAGCGACCTGGGAAAGGGTTCAAACGTTGTTTACAGAAAGCGGAGCGCGCATGGGATACGGATCTGCGACACCATCCTTTTTGAAAGGAATTTTGAAATGCGAGAAATGTAATTGCGCAATGACTCCGACATATACTTACAATCATGGCTTACGATATCGCTACTATAGCTGTAGCAATCACATTCGGCACAAAACATGCCAAGCGAAAATCAAAACTTACCCCGAGGAAGAACTAGAAAAGAAAATCGTCGAGGAAATTGTGAAAATCCTCAAAACTCCAGAAATCGCCTTACAACTCAGTAAAGTCGCTACGGAGAATAACGATCAAAACGTGACAAACGCGACCATCATCTCTGCTCTCAACGATCTCTCAGAAATCTGGGAATATCTCTACCCCGCTGAACAACATAAAATCGCTAGATTGCTGATCAATGAGGCCACGGTGTCAGATCAGGGAATTAGAGTGAGAATGAACAAGGAGGGAGTGGAGAAGCTGGGGGAGTGAAGACTAAGATGAAAAGGTGATCAACCTTCTCAGCCGATGCGACTATAATTAAGATTAAAAACCCTAACACCCCTTATGAAAATGGACTGCTAAAACTCCCAACTGAGAAGCACACACAACTCCAAATTTTGTTTAACAAAAGAATACAAACTTAAGTGCTACGATATTATTTATACAAAACTTCTATATAACATATTTTATTCTACCAACTTACCATTTTCTTCTAAAACATCAATAATTGCCCATGTTAATGTCCTAATTCTACTACAAACCTCATCGTAAACTCTAATATTTTTTCCCCAATCAGTTCTTGATACTATCTCATCTTTATATTTTTCACACTTTTTAACTCCATCTATTAAAGCATCAATATTATCTATCTTTTTATTTACATAATCATTATAAGCTTGTTGCAACTGCATATATTCAGAATTAGACATAAGCTCATTAAACATTTTACTTTCAGCTTCATTGTAATATACCTCAGATCTATGCATTGCATTTACATCAAACAACAACAATACCAGAGCAACTGACAAAATTCTTACGATGCACATCCTTCTTTTCTCCTCTATTGTCCTGTCTTATTATAACATTTTCATTTCTTAGTACAAGCTTTATTCTACTGGAAGCCATAATTCTCTAGGTAAACATTTAAACTTTCCTAATCCATCTATACTATCTTTATCATTGTAGTTAAAATTAACAACTTCAGGAATAGAATTGTCGCCAGGAATTCTAGCATGTTTCCGTCTCTTTATTAAATTTGTTGAACCACAATAGTATATATAATTGGTAAAATTAGTATTTATTACGCGATATATTACGATATTATCCTCGTAAAAACCTTGGTGTCCATATCCGAATCTTAAAGGCTTTCCTACACATACCCTATACAAATCTTCAGATAAATCATCCCCTTGCAAATAGTACTTTGAACTATCAGTACATGAGAAACCTAATATAGTTCGCATTTCCTCAAAATTAATATATTCACCATTAAAATGCCAAGGCAAGATTGAGGCTTCATTTCCGTTCCATTTAGACAACCAGTTCAAACCATTCCAGTAATATTGACTAAAATAATAATTACTAATATTATGGTAATTGTAGCTACCATTTTCAGGATTTCTATTATCTCTTTCCTCTTGTGTTCTCTTAATGTTTCTTAATACATGCCACCAATGGAGCATCTCATGCATCAGTGATATATCGATAGTATCGTAAACAGGAACAATATAAGCTATTTTTTGTTTTTCTGAAATATGACCTATGCATGTTAATTTTGTTAATCGATTACTTATATAAATACCACTTTTATCTTGGGTATATGAAAAATCGTTAGCCCATACTATACTTATACATCTTTGTTTATTGCGTTCCAAATTTTGTATGCGTTTTAGATTTGCTAAAATTTGTTCTTGTTCCCCTATGCTATTATTGTGATTATGCCTTCTAATTTCAATCAAAATTCTATACAGAAGAACTCTTCCAACGGAAGTAGAAGCAATTTTTCTGAATTCTCTTTCAAATAAATCTCTTTTGCCAATTTGTGCACCAGGAATATTTGGATCATTAACCGGGGTAGTATCAACACTTGCGTCGAATGATATAATTCGTTGTGTAGCTGTAGTATCTGTATTCCATCCAGCTTTTATATAATCGTTATCAGAATTTCCTCCATTTTTATCAATCACTCCAAACATTTTCATATACCATTCTGTAATTGGAGAATTTTCTCTGTTATCGAAATTAGCGCAAGAGTATTTAACGGCTTCTTCTGTCGTTGGTTGAGTTCCATCGACAGGGAAATAGACTTGATAATCATCTGCAACCGAATCAAATCCTACTTCACTATTATTTTCATTAATAGCGCGAACCAATTCATAAGTTCTATCATTGCCTATAACAACATGTACACATGCTTTTTGTTGTCCACACACATTTTTATTAGGAGTATCAGGCATTAAACCCGGCGTATCAGGAGATAAATCAAATACCGTTTTTGGCAGAACTGGCTGTTGAACTTGCGTTGTTGCTTCAGCATTATTCATAAACAACCCTACAATCGCTATCAGTAATACTTTCAGTATATATCTCATATAGTTCCCGTGTTTTTCCTTGCTCATTAATTGTAAGCCATAAAGATTAACAAACTATTAATTTATTTAAAAAAACACGTATTCTGCAAAACTTCGTTAGGCATTCGAAATGTCGATACGTTGTGCTCATCTCCTTATTTATCAATTCATTATAGTAAATGCGCCACGACATGCACAAAATCAGTGAAAATCTGGAAATACCTCTACCCCGCTGAACAACACAAAATCGCAAGATTGCTGCTCAATGAGGCGACTGTATCTGATCAGAGAATTAGAGTGAAGATGAATACGGAGGGAGTGGAGAGATTGGGTGAATGAAAATAGTAGATCCGTTGCGAAACGAAAAATCACCTGTTGCGAGGCTTTGATTTCAGGGGCGCAAAATTGGCCTAAAATCGTTTCGCAATAGGTCCAGTGTCTAGCTTCTCAAGACAAAAATGCATAAGTTCTTGTTCCAGAAATTGGCTACTTGGTGTGCAGCCGGAGACAGCTCTCTCAACTCCAAATTTTGTTCAACGATAGATCGACCCCCTAGGCGCTGAGATGATATTTCACAATTCTTCTTACAGATCCCCACCATGCTGAACATTCAATCCCCGATTTGTGCCACACTTACAAAAATCATACTAAAGCGACGAAACCACCATGCCCGCTTGCAAAGGTTTTTGATATTAGATACGCCGTCTATAAAGGTGCCTCGACTCTAAGAAGTAGCAATCTATTCATATATATCTGAATCAGAATGCCGTAGTCTCTCACTTTTAATTGGTGAAGGAACAGGTGAATTTGGAGCGGATTTTGCTTTAGATATAACCCTTTTCAGAATATCTTTTAACTGTTGGGAATTTTCTGCATCATCGATATGTGACTCCTCTTCTTCTAAGCCTTCACGTATCTTCGTAAAATAATCTACGGATAATGGTATATTTTCCCCATATATATAGTTCAACTCCTGTTGTGTAGGGAATGTGTCTCTCAAGCCATATACAGCATCTTTTTCACCCCCCATAGCAGCGCGCAGTATTAAGTTATTTATAACTCCACGCAAAACGGCATGGTATTTAGTTGGGAAAGAGCAGACAGACATTTCTATTTCCAATGAAGCATTATATAAGTCCTTAGAATCAACTTGATCATGATTTATTTTATCTAATACATTACTGACTACAACCAAGTACGGTTTTTTCTGGATATCGGGGGCATTTAACAAGGCATCGATCGCGTCGTTCCACCTTCCATCTTTATGCTGCAATGGAGCACATCGTATTACATCAAACGCTATCCACGACTGCAATACGGGCTCAGCTTCAACACTATTATAATTAAAACAACAGGCTAAAACAAAAGCTAAATTCGTAAAAAAATATTTCATTTTTATAACCTCTCAACACGTTCTGTATTATATAATTTTTCACCTTTTTTTTCAATCATTGTATTGGCGACAAATTGACTCCCATAGTGTGTCCATGATTATCAATATTGCACGCCATAGGAGAAGCAATTATATTGTAGTTATTATCAACTCTACCGAAAACAACATACGGAGGAAAAGTTCTATTCAATGCCCAATTATTTTGTGGAATTCTTCCATATGGGATTGCTAATTCACCAACAGACGGGAAATTTAGTGATATATTTATCGGAATTGCTTCTCCTCCATCATGTCCAGCACATTCTGTGTGAGAGCAATTACCGCATCCAAAGGCTGCAAAATTATCTTGTTTATCATTAGATAATATATAGGCTCTCCTTCTATCATATTGTGCTCCAGTTGCGTAATGCCCATTAGTAGATACTTCAACAAAAAATTTTGCATTGTGCATGTTTCCCGCAGGTGCTCCCTGGTCTGTGCTACGCAAAAAATTATCGATATTTTCATTGATGCACTTAGATACTCCAACTGAACATCTTGTGCAAATTGCACACGGATCCATAGTCGTTCCAACATGAAGTATAACTAACTTTACATTAGTATAATTTATTACATTCTCGCATTGTTGTTTGGCTTTTGCTAATAGCTCACTGATAATTCGTTTTATTAATTCAAAGTTGTTGTTTTTTATTTGGGTTATAAGCTGTCCCTCAGAACAAGAATATTGGTTTGAAACATTGCATGCTATGTTAGGTTGTCTGTCTTGTAAAATATTCTTGATAGATGAAGCCCTAATATCAGGATACGAAATGAGAGCATTGGCATTTCTATTATTTGTTAGTGTTCTGGCTACTATAATCTGATTGCTGTCATTACACAGCATTTTAGAAAAAGCATAATAATTTCCATTATCTTCAATAATAATTGTTATTGCTGCAGTAGTTACACTTGCACAATTATTGATTTGCTTTATTTTATCTGCGATTTTAGCTAAGTGAGAATGAATAAAATTTGAAGAATAATTGTTATTGTAGCTATTTGTTTTTTCAAAAATAAAATTATCAATATTACTACTGTCTATATTTTCTTCCGTACCATCAATAAAAGCTGTATCAATAGTTTTATTAAACCACCAATTTTGAGGCGGTATTACTTGGCCGTTAATAGTGAAGTTAAAACTATTACGCCATCTAAACCCCTCGTCTTCGATGGTAACATTAGCTTGATTCCCTTGATCTATGTAGCCAAATAAATGTTCTCTGGTATTATTGTTCCATGGATGACCTTCTGCATTTCCAACAAATAACCCTACAACTGCAATAAACAATATCTTTTGTATAATCTTCATAAAATCTCTTAATCCCTTCTTGTTTTATACAGTCTATCAAACAAAAGTTAAAATTCATTTAAAATTATCAGAATAATTTCGCATGTCTGAATAGTTTAAGGAGGTAAGGATTAGGGCAGGAGATACGTTTATGATTACACATTAGCCGTCATCTGACTTAATAAAAACATATATAGCCATAAGAACAGTATTTTTATAATATCAGCGCGTTAGTCTCGAAAGTTCGTATCCCACTTGCGGCCGGTATGGTTTTCTCCAAACTTTTTTGCAGAAAAATTATTTGACAGGCCACAAACGTTGCAGTACGAGGCGTTCTCCATGTGATATTGGCAAATTCTCCATGTCCCGATTTTTGGAGATTGGAGAGGGAAAATAGAGGATACGAACTTCGCTGATGTGTAACGTTGCCGGAAATATCATCATTAGATCAGGAATCACAGAAAAACGCGTCGAAATTCTCTGATTTGGAGACAATGGCTAATACCTTGTAATACAAGCGTTTTTCCATGGCGGAGAGGGAGAGATTCGAACTCTCGATACAGTTCCCCATATACACCCTTTCCAGGGGTGCGCCTTAAACCACTCGGCCACCTCTCCTAAATCTATGGCGGAGAGAGAGGGATTCGAACCCTCGATACGCTTTTACAAACATATGACGGTTTAGCAAACCGTTGCCTTCAGCCTCTCGGCCATCTCTCCAAATACTTTATAAGAATACATTCTTAGTGTTTATTGTCAAGTTGTTTTAAGAGATCTTTTTGCAGTTTTTGGGTTTTTTTCTGAATCTTACGTTCCGCTTTAGCTCGCATGAGTGACATTGCTCCAAATTCAATATTCTTATTTCGCTTTTTTTTTCTTATTAATTTCTTACGGTTTTCTATATAGTCTTTATTTTCATCACGATTCAAATATCTTGAGAATATATTGTTAATATACGTTTTTACTTTATTTGTATATGAATCATCTTCATCATCTAATTTTTCTTTTATAATTTTATTACTACGAAGTTGTTCAGATAAATGGCGTTTTTTATTATTTTCATAAGATGATGAATATTTGGACTTTATTTCATTTAAAATAGGAGAATAATTCACAATTTTAGGTGTAATCCAATTTGCTATACTTATCAAATGAGGTGTAATTTTTGAATTATTTATAAATTCATATTTGTTATATGGCATATTAAAAAAAATATATATCATAGCCATGGTTAATATGATTAAAAATCCACGAACAAAACCAAATAAACAACCCAACGCCCTGTCAACACCTGAAAGGGAAGTATTTTTAATTTTAATTGAAATAGTATTTATTAATAATAATAATGTAATAAGTACTACTAAATATGATGTAGTTATAGCGACTATTTTTGCTAATAATATATTTTCTATTAAATTTCCTTCGAATGTATCTACTAAAAACGGTGATATAAACGCAGAAATAAAACCACTTCCTATCCATGCGCATGTACTAAAGAAATCTTTTGTAAATCCTTTTAAAAATCCAAATAAACAAGAAATAAAAGTTATAAGGATATATATATAATCTAATGAATTAAAAAATTCACTATTATTCACGCTTTCCATTCTCTCTCAAAAAATTTATTAAATCAAAAAGAGTACTTACTTTTATTAAATTGATATCAGAAAATTCATTAATATCCAAGTTATCTGTTTTTGGAATGATAATATTTTTAAAGCCGAGTTTAACTGCTTCTTTTATTCTTTCCAAACATTTCGGTATAGGACGTATTTCTCCAGTCAATCCAATTTCTCCCATAGCACATGTATTATTATTAATAACAAGATTTTTTCTAGCAGATAGTAAACTAATAACTACAGCTAAGTCACAAGCCGGTTCAGATATCTTTAACCCTCCTACAACGCTAAGATAAACATCTCTATCTGAAAAAGATACTTTACATTTAGATTCTAAAACGGCTAGTATCATAAATAGTCTATTGATATCCCATCCAACAACTGTACGACGAGGAGATGAAAAATAACTTTTCGCTACTAAAGCTTGTACTTCAACTAAAATCGGCCGAGACCCTTCTATTCCTGAAAATGTTATAGTCCCGGGAATATTTTCAGAACGTTGTGTAAGAAATAAAATAGAAGGATTTGTTACGCTAATAAGCCCATTTGAACTCATTTCAAAAACACCTAATTCATCACATGAACCATAACGATTTTTAACTGTTCTTAAAATACGATAAGAATTACCTCTTTCACCTTCAAAATATAATACTGTATCTACCATATGTTCTAAAACTTTAGGTCCTGCAATAACTCCTTCTTTTGTAACATGACCGACTAAAAAGATAGTAGTATTAGTCGTTTTTGCAAAATTTATTAACGAGAAAGTACAAGTTCGCAATTGATTAAGCGTCCCTGGTATAGAATCTATATTGGTACTACATAAAGTTTGAATAGAATCAATAACTAGAAAATCTATATTGTTATCTAATGAATGAATAATAGATTCTACATTAGTTTCACAGGCCAATCTAATATTAGATTGTGATAATCCTAGACGTTCAGCTCTTAAGCAAATTTGTTCTGAGGATTCTTCACCAGATATATATACACAATTATACTCATCAGATAGAGCAGATAAAATCTGCAATAAAATAGTAGATTTACCTATACCAGGTTCTCCTCCAATTAGAATTACAGAACCTGGAACTGCCCCACCTCCTAAAACACGATCAAATTCATTTAATCCACTATAAATGCGATTAATTTTATTGTATTTTTCTGAAATTTCCTGAAATTTTATATTTCCATTTCCCAAAATATTTTTTTTGTTAAACGTATATCTTCAATTATAGTATTCCATTGACCGCAATCCTCACATCTTCCTAACCATTTAGGATATCTAGCACCGCATTCACTACAGTAAAAAATCTTTTCACTTTTTGCCATAATAATTATATTTAAAATCTAAGAATATATTATAACACAGTATATTAACTGTAACAAAATATTGTTTTTCTATTATTTAATTTTAATCCGTTTTTTCTGATAATTTTTCTAAAAAATGAATATTAAAATCAGCATTAATTATATTTTGATTGTTAGCTAATTTCAAATGTAAAGGTATTAGTGTATCAACACCACTAATAACATATTCTCCAAGCGCCCTACGAAGTCTAGCTAAACAATGTTGTCTGTTATAACCATGAATAATCAATTTTGCAATTAAACTATCGTAATAAGGTGGAATTTTACAACCTTCATATAATGCACTATCAACACGAACTCCTGGACCACCAGGGCAGTGATAATTTTTTATCACTCCTGCTGAAGGCATATATGTATCCGGATTTTCCGCATTTATACGACATTCTATTGCATGTCCGTGAAATTTAATATCACTTTGCTTGAATGATAGTTTTTCTCCGCCTGCAATTAAGATCTGCTCGCGAACAATATCTATACCTGTAATCATTTCAGTAATCGGATGTTCAACTTGAATTCTTGTATTCATCTCGATAAAATATAGTTGTCCCTTTTCATACAAAAATTCTAGCGTTCCAACACCAATATATCCAATTGCAGAAATAGCCTTAGTAATTTTGTTTCCAAATTCATTTCTAAATTTGGAGTCTAATACAGTACTTGGAGCTTCCTCCCAAATCTTTTGGTTTCGTCTTTGCATAGAACAATCTCGTTCACCAAGATGTACTGCATTACCATATTTATCTGCAATTATCTGAAATTCTATATGACGAGGATTTTCTAAATATTTTTCTAAATATACTCTATCATTACCGAAAGAAATATTAGCTTCATGACGCGCCATTTCATATGATGTAATGAAATCATCCTTTGATCTCGCTATCTTCATGCCTCTTCCACCGCCACCTCCAGCAGCTTTAATTAAGACAGGGAAACCTATTTCTTCCGCCAACTTTATAGCTTTATCTATTTTCGTTAAAGCTCCATCTGAACCTGGAACAGTAGGCAACCCTAAACGTGCTATCGTTTTCTTTGCCATGATTTTATCACCCATCATGGCTATATGATCAGCTTTAGGTCCAATAAAGATTAATCCATGTTCTTCTACCATATGAGCAAAAGTTGCATTTTCACTTAAAAATCCAAAACCAGGATGTATTGCATCTGCTCCTGTAATACAAGCTGCTGAAATAATAGCTGGAATATTAAGATAACTTTCTCTTACCGGAGGAGGTCCTATACAGACACTTTCATCTGCTAATCGAACATGCATAGCTTCTTCATCTGCGGTTGAATGTACTGCAACTGTCTGAATTCCTAAATCCTTACATGCTCTGAGTATTCTAAGGGCTATTTCTCCACGATTTGCTATCAATACTTTTTTTATCATAACCTTATCTAATCGACTATTATTACCGGATCTCCATATTCAACTGGCTGAGCATCTTTTACAAAAATATGCTTTACTACACCTGAACGAGGAGCTTTAATCATATTCATAACTTTCATAGCTTCAATTATAAATAAAGTTTGCCCCTGCTCTACTACATCACCCACATTTACAAATGGAGCAACACCGGGTCCTGGAGATAGATATACTGTTCCAACCATTTGCGCTTCAATAACGCCAGGATCATTTTTAAGATCATTAGTAGAATCAGAATGATGAACATCTTCTCCTTTATTTTTTAATTCCTTATTATTAGATTCAGTATTCGACATAGGAACATTCATAGGTACTATCGTCTGTTGTACAGATCTTAATACTTTTATTCTTAAGGAATCGACTTGATACTCTATCTCTGTTAAATCCGTTTCCCTTAAAAGTTCTGCTAATGCACGAACTGCTTCAGGATCTATTTTCAATTGCGAAGCCACCTGTACTCATCCTCTTAGTTTTAAGCAGCAAAAAGTCTAAATGGTGGGCACAGCAGGGATCGAACCTACGACCACTACGATGTCAACGTAGTGCTCTACCTCTGAGCTATGTGCCCTAACTTTTTATTGCAAATATAGAATATTTAAAATATATTTTCAAGACAGAAATTTATTAAATAGAATCCTTGTATTAATTTAACAATTATTTAGTATAATGATAACTATTTAATTTCCATAATTATAAAATAAAAAATTTTACATTAATATAATATTATATTGTATAAATACTTTATATGTGTTAAGACGATTAATAGTTCGATTATGGTGAAACATGAGTTTAATAAAAACCGTTGCTACCGTTGGAGGTTGGACATTAGTTTATCGCCTAAGCTGTTTTGTTAGAGATATTTTGCAAGCAAAATATCTAGGTGCAGGAATGTTTGCTGATGTTTTCGCACTTGCTTTTAAATTTGCGAATATTCTAAGAAAAATATTTGCTGAAGGAGCATTTAATGCATCTTTCCTACCTATATTTTCAAATATACTGAAAGATAAAGGAGAAGAAGAAGCCAAAAAATTAGCTTCCCAAACTTTCACTTGGTTGGTTTTTTTAGTTTCTTTTTTAATGATTTTATGCTTAATCTTTTTTAGAGAGATTATGTCAGTATATTGTGCAGGATTTAAACCTGGCAGTGAAAAATTCGAACATCTTATTGTTATTGGAAGAATATGTTCTTCGTATATTGGAGCATCATTCTTAGTAGCTTTATTTGGAGGAATTCTAAATACATTTAATCGATTTGCAATGCCTGCTGCAGCTCAAATCATTTTAAACTTATCTGTTGTCACAGCTTTTTTTGTGGGACCTTTATGGTTTCCTAGTGTTGCATATACTATGGCATGGGCTACTTTTTTTGCAGGTTTTATACAATTTATTATTTTATGGATAAATGTTCATTACTGTGGAATGAATGTATGGTTTAATTTTTCTTCTGTTATGCCTGAAGTAAAAACATTTTTTAAAAAATTAGTTTCTGGAGCAATTGGCGCAGGTGTTTGGCAATTAAATGTTGTTATAGATTTTGGTGTTTTGGCATTGTTACCTACAGGAGCAGCATCATATTTTTATTATACTGATCATGTATGCCAATTACCGATAGGAATTCTTGGAATTGCATTTAGTACTGCATTATTACCACCTTTGACAAGAGCTATTCATGCCAAAGATACATCTTCTGCTCAAAAACAAATGAGTTTAGGATTATTGTTTGCCTTTATTTTCACATTACCCGCTGCGGTTATTTTGATGTCATTAAGCGAACCAATAACAGGTGCTATTTATGGACATGGTAATTTTACATCTGATCATGTATCTGCTGCAGCTCCTGCGTTATCAGCCTTTGCTTTTGGACTTCCATCTTATATGATGACTAAAGTATTTTCCACGACTTTTTTTGCCCATAAAGATACTAGAACACCGCTAATTGGTGGAATAATATCTATTATTTCAAACCTACTATTTATTATTATCTTAGTTCCATATATGAAGCATATAGGAATTGCTTTAGCCACATCATTAGCAGCATGGGTTAATGGACTATACTTAATATTTAAATTAAGTAGCTTAAAAACAGTATCAATTGATAGACAAACAATTTATGAATGCCTAAAACAGTTGTTTATTTCATTTATCATGTTTTTAGCTATTTATTTTATGAACATATATGCGGATAGTTATTACGCTTTAGAAGGAATAAATAGAAATATTGCGGTTATCATTGTTTCTATTATAAGTATTTTTGTATTTTTTATTGCAGGAAAGCTTTGCGGTTCTTTTAAATGTTTGAAAGAAATAAATACTTTGAAATAGTTTTATAATTTGTATATCAGTTAAAGTGGTGAGTATATGGATTTTGTTAGTTTGCTTTGGATAATACCATTTGTTGGTATTATCCTGTCTATGTCTTTCATGCCTATTATTTATCCAACATTTTGGAATAAATATTCTTCATATATTCCTTTTATTTGGACGGGAATATACCTTATTGCTATACTTTTTGTATTTTCTCCTGTTACTGTAATTACAGCTATGTTTAAGCCATTAATAGATGATTATTTATCTTTTATAATTCAAATTACGGCTTTATATATTGTAGCTGGAGGAATATATATAAATTTCCCAGAAGGAAAAGGACCATCTTTTAATACAATATTCTTAATTTTTGGGGCAATATTAGCTGGTTGGATAGGTACAACTGGAGCATCTATGTTATTAATTCGTCCTTTTTTAAGAATTAATGCCAAAAGAAAGCATAAAGTCCATTTAATGATATTTTTTATATTTCTTATTGCAAATATAGGTGGAGCAGCTACTCCGTTAGGAGATCCTCCATTATTTATTGGTTTTCTTAAAGGTATAGATTTCTTTTGGTTTATAAAACACTTATATCCGATATTATTTAGTACTATTATAACATTATGTTTTTTGTTTTATTTAATAGATAGTTTTTACTTCAAAAAAGAAACAGGACGCTTTGAATTATCAAGAGATAATGCTTCTTTTACTATCAAAGGTACTAGGAATTTATTGCTTTTAATAATTATATTATTAACAGTTATTCTATGTGATTTTGATAAAACGTTTGAGGTATTTGGAGAACAATATAAATATTCTTCATTATTGCGTAATGTTATTTTAGTAAGTGTTTCATTTTTATCAATAAAAATAACACATAAGAATATAAGAGAACAAAATGGATTTACGATAGCTCCTATAAAAGAAGTAGCGGAATTTTTTATTGCGATTTTTATTACTGTAGCTCCTGTTTTATATATTTTAGGTAAAGGACAAAATGGTGCATTATCATTTATTTTTGATTGGATATCACCTAATGGGGAATTTATATTAAGTAAATGTTTTTGGATAAGCGGTTTATTATCATCTGTATTAGATAATGCTCCTACATTTTTAATATTTTTCCACCTTGCTTCAGGGAATGCCATAGAACTTATGACAACAAAAGCATCACTATTGATGTCTTTTTCCATATCTACAGTTTTTATGGGTGCTCTAACTTATATAGGAAATGCCCCTAACCTCATGGTTAGATCAATCTCAGAGTCATATGGTGTTAAAGTGCCGTCATTTTTAGGATATATGTTCTGGTCACTTGGTATACTTATTCCTATATTTTTAATTATTTCTTACCTGTTATAGGATTAATATGACAAAACATGTTCCTGTATTATTAAATGAAGTTTTGAATTTTTTACAACCAAAAAATGGCAAAGTTTATTTTGATGGTACTTTTGGCGGAGGTGGATATAGTAAAGCAATTTTAGATAAAGCAAATTGCTGTGTAATAGCTTGTGATAGAGATAACTATGTAACAAATATAGCCGATAATTTAAAAAATTTATATCAATCTAGATTTAAATTCTCACATTCTAAGTTTAGTAATATAGATAATATATTAAAGGAAAACAATCTATTCAAAGTTGATGGAATAATATTGGATTTAGGTTTATCCAATTTTCAATTAGAAGATAAAGAAAGGGGATTTTCTTTTCGTTTTGGTGGCAATCTCGACATGGGAATGGGATTATGTGAAGAAACAGCTATGCAAGTCATTCATAGATTAGATGAAAGAAATTTAGCAAATATTATTTATGAACTTGGAGAAGAAAGATTTTCTCGACGTATAGCTAAAAATATAAAATTAAATTTAAAAAATATAAAAACATCAGAGGATTTAGCGAATATTATCCGAACTTGTTTAAGGAAAACAAAAAAAATTGATCCCGCGACAAAAACTTTTCAAGCTCTACGTATTTTTGTAAATCACGAATTAGAAGAACTTCAGATTATTTTGCAAAAATCGATAAATTTACTAAATCCTGAAGGAAAAATCATAATAGTTAGTTTTCATTCATTAGAAGATCGTATTGTAAAAAATTTTTTTAAAAAATTAGCTATAGATAAACAATTTCAAATACTAACCAAAAAACCTGTTGTGCCTAATAATAATGAAGTAAATATAAACGCTAAATCTCGTTCCGCTAAATTAAGATGCATACAAAAAATAAGTTGATAATTATTTATAATAGTTCCAAGGTCGTTTTTTATACTTATTAGATATTTCTTTAAAGGAAGGGATATATATTTCTCTCGTAAAATCTTTTGATTTATCTAAATATATAATATTTTTATTTTCTCTTTCTGGATATTCTAATAATTCGATAGTGTTTTTATCTAATTTAATAACATATTTCCCACTTTCTGATTTTTTTACAAATTTACGACATTCTTTAGAATTAAAATTTTTTCTCTTTTTGCAACCGACTGTTTTTGTCCAAGTATCCATAATACTTCTAAAATAACCACAATGGTTACAACAAACTAGATCATCTGATATTTTAATTCCATAAGCTTTTGCATAAGGAGAAATAATAATTTTTGGTCTTTCTTCAAAATAATAAAATACACATCCAATGAATATCCCTAAAATTCCAAGTAATCTTACATTATAATGTAATAAGGAAAGAATTAACCCAGAAAATATAAATATACACATTGTAAAATCTGATGGGGTCAGCATGATAAATAATGAACCAGGCAATTGAGAGGAATATTCTATTAAATTTATAAGTCCTTTAATTCCATAAGCTAAAAATTTCAATGGAAATGTAATATCAAATATTAAAAATATAAGAGAAATAACAGATATTGGCATAATAAAAAATGTCATAAGAGGAATAGCAAAAATATTTGCAAATATACTGTTTAAAGTTAATTGATTGAAGATAAAAATAGAAAATATTGAAGTCGCTAATGAAGCCACTAAAGTCGTAGCGATAATGTTAAATATCATTCCTAAATATGAAGAAAAGTTCCAATGTTTTTCATAAAATGAAACGATAGCAATTACAGCACTAAATGATAATTGAAAACTTGGAAACATAATAACTTCAGGCGAAAGAATTAAAATAATCATTGCAGCAATAGCCACGGAACGCATAGTTAATGCTTTACGATTTATAATTATTCCAATAATGACTAAACTATGCATTATAAGTGCTCGTAATGCAGATACTGAGCAACCTGAAATAAAATAGTATAAAATTACTCCTATTAAAGAAATTAATGCTGCAATTTTTTTTACATTCATAAACATTGAGATTTGAGGAAAAAGATTTAACAATAAGCGAGATATCCAGAAAATAAATATACCTATAATACCTATATGCAATCCTGAAATAGCTAAGATATGTGCAGTACCTGATAGTGTAAAATTTTCTCTTAATTTTTTGCTAATTCCCGCCTTTGTTCCTGTAATTATTGCTTTTGCAATGGATGCTATATCTTTATCTAAAATAGAATCGATTTTTTCATTAATTTTGTGTCTAAATTTTTCTATTTTTAATTCTACAGAATCAACTGCTAAATAGTTTTGTACTTTTTTAGGAGTAGAAAAGATAAAACCACGTGCGGAAATTCCATTGAAATATTGTTGTTTTTTAAAATCATATTGTTCAGGAAAAGCTTGGTTACGTAAAGGTGAAAGTTGTGCAAATATAGATAGCCTATCACCAGGCATATAGTTTTCGCCAGTGTTGATTGCTTTTTCACCTTTCCATGTTAAAAACAGCTTATTTAGTAAGAATGGAGAATTAATATTTTTTACAATAAAATTTAATCCATTTTCTGTATGATTACATGATTCTATAGTTGCGAAAAATGCTATTGGTTTTTCTGGTTCTTTTTCTAATAAAGGAATATTGATACTAATAGTTCTTAATTGAATTAAGAAAAAACCCGAAAAAAATAAAAATATTATATATGATATCTTATTTTGGGTAAGTAAAGAAAATATAAGTGATATTATAAAACAAACAAATGAAAATATTACCGATGGTTCGTTATCTAAATAAAAATAAGAACAAATACCTAATCCAAAGAAAACAGGAACAAAATTTATAATTTGAAATCTTTCTTTTTCATAAAAATCTTGTATAAAATTTAAAAGTCTATACATTTCCTTCTTAAAATTTGATATATAAGATATACATGGAATGTATATGATTTGTCGAGAACAAAATGGGTATTGAATTTTCCAAAGGTATAGTAACGAGATTTGCTCCATCTCCTACGGGATTCTTACATATAGGTGGTGCAAGAACAGCATTATTTAACTGGCTTCTGGCCAGACATTACGGTGGAAAATTTTTGTTAAGAATAGAAGATACAGATCGAGAACGTTCCACACAACAAGCTGTCGATGCCATTTTTTATGGATTAAAGTGGCTTGGTATAAACTGGGATGAAGAACCAGTATTTCAACATTCCCGACTTGATTATCATGTAAAAATGGCTAAAAAATTAATTGAAGAAGGGAAAGCTTATTATTGTTATTGTACTCCTGAAGAACTCGAAAATATGAGAAAAGAAGCATTAAAAATGGGACACTCCCCAAAATACAATGGAATATGGCGAGACAGAGATCCAAAAGATGCTCCTAAGGATATAAAGCCAGTAATACGACTAAAATCAAATCAAACAGGAAAGACAATTCTAAATGATATTGTTCAGGGCAATGTTATTATTGATAATGAACAATTAGATGATATGATTTTAGTACGTAGTGATGGAACTCCAACATTTATGCTATCAGTAGTTATAGATGATCATGATATGGGGATTACGCATGTTATCAGAGGAGATGATCATCTTACAAATACGTTTAGACATATACAAATATACAATGCTTTTGGCTGGAATATTCCGACTTATGGACATATTCCATTAATCCATGGTCCAGATGGGGCTAAATTATCAAAAAGACACGGAGCATTAGGTATTGACGCATACAAAGATATGGGATACTTGCCTGAAGCTATTTGCAATTATTTATTGAGACTTGGTTGGTCACATGGTAATGATGAAATTATTTCGAAAGAACAAGCTATAAAGTGGTTTACAACAGATGGTCTAGGTAAATCAGCCGCCAGAATAGATTTTGATAAATTAACAAATTTAAATGGTCACTATATAAGAGAAGCCAGTAATGACAGGTTATTAAATGAATTATTACAAATTATAGGAAATATTTCTGACGATATTAAAAATAGGTTGGTTCGAGGAATGAATGGACTAAAACAAAGAGCCAAAACTTTAATTGAATTAAAAGATCTATCATCCATTTATATAGACAAATACCAATCTCCTCCTTTAGATGACGATTCAAAAATGTTTGCAAATAAAGCTTATGAGTGTTTAGCTAAAATCGATAATTGGAATGAAATATATTTAGAATCAGAGCTACGGAATTTAGCTAAAAATCTAGATGTTAGTTTCGGTAAATTAGCACAAACTTTAAGAAATATTCTTACAGGGAAGAGAATTACATCAAGTATATTTGATATGTTAGTATCATTTGGAAAAGATGAGAGTTTAAAACGTATTAAGAAAGCTTTAAATTGAAGAAAGAGATTAAATGAAAAGATTAAGTTTAGTAATTTTATTATTTGTATTTGACGTATATTGTACTACTTTAGAGGAAGCCTTAGTTGCTGCTTATAATAATAATGCCTCTTGGATAGCTAGTCAAATTAATAAAAATATCGCTGAACAGGAGAAAAAAATTGCTGAGTTTGGTTTTTTTCCTGTTATTACTGGAAGTTTAAGTAGCAGTAGATCCGCACAAGAAATTGAAACAAGTGTTAGGCCATTAGAAAGTTTATCTACAACCAATGCAGGAACAAATACTGAAATGGGTGTTCAGATTAGGCAGAATTTATTCAAAGGTTTTCAAACTGTTAATAATATAAAATCAAAAGATAATAATGCTAAAGCACAGTATTATGCCATGTTAAAGGCTAAAAGTGATTTATTAGCTAGAGTCATTGTGGCGTATGTTGATATTTGGGTAAGAAAGCAGGCTCTTAATGCGTATGTAAAGAAAGAAGAGAATCTAAAGAAATTATATGAAGCACAGGTTATTAGCTTAGAAGCTGGAGTATCAACTCCAGTAGAAGTCGAAGAGGCAAAATCTAAGTATGAGATAGCTCACTATGACAGAATTAATGCAAAAAACAGATTAATTCAAGCTGAACAATCTTTTGAATATTTAACAGGATTGCATTTGAAAACAGATGTCTTATTTCCTTCATTAAATATTAAGGATATGCCAAAAAACATTGAAGATTTCAAAAAAAATGTCAGAGAAAGTAACCCCGAAATTTTACAATATAAATTCTTAGCTTTATCAGCAGAAAATGAATATTCTGTAGCTAAAGCAGAAATAGGACCATCTATAGATGCTAGTTTATCTGCATCAAAATCTCTTCATAAACCGGAGGGATATAAAAATAGAACATATACAAAACAGGAAAAATCTTATGGTGCTCAATTAACTTTATCTATGCCTTTATTTAACATGCAAACATACGGTCAAATAAGATTATATTCAGAAAGAGCTAAAGCGGCTGAATTTAGAGCAAAAGATAAACTTTCTGAAGTAATGTCATCTTGTGAAGTGTTTTATGATAGATTAAATATGGCTGAAGCATCTATCAAATCAACTAGAGCAGCAGTAAAAAGTGCAGAAATTGCATCTGGAAGTAATCTTGACGCAGTAACTCTCGGTGTAAAGTCTAATACAGAATTTTTAGATAGTGAAAATACTCTTCTAAATGCACGTATAAATTTTGCAGAAACATTAAAAACAAAAATTGAAGCTATACTACAAATTCATGCTTTACTTGGTAAATTAGATTTACAAACTATACTAACAGCGTTAAAAAAGAATTATAATAAAAAAATTTCTAAATAAGGTTTAATAAACTGGAGAAATAATGGATAAGCAAGCTGAAATGTCATTAGATGAAGTGTTATCATCCATAAAGCAGATGGTTATTAGTGATGAGCCTCCTGTTTTAGAACTGACCGATATGGTTAATGAAGATGGGAATATTGTAAAAATAAAAAAGACGGATAGTATTTCAAACGAATCCGTAAATACATCAAAAGATATGGACATGTTTTTAAAATTAGCCCAAGAAGAAGAAAAAGCCATTGATAAGACTAGTATCGATAAGATTTCCACTGCTGAAGAAAAAAATGTTAATAAAAATTCTAATATCTTAAAAAATATAATAATAGAAATAGCAGAACCTATTATCAAAAATTGGTTACAAGAAAACCTGCCAATAATTACTCGTGAAATTGTTAAAGATAAAGTTAAAGATATTTTAGAAAAATGAAAAATTCTCTTTCAAAATATCTATTATTAACCATTAGCTTGTTATTTTTTTGCGAAATATCTTTCTGTGATATTAATTTATATAACTCTTGCTATGAGGTAGATGATATTTCAGAAGAAAGAGCTAAAATAAGAGAAAGTAAATATAATTATTTGTGTAAATACATTTACGCATTGAACAATCCATTACCTAATTCTTTATCACCCCAAAATAAATTATCTTTTTGGATTGATTGGTTAAAACATAAATTGATAGGGCAACCTTTTAATAAAGATTACTATGATAATTGTATTTGGACACTTTGGTTCCAAGGAAAAGATAAAGCTCCTCCAATTATAAAAAATTGTTTTCGTAGTATTGTTCAATACAGTAAAGGGCGTAAAGTAATCATTTTAGGAGAAAAAGATATTCCTAATTATATAGATTTGCCTGAATACATTTGGGAGAAATATAAGAGAAAAATCATTCCTATGGCTCAATTCTCAGATATTGTGAGATATTGCTTACTTTATAAATATGGTGGAACATGGATCGACTCCACAGTTTTAATGACAGGAGCTATTCCAGAAAAAATAACAAAACAAAAATTATTTATGTTTAGTATATTAAGAGGCACAAGACATAGTAGGCAATCATTAACTGCTAATTGGTTTATACATGCTAAAAAAGGAAATGCTATCATAAAAGATATTATAAATTTAAATTTTGAATATTGGAAAAAAGAAAATACATTATTACATTACTTTATTAATTATTTCTTTTTTACATTAGCAGTTCGAAATGATAAAGAAGCCGCAGAAATTTTTAATAAAATGCCCTATTACCCTGAACGACTTACTTTATATCCAAAATTAAAGGAACCATATAATAGTAATTTATTCAAAGACTTGATAAAAAAAGATGATTTTCCTATTCATAAAATTACTTATAAATTAAAACATAAATATCCTGGTTCTTTATTCGAATATTTATCTAGAGATAATTTATCTTTGTAGATTAATTTAATTGATATATGTGAGAAGGATGTTAATATGAAATTGCTTTCATATAATTGTTATAAATTTATTTAATAACAGCTTATTAGCGATATTAACATAAAAATTTTTATCAAATTGTTTAAGATTATTTGCCTTATTTAAAATTTAAATCTGTATAATATTGAGTATTTAATGACAATATTAAAATTATTATTGAAATAAATGTTATTTTAATTTATACTTAAGTCTGATTGTTGGAGGATACTATGAAAAAGGCTGTAATATTTTTTTGCTTTATTTGTATTATTGGAGTAAAAGGTATGGATTGGAAATATAAAGCTAAAATGGATAATTCAATAAGACAAAATATATTAATGGGGAAAATACCTTCAACAGATGATATAGCAAACGAATACGTAGAAATTTATAATAAAGATAAGGATGATTCTATAAGTTTACAGTCAGGTATTTTAGCTTCACAATACTTTATTAAGGAGAAACAAATAGATAAAGCATCTAATCTGTTAGTCAGTATAGTACCGACTATATTTCCGCTAATATCTTCTGATTTTTCTAGATATTTTATTAATCGCATCAGATGTGCTGGTAAATTAATATCAAGATATGCGAAAGAAAAAAATATTACTAGTGATTATATTAAAACTATACTAAATGAAAATTAATATATTTATACAATGAATCATTTTAAAATGAAATATATTTGCAAATTATTATTATTGTTGTGTTGTGGATTTTATGTTGCAGATGCAATGAATATCCATGATATCGCCGATAGACTTATATTTCCTGAAGAAACACATGGAACAGATTTACTCCTAATGTAGATTTATATCATAATTGGATTCATAATATTATAGATGGTATATCTGAAGGTAAAGGTAGACATATTTCTTTGGCTAGCATAGAAGTATCATCCATAGACGATAAAAATATGGTTCAAGATTTTTATCATATATTTGTTTCTGGGCAAGTTCGTGAGGCTGTTAAACAAAACATCGTAGGAGCTGTTGCTAATCCTAATGATGAAGATTTTTGGAATGTATTTAAAGATTTGCAATCATGTTATTTTTCGTGTAACGCTAATCAAGCTCAATCATATGCTCATTCTGAAAGAGTAGCGTGTCTATATGCTTTACGTTTTAAAGATGAAATATTTTCTGAGCAATTTCCAATAAAGGATCTTACTTTACATATTTTCAATATAAATAAAAGAAGCATGTAATAGCTGTAAAAAATTCCTAAAAGGTACATCAAAGATAACTTATAATGGAGAATTTACTGATAGTAATAATGGATTTTCTATTCTAAAAGCATTGAGAGATGAATATGGAGTAGATGGAAATTAAAGATAGTAGTTCATTCATTAGAAGCAGAAGATTTAGAAATTATTTCTGATCCAGAATAGGATTAGAGTCATAGGTGAAATATTTTCTAAATTTGACTTTATTATTAGAATTACAAATATTAGTAAAGTTATTTATTGCTAGTTATTTTTTTACTGATTGATTTACGTAAGATTCTTTAACTAATTATTAAATAAATAATGTTAAATATATATAAAAAGATAAGAATATGTATTGCAAATTATTTAAGAAATTTTTGACAAAAAGAACATATAGGGGGGTAAATCCCTTTATAAATCAAATAGTTATCAAATTAAATTAAAATCATTTATACAAATAATAATTAATATAAGTCAAAATACTAAAGGAGCAATTCTTATAGAATTTGCATTTGCTATTCCAGTACTAGTTGTTTTAATATATTACATTCATGATACAGCAAGGCTTTCTCAAATTCACAATAAAATAATGTTTTGTGCAGAATGTATGGTGAATATTTTACAAAATATATCTCAAAATCGTGAAAACAAAGCTATAACTCGTAGAGATTATGCACATGCGGTATATGCAGCATTTTATTGTTATTATGGTGGAGATCTAAAGCAGTTCAGCAATGATGGATTTGCTGATAGAAGAAATTATTACTACTTCCCGCATCCTGTTTTGTTTTGTATTCAAGGACAAGCTAATGGAAAAGCTAAAATATTATGGATTATGCATCCAGCTTGGTATAAATATCCCGATAATTTAAATCTTCCAACAATTAGAACATCTGCATCAGATAAAACACATATAAATGAATTTAGTACAATAAAAGTTGCCCTGCAGACAGAAGTACCTCCTGAAAGTATTCATCCTAATTTTACTATCAAAGCAGGTGAAATAAAAATGTTATTAGAAGTTGCTTTTTTCTCAGAAGAAATGGAAAAGGCTTCTAAACATTTTGGTTTTTGGATTTATAGACCGAAATTATTAAATAATAGGTCATTTTTTAATAAAATTATCGTATTTTCACCAAATACCGGAAGATTTAGTGCATCAGCTCCTAAGTAATACTAGTTTTTGATGCCCTTTTAGCCTCATTACACGAAGCCATGTAGGTTTCGCCTCTCTCACTTCTCACCAGGCAATTTATTGTATCTGTATTTGTAGGAGTCTATAGAAAAATGTTGAGTATTTATTGGATTCT
>CAZHJM010000011.1:25974-32039 GCA_964532905.1 uncultured Holosporaceae bacterium
TCACGCTCGTTACTCTCGCTCAGAATGACGCTAACATAGTTTTCAATTATTATTCTGCTTCTATAGCAAATCTATTATTCCAATCTTTTTCATTAATAAGACTTATATTACCTGAAAGATAATTTAAAGCCTCAATATATTTTGTATCATTATACTTTTTTGCTATATCTATTTGAGTTTCTTTGTTAATAGTAGGTTTTTGGATATTAATTCCCATAGCTGTCAGAGTATTTTTTAAACTATTTAAATCATATCCACAAGCAATAATCATTCTAATAAATAGATATTCGAATTTATCAACAAAATATACTCCACAATTAATGTTCTTTAATAACTTGATTAAATCATAATTTTTAGCAGCGATAGCATATTCCATAGGAAGTAACCCTAATTTATTTTGCGGATCTCTGTTAAATCTTTGATAATTACTTCTTATTGATAATTTAGGTTTTACCTGAGATAGAATTTTTGGATTTATTTGACAAGCAATTACTAAACGATGTAAAAATCCATCCAAACTCCCTGCTAACATTTCATCATCACTACTAGAAGCATGACTTACGTACCATATCAATAATGCACAATCTCCTTTTATTGCTTGATATAAAGCCATAACTTGAATAATAGGTATTAGAAAATTATCAGTATTATCTCTCCATTTGAGATATTTACTAGATAAAATTGAAAAATTTTTATTTTCTATAGCTGCTTTTAATGCCAAAATTTCATTTCTACTAACATCATTCATCTTTCTACTATCATGAATTTTCATATTATCAGAGTTCAAATGCGTTAATAATGAATTAATTTCAAACCATAATTTAAAGGCAGCATGATTTAATAAAATTTTATCTACATTTCCATTATTCAATAATCTTATAAATTCCTCATACCCTTTAAATTCATACAAGTACATCTCATTTAATGTATTACATTGAATTCCTTTAAATTGTTCTATATAATTATTCCAATAACTCAAAATATTATTACATGATTGCTTATCATTTAAAGAAACCTCAAAACTTAAAAAATCAGCTCTAGGTAAAATAAGAGCGCTTATAGCACATTCTAAATAAACATTTAAAGTGAAAAGGGTATAAGCAATTTTTTTCATAAGTTTCTCCATTTTTTTACTATCTACCATATTAAAATAAAAATTTTAATAAATGATTAATTCGAATAAAAAACTCACAAAGAAACTTTTTGAGACTGAACCTGAATTAATTTTTCTAAAACGTTATTTGGTATACCATGATGAAGTAAAAATATGTTTGAAATATCAAAAAATTTAGCTTCTTGAACATTACATTCTAAATTAAAATTATAATGAGGTAATAAACACTTAAAATACCAACCTTTCCACATTTTATTATCAAATATAAAATTATCCGAAAAAATTAATTGACTAATAGAGCATTCTATACCTATTTCTTCTTTGACTTCCCTATATATAGCTTGCTCTGGAGATTCATTTTCTTCAATTTTACCACCTGGCAAATTCCGAACTATATTACCGTATCTATTTTCTTTTAACAAAAGGATTTTATTATTTCTAAAAATAACGCCCCTTACAAAACCAGAATATTTAAATGACTTTTTATTAACTCTATCATTAGGCATGTAAATCCTTTTTTATTGTATAATTAATATATCTATAAAAATTACATGCCTAATGTACCTAATATTTATTGAAAAAACAACTAATTATTTAAATTTTGTGTTGCAAATTCCCAATTTAAACAATTATTCACTACAGTTGTAAGATATTTTAATCTATCATTTCTGTAATCTATATAATAAGCATGTTCCCATAAATCTATTACAAGTAAAGCTTTATTTTCTTCATCTGATAATAAATTTTTAGCATTAGTTGTATTAATTATATCTAATAAACCACTTTTTTTATTAAATACCAACCAAGACCAACCACTACCAAATAATTTCGAAGCTTTTTCTATATAAATATTCTTTAAATTATCTATATTTTCAAAACTTCTATTTATTATATCCTGAAGTTCTTGTCCTGGAACCTTATTTAAAGCTAAAGATTTCCAATAGAAATCATGATTAAAAACTTGTGCAGCATTATTATAGATAACAGCATCAATACTACTTTCAAGTTTAATTATTTCTTCTAAACTTTTCTCTGATAAGCTCTGTCCATCTACAAGTTTATTCAATGTATTGGCATAACCTTTATGATGTTTTTCAAAATGATACGATTGAGTTTCACTAGATATAAACGGAATAAGATAATCATTTGAATATTCTTTTACTGCTCTAAACATTACTTATAACCTCTTATATCTTTATATTTTTTATATCTATAACACTGTTTCCTTTGACCCATGAACAAGGACAAAGTTCTCCTGTTTGAAGGGCATCTAAAATTCTTATAACCTCTTGAGGATTACGACCAACTGAAGGATCCGTAACAATCACAGAACGAATAACATTATCAGGATCAACGACAAAAAGAGCCCTATTCGAAACACCATCACTATTTAAAATACCAAGAGAATTTGAAAGCTCTCTTTTAATATCAGATAGTAATGGAAAATTCAGATTATTTAATGGCTTATGATACACTCTCCATGCCCAATGAACAAATTCGCTATCTATACTACAGCCTAATATCTGAGTATTTCTTTGTTCAAACTCTGATTTTAAATTAGCAAAACCAACAAGCTCTGTAGGACAAACAAATGTAAAATCTTTTGGATAAAAGAAAATTACTTTCCATTTGTCTTTATAAGTATTTTGATTAATTTTGATAAAAGCATTTTCAATATTTAATTTCTCAAAACTTATATCTGAAAGAGCAGTAAGTTCGAAATCTGGAAATTTATCATTAATTGTTAACATAAAAACCTCTCATAAACCCTACTTATGATTATTACATAAATAATCAATATTAAAAACAAAAAATTTAATTATTTTATTTATTTTTCAGTTTTAATCTCATTAGCCAATAGAACTACTTGTTTCATATGAGATATAATATTTAATAAGGAATAATAGTTATTTTTTAATATCTCATTTCTACTCGTAGTTGCTAAATACGTTTTACCTATAACGAATCTACTATCATTCATAATTCTAAATCCAAAGATATTATGCAGAAAAACAGGTTTATTATTATATTGCCCTATATAAAGCATTACATGACCAGGTTTTCCTACTATTGTTAACCAAGGAATAGCTTTTAAAAGTCTATTTTCTTTATTTTCACCTTGTTTAAAAATATATCCATTAGATAATTGTCCTTTACTATTTCTAGAAATATAAATTCCGAAAACGGAAAAAAAATCCATTGTTAACATTGAACAATCTCTACTCTCAAAATCTCCACCCCAACCATATTTCTGACCTAAAAATTGAAAAGCAATATCCCTAACATTTGATGAACAGAAAATTACAGGCATTTTTTGAAAATTAGCTCTACTACATAAAACTATTCCCGCATAACCATTAATTTTTTTGAAAGGACATAATATTTTTCCTGTTTTTAAGGGTAAAATTGTTCCAATTTCTGCAAAATTTATAAAACCATTTCCATTATCAATAATAGTATTTTCCCTAACACAAACTCCTAATGAACAAGATAAATATTTTTTAACAAATTTATCATTAACATAAGCAATATCTTTTATATTAACCCAGCCAGAACAAATACAAGATGAAACAAAACACCAATGTTTATCTTGAGAAATAGCAAGCACTCGAAGAGGCAAACCTACTCTTATTCTAGAATTGATATTAATGTCAAACGGAAAACTATCTCCTGGTTTTTTTATGTTTTGAAAAATTTTAGAATTTGTAGGAACAATTTTCAAAAAAGTATTATTAACAACTATTGCTTTTTTATTAATATAAAATGCATTCTTTACATTACTTTTGATAAAATCATAGTCTTTTTTTGAAAGTATTCTAAAATTTTCGCAATACAGGTATCTATAAAAATTTTGTTCAGGCTTTACATTATCTTCTTTAAGCCATGGTGAAAAATATTGTTCTCTATAATTTTTATATAGTTCTAACTGTTTTTCTTGAACTTTTATAGCAATATCTTCTGACAATTGAGATGAAAATAAACTTATATTTTGAGGAATTTCATTTTCTATTTTATTTACTAATTTCTCATCCACTATTAATGAGCCGTTTTGATGTCTTATCTCTATAAAATCCTTATTAGATATGTTTTCATTATCATATAATGCGCATGAACTAAAAAGTAATAATAAAAAATAATATAATTTTGAATTCATCTTTATCTCTTATAGATAATACTTTTTATTTTTACATAAATATAACAACTATATAAAAAATGCATAATAGATCTCTTTATATTATAATAAACATTATGTAACTTTGTGGGGAAATCATTAAATTTTTTAGAAGCAGACACTTTAATTTGAGAATTGCCAAAATTTTGTTTAACTAATCTAGGCTCTATTCCTAAAAATTTAATATCGAACTCCCAACCAGCATTAATATAATGGTCTAACCCAACAAAAATAGGATAAAATTTTTTTAAAAATTGTTCGGCAGTTTGTCTGTTAATTAAATAACAACCTGAATGTGTCACATTTGTTAAATAAGTACATAAAAAATATTTTTTACATAAATTTAATAATTTTACTGGATTACCCCTATGATATGGCTCCAATATTAAAATATCCCATAAATTTTTTATTTTAATAGCTTTATTAATACATTCTTTAAGAATATTCGGATTAAAAGTTACATCATCTTCCAATATTAAAGCAAACTCATAACTCGAAAGTAAAAATTCTCTCCAAGTTTTTTCATGACTTAAAGAACATCCTATCGTTCCTGTTTCTGGATACATTTTAAAATATTTTCTATATCGTTGAAAATCTGAAACTTTTAGAATTTCACTTTTTGATAATAAATTACCGTCAATTGCTGAAATTCTATGTATAGGAAATCCTAATTTTTCAACATTAGAACTCACAAATTTCAAACGTTCTTTAGCTCTATCTAAATTAATTATAAAAGAGCCAACTGAATCACAGATTACATTATTATTTTTTTCGTATAGCTTTCCATACGAACTTTTAAATAAATATTCCAACATTAATATTCTAAAAAACAATTCATACTAATAATAACAACATAATTACATAAAAACTATAAAAAAATTCTAAAATTGATATATTTTGAAAATTTTTACAAAAAATTAATAAATAAAATATAAAATTATCACTAATTGTAAAAATATTTAAGGAGAAATTCAATGAAAAATACATTAAAAGTTAGTTTATTTGCTATATTAATAATTTCTATTGCAATTTTATTTGGATTTTCAAATTTAAGTAGAAGTTTAAAATCAATAAGACATCCTAATCAGATAGAAGTCAATGGATATGCAAAAAGAATCGTTTCTTCAGATCTTCTAGAAATAATGATAACTATTAATAATAAGGAAGAGGATATTAAAAAATTAAATAACAAAAGAAAGGAAGATATTAAAAAATTGTTAGTTTTTTTAAAAGAAATGGGAATAAATGAAAATGAAATTAGTTTTGTTTATAACAAAGCCGAAAACAAAGGAGAAAGCACTACGAATTATGGAACAACAAATTACTCTAATCAAGAAAAATATTACTCTTCAAGGGATATTATATTAATAAAAACTAAAAATTTAGAAGTTTTTCCTAAATTTAAAAAACAAATTAACAAACTATCAAACGAAGGAATCGTCATAGCATATGAATATCAATACAAACTAACAAATATTGAAAAAGTCAAAAAAGAATTATTAGACATAGCAATGCAGGATGCAAAAAATTCTGCTAAACAAATAAGCACATTTTTTGGTAAAACGATTAAAGAAGTAAGGAATATAAAAGATTGGGGAACAGTATCAATAGAAAATGAAACAGCAAATAATGATTGGTGGAATGACATAAGTAGCAAAAGTTCAAGCAAGAAGAAACAAATAAAACTAAGTATCCAAGTAATATTTGAATACGAATGAAGTGACAAGAGAAAAAGTGAAGGGGGAGGGGATAGGATTTATTAAGCCAGGCGGCGAGCTA
>CAZHJM010000012.1:0-30250 GCA_964532905.1 uncultured Holosporaceae bacterium
CTTTTCAACAAACTTTATATTTAAATACTTATTTAACTGTTGCCTATATACAACATACACCCTCCTTATTTGAAAAAAGAAAATAGATAGAACTTATAAAGCTTCTTATTCTGAATAAACACATCATTACATTCAATCTGAGTCATTCTAAGTTATTGTAAAGATATTGAAAACCTACACACTCTTTCAAAAGCACTTTCATATTTTGCTAAGTGATGAATTGTCATGTAACAGATAAAAGAGTAGATTCTTATTTATTTAATAGAGAAAAAATTATAACAAAACATTAATAAACCATTATATTTTTAAACAATAATTAAAATTTTTTATAATAATGAATTATACAATAGCATCAATACCTGGAAATGCCTTATGTTCTAAATAACTTAAAAAAGCTCCACCTGCAGTTGATATATGAGTAAATTTATCCGATACACCAAACTTTTTTAAGGCAAAACCAGTATCTCCTCCACCCGCAATAGAGATAAGTTGATTTTCTTCTGTTCTTTGAGCAACGAATTTAGCTATTGTTTTAGTTCCAAAATCAAAAGGCGCCTTTTCAAATAAACCTAATGGACCATTCCACAATAACATTTTGCTTTCAGAAATATTTTTCTTAAATAAATCTACTGTTTCAGGACCAATATCAAAAATACTTGCACTATCATGTTCTGATGAAATTATTGCGCAATCTATGCCCGTATCTGATGAGATTAAAGCCGAAAAATCTATAGGTAACAATAATTCACAATTATTTTTTGTGGCATTGGACATAATTTCTTTTACATCTTCTTCAAATTCTTTTGGGTTAAATATTCTTAACGTAGAATTTCCTAAATAAGATAAAAATGCCCCTGCGATTCCCCCGCCTAAAGCTAATTTGTTCACTTCTTTTACAAGAGTTTTTAAAAGATTAACTTTAGTATGCAATTTTGAACCACCTATAATGGCTATTTTAGGAAATTTTTTTGTTTCAAAAAAACTATCTGCAATTTTTATTTCCTTTTTAAAATTTTCTCCTAATATTGATGGTAGAAATTTAGGAATCCCATAAATTGATGCATGTTTTCTGTGAGATACTGAAAATGCTTCATTAACGAAAATATCACCTAATGATGCTAATTTCATCGCAAAATCTAAATTGCATAATTCCTCTTCAACATGAAATCTTAAATTCTCTAATAAAATTAACTTATCTGAAGAAGTAGATTCTATAATTGTTTTTGCTTTTTCTGATATACAATCGTCTATGAAAACTATTTTTGAATTATATATTTTTTCTAAATATGGAACTAAATTTTTTAAACTTTGTTCTTTATTTTTTATCGTTGTACTACCTAAATGAGACAATAAAACGACTTTTGCCCCTTGATTTTGTAATGATTTTATTGTTTCTAGAGGCTGGTATAATCTGGCTTCATCTAAAACAATTCCTGATTGTATAGGTACATTAAAATCAACACGTACTAAAACAACTTTATTAGCAAAGTCCATTTTCATCTCCTTAATTGAGAGTATATGATATTTTATCTAAATAAATATTTAGTTAATAAATATTAAGTATATGAAAGTAAATTTCAATTATATTATAAAAATAAAATTGCAATTTTTTTAAAAAGGACTTGTAAAATATCTTTAAAAGCACTATTTGATATAATGGGATTTAGTTTACCAAGAGAAGTTTAGGAGAATATAGATGCCAGCAATTATTTTAACAGGTCAGGCAGGAAGGATAGAGGCACGTTATCATCATTGTAAGGAACCTAATGCTCCTTTAGCGATTATTTTACATCCTCATCCTTTGCAAGGTGGTACGATGAATAATCGAGTAACTGTTACTCTTTTCAATTCATTTGTTGAAAATGGATTTTCTGTTATTCGTTTTAATTTTAGAGGTGTGGGAAAATCTGAAGGGATTTTCGCAAAGGGAGAAGGGGAATTAACAGATACAGCAGCTGTTTTGGATTGGATTCAATCTATTAATCCTGGAACCAGACCAATTTGGATAGCAGGCTTTTCATTTGGTGCATTAATCGGAATGCAATTATTAATGAGACGTCCAGAAATTTCTGGATTTGTGGCTGTATGCCCTCCAGCAAATATTTGTGATTTTTCATTTTTAGCTCCTTGTCCCGTTTCTGGTTTGATTATCAACGGAGCCGATGACATTATATGTCCCCCGGAACCTGTTGAAAACTTAGTGAAAAAACTAAACAGTCAAAAAGGTATTTCAATTTTTCATAAAGTCATTGAGAATTGTGAACACTCTTTTAATAATAATTTAGATGTCATAAAACAAAGTATTAATGAATACCTAGAAATTAGGACAATAAATAATGTAGTAAACTTCTAATTTATAAGGAGAAACATATGGAATTTAAGTCTGAATTCGTAAAAGAAGCTATAGAACGAGGTTTTATTAATCAATATACAGATTTAGAGGCAATAGATTCATATCTTACAACTCCAGGACGTAGAGCATATGTAGGTTTTGATATCACTGCAAGAAGTTTACATGTAGGTCATTTGTTACCAATATTTACAATGAGATTATTTCAAAAATGTGGTCATAAGCCAATTATTATTGTAGGTGGAGGAACAACAAAAATAGGAGACCCTTCTTTTCGTAATACAACTAGACCTATGTTGTCTGACGAACAGATAAAAGAAAATCTTCAAGGGATTAAAGCATGCCTACTACCTTTCCTTAGATTTGGAAATGAATCAACAGATGCAATTATGTTAAATAATGCTGATTGGTTAAATAATTTAAATTATTTGGATTTCTTAAGAGAAATAGGGACATATTTTTCTATTAATCGTATGATCGGGTTTGATTCTGTAAAAACTAAGTTGCAGGTCAATAATTCTCTTAGTTTTCTAGAGTTTAATTATATGGTTATGCAAGGATTTGATTTTTATACTTTATTTAAAGATTATGATTGCCAAATTCAATTAGGTGGACAAGATCAGTGGGGAAATATCGTCTGTGGTGTTGATCTTATTCATAAAAAATTAGGGAAAACAGCATTTGGGTTTACCAATCCATTATTAACAACGAGTGATGGGAAAAAAATGGGGAAGACTGCTAATGGAGCAGTATGGTTATCTGAAAATATGCTTTCTTCATATAATTTTTGGCAATACTGGCGAAATGTAGATGATGCCGATGTTATCAAATTGTTGTATTTGTTTACAGATATACCTGTTAATGAAATAAAGAAGATGGAATCATTAAAAGGTCAAGAACTCAATGAAATTAAGGTGTTACTCGCTGATAGTGTTACAGCAATTGTTCGAGGTGATGATTTTTTAGATTCTATACACGAAGCAGCTGAAGGTATTTTCGGAAAATCATGTAAAGATTTATCAAAATTATCTCATATTCAACAATATTGCATTAGCTTAAAAGAATTGAAAGAAATATCAATAATCGATGTGCTTGTAAAAAGTAATTTATGCAGTAGTCGCGGAGAGGCAAAAAGGCTGGTTCGTGGAAATGGGGTATATATTAATGATATTTCTATAGATGAGAATTATAAGTTTGATTCTAATCTAAAAGCAGGAGACATCTTAAAGCTTTCATGCGGGAAGAAGAGAAATTTATTGATAAAAATTAGCAATTAAATTTCTAATTGTTGATAACAATAATAAATTATGGAAAAATTTTATATAAAATTATATAGAATTCTTTCTTGTATTAACTCATATTTAACCAATTAATAACATAATAAAAAAATGATTGTAAAAGTTTTAGATTCTTTTAAAGATGAAAAATCAGGAAGCACTGTGATAGAAGCAGCATTATGTATTCCTGTTTTATTATCTTTGATATTTTTTATTTTAGAAATGATAAAAATAACAATATTGCAAAGTACTATTGATTCTATGACCTTAGAAACCACATTTGATTATTGTGCATTTAAAGATACTGAACACTTTGACTCAATTATAAAAAAAATCTTCCACCATTCGTTAAAAATGAGAAGATTCGTAGCTATATCAGTGTTTATCCGAGTTTAAGTGACCTAACAACTGATTCCAATTATGGAAATCCTGTAAATTATCCCAGCACTGCCTCTCATTCTGAAAACGTGATGATTACAGAGGGGGTTGAAGATAAAATGGTTAACGATAGAATATCCTCAGGATGTGCTTTTGAGTTAACATTGGTATGTGATTACAAATTCTCTAGCCCCTATATTGCAAAATTATTCGCTAGAGATTCTAGTAAGAGTCAACAATTTCTAATTTGGAATCGAGCAATTTGCGTATGTAATTAAATATCAGTAATTCATTGTTATGTAATATTGACGTGCTATAATAGTAACAATTTGTAAATGATTAATTATGGTATCTAAAAAATTTACAGTATTTTTTTCATTTTTTATATGTTTATCGGGTTCAGTTTTATTTGGATTAAAATATTCTGTAATGTCTATAGAAGATAGAATTCATTATGCAAAAAAAGCCTTAGAAATTGAAAAAAAGAACCAACATATTTTAAGAGCTGAATGGAAAGCATTAACAACTCCTGATCGCATCCAAAAATTAACATTAAAATATCTCCCTATGAAGCAAATTGAACCAAAACAATTAAAAGAATATGATTCTTCGCTATTTCATAATAACAATAGTAAAAATATTCAACATAAAAAAAGATTATCGAAACTTATTTCTGAGATTTTATCTCACGAAGATGAGGATGATTAATGTACAAAGATTTTGGAAATAATGTTTATTCAGTGGTTTTCAAAGCTATAGAATTAGCAAGGGTTCGTTGCTTATGGATTATGTTATTTTTCATAATATCTTTCATTATATTAATTATTCGTTTAGCACAAATTATGGTTTTCAATGATAATAGTAAAACTATAAATGGAAATATTCCTGTTATTACGACTAGAGCAGATATCGTAGATAGAAATGGTATTATTATTGCAACAAGTTTACCTACTGTTTCTCTATATGCTTGTCCTCATGAAATATTAGATTTTAAAGAAGCTACAAACAAAATATCTAACGTATTTAAAGAAATAAATAAAAAAATTTTTCTTAATAAATTAAAATCTGCAAAAAAGTTTCTATGGGTTAAACGTAATTTATCTCCCAAACAAGAACAGGAGGTTTTAAATCAGGGAATTCCTGGATTTCATTTTTTAAAAACAGAAAGAAGAGTATATCCAGATAAAAATTTATTCTCTCATGTTATTGGTGGTATTGATATAGATAATATTGGTATTGCAGGTATAGAAAAAGTATTTGATGAGGCCTTAAGAGAATCATCTCAGCCTATTAAATTATCAATGGATGTAAATATTCAATATGCTGTACGTAATGAATTACAAAAATCTATTGAAGAGTTTCATGCACTTGGTGGAGCAGCTATTGTAATGGATATAACTAATGGAGAAATTTTGTCATTAGTTTCTTTACCTGACTTTGATCCTAATAAGAATACAAATCCAGAATCGAGAGAGAGATTTAATATGGCAACTTCATCAGCTATAGAACCGGGATCTGTTGCAAAAATATTTAATACAGCTATGGCTTTTGAAACAGGTAGAATTACTCCATTTACACAGTATGATGCCAGATTCCCTTTAAAAATAGGCAGATTTAAAATTCATGATTTTAAAGGAAAATGTAGATTTCTTAGTGTCGAAGAAATTTTAAAATACTCGTCTAATATTGGTTCTGCTCGTATCGCTTTAGATGTAGGTAAAGAAAGACAAAAAACATTTTTTAAGCATATAGGATTACTTGATTCAGTGTCTTGTGAATTACCAGAAACACAACATCCTTTATTTCCAAAAAATTGGTCAGAAGCAAGTTCGATGACTATAGCATTCGGACATGGTATAGCTTTAAGCCCATTACATCTTATTACTATAATTTCTGGTATTTTAAATAATGGCATAAAATATAATCCATCTCTTCTGAAAAGGGATAATTTATTTAAGGGTGAAAGAATAATTTCGGAAAAAACATCCAAATTAATAGCTATTTTAATGAGAATTAATGTTACAGAAGGAGCTAACAGGTTTGCTGAAGTACCTGGTTATTTCGTTGGAGGCAAATCTGGTACAGCTGAAAAATTAAATAGAGGAAGTTATTCTAAAAAAGCGAATTATACAGGATTTATAGGAGCTTTTCCTATGCCAAATCCTAAATATTCGCTTTATCTTGTTTTAGATGAGCCACAAGCGACCGCAAAAACACACGGATATCGTACTGCGGGATGGATTGCGGCACCAACTGCTGCTAATATTATAAAAAGAATAGGTCCTATGTTAGGAATGATTATAAAATCCGAGAAAGAACCTGATTGGCACGAAATGTTGAGAAAAGTAAAATGAGAAAATTATCATATTTATTAAATTTTTCTATTTCAGAAGAAATAGGAAATCTGGAAGTATCGGATATTATAGATGACTCAAGAAAAGCAACTTTAAATAGTATGTTTGTAGCTATAAATGGAAATAATACAAATGGAAATTTATATATTCGTAATGCTATAGAAAATGGTGCTAAATTTATAGTTATAAATACTGATTCTAATGATATTTTGGAGTCTTTTCCACTAGAAAAACTTGGGGAAAATAAGATATCAATAGTTAACGATATTGTTTTTATATCGGTTGAAAATACACGTAAAACTTTGGCTTATATATGTTCTAAATTTTGGGAAACTTCATTTGATAATATTATCGCAGTAACAGGCACAAACGGAAAGAGCTCGACTGTTGATATTGTTAGGCAAATTTGGATATCTATAGGTAAAGAAGCTGCTAGTATAGGAACCTTGGGTGTAATGACAAAAAATACCAGACAAATAACAGGTCTTACATCACCAGGAGCTGTTGCTTTAAGACATATTTTTGCTAAACTTAATTCAGAAGGTGTAAGAAATATTGCAATAGAGGCGTCCAGTCATGGTATAGAACAATATCGATTAGATGATATTAATTTTTCAGTCTGTGCTTTTACAAACTTTACTCAAGATCATTTGGATTATCATCATAATTTCAAAAATTATTGGTTAGCAAAGGAAAGGTTATTTTCTGATTTAGCAAATAATCATTCTACTTTTGTAATCAATTCGGATGATAAAATAAGTTTTAACAGATTATCAGCAACAGCTCATAAAAGACATATAAAATTTATTAGTTATGGTAAGGAATCTCCAGATATTAAACTAATATCAGTAATTCAAGATAATCAATTTCAGAAAGTAAAAATTCACTTTTTCAATAAAGAGTATAATTTTAATTTACCATTAGCTGGCGATTTTCAGGTATATAATGCATTATGTGCAATAGGTATTTGCTATTCAACAGGAGAATCATTAAATAATATTTTATATGCAATTGAACACCTTAAACCTATTAGTGGTAGATTAGAATTAGTAGCTAATAAAAATGGAGCTAATATTTATGTAGATTATGCACATACACCTGATGCATTAAAAAATGCTTTAATATCTTTGCGTAAACATACTACAAATAGATTGCATGTTGTTTTTGGTTGTGGCGGTAATCGTGATACTGATAAACGTCATTTAATGGGAGAAATAGCAAGACAATATGCTGACGATATTATAGTAACAGACGATAATCCAAGAAATGAAAATCCTGATATAATTCGTAGCATGATTTTGAATGGATGCCCTATGGCAAAAGAGATAAAATATCGTGAAAAAGCGATAGTTTGTGCTATCGATCAATTAAATTCAGGAGATGTATTATTAATAGCAGGTAAAGGGCATGAGGATTATCAAATAATAGGTAATAAAACTATACATTTTAATGATAAAGACATTATTTTAAGGGAATGTAAAAATGTTATTAAAACAAGATGAATTAGTAAATTTACTACATGCTAAATTAAATATCCAACTAGATGAAATAGAAATAAAAGATATTTGCGTAGATTCTAGAGAAATAAAAAATGAAGACATGTTTATTGCATTAAAAGGAGATAATGTTGATGGACATGATTTTGTTCAATCTGCTTTAAAAAATGGAGCCTCTTTTGCCTTGGTTGAGAAGGATATTGATAATGTTGATAAATCCAGATTAATACAAGTAAATTCTTGTTATGATGCTCTTCTAACATTGGCTAAACACAACTTATCCTCAATCCAATCCAAGTATATAGGAGTTACAGGAAGTATAGGAAAAACAACTACAAAAAATCTTATATATCATTTATTACAAAATACTACTCATAAAAATATATATGTTTCTCGCAAAAATTTTAATAGTCAAATTGGATTACCTATTTGCGCTGCAACTATGCCAATGAAAACACAAATTGGAATTTTTGAAATGGGCATGAGTCATAAAGGCGAAATAAAAAAACTTATTGAAATAATTAGTCCAAATGTTTCTGTGATTACATACATATGTGAAACACATTTAGAATTTTTTAATTCTATCTGGGACATCGCTAAAGCAAAGTCTGAAATAATGGAAACATCTTTTCCTCAAGAAGCTATTATTTTACCGGCAGATAATGCTTATTGCGAATTTTTTATAGGGAAAGCTAAGCAACATAATATAAAAAATATCTATACTTTTGGATTTAATTCTTCCAATGCCCAAGTTGATTCCTATAAAATAGAAGATAATAATATTTTCGTAAAGGCTAAAATTTTGGGAAATACCATTAATTATAAAATTTCTGGACGTAATATTTCTTTAATTCCGAATAGCTTAGCATCTATTTTAGCAGCATATGCGATTAGTGGTACTTCGGTAAAAATTTTAGCAGAATCTCTAAGTAATTTTACTATTTTTTCAGGTCGTGGAAATATTTTCCAAAAAAATGATATTCTAATTATTGATGATTCATATAACGCCTGTCCAACCTCTGTAAAAGCAGCTATAAGAACATTATCTACATATCAAGGAAGGAAAATTTTAGTTTTAGGAGATATGAAAGAACTTGGGCGACAAGAAGTCCAACTTCATGAAAATATTGCAGCGACTATAGAAAAATATGGAATTAATCACGTATTCGCTTGCGGTAATCTAATGAAACATTTATTTAATAACATTCAAGACAGCAGAAAAGAAGCTTGGTCTGACAATTCTGAAAATTTAAAAGAAAAAGTTATTTCTTTTATTAAGCCAGGAGATAAAATTTTAGTAAAAGGCTCACACTCGATGCATATGGATAAAATAGTGGAAGGAATAAAAAATGCTATATAGTTTATTTCCTTATATAAACTTCATATCAGTAACTAATTTATTAAGATATATAACATTTAGAACAATATGTTCATTATTAACAGCATTAGTTTTTAGTTTTTTTATTTATCCTATTTTTATTAAGCATTTTAAACGGAATCAACCGATTAGAACAGACGGTCCTGAAACTCATATTTTGCACAAACAAGGTACGCCTACTATGGGTGGTGCAATTATTATTATGTCAACAATATTATCTTCATTACTTTGGGGAGATATTCATAATGACTACCTTTTATTGATTTTAGGTTTAACTTTTGTTTATTCTTTGCTTGGATTTGTTGATGATTATTTTAAAACAAAATATAAAAATTCTAAGGGATTATGCGGTAAGCAAAAACTTTTTGCCCAAATTATTTGTGCATTGATTTTTTCTTTTTTGGTTGAACAGCTACGTACTCAAGATATTGCAGGACACTTAACTTTTCCATTTTTCAAAAATTTTACCATTAACAGCAGTGTGTTTCTGATAATATTTACCACATTTGTTATTGTAGGGAGTTCTAATGCCGTCAATTTAACAGATGGTTTAGATGGTTTAGCCACTTTCCCGTCAATGATAGTCGCATTTTGTTTGGGTATTATGTCATATATTACAGGACATTTTGTTTTTGCAAATTATTTACAGATATTCTATGTTCCTATGTCTGGAGAATTAAGTATTTTTTGTGGAGCTTTAATAGGAGCCTGTTTAGGATTTTTATGGTATAATGCTCCACCAGCAAAGATTTTTATGGGTGATACGGGATCTCTGGCGATTGGTGGAGCATTGGGTGGAGTTAGTGTAATTATCAAGCATGAATTTGCATTAGCTATAATAGGAGGACTATTTGTGATAGAAGCTATATCGGTAATATTACAGGTTAGCTATTTTAAAATAACGGGAAAAAGAATTTTTTTAATGGCACCTATTCATCACCATTTTGAAAAAAAAGGTTGGTCAGAATCTACTGTTGTTATTAGATTTTGGATTATTTCCATAGTTTTTGCATTAATCGGTTTAGCTACATTAAAGTTAAGATGATATCAGTCGATTTATATAAAAATAAAAATGTCGCCATTGTAGGTTATGGGAAAACAGGGAAATCTATTGTAGATGCTTTATTAAACATACAAGTTAAAAATATTTATATTTTAGATGATAATGTCATAAATAATAAATTGTATACATCTATAAATGATGTAGATTGGATAAATTTAGATATGCTTATTGTTAGTCCAGGAATTCATCTTTGGTGGGAAACAAATATAGCTGTTCAATTAGCTAGAAAATATTCTATTCCTATTATTAATGACATTGACGTTTTTCAACAGCATGTAAACTCAAAAATTATAGCAATTACCGGGACTAATGGAAAATCTACAACTACAGCTCTTATTTATCATATATTAAAATTTAATAAAAAAGCTGTAGAAATTGGAGGAAATTTTGGAAAACCTGCATTATCATTAAATAATAATGCTGATTTTTATGTTTTAGAATTATCATCCTATCAATTAGAAGCTTGTAATATTTTAGGTTTTGATATTTCAATTCTGTTGAATATAACACCTGATCATATTTCCCGACATGGAGGAATAAATGGTTATATTTCCGCTAAACAAAAAATTTTCGCAAATGCAAAAAGTGATTCAACGGCTATCATAGGTATAGATGATGAATATTGTCAACATATTCTAGATTTTGTAAATTATCCGAAAGTTATACAAATTTCAGGTAAGGAAGTTCCTAATAATGGAGTTGGTTGGAAAGATGATAAGTTGATAGATAACTATTTTAGTAAAGGATCCATAGTTTGTGGAAAATATAACATTTTAGATGGGGATCATAATCGTCAAAATATTGCAGCAGCATATGTTGCATGCAGAATTTGTAATATTTCTAAAGAAAAATTCGTAGAAAAATTATTTAGTTTTAAGAATCTTGAACATAGACAGGAGTTAGTAAGAATTATTAAAGGAGTTACTTATATTAACGATAGTAAAGCTACAAATGCTGATTCTACAGAACAAGCGTTAAAACGATTTAACAATATAATTTGGATTTTAGGTGGACGTCCAAAGGAAGAAGGTATCATCAGTCTAGTTCCTTATTTTTCAAAGATAAAAAAAGCTCTTTTAATTGGTGAAGTTGCGGAAATTTGGCATAATCTTTTGGAAAGTTATAATGTGAAAAATGAAATTGTATATAATTTAGAAAAAGCCGTTAATTTTGCAAATGATATAGCCAAAGATGGAGATATTGTATTGCTTTCTCCAGCGTGTGCTAGCTTTGATCAGTTTAATAATTTTGAAGAACGCGGGGAAAAGTTTAAAGAATTAGTTAGGAAATTATAGTGTTAAATATTTCAAGAGCCAGTGATAATCTAATAAGCAAATGGTGGTGGACAGTAAATAGACCATTACTTTTTTGTTTTATACTAATGATGGTCATTGGAGTATTTTTAGCTATGGCAGCAACTCCAATGGTTGCAACCCATATAGGTATAGATAAATTTTATTTCTTGAAAAGACATCTATTATATATTATCCCGTCATTACTAATAATATTTTCTACTTCTAACTTATCTTATAAAAATATAAAAAAATTTTCTTTAATTTTATTTTTTATAGCATTATTTTTAGCTTTGTTAACTTTATTTTTAGGAACAGAAATAAAAGGAGCTAAACGTTGGATTTCAATATTAGGTTTTTCTATACAACCTTCTGAGTTTTGTAAACCAGCTTTAACAATTTTAATTGCTTGGATGTTGTCAGAAAATCATAAAAATTTACAGCTCAAAGGTAATGGAATAAGTATATTTTTGTATTTGTTATTTTCTATTATTTTAATTTTACAACCTGATATAGGAATGTTATTTGTTACAACAGCAATTTTTGGAATACAACTCTTTTTAAATGGATTACCTATTTTTTTCGTAGTTGCTTCTTTTATTTCAGGAATATTAGGTTTAGGTTTAGCATATTTATTCTTACCTCACGTTACGGTCCGTATTAATAAATTTTTAGATCCAGCAACAGGAGATCATTATCAAATTGATAGATCACTTGAGGCTTTTAGTAGAGGAGGACTATTCGGAGTTGGTCCTGGAGAAGGCATAGTAAAAAAACACATTCCTGATGCTCATGCTGATTTTATTTTTGCTGTTTTAGGCGAAGAATTTGGTTTTTTTATATGCGTATTTGTAGTTGTGTTAATAGGGTTTATTGTAATCTATGGAATTCATAAAGCATTAAGGGAAAATAATTTGTTTGCTTTGTTTTCTTCTGTAGGGCTACTATCACAATTTGGGTTACAGTCTTTTATTAATATGGCTTCTACCCTTCATCTTATCCCAACCAAAGGAATGACTCTGCCTTTTATGAGTTATGGAGGATCATCGATGATAGCAATTAGTATTGTAGTAGGATTAATTCTAGCATTTAATCGCAAAGAGTCAATTGATGAAATGAGTACTGAATAGTAACTACTTAAATATAGTTATATTTTATTGACAAATAAACGTTTATTGTTAATTAGTTTATAAAAAATATATTAAATAACAATTATTACAGTGAAAAGTTTTTTACCTTTTTTATTTTATAATTCATTCTAATAATTAATATCCTGTGCAAGATATACTTATTATGATATAATTAGTGTATTTCTGATTGGAGTTACAATGCAACAAGATGGAACTATCATCTCATTAAATCAAGTTATAGTAAATTACGGTAGTGGAGTTCCTATTTTAAATGGTATAACGTTAAATCTTAAGAGAAAGTCTTTTTATTTTTTAACTGGAGCAAGTGGTGCAGGGAAAAGTACATTTATTAAAATGCTTTACTTAGGACTAAGACCCGTGTCAGGCCAATTAAAAATGTTCGGGAAAGATGTATTTGAGTTAACTAAAAATGATATTTGTGAAACTCGTCAAAAAATAGGGGTAGTATTCCAAGATTATAATTTACTCAATCATCTTACTGTATTAGAGAATGTTGCATTGCCATTAAAAGTGCGTCTAGAACCAAAAAAATCTAGAGAAAAGCAAGCTAAAGAAATTTTAGATTGGGTAGGATTAGGAAATTGTTTTAATGCTTTTCCTGAACAGTTATCAGGAGGACAAAAACAACGAGTCGCAATTGCAAGAGCCGTTATTACCCGTCCAGATATTATTCTTGCAGATGAACCTACTGGTAATGTAGATGAAAAAATAGCAAATAAGCTTATGGGACTATTTTATGGAATGCATAAGATGGGTACTTGCGTAATTGTTGCTACTCATTATAGACAATTCTTTGATAGATTCAACTTTTCTGAGCTAGCTATTGAGAATAGCCAAATTATTCTAAGAAATCATTATAGAGGAGGTTAATATGGGCTTTACTTCAAAATATGATTTCAATTTTAAAAATGATAAAACAAATAGTTTTATTGTCTTTGTTTTTGGTTTCCTTATGTATTGTATTACCATTACTTTTATGAGTGGAATTTTTACATATCAATTAACTAATGATTGGCGAAACGCTTTGAGTGGTAAATTAACTATAGAATTTCCTTCAAAAACAGATGGAATTACTGAAACTTTAACTGATAAACAGAAAGCTGAAGTTATTAATATTGTACAGTCTGTACCAGGAGTTTTATCTGTTAGTAAGATTAAAGAATCAGATCTTTTAAAAATTTTGGAACCTTGGTTATATGGTACAGCTATTCCTGATGATTTCCCCTTCCCTACTCTATTTGATGTAGATATAGATAAAAATGTAAAAATAGATTTGTTAAATTTAACAGCTAAATTATCTAAAATATCTTCGGATGTGCGTATACATGATCACTCTAACTGGTATAATCCTATCTCTAAATTTAGTAAAGGATTATGCGGATTTTCAATCTTATTATCATTTTTAATTTTAATGACAGTTTGTTCAACAATTATATTAATTACTAAAAAAACATTAAAAGAGCATCATGATATTGTAAAAATTTTGCAGTTGATAGGTGCAAATGATAAGTATATTTCTTCTCAATTTATGAACTATTATTTATCTTTAAGTATGAGAGGGGTTATAATTTCAGTTATTTTAAGTTTGTTTACTATTTTAGGTATAACATATATAACTGATAATAATTGGTTAAGTATAATCAATATTCAATATTCAGTAATAAGTATTATTGTTCCGACAATGATTGTTTTTGTTATTATGTTGACCTCAAAATCTACAGTTGGATACTTTCTAAAAAATGAAGATTGGGTTGATTAAAAAAATCGTCGGAATCCTTCTGATACTGGTGATTTTATTTATTTTAAGTTGGATGTTTTTTATAATTAATATTAGGCATGAGAATAAATTACCTAATAACTTTCAATGTGATAATGTTATAGTACTTACGGGAGATAAAGATCGTATAAAGCTTGCTATGAATTCTATATATAAATTTAAAGCAAAAAATTTATTTATTTCAGGTGTATACAAAACAACAACATTGATGGATATTTTCAAAAATAAAGATATTGGAGACGTTAGTATAATTCTTGGATATAAAGCTAAAAATACTTATGGTAACGCTAGAGAAATAAGAGAAATTGCAGAGGATTTAGGAATTAGTGAAGCAATTGTCGTAACTTCTGATTATCATATGGTTAGGAGTTTATATGAAATAAAAAAAGAAAATCCAAATTTAAAAATTTACCCTGTTAAGGTCATGTCAGAATTTAATATTCGATTTTTGTTGCTAAGTTTTAGAGAATTTTGTTGTGTTATTTATATGTACTTTATAGATATATTCAAAGGAATAACACATGCTTAGATCTATTATTTTTAACATGGTTCTCTTTTTTTCAATGGTAATTTTTATCATATCTGGACTTTTGTTTATATGGATGAGTAGGACTTTAATATACCAATATTGGTTTTGTTTTTCTCGAATGTTTAATTTTATTACTAAATACGTTGGAGGAATTTCATTTAATATTCAAAATCCAGAAAATATTATAAACGGACGAGTAATCTATGCAATACGGCATGAATCTATGTGGGAAACTTTAGCACTAATGTGTTTATTTGAAAAACCAGTGTTTGTCTTAAAAAAAGAATTGGGTAATATTCCTATATTTGGATATTTAGCAAAAAGGGTTCAATCCATTTTTGTTGATAGAAGTCATGAAGTAAGATCTTTGATAGAGGTATCTCGCAAAATTTCACAAGCACTAGATAATGGAAGTCAGGTTATTATTTTTCCAGAAGGCACTAGATTAAAGCCGGGTGAATATATACCATTAAAACGAGGAATTTCATTATCTTATAAAAAGAATAATTGTTATGTTGTTCCAGTAATTCATGATTCTGGTAAATTTTGGCCTAAACACAGCTTTATCAAAAAGCGAGGAATAATTACTGTAAAATTCATAGAAGCTATTCGTCCTGGTTTATCTCAAGATGAATTTATGGATAAGCTTAATAATATTTTTTGTACTGAATTAAAACAATTAGAAATGTAAGGATATAAATATGTCATTAGAAGCGACGCTTGATAAAATTATTAAACGTTACGAGTTTTTAAAAGCACAAATGTTAGAAAGTGTATGTAATTCTGAAAATTATGTAAAAATATCAAAAGAATTTTCTACGTTAGAAGAATTTATTAATATAATAAACAAGTATAATAAAACTAAACAAGAATTAAGCATATTGACTTCAACTATAAATTCAAATGATGTAGATAATGATTTTAAAGAATTGGCAAAAGCAGAAATTGAGGAATTAAAAGTCCAAATTCCAAAATTAGAGAAGGAATTAAAGCTTATGTTAATTCCAAAAGATATAGCTGATGAAAAAAATGCTATTATTGAAATTCGAGCAGGCACAGGCGGAGATGAAGCCGGATTATTTGCTGCTGATCTATTACGTATGTATCAAAAATATGCAGAAATACGACATTGGAAATTTGAATTATTATCATCTAATGAGTCGGGTATAGGTAGTATAAAAGAAGCTTCTGCTAATATTTCTGGAAAAGGAGTTTTTTCCTTTTTGAAATTTGAATCAGGAGTTCATAGAGTGCAAAGAGTGCCTGTAACAGAATCAAGTGGAAGGGTTCACACTTCGACTGCTACGGTAGCAGTTTTGCCTGAAGCAGAAGAAATAGATGTAAAAATTGACGAATCTGATTTAAAAATTGATGTCATGAGAGCATCTGGCGCGGGAGGACAACATGTAAATAAAACAGAAAGTGCTGTCCGTATTACACATATACCGACAGGAATAGTTGTCTATCAACAGGATGAACGTTCTCAGCATATGAATCGTTTAAAAGCAATGAAAATTCTACGTTCAAGACTTTTTGAAATGGAAAGACAAAAAAAACAAGCTGAAAGGGCAAGTGATAGACGATCACAAATTGGAACTGGAGATCGCTCAGAACGGATACGCACATATAATTTCCCTCAAGGAAGAGTTACAGATCATCGTATTAATTTAACACTATATAAAATACAGCAAGTTATGGATGGTGAAGGATTAAATGAAATAATTAATGCTTTAATCGAAGCCGATCAAGAAGAAAAAATTTCTAATTTTCAAGAAAATTAATGCTTATACAATTAAAAGATGTATTAAAACAATATTCGCAAGATTGTTCTTTAAGAAAATTATATTTACTAGTGTCTCACATAAAAAATATAGAATATGAAAAAATAATATTAACGAAAAAAGAATTATACCTAACTTATCAAGAATACAAGCTATTATCTTCTTTTATTAACAGATTAAAACTTTGTGAACCTATTTCAAAAATTATAGGCAAGCGTGCATTTTGGAAATACTCATTTTTTGTAAATAAGGACGTACTAGATCCTCGTCCTGAAAGTGAAATAATAATAGAGTCAGTATTAGATATATTTTCAAAAGATGCTAGTTTTTATTTTTTAGATATAGGAACAGGAAGTGGGTGTTTGTCACTGAGTATAGCAAAAGAATTTCCCAATTCTCAAGGATTAGGTATAGATGTCAGTAATAAAGCTGTAGCGGTTGCTGAAATTAATAAAAAAAAGCTAGGTGTATCTAATGTTTGCCTAAAACAAATTGAATGGAGTAATTTTCATACAGATAAAAAATTTAATTTAATAGTAACAAACCCTCCATATATTAAAACTTCTGATATAGAAAAGTTAGAAAATAATGTAAAATATTACGATCCTTTAATTGCTTTAGATGGTGGTAAATCTGGATTAGAAGCTTATAAACAACTAGCTCCACTAATGAAACAATGGATAATACCTAACGGCATAGTAGTTTTAGAAATAGGAATTAATCAGCTGAATGATATAAATAGAATTTTTAACATACAAGGATATGATATTCTAAATGTAATTAATGACTTACAAAACATTCCAAGAGTGATAGTACTCAAAAAATCAATTTAAAATTAAATAGACTGAATAATTATAGTCTTAATCAATAACACTGATATTTAAATGTATCCTTTTTAATAAATACAAAAATCAAAAACGAACTGACTCCTTTGTTAGAATTGCAGTGTAAAAGTCAATATCAAAAAAAGATTTTATTATAAACTTCCAATAAGCAAAACACAAAACGAAGAGCTTAAAATCAAGCTCTTCGAAAAATCATATTAATAAGGATACATAGTTATAACGCTGATAATACCTCGATCGACCTGCAAAACTAAACGAACTCGATTAGTTATGCCAGCAAATAAATCATAGCCAACATCTTTGGTTTGTGTAGCATTAGGTATAGGATTATTAAAAGCATACGTTATATCTAGCCTGAAACGTCGGTTATTAACAGGACTAATTATGATATTTGTAATCTCATTAGTGGTAAATAGAGCTATCAATAAATTACTAGCAGCTCCCTGTAAAGTTAGAGGAACACCAACATTTGGATCGAGCTGATCATAGCCAATATTTTGCATTATGTTTGGTAATAAATGAAAATTATGTGCTCCTATCGGAGATATAACAGGAAGTCCTGGAATGGAATAGCAAAGTGGAGAAACAGGAACAAAGACTGACACTTCTCTAGAGATAAAAGCATTATAATCTGCCAAAATCGTTCTTTGACTATTATTCACTCGCTTCATAACATCATCAGTAATATTAAATATACCTCTAGATAGAAGAAGATTGGCAAAACCATTCTCATGTCTCGGTGTGGACATCATTGGGAAAAAGCCCAAATATCCATGAGTTAACCAATGCGAGAGCAGAGAACTCAAAACACTAGAAGTCTAGCCCCAACTCCGAGAACAATATAATTCCAGTTAATATTAGCCTGAACATTATCAATTACACCATGACCTTGCGCTAATAATAACCGAGCAATGGTGGACATAACAGCTTGGTTTCGATTAGCAACTGGTATAGGATTATGGTGACCAAGTCCACTCATATCATCTGTCCCGTTTAAAATGCCATTAAGTCCATTTCGAAAATCATTTACATTCAACCATTATGCCAAGCGCCATGCTGAAAATGATATGAATTTCCTCCGTTAACACTAAAACTCGCACTAAAACAAAAATGAACAAAAAAAACTGTGAAAGGAAAAAATATAAACAAAAAAGATCTATTCATCATAATCTCATATCTAATTGTCCAGTAATTCACGGTATATCTGTGTTGCTAATAATGACAATTCATCTGGAACGTAGTCATCTACAGAATCCCCTGTTTGCCAATTTTCTAAAAATTCGCAATATATCCTATAAGCTCCTCCTTGCAATTTGGCTAAATAAGGATGTAATATACTTAGTTTGAAGTCTCTCTGTTCTTTGTTTTTATATGCCTCAGGATTTACGATAATATCACTAACAATAGCCTTAGCCTGGCTATCCCAATTATTATAAGACACCGGAGTAACTAACGCTCCACATATATTTTTTTCTAATAAACAGATAATCAATCCTACTATCTTAAACATAATAATACCTTTCAAAATAATTAATAATATTACAATATATTTTTATATAATACTATTATAGCAATTTATTTTTTTTGAAAGTAATAATATAAAATTTATTCAATAAAATCTTCACTATTACTATTTTTTATAAATATACGAAAAAAAGCATCTTTATCAATATAATACTCATGCTTATTTTCAGATGTTTTAATAAGATACTCTTTAAGAGTTAAATCCCAGAAAAATTTGCCTGTATCCATATATACACTATACTGAGCACCAATAGTAATGTTATCTTTTATGTATTTAGCAAATTCATTGTATTCATTATTATCACTATTATCTGAGTATTGTGCATTATTATCAGCATACTGCAAAGGGATTAAATTAATTTGTGGAAAATAATTATCTATAGTCTCATCATCAATTTTTTTGGATTCTGAATCCATATGCAATAATAACCAATTAAGGATAGGATTTTTCGTTATCAGAAAAAGATTATCAATGGCTTGTAGCAATGAATCTTGGTTAAATATACAATCTTTTTGCTCTAATATATGCATTATTTCTTTATTACCTCCCGTTATCGCATAGTTACTATAACTAGAAGGATCTACATCATTTAATAATAAGTATTTAAATATTTTTATAGAACCATATCCCATGGTAATTGCACAAATCATTTCTCCCGAAGTTCCTTCAAAATTAAATGATGGATGTTTTATTATATATTCTTGAAAATCTTCTATATCATCTTCCATTAATATATAATTTAATGAAGATTGAGGAGCAGAAGAATATTCTTTTAGCATAGGTTCCAATTTTTCTTTGTATATGTCCATTAAACCTGCATAATGTAAACATAAATTTTGAAGTAAATTATTAATTATTTCGAACTTTTCTAGTTTCAATAATACTTTTGGGTTTCGATATAATAATGTTTGTGACTGTATCCAATGACTTGTCATTGAAATTAAGAAATCTCCTTTTAATTCATTTGGACAAAGATTTATTACATATTCCATTGTATCGGAAAAGATTTTTAGTGTTTCTTCATTTCCTGTTTGTCCAAGTTTTAATAATTCAACTATGTTATCCCTAATATTAATTGCATCATTTTCAAGTCTAACATCTATTTTGGTAGCATCTCCTGATCCCGGAGCTGAACCATCACTTAAAGAAATCATTCCCATAACATTAGTACTAAAAAAACTAATCCCAATTATTCCTATTAACTTTTTCATATTTTATTCAAATTTTAATTAAATTTATCATATATTATATTAATTTTTGATAAATCTTAAGAGTTATTGCTAAAAAATAATATTAAACCTCTTACGAAAGTCGAATTTCCCACTTTGCATCATTCTGAGAGAAAACACACTTCATCCTCGTCATTCTGAGCGAGTATAACGAGCGTGAGAATCCCTGCTACTATTTACATTCTGTTATGGATTATCGCGTCGCAAGCTCCTCGTAATGATGAAATGAGGAAAATCCTCGCAATGACGTTAGAGATAGTATAAATATCCGATATCCTGCATGACATTTTAGAGCCTCTAGTTATCAGAATCTGAAAAACCAAGAATTTACTTTCGCAAGAATTCTATTATAGAATAGTACAGTCTTTTATTGATTTTTGAATTATAAATTAATCCGTAAAAAAATATAATGAAATCGGAGAAGGAATGTTATAAATTTTAAGCTAATTGAAATTAAAAAATCACTATAATGTTTATAATATGATAATTTAATTTTAACAAATATAATGACAGCATATATTTTCTTGAATTCATACAATTTCTCAAGTTAAGGATTGACAAAGCAATTGATTCGTATTTATTATATCCACAGTCTATTGGAGGGGTGGCCGAGCGGTCAATGGCAGCAGACTGTAAATCTGCCGACGGAAGTCTACGAAAGTTCGAATCTTTCCCCCTCCACCATTTCTTTTGTAAATAACTGCATTTTTGAATTTTCCATATGAAATATGCTCTTTATAGATTCCTCTATAACAGAGCTTCTGCGTGCTTTTACATTTGTATTTAATGCTAATTTGATCTAAATTGCACATTCCCCAAAACGTAAAAATGTTTTCCAAAAGCCCGATTTTTCTCCAAATGAAGTATAGTGAAGAATTTTCTTACTATACCTCACTCAGAGGCGATATGGCGATTTTTGCTAAAATACGATTAAATTTTCCGCAACTTTCGATCGGGGTAGCGGATGATACTAAAAACAGGAATACGACTTGTTACTGAAAGACGAGCCATCAATAGCAACTTTAGCCCAGAATATTTAACGATACAATCGAAATAACCATAGATCACAAAATCACAAAAGTTTCTTAATTGCAGAGATAGTTAAAAATTCAAACAAAAAATTTAATATTTTCATTCATGCGATTTCATTTTCTGTAATTCACTTTGCTCTTCAGCTATGTTATTTAAAGCGCTTATAGCATAAGCCTTAAATTTCTCCTGTTTCATAAAATATTCTTTAATCACTGTTGCCACTTGATCCAAATGATTAAAATGCTTAACAAACTGGCGATCTAGTTTTTTCACCTCCCTACAACACCTACAAGCCTCTATTCCATCATAACTTTGCGGAAGACTCATACTGTCAGCTATATAAGCTCGTGCCTGATACATTACTGCCCTTTTCATCCATTCGCTGGCTGCACTAGGCTCTTTGCTCTCATCAATGCTAATTACAGCCTGCATTTCACCTAATCTGTTTAAATCTTCGTTCGATGGCGCACAATAATGCATTGCAAATAATGGCATCGCAATGCTTAAGCAACCTAAAAATAATATACTCTTATTAGCATTTTTAACTTTTTGAAGTCCATCTACTGCTCTAGCATGCACCCACTCAAAAACGCTAGCAAACACGGGGAAATTGGTTTCAGCAACAAGATGTCCATACCTCAATCCCAAATCTGCACGAATAAACAAGTCAGAAAAACTGGCTCTATACTCAGAGGGAACGCCGAGTTTGCTCGTAAAATCAGCGACCATGCTAGTACTAACACAACTCTTCATTTCATTATAAGCAATCCTATAGCTATTTTCACATATCTTATCTATAGGATCAATACTATGCTTTCCTTCTCCGACTATATTTCTGACTTCTTCCACATCAATTACAGGTATACTTATTTTTTTAGCGGTCTCCTGCAAATTTCCAATTATAAAATCAGCAGGAACAGGCATAAACATTCTACCTTTCAGAGTTAATATACTCCATGGTAAGGAAATATCATCGACAAAAGATCCAGCAGTCAACTTGCCTTCTTCGATAGCAATTTTTGCTTTCATAACTTCTTTATTAAAATTATCGGTTAAATTAGGAAAGTCACAAAATATCTTATGTGTAATTACCAAAGGCTTCAAGGAAGATTTTTGAGATCCTTCATCTAAAAAACGATCCTTGTTAATCAAAAATCTAGCAAAATGCAAAATTTCATAAAACAATAGCACATCAGCAGGCGTATCTTCCATGATAGTAATTTTTAGATCTCGGTTAACAACATTTATTGGTATGAAATGTGTAGCAAATGTAATTTTACCAGAGAAAACGTTTATATTAGGTGAGAATCCCTGGTTGTTGTTGTCTATTTTGATAGTCAGTAAAAATCGTTTATCATCCTCTTCTTCTTTGTCATCTTCTTTTTGCTTGGTTATCACTTGTTCAATCGTATCACATATTCTATTTAGGACATAATAGCCAACATCGTTAATTGCTACCTTATAAAGAATTTGATAAAAAACTTGTTTGTCTCCTCGCTTTCCCAATACAGCAATATGTTTATCGAATTTTTCTATAACTTCTTGAGCTTTTTGGACTCTATCCCTCAAATACTCATCTGGATTTATACCTATGCTGTGTACGCCGGACGGAGAAACGTGCATTTCTTCTACGTTTGTATATAACTCCACCCCTAAAATAGCCATAAATAAAATCTGTTTCAATTTATTTAACATACAATTTATCCATAAAACATCTCTTGATAAACAAGGCTAAAACAAAAAATTAAAAAATAGTAAATACTTATAACTAATCTAAAAACATTTCTTCCTGTTTCATCCACAGCACAGGTACATTTTTAGTAATGATATCTTTAATTGACAGGTGTTTTGGCAGATATCCACCTATAATTTTATGCGTTTGAATTTAGATGAGAGGTTGTTCAGTTGTAAAATTCCGCTCAGATACCGAGGAGTGATGTTGCAGAGTTTGCAGAATTGTCGAAACATCAGATTTGGATTTTGCTTCAAGCGGTTGTCCATGATGTATGCTTTTGCGAGTAACTTAGATAAAAGCATTGGGACGTAATAATTTTTATCCTATCGCAATATAATAGATAAACTTATCTAGACTTGGATATTCTCCAAATCTTAAAATCTCTCTTCAAGTGTCTTAAAATTCTCCAAATCATGTATATTAGAGAAAATCGTTAATTTACATCGTATACGAGGTCTGAATCGACTTTTAATAAAATACAGCAAAAATTTTCCAAGATTTTAAATCGGAGTAGCGGGGTGTAGTTTAAACATGAATTGTAATTTGCTCTACAATTTGAGGCATTTAAGATAATTTAAAGTTATTTTGGTATGCAGTCATAATAAATGCTATGAGCTACATAAATACAGCAAACGCTCAAATTACAGTATCTCTAAAATTACAGATTAGTCCGAATCTGATTGGTAAGCATGTTAAATGAATAATGATGAAAACAAGAATTATGCATAAGATAACGTTTTGTTAAGGAATTGGTTATAACCTAATGTAGGTAATTTAATAGGATCATTGATGAATAATTATTTAACAATACTTGTGATTGTTGTAATTAGCTTGCTTACGGTAGATACGAACGCAGAACCTTGGAATAACAATACTAGGGAACATTTATTCAACTATAAACATTTTTATTCATACCTTCCTGAATTAAGTCTATAGTTGAAGGAAATAAAGAGTTGACTACAGATGATTTTGCAGAGATACGTAGGAATCTGGAAGAGACAGATGTCGATGAAGTGCATGATACTGAACAACTGAAAAAGATTGTAGAAAAAGCGTTAGCCAAAACTAAATCAGCTCCCAATTCCCCAGGCTCATCGCCGCTTAAAAAAGAACCACTTAAGCAAAGAAATTCTTTTTGATTCATCCAATTATCCACCTTTCCTGCTCCTTCCACAGCACAGGCACATTTCCTGCGATAATGTCTTGAATTGATATATCTTTTGGCTGATATCCTTCCATAATCATGCGTTTCAGCTTCGGTGAGAGATTATTTAGCTGTAGAATACCGCTCAGATATCGAGGAGTGATGTTGCAGAGTTTGCAGAACTTGCAAAATGTCAGCTTTGGATTTTGTTTGAGGCGCTTGTCCATTTATAATGAGGAAAATAAGTATGCAGTAATTAAAGTAAAGGTATATGGATATTTTGATTTAGTAACGGTTGTAGGGAAATTTAATTTATTATATGATATAATAAAAGCAATTAATAAGGGAAACAGTATGATGAATGGATTATTAATTTTTGTGTTACTATTCCAATTTTTAGAAACGAATGGAATGAGAAATGAGAAACATGTAAAATTTGTAGGAATTGAAAATATGGAACCAAATGTCCTTATTGTTAAAAGAAATCCTATTTCTAGTAAAAAAAAGAGACATATCCTGATTCCTTCTGAGGCTGAACTTAAAAATAATGATATAGGTTATCAATTTATATCATCGGATAATAAAAAATCTAATGTATCTATGGATATTGTAAAGGAAAATAGACTTATTTTTTGGGGGAATGTTGATTTATATGATATTGCTAATATAGAATTTACTAAAATGTTAGATTCACATAAAAATGAAAATGATATGAGTATCTATGATGATTTGATTCGGAGTTACAGAGGAAATAAGGATGCTGCTAGATATCTGAAAAATCAAGAGAAGAGTCAAATATTGCGTGAATTTTGGTCTCATGTATTACAATTATTAATGAAAAGAGGATAATAATGAAAAAGTGTTTTTTGTATTTATTATTAATTATTATTTTTCAAGTAAAAGGTATGCCTGATTGCTTTGAAATTAGAGGAGAAGGACATTCACAAGAGAAGTTTAGTAGTTTTATAAATGGAGAATTTGATAAATTGCGTTCAAATAAAAAAGGGGAAAATTTAATTGATAAAATTGATGCAATATCTAAAGATCTTAAAATAACCATAAAAATTTCTAATGATTCAAATGAATTAGCTCAATTTAGTCACGGATTAAATATAGATGAATTTGATGAACATGGTTTTCCAAAAAAACAAACTAATTTAATAATCTATGTAAATCCGGTTATTAAAGATGGGGGTGATACAATTGTTTCTTTTAAAGGTAATAAACCACAAGTTATGTGTAGAAGTTCACATATTGCTCGAACAATGAATCTCGGTACTGAAAATGTAGTTGTTAGTGGGATGGGTTATTGTCCATTTTATATGGTGTTAGCTCATGAGTTGATACATCTACTACATTTTTTAGAAACTTTACAATTTCAAAAGACAAAGGAATATTCTCCAGATTTTATACCCTATGGGAAGGCTATATCTATAACAACAGCTGAGGAATATTTTTCTTATATTATGGATACTGATACAAAGATTAATGAGTTAGTATCAAGTAATAGAGAAACCATAAATGAAATCTTGAGTAAATCCTCAGAGATTTATCAACAAATTTTAAGTAAAATAGAAATATCAAACATCAAACAGAAAAACCGATTAAAAGGTAGTATAGTAAATATTCCTAATCAAAATCTGAAAGCAAATATAGATTATGGGATTTTATTGAAAATTATGTTTTTAAAAGATACTTTAGAAGAATTTCAGGAAACGTGCACAATATATAATATAGATATAGCGGAACAAATAAAAAAAGTTGATGATTTATCTGAAAAGATTAAATCTGTAGTACTAATAAAAGAAGTAATTGAAAATACTGCTGTTCAAAATGTACCAGAATTAGAAGATACTATAAAAATTTATAGAATTTTTAATCATGATTTATGGAAAGCGAAAAGAGACTTGCCTTGGCCAAATTTTGAAGAAAGACGGACTGTTTTAGGAAGTCGAAAAGATGATATTTCTGAACTAGAAATAAAATTATCTGACGGTTATCCTATTAGATATTTTTATGATGAAAAATGGGGGATGCTTTGTGAAAAGAAAAGTATATTTGATAAAATCCTAAATTCTTTAGGGATTAAGGATTATTCGTATATTGATGATAATAGTTATATTACCGGAGTGAACTTTTCCATTGAAGAAGATTCATTACAGTATTTGCCTATTGATATTAGGATTATGTTAGGGGATCGAAATCTTAATCAAATAAAAAATATAACAGATATTTTTGGAGTTGGTGTATTACCTCGTGAAAAAAGAGTTCCTATTACTCCTTCTCCAAAAAAGAATTTAGATCAAGCAGACAATAGTGATGGACATACTCCTCATGGAAGTGATATTAGTAGTGATTCTGAAAAGGATAAGGGATTTTAATTTTAAAAAAACTAAAATATAATAGTAGTCACATTATAAATAAAGAGTCTATAAAATTTAATTTCAACTATATAAAATATATTAGAAATATTATATAATAATAAAGTATTAAGCTATTAGGGAGAATAGTTATGAAAAGATATTTAAGTGTAATTATTATGATTGCTATATATAATATTAGTTATAGTATGTTTCCGGATTCTACTAATAAAATAGAAATATGTTTTTATCCTCAAACAAAAGTAGCTATTATTAATAATAGAACTCAATCTCCAATACCTTATGAAGTGGGAAAGAATAAAGTTATATCATTAGTTATACCCTTAATTGAGAGTAGAGAAGTTGAAGATGATTTATGCAGTTTATTATTATCATTAAATTCTGAAATATTTGGACTAAAACCAAGTATAGACTTTATTTTCAGTGAAAATGCTATTACAAAATTTGATAATGAATTGTTTCCAAAATTTGGAAATAAAGTATTTAGTATTTTATACAAATGTCAAGACAGTCAAAAGCAGAAATTGATAGATGGAATAATTAATTGTACTAACTTTGTAACTAGAAATTATTTAGAAACTCTAATAAAAATACCTGAATATAATAATGAGATTTTAAAAGAAAAGATAGACTCATATTTTAGTAATATTTTACAGAAAATAGAAATATTGGTTAATATGTTGTCACCAGGTACAGTTAATGAAGATGAACAATATAAACTTGTTTCAATGTCATTAATAAAAAATGGTGAAGAATTATATAATAAGCTATATCGAAAAAATACAACATCTAAACAAAAAATAGTAATTGAAGAGTATGATCAGGATTGCAGAGACCGTGCAATGGTTTTAACTGATTTATTTATACAAAAAAAATCACATTAAAAGTTGATGAATGCTATAGAATTGTGCGAATTTTGGATAATAAGAATCCTGATAATTGGATGTTATTAAGTAATTTAAGTAATAAAGGATTATCTTTGTTGAAGGAGCAAAATGGTATGTTTTGCCCTCCTAATTTAAATACAACATTAAACGTACTTAAAAAAATTAATGTAAATACTTTAAAAACAGATACTCAAAATTTATTACTATATGTTGCAAGTTTGTACTGCTTAAGTAATATAGACCAGCTTTCTTTTCCTATGTCTGTATACGAATCATTTACCGATTTAGAAGAAGAATTAAAGAAAAAAATGGTCGATATAGCAAAGAATATATTAGAACAACTCTTACAAAGTTAGGAGATATTTAAATGATTAATAAAAAGATATGTACAATTTATAGTATTCTGTTTGCTTATTTAATTTCAACTGATAGTTGTTATACTATGAGAGCAATTTAAAAACAGCCACTATTGAAATTTAATATGCAGATATTAAAAAATATAGAAGCAAAGTGGTTTATGGACGTGCCGAAAGATTCTTCAGAATATAAAAAATGTTGGAAAACAGTTTTTTCTATTCTTTCAGAAGAACTTGGTAAAAATCCTGTGCTACAAAAACACCATCATCTGCATCATATGATTAGGATAAATAAAAGAAAGATAACAAGCCCGTTGTTTCAAGATGATCCGCATGATGTAAGAATATGTGGTGATGAAACAATATTTTGTATTATAGTTGATATCGCCAGAAAAGCAATAATTAGAAGATTACAAGGTAATTACGTTGATTATGTACCGTTCTCTTTTCCACCGTATACTACTATTGAAATTCCCTTATCACCAGAAGAGGAGTATATGGTTTTAAGTAATGAAAGTCTGGCTTTTTGGTGTAGAAACAAATCTAATCATGATGAATGGAGTCCATGCGATGTAAGAGTTAAGAGTATAGGGGTGGAGTTATGTGATTCAGGGATAGTATCGATTTTTTTAGCAACAGAGTTTCCAATAGTAAAAACGGCAAGCTCTCCTTTAAAGGCACCAACAGGGAGTAAAGCAGGTAGTACAGATTGTTTCCTGTTTGAGCATGATGATAGATAAGTGCTATCTAATAATGTTCCTAACATATTAATGAACTTAAAGATACCGGATTTTTATTCTGATTTTTTCAAACCTGTTCCTCTTATATCGGAATGCCAGTTTGATGTAAAAAATCAACAATTTATTAATCTTATAAATCAGATAATTACATCTCCGTTAGCCCCTGACTTCTGTTTTAAAGTAATGGAACTCCGTCAGTTAGGAAAGTTTACTTTTAAAGAAGAAGAAAGAGTAGCAATTGCTGAGGCTCGGAATTATTTAAGTAAAAATTTAAATAGGTGCTCGGATTTTGCACTTTTTGTATCTTACTTGATAGCGGAAAGATATGAATATCCTAGATGTATTACATTAAGTCATGTGTTTTTAAATTCTCCATTAATTCAAAATAATAATATGTTTAAAGCATTAAAAAAAGAAGCTAAAGATAATAATATGACACATCTGAATTTTACTTGGCATATAGATTCTTCTAAATGTATTTTATTGGAGAAAATTTCGAAATGTGAGGTAGATGCAGATATTTTTGCTATTGCTATGTTACTTGCAAAGTCTGAGTTATTACAAGCAGAACTTGAATTATAAAAATATAAAAAAAGTTTAAAATACTTATGCACGACATATGGAATCCATGGCATGGATGTAGGAAGATTAGTGAGGGATGTCAGAATTGTTATATGTATTATTTAGATAAGCAAAGAGGACAAAAGGGATCAGATATTTATCAAGTAAAAAATAATTTTGACTATCCGATACAAAGGAATAGAGATGGTTCATATAAGATAAAAAGCGGAAAAATGATAAGAGTTTGCATGACATCTGATTTTTTCTTAGAGGAAGCGGATGAATGGAGAGTTAAAACATGGACGTTTATGAAAGAACGTAGTGATGTGAAATTTTTCTTGCTTACAAAGCGTCCTGAAAGGGTTCTAAAATGTTTACCGGATGATTGGGAAGATGGTTGGGAAAATATATTTTTTAATGTAACGTGCGAAAACCAAAAAAGAGCTAATGAGAGAATACCAATTTTATTAAAATTACCTTTTAAACACAAAGGTATAGTATGTGCTCCATTAATTGGACAGATAGATATAGAGGATTATTTAAGATTGAAACAGATTGAACAGGTAACAGTAGGAGGAGAAAATTACGATGGAGCTAGACCATGTAATTATGATTGGATAAAATTTTTAATGGAACAATGTAAGAAATATAATGTTAGATTCTGTTTTTTTGAAACAGGCACTAATTTTGTGAAAGATGGGAAATGTTATCATATGCCTAATAAGTTATTGCAAAGTGAAATGGCATATAAATCAGGATTAAATTATGTTGGCAAACCGATAGAGTTTATATTAAAAGATCCATTGGGATTTATTATACCAAATAAGTATCTGCATAAACCTCAATATAGTTCTAATTGTAACAAGTGTGGAAGTAAAATGATTTGCAATGGATGCTGTAGTTGTGGAAAATGCAAAATTTGAAGTTTGGATATGAAATATGGTATAGGGTACAGATAGTAGTAATAAAGAGGAGAGTATAAATGAATA
>CAZHJM010000013.1:0-27218 GCA_964532905.1 uncultured Holosporaceae bacterium
TATATTGATTTGAATAGAATTACATATAATTCTAAATTAGAGCATAAAGATGTTGAAGAGCAAGAAATGGGAAATTATAATAAAGAGCAAACAAATGATTTTGATGATATTATAAATCAAGTTTTAAATACGACTGTAACTATGAATAAAACTGAACTAAGAGATTTTTTGTATTCTAAATTGTTTTTAGTTAACGAAAAGCTTAATTTTTGTATAGAGAATAAGGATTGGACAGAAGAAGTAGAAAAACAAAAGGAGGATATAATACAAATAATTTCAAATATTAGAGAGTATCAGAACCAAGAGAGTTTTTCATTAATAATAAAAGATGAAATTATTCAGAATCAAATAAAATCTATAATTAATTACCCTAGTACAGAATTATTGACAAATATTAAGCTGTCAGAAAATAGTGGAGATAATATTTTTTCGATATTAAGTAAATGGAAGGTGAAAGAATGAAAAATTTTATTATTTGCTTATTATTTGTTTGTTTTTCAATATTTGAGGTATTGTCTTTTTCTTTGAATGGTAATTTAAAATGCAGTACATTATCTAAAAGTAGAAAAGATATTTTAACAATATTTGACATTGATCAGAATGTTGTTGATGGAATTAGAACTTATTTAAGTGCGCAAAAAATAGTTAATGATGAAAAAAGAAGTAAATATAAATAGATTATCATCTAGGTTTTTAGATAATAAAATTTTAGTAAATCGTTTATCTGCTATTCCTGAAAAATGCTCTTTTTTATCAGGTAATGATATGTGTGCTTCATGTGAAAATTTATGGACGTTCGTAAGTAACGAAATCTCCAAGGATAAACAATTTAATATAGATGGGTATAGCTCTAAAATTCTGGTAGGTGGATTACGTGCATATGTTCATTCTCGAGAAATTGAGAGAAAAGAGGCATCTGATAATTTATTAGAAATATTTTTTACCTAAAAATTTTATAATATATAATTTTTATTACCTCGCAAACTGGTTGGTCATATTATTAGGAACTCTTTATTGCCTCATAGTTTGTTGGCGGAGCATTTGAGGATTCATTTGATTCTGAGGTATCATATTTTGTTGAGGTATTTGCTGTTGTCTTTGAAGTTGCGGATTTATATTATTTAAATTTCTTTGTTGCATCATATTTTGAGGTGCTTGTTGATTCATAATATTTGATTGTTGAGGATTTTGTATTCCTTGTTGATTAGATATGGAATATTGTCCTTGGTTGTAATAGTTTTGAGCATTATTCATATTATTAAAATTTTGCTGAGTATTTCTTATCGCTTCATTCTGTAAAGCATTAAGTTGTATATTGTTAATTTCAGGTATATTTTTTTCTTCATTTTCAGGTAAAGCGTCGGAATCTTCAGAGGTTTTTAACATAAGATCTTCTACATGAGCTGAAGTTGTATCAATAACCTTAGCTTCTGAAAAATCATGTTGCTTAAGCCAGTTAGTAAGTTTTTTAGCATTATCTAATTTTTTAAATGGTCCACAGAATACATATGATTCATCAGTATTAGTTTTAGATTGTTCTACATGTATTTTATACCCTTTGCTGGTTAATAGTTTTTGTACTTGTAAAGCAATGTTATTTTTGAAATAACCGATGAAAACTATTGTTTTTCCTTGTAAACTATCGGGATTTTGCTTTGTTGGATATTGAATTATTGATTCGGTCTTCTGTATGGAACAATTGTCATGTTCTGTATGAGACGAGATTATTTCTCTTAATAAAGATTCAGAAGATATATTTGTGTTTGAAATACTTGGTCTTGTTATTGATGTTTTTTCAGGCTGTGTTCCTGAAGATAGAATTTTTAATATTTTATCTGAAATAGATTCTGATTTGGCTCGTATAGTAGATTCAACAGATTCTGGAGATATTTTTTTCCCTTCTGCATCTTTATCTTGAGGCAGTGTTTTTTCTGTTTTTTCTGAAAATAAAGATGGAATTGTGCTTCCAGTAAAAAATCCAGCACAAAAGAATAATGCTCCTAAAGTGATTAAAACTATTGCTCCAAGTATTACTACAATCTTATTCATAATTTTCCATCCAATATCTGTATTATTAAAAAAAAACAGATATAATAGGCTATGTTATAAATAGTTTATCAATAAAAGGTTTACGATACGTAAATTTGAAGTGGAGTTTTAATAAATGTACGATGATTTTTATGAAGAACCAAAATCAGTTATAATTTTAGCTGCAGGAGATGGCTCAAGATTAAAATCATCTACTCCGAAAATTTTTCATAAAATAGGAGGACTTTCACTTGTTGAACATGTGATTAAAACAGCTAATGAAATTAATCCTCAGGAAATCGTACTAGTTTTAAAACCTCAATATGAATCATTTGAATTGGAAATTAATATAGATGTAAAAAAATCCTTTCAGCATAAACCAATGGGTACCGGTGATGCTGTGAAGTTTGGATTAGAAAAACTTTCTAAAAGAGATGAGGGTTGGGTTTATATTTTGTATGGCGATATCCCTTTAATTTCTTCTAAAAGTTTACAAGCTATGTATGAAATTGCAAAACGAGATGCTAATACGGCTATAGTCATTTTAGCTTTTGATTCTAGTAGTTCTAATGATTTAGGAAAATTAGAGGCTTCTGATAAACCAGGTGAGATAAAAAGTATTATTGAAGCTAAAGATATCAATGAGAATAGTAAAATTATTCCTCTTTGTAATGCTGGTTTATTAATTAGAAGAGATGTTTTAAATAAATTATTGAATTTAATAAAACCAAGCAAAATAACAGATGAAATTTATATTACTGAAATCGTCAGATTAGCATATGAATATGGATATGTTAATAGATATTATCAAGCATCTAAAGAGGAATTATCTGGTGTAAATACTCGCTCTGAAATGGCACAACTTGAACAATATTTCCAGGATGGAATGAGAAAACGTTGCTTAGATAATGGCGTTACATTAATCTCTCCTGAAACAGTTTTCTTTTCTTATGATACAGAAATTGAAACTGATGTTATTATACATCCATATGTTGTTTTTGGTAAAGAAGTTAAAGTTTGTTCAGGTTCAGAAATAAAATCTTTTTGTTCAATAGAAGGAGCTATTATTCACAAATCAAGTGTTGGTCCATTTGCTAGATTACGTAAAGGAAGCAAAATCTGTTCAAATGCAAAAATTGGTAATTTTGTTGAAGTAAAAAATAGTATTATAGGTGAAAAATCAAAAGTAAATCATTTAACTTATATTGGAGATAGTACTATTGGTCATAATACTAATATAGGAGCAGGGACTATTACATGTAATTATGATGGATTTCAAAAGTTCAAAACAGAAATTGGAGATAATGTATTTATTGGGTCTAATTCTGCTCTAGTTGCTCCAGTAAAAATTGATAATGGCGCTATAATTGGAGCAGGTAGTGTTATTACTAAAGATGTGAATACTAATTCACTATCGATTGCTCGTGGAAAGCAAAAAAATATTGAAAAATGGGCTTTGAACTTTAGAGAATCAAGGAAAAATAAATAATGTGTGGCATTATTGGAATAATTAGTAGAAATAATCAAAATATTGTCCCAAATATAATGGATGGTTTAGAAAAATTAGAATATAGAGGATATGATTCAGCCGGGATTGCTGTAATAAATAATAATGGAAAAATCGTACGTGAAAGAGCTGTTGGTAAACTCAATAATTTAAAAAATAAAATATCGTTAAATCCTATAAATGGCACTGTAGGGATAGGACATACTAGATGGGCAACACACGGCAAGCCTACGGAAGAAAATGCTCATCCTATGATGTCTACTAATATTGCTTTAGTTCATAATGGTATTATTGAAAATTATGAACAAATAAAAAATGATTTAACTGCACAGGGATATAAATTTACTTCACAAACTGATACCGAATCGGTAGTACTCTATCTTCAATCCGAGATAGATAAAGGTGTTTCTCCAAGAGAAGCATTTAGAAATATGTTACAAATTGTTGAAGGGACATATGCTTTTGTCGCAATATTTGATTTTATGCCGGATATTCTTTTTTGTGCTAAAAATAAAAGTCCAATGGCTATTGGCTTTGGTCAAAATATGTGTGTTGGTTCTGATGCAAGCTCAATTTCTGGTAGTTGTGAAGAGATTGTTTATTTAGATGATGGAGATTATGCTGAAATTTCTAAAGATAATGTTAAATTTTTCGATTTAGATTTTTACCCAATTCAAAAAGAAAAAATAAAAGTTACTGATGATTTGGTAAATTGTGGAAAAGGAAATTATGAGCACTATATGTTTAAAGAGATTATGGAACAACCAAGTGCGATTCGTAAAACTATTCAATCTAATACAATTAGTTTCGATTTTTTTGATAGTGTTTCAAGAATATTAATATTAGCATGCGGGACTTCTTATCATGCAGGAATGGTCGCTCGTTATTGGTTTGAAAGGTATTTAAATATTCCAACAAATGTTGAGATTGCATCAGAATACAGATATCGTTCTCCAATTATTGAAGACAATACTTTATTAATAGCTATAACACAATCAGGAGAAACTATAGATACTTTAGAAGCAATAGAATATGTTAAAGAGCATAATCATACATGTAAAGTTTTAGCTATCGCTAATGTAAAAAATAGCGCTATTTCTAGGACAGCTGACTTTGTGTTTTATACTGAAGCTGGGGTAGAGATAGGGGTAGCTTCGACTAAGGCTTTTACTTCTCAATTAACAGTTTTAGCCATGTTAGCATTTTGTAAGCATAAATATTTATTAAATAATTTAAGAAATTTACCGACTATCTGTGAAGAAGTGTTATGTTTAGAAGATAAAATTTATAATCTAGCTAAAAATATTCAAAATGCTACGAGCGTTATATATTTAGGAAGGGATAATTTATATCCTATCGCATTAGAAGGGGCTTTAAAATTAAAAGAAATTTCATATATTCATGCAGAAGGATTTGCTGCTGGAGAAATGAAACATGGTCCTATAGCTTTAATAAATGATGAAATGCCTGTATTATGTTTATGTCCTTCAGGGAGAATGTTTAATAAAATGTTTTCTAATATTCAAGTTGCTCAAGCAAGAGGGCGAAATATTATAGTTTTTACAGATGATAAAGGGGCATTACTTTTCAACAATAATACAATTGTATTACCGAATGTCTGCGAAGAGTTAGCTCCAATTTTATATTCTATTCCTTTACAGTTATTAGCATATAGGGTTACTGTTCTTCGTGGAGAAGATGTAGATAAACCTAGAAATTTAGCTAAATCAGTTACAGTGGAGTGATATTATGAATTCGGATTTAGAATATGCAAAGTCAGTTTTAAAACAAGAAATTACAGGGCTTGAGTCTATGTATTGGGCTTTGGATAATAATTTTGTTTTAGCTGTTGATCTTATTTATAAAAAAAAGGATGGTCATGTTATAGTTTCTGGAATGGGAAAGCCAGGACATATCGGTAGAAAGATTTCTGCGACATTATCTTCTTTAGGAACTCCTTCATTTTTTTTGCATCCTGCAGAAGCAAGTCACGGAGATTTAGGTGAAATTTCTAAAAAAGATATTTTGTTAGTTTTATCTTTATCCGGAAATACAGCAGAGCTGATTCCTATGCTTGCTTATGCTAATCGTTTTGGTATAGATGTGATAGGTATTACGTCTAATTCTGATAGTGTATTAGCAAAATCATCAAGTGTTGTTATTTCAATGCCTAAAATTGATGAAGCTTGTCCTTATAATTTAGCTCCAACAACGACGACAACGATGATGTTAGCAATAGGAGATGCAATAGCATTATCTTTATTACGTCGGAAGGAATTTTCAAGGGATGATTTTAAGAATTTTCATCCAGGAGGAACCTTAGGAAAAAGATTACTTAAAGTTTCAGATTTAATGCATACTGATATTCCTAAAGTACAATTAAATGATTTGATGAAAGATGTTTTAATTGAAATGACTAAAAAATCTTTTGGTTGTACTTGTGTTGTGGATGGTGAAGGTAAAATTGCAGGAATTATTACTGATGGAGATTTGCGTCGGAAAATTGATAGTAAATTTTTAGAAAGAAAAGCTAAAGATATTATGAGTTTGCATCCAAAAACTGTTTCTGAAGATATGTTTGCACAAGAAGCAACCAAATTAATGAATAAATATCAGATAACAAGCTTATTTGTTTGTAAAGATGATAAGCCATATGGAATTGTCCATATTCATGATTGTTTAAGGATAGGTCTTGCATAATAGAAGAAGAAAAATAAAACTAATTGCAGGAGCATTTGTTGTTTTAGCCTTCTTAATTTGTTTTAAAATTCTATATTCTGTATTAACTGCAAATAATATTTATTATAAAAATAGTTTTAAAAATAATTCTATGAATTCTTTTGCTGATATTACATATAAATCTTATGAAAATAATAAAAGTAATGTATTTATAAAATCTTCTGAAGTAACAGAAGAAAATAATGGTATTATTAATTTCAAAAATTTAATTTCTACTTTTAAAATATCAAAGGAAGAAACTGCAACAATATCATCAGATAAATCACGAGCTTTAACAAGCAATGCTAAGCAGTGTGAATTTATTGGAAATGTAAAGTTATCTACTGAGAATGGATTGTTTGTAGAGACTGAAAAGCTTTTTGTGGATTTTAATAAGAATATAGCATACGGAAATCATCCAATACAAATTGCTCAGGATAATATAAAATTAACTGCTCAACAGAAATGTTTTTTTGATATGAATGGTAAAAAGATTATTTTAACAGGGCAAGTTAAAGGTTATATAAATGAAGATTTAGTTATTGCAGATAAAATGGAAATAGAATTTGGAGATGTTTTAGGTAAAGATTTAAAAAAAGTAAAGGCATTCGGTCATCCTTCATATAAAACTTCTCAATATTATTTAAAAGCGGTAGACAATATTGAATATAATCAATGTACAGTGGAAGCACATAATAATGTAATTTTAAAATATAAAGAAAAAGGAAATGCTTATGATGTTAATGCTAATCATTTGTTCGGAGATATAAAAGAGAATATATTAAATAAAATTTGGGGAAATGGTAATTTCGTCATTAAAACAGATTCTTATATTATTAAAGGGAATAGAGGAACTTTATTCGATAATATTTTGACTGTAAACGATAATGTCACTATATTAAATAATAAAAATACGATTATTTGTGAAAGTGCTACGTTTAATACTAACACCAATGAACTAAAAATTTATAAGTCTAAAGGATTAGTATCTACAAAGGACAAATGAAATGATTAGTGAAATCATATGTAATGATTTACGAAAAAGTGTAAAGAAAAGAGAAATTCTGAGAGGAGTTAATATAAAGGCTATTCAAGGGCAAATTGTAGCTTTACTTGGACCAAATGGAGCAGGTAAAACAACTACTTTTTCTTTATTATGTGGTTTACTTAAACCCGATAAGGGTTCGATATATTTGAATAATGTAAATATTACTGATTTGCCTATGTATAAACGTGCAAGAATGGGGATAGGATATTTACCACAAGAGTCATCTATTTTTCGAGGGTTATCTGTAGAAGAAAATATTTATGCTGTATTGGATATGAATAATTATTCAAAAACTGATAAATATAATATATTGGAAAATTTGTTAAAGGAACTGTCATTAGATCATATTCGTAAATCTCCTTCTGTTAGTATATCAGGCGGAGAGCGTCGTAAATTAGAAATAGCTAGAGCTTTAGCTACAAGTCCTAAATTTATACTTTTGGATGAACCATTTGCTGGTATTGATCCACTTGCTATTTCTGAAATGAAAGACATGATAAAAGATTTAAAGAAAAGAAATATAGGGGTAATAATTACAGATCATAATGTACGAGATACACTTCCTTTAGCTGATTATGCGTATCTTTTGTTTGATGGTCAGGTTTTAATGGAAGGAGAGGCTGAAAAAATAATAAAAAGCAAAAAAGCTCAAAAAATTTACCTTGGAGAAAGTTTTTCCGAGTATAACTCTTCTTATGATGGAGAAGAAGAATAGTATTTCATTATTTTTAAAGAATAATATAGTTCTATTACCTGAATTAAGTTTATCTTTAAAAATATTAGAATTGAATAATATGGATTTAAGAGAAGTTATAGAGAGAGAAACTACAGAAAATCCTTTTTTAATACGTTCTGAAAATTTATACAATAATAATTTAGATCTTTTAGAAGATGAAAATGATTTCCATAAGGAATTATTACAACAAATGGTTTTTTTAAACCTATCAGAAAAAGAAAAAAAGATAGCGGAAACTCTGATTTATAATATTACTGAAGAAGGTTATTTGGAGTTGAATATATTAGAAAAACTCAGGAAACATTATAATTATCAGCTTTTAATATTTGTTATTAATCGTTTAAAAACTTTAGAACAAGGACATTATTTTACTTTTAATTTATTAGAAAAAATACAAACAATTTTAAAGTATAAAGGGGTATATAGTGATTTACATGAGCAATTATTGGTCGATATATTAACTAAAAAACGTAAATCTAAAATTTTTAATACTTTATTATTAGATAGTATTAAATCTGATATTAAAGAGGCTTTGAGATTTATCCAGAGTCAAAAAATAGAAGTCGCTATTAATCGTCCTGTAGATTTAATTGTTACAAATGAAATTAATGACTTCAATGTATTAATAAATGATGATTTTCCTGAAATTAAAGTTGATAATTCTTTAATAAAAGATGTGAAAAAGCATTCTCATTCATTAGCTGATAAACATTATATTAATGAAAAATGTAGAGAGGCGAATCTTCTAGTAAAAGCCATTAATTATAGAAATAATACTTTAATCAAGGTAGCAAGAGAAATTTTATTCAGGCAGATAGATTTTTTTCAAGGAAATAATTTTAGCTTGATACCTCTAAATGCAAAAACATTAGCCCAGAGTTTATCTTTACATGAAAGTACTGTACATAGAGCTATTATGAATAAAAGTATTTCAACTTCACGCGGAATTTTTGATATGGGATAATTATTAGCTAATACATTTGGAGATGAAATAGCAAGCGATTATTCTGTGAAACAGTATATGAAACAACTTATTAAGCAAGAGCCTCATAATAGTCCTTATTCGGACGAAAATATTGTATATTTTTTAAGTACCAGAGGTATCGTAATTTCAAGAAGAACAGTCGCTAAGTACAGAGAAAGTATGAACATTCCTAATTCGATTAATCGTATAAGAAATTATAAAATTACAGAATGTAAATAAAGAAGTATTTTTTTTATAAAATATTGTCTATACTTAATATGTTAATGAAATTAGGAGGATAAAATGAACTTTTCTTTTTCAGGTAGACATATGGAGATAGGTGAATCTTTAACTCAAAAAGCTCATGAAGCATTATTAGCTTTAGAGAAAAAGTATAGAATTGAGTTTTTAGATGCAAATATCGTTATGAATAAGGATGGTTATTTGTTTATTACAGATATTTCAGTAAGAACAAATACAGGCAATTCTTATTTTATAAGGGAAAAATCTGAAGATCCTAAGATTAGTTTTGATATTACTATACAAAAATTAGAACAAAATATGCAAAAGAAAAGAAAATGTAGCGGACATTGTTCTATGAAAAAAGTAGAATATAATTCTTTTGATAATCCTGTTTCTGATGAAGATTCAAAAGGACCTTTAATTATTGCTGAAGTTTTAGATGATCTCCCATTAATGAGCGTAAGTGAAGCAGCAAATGAATTAAATGATAAGAGAAAAGTTTTCATTTTTGAAAATATAGTAAATTCATCGGTCAACGTAGTTTATACTCGTTTTGATGGAAATATCGGTTGGATAGATTATAAATCGCAAAAATAATATATAAATAATAGAAAAGGAAGGTATTACCTTCCTTTATTTTTAATTAAAATTTTCGAATTACAAGTTATAATTTACTAAAGAAAATTCAACTATTTTGTTTGTTTGTTTATGTTTGTTTTGCTTACTTTCAATTATATTATTTGTATCCATTATTATTTGCTGATTTATCAGATTACTAAATATATTACTGTTTACAGGAGATAATGCTATTTGTAATAATTCAAAATAAGTTAATAAAACAGGAATATTATTGTTATCTACAACTAAAGATATAGTGTTATTTGATGGAAAATATGCACAAAGTATAATCGATAAGTTATCTGGCATAATAAGAGGTAAATTATAATTGTCGAGCGCATAACGGCAAAACCAATTCATTGTACCTCTATTACTAATAATTATTGGTAATTTTTTTTCTCTCTGTGCAATAGGGAGCACTTCTTGTAATCCGCTTATGAAACGTTTAATTACCTGATCTCCGGATTCTCCATTTGGCAAAGGAATATCTTTATTCATAAAAGCTTGTTGGAATTTAGGATTTTTCATAATTTCTTTTATAGGTTGACTTTTTAAATCACCTAAATCTTGTTCATTAAATTTATCTGATATATATATATATTACTATTACAAATATTGATTAAAGCTGCAGTTATATAATTTCTTTTTTGGTTTGCTGAGCATATCATTAGATTTAAGCATTTTTCTATTAAAGATATTCCTAATATTTGTGGATTATTTTGAGTAGCTAATAATACATTTGTTTCAGTAGTTGAGGAGTTCCCTTGTTGATTTGCAGTAGATGGCATATGTCTCATAATAGCAAATATGATGGCATCATTTCCCATATCATTTAAATTAATATGAGATATTTCATTTTTACTATTTCTTTCTAAAGTAATAGGCATTCCAGGTTTAATAAGATTAAACGATATATATTTTCTGTATAAATATTCAATATATTGAATATTTTTCTTTTTTTGTTTTTCCGTTTGAGGAATAAATGCTTGCTCTAGAGTTATAATTTTCATATTTTTTTGATAAGTGATAGATTTTCTTGGTTGAATATTAAAAAGTGAATATATATTAAAAAATAATCCAAAAAGTATAAGTGAGAGTGTCTTTATCATGTTGAGTCCTGATGTGTATAATATATAATTCATTAATATAAAATAATTATAAAATCAACAATATAATTAAAATTTTAATAAAATATTTGATTAATTTTTATGAGAATAGTAAAATTTTAATCATAAATATTAATAAGTTTATAATCATTAGATAGAAATTATTGTTAAATGTTGTTAAAATTATACTGAATATATAGTTGATTTTTTATGAAATATTATGATTTGATAGTTGTATATCGGGAATATAGGCATGGGTGAAAAACTAAAATTAAAAACAGATGAATTAGCAAAAATTACTGAAAAGCTAAAAGATGGAATGGCTAAGCATATTGGAATAATGGAGAGAAAACAGTCTGCCGGGTCATCATTTTCTTCTGTTACAGTAACTGATAGTAAAGCTAAAACTAAAAAATCTTTAAGTGAAATGTTACAGCAATTAAAAGAAAAAGATCCTAATTTTTCATTTTGGACAGTTACAATGGATGATCTACGAGAAAAAGGTCAAATGTTAACCAGACGTCAAAAAATTACCTTGGCTAGGAAAGCACAATCTGTTAGAATTCGTATGTTTATTAATTGGTTAATAAGTGAGTATCCAGCTTGTTTCTCTAAAGAAAGACCCAAACCTTTGAAAATAGGTATCGATGAAGATATAAAAAAAGTTCTACCTCCAGAAGCATCTAAAATATTAGCAAAAAGGGCCTTGACCCATTATACTAGTAGAAAAGAGTATATTCGAGCACTAGTAGTGTTTCCATTTAGATATGATTTAAGTGGTAAAGAAACGGGTGAAGTTTCTGAAAGTGAAAAGAAACAAGCACAAGAAAAAATTGCAAAAATGTCTCCTAAAAAGCGTAAAAGTTTATCTATAGTTATTTCTCCAACTATAGGCGATGATGAAATTGATGAAGAATACGATAATCGCTTTAATAGATAAAAAATTTTACATTTTAATTATTAGTTTTATGGCTTGTCTGTTTTTTGCCAATTTTAATTTAACCTTAGAAGATAGGCTAGTTTATTCTATAAAATCATACATAAAAACAAATCATTTATTCCGCGGAGTAATTGTATTATACAAAGATAACAAATTAATATTTTCTAAGTCTTATTTGCATCGAAATATAGAACAACAACAATTCTTGGTTGCCTCTCTTGTAAAGCAGATTACATCTGCTTTAATTTTAATAGAAGTTGGTAAAGGAACTATCAATTTACAGGATAAAGCGAATAAATATTTATTACCAACTCAGAAAATTCAAGATAATGTTACTATTATACAATTATTGTCACATACTTCATCGGGTAAATTCAAATATTCTAATATTGGATATATAACTCTAGGGTATATTTTAGAAAATGTTACTCATAAGACATATGAACAATTAGTGTATGGTTTATTACATAAATTAAATATGAGTAATACATTTTTAATTGATAATGTGCATCTACGAAAAATAAAAGACAGTCATAAAAATTTTATTCCTTCTAAAATTATTAATAATGGATTATTAATTAACGGAATAGAAAAATCCACAAGAAATTGTGTGAATAAATATGGATTCTGTACATTTCCAGGCAATGCATGCGGAGGCTTAATCTCTACTGCAATTGATTTAAATATTTGGAATTATGCTTTACATAATAAGAAAGTACTTGATGATAACTTATATAATATTATGATAACTCCTGTTATGGATTCAGAATTTCCAGAAGGAAAATATTGTTGCGGGATTTGTAAAGCCAATGATGAAGAATTTTATCATATAGGCTATATTGATGGATATAAATCAACTTTGTCTTATTTTCCAAGATATAAAATAAGCTTAATTATTTTAGAGAATATTTCATCTTATGATTATAAGCGTGATTTTTTAATGCACAGAAGAATTAGATCATCTATCTATAAATATATAAAATTTAAAAGTAAATTTTCGATATAAAAAATACTTTTGATTTGACTTCTCTATAATAATATGCTATGAGTCTGAACCGAAAGGGAGTATTTTTATGAAAATCGTAAATTCATTAAAAACGATAAAATCTAGACATAAAAATTGCCGAATGATTAGGCGAAAGGGTCGTATCTATGTGATTAATAAAACGAATCCTCGTTTTAAAGCAAGGCAAGGTTAATTTTGGATAGTCAGTTTTTTATAATAAAATAAGGAAATTTAATGTCAGAAGAGTTAGGAACTCAAAGTGAGAATTTTGCTTCTCTTTTTGAAGAGTCTTGTAAGGGATCTCTTTGGGAAGATAAAGTAGTAAATGGAACAGTAGTTGCAGTTGATGATAATTTTGTAACTGTAGATGTTGGTTTGAAGTCAGAAGGTCGTATACCTACTTTTGAATTTAGTAATAATGAAAAAAAATTAGAACTAAAAGTCGGAGATAAAATAGATGTATATATCGATCGTTATGAAGATAAAAGTGGAGAAATAGTTCTTAGTCGTGAAAAAGCTTTAAGAGAAGCAGCTTGGGATGATTTCGAAAAAGCCTTTAAAGAAGGTACTCCTGTTATGGGAACTATGTTTAGTAGGGTTAAAGGTGGTTTTATAGTCAATCTCGGTAGTACTACGGCATTTTTACCAGGAAGTCAGGTTGATATACGTCCTGTAAAAGATATTACTCCATTGATGGGAATCGAACAACCATTTTTAATTCTAAAAATGGATAAATTAAGAGAAAACATAGTAGTTTCTCGTCGCGGTATTTTAGAAGGCGCTAATGCAGAAGAAAGAGCTAAGGCTATTGCTAATCTTTCAGAAGGACAGGTTCTTAATGGTGTGGTAAAAAATATTACGAACTATGGAGCATTTGTTGATATCGGTGGTATCGATGGATTATTACATAGCACTGATATTTCTTGGAAACGTGTAAATAATCCAGCTGATGTACTAACACCAGGTCAAGAAATAAAGGTTAAAGTTATTAAGTTTAACAAAGAAAGTAAAAGAATTTCTTTGGGAATTAAACAATTGACTCCAGACCCTTGGGAAGGGGTTGAAAATGAGTTTAAACCGGGAATGAAAATTTCAGGAAAAGTTAATAATGTTACTGAATATGGAATTTTTGTTGAAGTTAAAGAGGGTGTCGAAGGATTAGTTTATCTTTCCGAAATAAGTTGGAATAAAGGAGTATCTCCATTTAAAGTAACAACAGCTGGTTCTATTATTGATGTAGTAGTTCTTGATATTGATGTTTCTAAGAGACGTTTAGGGCTTGGAATGAAACAGCTTCAAACTAATCCTTGGGATAAAATAGTAGAGGATTATCCGGTTGGCAAAGTTTTTGATAGTGTTATTACTAATGTAACTGATTTTGGTATTTTTGTAAAAATAACAGATGATATTGATGGTATGGTTCATATTAATGATATCAGCTGGGAAAGAGTAAAACCTGAAGATTTAGAAAAATATAAAAAAGGAGACACAGTTCAAGTTAAAGTTTTAGAAGTGGAAGCTGATAAAGAAAGAATTTCACTTGGAATGAAACAATTGACGGAAAATCCTTATGGCGGTGCTGATGTAGAAATCGAAATGAAGAAAGGTAAAGTAGTTACATGTATCGTTTCAGAAGTAAAATCAGATGGTATAGAGGTAACCTTAGTTAATGGTGTTCATGGCTTCATTAAAAAAGCTGATTTAGCAAAAGACAGGCAAGATCGTAGACCTGAAAGATTCGCTGTTGGAGAAAAGGTTGATGCCAAAATTACTTCTATAGATAAAACTGGAAGAAAAATTGGATTGTCTATTAAATCACTTGAAATTGATGAAGAAAAGCAGGTTATGGCTGAGTTTGGGTCATCTGATAGTGGTGCAAGTCTTGGAGATATTCTCGGTTTAGCTATCGGGAAGAAATCTGATGAAGATAAATAAGCTTTAAAAGCCTCCTTTAGGAGGCTTTTTTGTATTAAAAGTCTAATCATAAATAAAAATAAATTGGCTTTTGTTATAATAAAGGATATTTTACTTAAAATAGTTTCATTGTAATAAGCACTTTTCCTTTATATACTTCTTTTATTAGAATGGAGTAAATATGTTAGACGTTTTAGTTATTGGTGGAGGTCCTGCAGGATATACTTCTGCTATTTATGTAGCTAGAGCTGGCTATAAAGTAAAATTGATTACTGGAAATCAAGACGGAGGACAATTAACTATTACTTCTATGATAGAGAATTATCCTGGATTTGCTAATCCTATTTCTGGTATTCAACTTATGTCTCAAATGAGAGAACAATCTGAACATGTTGGTGTAGAAATTATATATGATATTATAGTTTCAACAAATTTTTTAAATTATCCATTTAATTGTATAGGTGAATCAGGAACGGTTTATGAAAGTAAATCTGTTATAGTCGCTACAGGGGCTAATGCAAAATGGTTAGGATTAGATAGCGAAAAAAAATACATGAATCACGGGGTTTCTGCTTGTGCTACATGTGATGGCTTTTTCTTCAAAGATAAAATAGTAGCTGTCATAGGTGGAGGAAATACGGCGGTAGAGGAAGCTATATATTTAACAAATTTTGCTAGTAAGGTGTTTTTAATTCATCGTAGGGAAACATTACGTGCTGAAAAACTTATGCAACAAAGGTTATTTAATAATCCTAAAATAGAAGTTTTATGGAATAGTGTAGTAACCGAAATTTTAGGTGATGGAAATAAAGTAAATGGTCTTATGTTAACAGAAGGTAAGGGGCAATGTAAAAAGCTTTCATTAGATGGTGTTTTTATCGCGATAGGGCATGCTCCAGCTACAAAGATTTTTGAAAATCAGCTTAAATTAGATGAGCAAGGATATATCATAGTTGATGGAACAAAAACATCTGTAGATGGAATTTTTGCTGCAGGAGATGTATGCGATAATATTTATCGACAGGCAATAGTTTCAGCTGGACAAGGATGTAAAGCGGCTATAGATGCAGATAAATTTTTATCTAGGCTATAGCAATTTTTTTTGTTATACTCGCATTGTTTTTAGATAGGATTTTAAGTGGCAATATTTTTTCAGAGTTTATGGAATGATTTGATAAGTTGGTCTCAATTAATTTCAGCAAATAATTTACATAGTATAACAGTATTTATATTAGCATGTTTTGTAGGATATTATGTTGTTTGGAAAGTTACTCCTGCTTTGCATGCTCCTCTTATGTCAGTTACTAATGCAATTTCAAGTGTCATTATTTTAGGGGGATTGTTCGCTCTTTCAAATGATGGGCTTTCTATTTCAAAAGTTTTTGGATTTTTAGCAGTATTATTTTCATCAATTAATATTTTTGGAGGTTTTGCTGTAACGAATAGAATGCTTCAAATGTTTCAAAAAAAGAAATAGGATTAATTAATGACTGATATTCTGTATTTAATTTCAGCTGTTTGTTTTATCTTTGCTTTAAAAGGGTTATCTTCAGCAGATACTGCAAAATCTGGGAATATATATGGTATTATTGGTATGGTTCTAGCATGTTTAGGGGCATATACCTCATCTTGTAATTTGCTTTATCCTTTAATAGCTATTTTATTAGGTGGAAGTACAGGAATTTTTATTTCTAAAAGAATTTCTATGACTCAATTGCCGGAAATGGTAGCAGGATTTCATAGTTTAGTTGGGTTATCTGCTGTATTGATTGATAGTGCAGCTTACTTTTCGCCTAAATTATTTGGTATTGTAAATAATAACGGTGATATTTATATATCAAGCTTAATTGAAATTGGTCTTGGAATTGCAATTGGAGCTATTACTTTTACGGGCTCAATTATTGCCTTTTTAAAGCTAAAAGGTGTTTATAAGGGACAAACAATAAATTTAATTTTTAATAGCTTCATTGGTTTAATTGTAATCTTATTTCTTATTACTTTTACTATAACTGCTGATATAAAATATTTTTATGGTTTAATAATTTTCTCATTGTTGTTAGGAATGACTTTAATTATTCCAATTGGTGGGGCAGATATGCCAGTTGTTGTTTCAATGCTTAATTCTTATTCTGGTTGGGCAGCTTCTGGAATAGGGTTTACTTTACAAAATGATTTATTAATTATTACTGGAGCATTAGTAGGAGCCAGTGGAGCAATATTGAGCTATATTATGTGTAAAAGTATGAATCGCTCTTTAATTGATGTTATTTTTTCCTATAGTCAAGTATCATCGGATAGGAAAAGTATTCAAAATGAATCTAAATCTTATAAGAAAGGTGCTCCTGAAGATGCAGCATTCCTTCTTAAAAATGCTAATTCTGTAATTATTGTTCCAGGATATGGAATGGCAACATCGCAAGCTCAACATTCTCTTAAAGAAATGGGAGATATTTTAAAAAAAGAAGGTATTAATGTAAAATATGCTATTCATCCTGTAGCAGGACGTATGCCAGGACATATGAATGTTTTGTTAGCTGAAGCAAATGTACCTTATGATGATGTTTTTGAATTAGATGAAATAAATAATAGCTTTGCAACTTGTGATGTTGCATATGTTATTGGAGCTAATGATGTGACTAATCCTGTAGCTAAAAATGATCCTACTAGTAGTATTTACGGTATGCCGATATTAGAAGTAGGTAAAGCTAAGACTGTTTTAGTTTTAAAGCGCTCTATGGGAGCAGGTTATGCTGGTTTGGATAATGAATTGTTTTATGCTCCTAATACTATGATGTTATTAGGAGATGCTAAAAAAACCACAGAGGCAATAATTAAAAGTCTATAATTATTTTTTATTTAAGTTGTTTTTTAAATTTTCTATGATGGAATTTAAGTTATCTTGTTGTTTATTGTCGCAACTGTCAGAAATATTTTTTTCTTTACGTAAATTTTCAACAACTGATTTTAAAGTGCGAGCAAAATTTATTAAATTTGTTTCAGATACTTTATCGGAAAATGAAATACGTAAAGTACAAGATGGAATTTCTCCTTTAGGATCAATTGCTTCTTTTACATTTGACTCTCCTTGACCTAAACAAGAGCATCCTGAGGAAAAAGAGTATTCTTGAAGTTGATTTATAATGTCTGTTAATAAAACACCTTTAATTGAAACAGAAAAAACATGAGAGGGGTCAATAGAATTAACGTAAACATCTTTTATTTTTTTTATTTCAGAATTTAATATATTAAAGTTTCGTTTTATAATTTGCAAATTAAATTTATAATTTTTAATAGCTTCAGCAAAAGAAGCTATTAATGCTGTTGGTTTTGATCCTGGAAATAAATTATTACCTGAACCGAACAAAATAGGTTTAATTAAATTTTTGTCTTTGATATATAATGCAGCAATTCCCTTTGGTGAACCTATTTTATATCCGGAAAATGTTGCCATGTCCAATAATGAGATATCTAATGGATATTTACAAAATGATTGAGAAATATCTGAGTGTAGTACAACTTTAGGATATTTTCTTATAATTTCTGAAATGGCTTTCATATTTTGATGTATACCAATTTCACTATTAAAGGATTGTATTGTAACTAAACAAGTATTTTTTGTTATGCTATTTTTTAATTCATCAAGATTAATTCTTCCATATCTATCAACATTTAAATAAGTAACTTTATACCCATTTTCTTCTAGGTGTTCACAAACATTTAAAACACTTTTGTGTTCTATTTTAGAAGTAATAATATGTCCTTTCGGATATTTTTTAGCTATTCCTAAAATTGCAATATTATTTGCGACTGTTGCTGAATTAACAAATAAGATATTTTCGGGAGAACATTTCAATTTTTCTGCAACTATTTTAGCAGAGTTGTTTTCTATTTGCTGTAAAATTTTAGCATGTGAATTAAAGCCTGAAGAATTTCCATTCAATTTAGAAACTCTAATAAATTCTTTTAATGATTCTTCATTAATAGGTGATGATGCGGCATAATCTAAATAGGTTTGAGAAGTACAATTTACGTAAAAAAATATTCCTACCATAGCGAATAACTTTTTCATTTTAAACCTTCTATAAATATTACTTTTAATCTTTTTGCATTTTTAAAGCTTTTAAAAATGTCCCATGAGGAATTTTTACATTACCTATTTCTTTCATTTTCTTTTTTCCTTCTTTCTGCTTTTCTAATAATTTCCTTTTACGAGTAATATCTCCTCCATAACATTTAGCTGTAACATCTTTCCGAAAAGCAGAAATAGTTTCCCGTGCAATAACTTTTCCTCCGATTGCTGCTTGAATAGGTATTTTAAACATATGTCTAGGAATTAAATCTTTTAATCTTTCACATAATTGACGACCACGATATTCGGCATTACTACGATGGACAATCATAGACAATGCATCCACTTGTTCACCATTAACTAATATAGTCATTTTTACTAAATCATTCTCTTGAAAACCGTGTTGTTGATAATCAAAACTAGCATAACCACGACTTATAGATTTTAAACGATCATAAAAATCATAAACAACTTCATTTAATGGAATAAGATATTCTACGAGTACTCTGCTACCAACATAAGTCAAATTATTCTGAATACCTCTTTTTTCTTCACATAGTTTAAGAATATTGCCTAAATATTCGTCGGGTACAATGATTTTCGCTAATATCCATGGCTCTTCTATTGATGATATTTTAGCTGGATCAGGCATATCTGAAGGATTATGAAGCTCTATTATTTCTCCATTAGTTAAATGAACTTTATACACAACACTTGGGGCAGTTGTGACTAAATCTAAATTGTATTCACGTTCTAATCTTTCTTCTATGACTTCTAGATGCAATAATCCAAGGAAACCGCAACGAAATCCAAATCCTAAAGCTTGAGAAGTTTCTGGTTCAAAAGTAAAACTAGCATCATTTAAATTTAATTTAACTAGACTTTCTTTTAATTTAGCATAATCTACAGTATCTACAGGAAATAAGCTACAAAATACTACGGGAATGCTAGGTTTAAATCCTTTTAAAGGTTCTTTAGTTGGATTATTTGCATCTGTAACAGTATCACCAACTCTAGCCTCACTAACACTTTTAATACCTGCTATAATGTATCCAATTTCTCCAGTTTTGAGTTCAGAAATATTTTTTGGTTTTGGAGTGAAAATACCAACTTTTTCAACAGGATAAATCGTACCTGAAGCCATTAGTTTTACTTTCATTCCTGGTTTTATTGAACCATCTTTAATTCTTACTAATGTTACAACACCCATATAGGCATCATACCAGCTATCTATTAAGAGAGCTTTTAATGGAGCTGTAACATCTCCATTAGGTGGAGGTAATTTTTTAACAATGGCCTCAAGAACATCTTCTATACCGGTACCAAGTTTTGCAGATACTTCAATTGCGTTTGAACAATCTAATCCTATTACATTTTCTATTTGTTCTTTAACTCTATTAACATCTGCAGCCGGCAAATCTATTTTGTTAAGAACTATGATAATTTCATGATTATGTTCTAATGCTTGATATACATTGGCCAATGTTTGTGCTTCTACACCTTGAGTTGCATCTACAACTAAAATAGAACCCTCACAAGCGGCTAAAGAACGACTTACTTCATATGAAAAGTCAACATGCCCTGGTGTATCCATTAAATTAAGCTGATATTCTAATCCATCTTTAGCTTTGTAATTTAATCGAACGGTTTGAGCTTTTATTGTGATACCTCTTTCCCGTTCTATATCCATAGAATCAAGCATTTGATCATGAAATTCTCTAGAATCTATAGCTCCACAGAATTGCATCAATTTATCTGCAAGAGTCGATTTGCCATGATCTATATGAGCAATTATTGCGAAGTTTCTTATTAAATTCATTAAATTCTTAATTTCCCACCTGATTTTTCAATATATTTAATAATTTTATCTGATACTTCATTTGCTTCTATTTCTGTTAAAGTTCTAGTTACAGCATCTAATACAACAGTAATTCCTATTGATTTTTGTGTTGTATTTATTTTAAATAAGTCGAATATATCTACCTTTGTAATTTTTGCATCTAATTTATAAATTTCGTTAACAATATTTCCTATATTATCATTTGTATTGAAAACAAACGAAAAATCCCTTTCAATTTTTGGAAATACTCTAGATAAATACTCTTTTGCTTTTGTTTTATTGTTTTCTATACCTTCTATAAAAAGTTCGAAGCATTCTATTCTGTCTGAAATATCAAACATTTTATTAATCTTAGGATGCAATTCACCAAAATATCCTATTAGTTTTTTACCTAAGAATATAGAGCCACTTCTAGAAGGATGATAATATTCAGGAGTATTGGTTTCAATTTTTATGTTTTTTTCATTAACGCCATAGAAATTTAAAGCTGCAAACAAATCACTTTTTATGTTAAATACATCGAATTTTCTTTCTTTATTTAACCAGTTACGGGAATTTGCATTTCCTATCCTTAAACCTGAAATATGTGTATATTGTTCGCAATCATTTATGAAAATATTACCAATTTCAAATATACTAACTGACTTATCGCTATAATTTATTGATTGTGATGCTGTTTTTAATAAATTAGGTAATAAAGATGGTCTCATAACTCCTAAATCAGAGCTGATAGCATTAATTATATATATTAGTTTATTATGATTTTGAAAAACTTCTGCATATTCTTTTTTAGTAAAAGAATAAGAAATAACTTCTGACATATTTCTAAATGCCAGCACTTTTCTTAAGTTTGATAATTTATCTTTTTGTTTTAAAAGTTTATCTTCATTTATAATGTAAGATCTTAATGGAATTTCTTTAACATTATCATATCCATTAATACGTAATATTTCTTCTATTAAATCTTCCTCAATATTTAAATCATAACGCCACGATGGAACAGAAAATTTAACAGATTCTTTGTTTTCATCAATTAAATTTAGTCCTAAAGATAGTAAAATAGATTTGGCTTTTTCTAATGAAATATATGAACCACTGATACTTTGTAGTTTTTGTTGAGTTAGTTCTATTATCGAAGGCTGATATATAGTGTCATTTAATTTATATATATCACTCGCTTCACCTCCACATGTATCAATTATAAGACGACTAATTATTTCTAATGCTTTTTGGCTACTAGTTTTATCTACTCCACGTTCAAATCTTGTACGGGAATCACTATTAGCATCTAACGCTATTCCTGTTTTAGCTATATTTATAGGATTAAAAACAGCAGCTTCTATTAAAATGTTTTTTGTATTTTTATCGCAAGCAATTTTTTTACCACTTTTTATTCCCAATAAGCATAATGGCTCGTGAGTAGCATCTTCAGAGACAATCATATTATCTTGTAATTTATAGATTTTATCAGAAAAATCAGTGAAAGTTTCATTTCTTTTTGCAAAACGAATTTTCATTTCACCCTCAATTTTATCTAAATCATAAATTTGAAATGGCGTTCCTATATCTAGCATACAAAAATTAGAAATATCCACAACAGAAGAAATAGTATTTGCTTCAGCAGATTTAAGTAATGATTTTAACCAATCTGGGGACTCTATATTTTTTATATTTCTAATAACACGAAATGCCATTACTGGAATGTTTTCAAATAATTCCAAACTATTATCTTTGCCTATAACTATTGGAAATGCAAAAGATGATTTTACACTATGAACTGGATGATCAATAAATGTTCCTGCTCCTGAAGCTGCCAAATCTCTAGCAATGCCTAAAACAGAAAAACAATCACCTCTATTAGGGGTTATAGATACATCAATAATTCCACCATCAAAATTTAAAGCATCGCCTACACTCATTGTTAAAGGTGTATTGATAGGTAATTCTATTATTCCATCTATAGAATTTTCTATTTTTAAAGATAATTCTTCACAAGAACACATCATTCCTTGACTTTCGATTCCTCGAATTTTGCTTTTTTTTAAAATCTCATTAGATGCTGGAATAATTGCTCCGGGTAATGCTAAAATTGTTATAAGTCCTTCTCTTGCATTTGGTGCTCCACAGACAATTTGAAAGGTTCTATCCTCTGCATCTATTACATTACATACTTTAAGTCTATCAGCATTTGGATGTTTTTCTGCTTTCTGAATTTTAACAATTAAGAATTTCTTAAAAATTTCATTTGGATCTATTAATTTTTCAACTTCTAATCCAATGTTAGTAAGGTGTTCTGCAATTTGTGATAAACTTAAATTAGTATCTAAATGTTTTTTCAACCAATTAAAAGAAAAACGCATATTTATCTCCTAAAGTTCTGCTGGAGAAAACCCAAAAGTTTCTCTCCATCTCTCATCTGATTCGAAATAGCCTCTTAAATCTGGAATCCCATATTTAAGTGATGCTAATCTTTCTATACCAAGACCGAAAGCAATTCCCTGATATTTATCAGGATCTATTCCTCCATCTTTTAAAACATTAGGATGAGAAACACCACAACCGCCTATTTCTAGCCATTTGTTACCAACTCCAAACTTCATTTTTCCATTGATTATACTGTAGTTTATATCAGCTTCGGCCGATGGTTCAGTAAATGGAAAAAAGCTCGGACGAAATCGAACTTTTAAATTTTCTACTTCAAAAAATTTTTTTAATATATCTCCTATTAACCATTTTAATTGTGCAAATCCAACATCTTTATCTACTACTAATATTTCTACTTGGTTAAACATTGGAGTATGGGTTGCATCATAATCGCTTCGAAAAACCCTGCCTATAGTAAAGATTCTCAAAGGAGGTTTATTTTTTAACATTGCTCTATTTTCTACTGGTGATGTATGAGTTCTTAGTAACTTACAACCGTAATCATCTGCGGGCACATTTAGATAAAAAGTATCATGCATTGTTCTTGCGGGATGATGAGAAGGCATATTCAAAACATCAAAATTGAAGTGTTCACTCTCAATATCTGGTCCATCTTCAAATTTAAACCCATATCCACTTAAAATTGACGCTATTTCAGCACAAACTTTTGTAATTGGATGAATGAATCCTGAAATTTTTACGCTTACAGGCATTGTAATATCTAAAAATTCTTCTTTAATTTTTGCTTCTAACTCTTTAATCTCTATTTTTGCAATTTGAGAATTTAATTTTTCTATAATACTGGCCTTTACTTCATTAATTTTAGCACCAACAACTCTTTTATCTTCATCAGATAAATTTTTAAGGTTTTTCATTTTTTCTGTTAGTTTTCCATTTCTTCCCAAGATAGTAGTACGAATCTCTTCTATTTTTTTTAGACTTTTACACTGTTCTATTTCAAATAAGCAACTTCCTAATAGCTTATCAAGATCCGTTAACATTGTTCTCTCATTAATTCATACCAAAGCATACACTAGCACAAGATTATTTGAAATAAAATAGATGTTTTTATTTAAGTAATTTTAACTTTTCATTTATTTTCTTTATACTAGAGATAAAGATATTTTTTGGTATGTAAAATGGAAGATAGTAATTTACTTTATAAATCTCTTAAAGATTCGACCCCTATGATGTCTCAATATTTGGCATCAAAGGCAGAATGTCAAGATTGTCTTTTATTATTTAGGTTAGGTGATTTTTATGAGTTGTTTTTTGAAGATGCTAAAAAAGCTTCATCTATTTTAAATATTGTATTAACGCATAGAGGAAAAATGGATGGAGATGATATTCCTATGTGCGGCATTCCTGTTGCCAATCTTGATTATTATGTTGGTAAATTAATTAAAAGCGGTCAAAAGGTTGCTATTTGTGAACAGATGGAAGATCCAATAGAGGCCAAAAAACGTGGATATAAATCTATTGTTAAAAGGGAAATTACAAGAGTTATCTCCGCCGGAACATTAGTTGAAGATAATCTTTTGACTTATAATGAACATAATTACTTAATGTCTATTGTTCCAGAATTTAGAAGAGGGAAAATAGAGCATGTTAGTTTTGCGATAATTGATATTTCAACGGGAGATTTTTTTGTTAATACTGTTACATATAAAGATGTAGATGATATTTTAGATACTTATTCTCCAAAAGAAATTTTAATACCATCAAATTTTGAAGATTTAATCAAAGAGATTTCTAATAAAGAAAATATTACTGTAACTCCATTACCATCATCAAAATTTAATCCTCAAATTGAAAAAGGTCGTTTAGAAAAGTACTTTCAAGTTAGTACATTAGATAGTTTTGAATTAACACATGATACAGAATTATCTTGTTGTGGTTCTATTCTTGAATATCTAATAATTACTCAGAAGAATAATCTGTCAAAACTACCTATTCCTAAAAAAATTTCTTTAAACAATTGCTTGGTAATTGATGCAGCGACATCAAAAAGCCTGGAAATTATGGTATCATCTCATCTAGATAGAAAAAATAGTCTGTTAGATATTATTGATAGAACTAAAACAGCATTTGGAGCTAGATTGTTAGCATCTCGCGTGTCTTTACCTATCGTAGATAAGGATTTGTTAAATAAGAGATTAGATTGTATTGAATTTTTCATAAATCACAAGGAATTAAATCAAGATATAAGAAATTTACTTTCTCAATGCCCTGATTTTGAAAGAGCTATTAATCGTATAAGATTTAATAAATTTTCTCCAAAAGATGTTGAATGTATTCGTAATGCACTTTCAATAACCTTGAAATTACAAAAGTTATGTGAAAATCATAATATTCCAGCGGAAGATCATGTGCTTAATGTAAATAAATTGTTTGATTTTTCGAAACTAAATGAAATTTTAAACAGAGCTTTGGTAGAAAAATTTTCTCCAAATAGTTCAATTATTGCAGAAAAATATTCCGAAGAATTAGATAAATTACGATATTTACGAGCTAATAGTGAGAAATTAATACAAAATTTACAGGATAAATATATATATCAGACAGGTATTAATACTCTAAAAATTCGAAATAATGCTATTATTGGTTGGTATATTGAAATACCTACTTCTCAACAAAGTAAGATACTACCAGAATTTAAGCATCGCCAAACTTTAGTTAATAATATAAGATATACTACTGAAGAGATTTTAATACTTCAATCAAAACTGATTTCAATTAATGAACAATGTGAAACTTTAGAACAAAAAATTTATCAAGAAATAGTGAATAAAATTCTAGAACAATACAGTGATATCTCACATGCTATAAAAATGTTATCTCTTTTAGATGTTTATACAAATTTTGCTGAAATAGCTTTAGAAAGAAGTTATAAGCGTCCAATAATTACTAACGAACCAATTTTGCAAATAAAAAATGGTAAACACCCGGTATTATCTTATTTACAAAAGGAGTTTATAGCTAATGATTGTGATTTATCTAAAGATTCTAGAGTGTGTCTTTTAACAGGACCAAATATGGCAGGGAAAAGTACATATCTAAGACAAAACGCTTTACTTATCATATTGGCTCAAATTGGTTCATTTATTCCAGCGGATGAAGCTACAATTGGTATTGTTGATAGATTGTTTTCACGTATTGGCGCCTCAGATGATATAGCAATGGGACGTTCTACATTTATGGTTGAAATGATTGAAACTGCCACTATTCTTAATCAAGCAACAGAAAAATCTTTTGTAATATTAGACGAAGTGGGTAGAGGGACTTCTACATATGATGGATTATCTATAGCTTGGGCGGTTATTGAGCATTTATATAATAACAATAAATGTAGAGTTTTATTTGCTACGCATTATAGGGAGTTAACAGCTCTAAAGGAAACTTTAAATAATATAAATTGTAAAACTCTAAAAGTCCAAGAATGGAATGGCAATGTCGTGTTTTATCATAAAATTATAGATGGTATTGCTGATAAATCTTATGGTATTCATGTTGCTAGTATTGCAGGAGTACCGGCTTCAGTTATTCGTAGAGCAAAAAACTTATTATCTAAATTTGAAAAGCAAGATTCTCTTAATTTTTCACCAGAACCTGCGGACCAAATTGAGTTTACTTATTCTCCATTATCAGAATCAGTAGTGGAACAGAAACTCCGTCAATTGAATTTAGATAATATGACACCTGTAGAGGCATTAAATTTGCTTTATGATATGAAGAAAATGATAAATTAAATTTATTAATCGACTTGATAATTTAGAAAAAAGATTCTCACGCTCACTACGTTCGCTCAGAATGACGCGAGGGAGAAAGTGTGTTCGTTCAGAATACGGAGAAGTCTCTCTCTTCTTCTTATCGTCATTACGAGGAGCGGAGTGACGCGACGTGGTAATCCATAAGATAATGCAGATGGTAGCGTGATGAAGATATGCAAAAAGATACGCAAATGGATTCTCACGCTCGTTGTAGTCGCTTAGAATGACGTAAGAGGAGAGAGATAAAATGATGAGAAGAGGTAGGAGCGCTTAAAATGACGAGGAAT
>CAZHJM010000014.1:0-19434 GCA_964532905.1 uncultured Holosporaceae bacterium
ATTCTTTTATATAAACAAATTAACGTTGGAGATATAGAGAATTTAGGACAAATAAACTATTATATCTTACTTCATCATATAGGTTTTTACTTTATTTATATTGATAATTAATTAAACATATTGTACAAATAATATATGTGTGTATTATGGAGAATGTAATGAAAAAAGTGTTATTATTCTATACTTTTATGTTAGGTTTTATATATGATTTTTCTGGTTGTATGTCTAGTATTTTAGAACATAAACATAATGATGAAATTATTTTAAGAAAAAGTTTATACCCCATAGAAAGTTTTAAAAGAGTTACACAATTCCGAGATATTGTTACTTTAGCTATTATGGATGAAGTAAACACAAAAGTGCTTAGATCCGATCTTTTAAAAGTAGCGGTTTGGTATAGAGAACAATCCAATCAGATGAAGTTTTTTGATTTTCCATCGCAAGATGAACTTACAAGACAATTGAATCAACAAATAATGTCTAGATATGCTGAAGATTGTGCAGATATTGTTAGCGAAGCTATCTCTATTATAGATTTATCAAGTGAAATCGGTAACTATGAGAATGATTAAAAACATATATATTATAATAACTTGGTTATATTTATACCAAATACATGGAATGGTTTCTCCATTAGATATTATAAAAGGTATTCATATTAACCATGGTGCAAGTAAAGAATATGTTTCAGCATCATTTGTATTACCTAGAGAATACATTTCTCCTGAGGAACAGTTAGATATATGGGAAAATATAAATAATAAGGAGAATGCAACTTGGAGTCAAAAGAAAAAAGTTTTTCACAGGAATTTATCAAGGATATGCACAGGCTTGCTAAGTAGTAATGAAATTTTAGAAAAATCAATACCCAAAAATAATTTATTAGAAGCTTATGCATCTATTCTTACAGATGTTCCCAAATTTGCTATATCAGATTACATGTTACAACGAATTGCTATTTCTATTAAATGTAGTGATAATGCTAAAAGACTTTATAAAATAGCTATAGATGTTAATAGACAATTTGCAGAACTTCTTATAAGTTCTGGAGACAAAACTTTAAATGACTTGTTAAGAGAATTTTTAATAGATAATATGTACAAAATAGATACTGCTAACTTTTTAATAGAACAAATAAAATTTAATTGTGCTGAACATATGTTAAGTCATTTTATTGACGAAGATGAAAAAAGAATGGATAATGTAATATCAGGTTTTTTTCTAACATCTCGTAAAGGAAATTATGAATTCAATAAAAGTGTTGCTATAAACATATTAGATAATTTATTAGAATCAAGGATTGATTCAATTATAATAAAAAATGATATAAGGGAAGAAGGGATAGTAGCTATTCTTTTATATAAACAAATTAACGTTGGAGATATAGAGAATTTAGGACAAATAACCAAAAAAGGTCATATTATAGCTTTTTCTACTTCTTCCAATCGTGATTTATTCTTCCCTACTAGCTATGTTAAACTTGTGTTAACTTTTTCAAAATCAATTAGCGGAAAAATAATAATGGCAGATTTTGTTTCTTGTTATCCAGATGCCATAGCTTTTTCAAGAAAAGACGCTCTTAGTCTACTATGATTTTAAAAATTTAATATTTGGGCAATAAAACAATCGTATCGTCAGGATAAGCAAATCCAAGAACTTTTTCAGCCTGTTCCTCCAGCAAATCTAAATCTAGGCTTTCACTTCGCATTCCTTTTACTTTATTATCTAAAAATTCGTTAGATTTTTTTATTTCATCTAATTCATGTTCCAGTTGTACTACCTCTTTAGATAACTTAGTCCAAGATATTATTCCTCTACCTCCTATAATTATATGATATATGAAATAAAACGCTATACCTAACCATATAGAAGTAGTTAGTATATATTTTATTCCTTGACGAACAGCTAATGAATACATTAACAACTCATATCTTGGTAAGGAGTTTCTTTAGCAAGTTGATCAAACTTTTTCATAGTTATTAAAAAATTTTTTACTACATGTAGTGGTACCATATTCGGTCCATCCGAAAAAGCATTTTTAGGATCAAAATGGGTCTCTATATATAATCCAGCAACTCCAATAGAAACAGCAGAACGGGATAATAACTCAATATATTCTCGATTTCCTCCTGTTGATTTTCCTAATCCTCCAGGCTCTTGTACGGAATGTGTTGCATCAAAGATGACAGGATATCCAAAGTCTTCCATAACTTTCAAAGAACGCATATCTGATATTAATCTGTTATATCCAAAACAAGTTCCTCTTTCGCAAAGTAAAATATTCTCATTTTTATAAGTAGTAACTTTTTCACATACATTCTTCATATCCCAAGGAGCTAAAAACTGACCTTTTTTAATATTAATAGTTTTTCCGGTTTTAGCTGCCGCTATTAATAAATCAGTTTGTCTGCATAAAAATGCTGGAATTTGTAAAACATCTACAACTTCTGCTACCTCATTACATTGATATGATTCATGTATATCTGTAATAATTGCGCAACCGAAATCTCTTTTTATTTCTTCAAAAATTTTTAATCCAATCTCCATTGAAACGCCACGTTGTGCATTTATACTAGTTCGATTTGCTTTATCGAAAGAACTTTTAAAAATAAAAGGTATTTCTAATTCATTTGTAACTTTTATTAAATGTTCAACACATCTCAAAGCCACTTCTCTGCTTTCTAATGCGCACGGTCCTGCAATTAATATTAACGGCAAATTGTTAGCAATACTAATATTTTTATTAACCTGAACTATTTTCATCTTACATCCTTATTATTTTTTCGGAGAAGGCAATTGTTTTGTTTTATTTGGTTGCTTATTTTGACTGTCATTAGATTGATTAACAGGTATTACACTTTCACAAGCTACCTTATCTATAATAGATTCTTTTGCTGGTACATTTTTAGTAATCTTAGCCATAATTAAACAGTTTAACACAAAAATAGTCATTAAGATACCTGTAGCTTTTGTTAAAATATTCGCTTGTCCTCTAACTGAAAACATTCCACTTGCAGCACCTCCTCCACTAGAACCTAAAGCTCCATCAGAATCATGTTTTTGTAATAAAATCAGTCCAATAATTGCAAGTGTAAGAATAAAATGGATACCTAATAATACAGAAAGTAACATTGTAAACCTCTATTCAAATTCAATAGCATCATGCGGACATACAGATGCACAACATCCACAACTTAAGCAAATTTCTTTATCAATAACTACAAGATCATTATTTTCTGAAATAGCATGTACAGGACAAACCTCTATACATTCTAAGCACTTATTACATTTTTCAGATACAATTTTCATAGTTACTCCACAGTTAGTGAATAAATTGTATATATTTCGATTTCAAATTGCAAGATTTGGGAGACATAAATAATAAATTCTTACGCTCGTTATACTCGCTCAGAATGACGGAGGAAAAAAAGATCGCTCAGAATAGCACAGGTATAGAGAACGGCCCAAAATGATAGTGAAAAAGTAATACTCACTCAAAATATTGAGCAGTATAGGACATACAACAAAGAAAATGTTCAGTTAGAATAGTTAAAAAATACAAAGCTTACATATACTTTACTTTTTTCACTTTAACATTATTGTAAAAATACAACCTTTTTGTAACCCCATTGTGAGGAGCTTAGAGATATAGTGCTCATAGTCTTTGCATGTGTCATTGCGAGGACTGAAACGACGTGGCAATCTATACGATAATGGCGAAGAAAGTAAAATTATTAGATAAAAATCAATAGAAAATGTTCAAAAACAAGTAAAAAACTGGGTAAAATTGCATGATTTTTAATATAATTCCATGCTTAAAAGTTTTTTAGCAAATGAAAATAAGTTTGATTCAACTAGATTAAGTTCTTGATTATTTTTAACCAAACAGTTAAATTCTTCTTATTAAAAAACACATAAGATTATGGCAAAAATTATAACATTTGGTTGTCGATTAAATGCTAGTGAATCAGAAAAAATTAAAGAATTATCTAATGAATTAGGAATTAGTGATAACTATACCATAATTAATACATGTGCAGTAACTTCTGAAGCAGAAAGGCAGTTGCGTCAAGAGATTAGAAAATTACACAATAAAAATCCAAATATTAAAATTATTTTAACAGGATGTGCTTCTGAGTTGTCTTCTGATTTTTACAAAAATATGGAAGGAGTTAAAGGAATAATTCCTAATCGTTTGAAATTATCGAGGTCCGAATATAGTTTTTATACTGATGATAAACAATATCCAAATGTTAAGATAATAGATAACAAAGTAAGAGGATTTCTACAAATTCAAAATGGTTGTAATCATTATTGTACCTATTGCGTGGTACGTTTAACTCGTGGAAAATCTGTAAGTTTTTCAAGTGATGATATTATATATCAAGCTAAAGAAATGTTAAGTAAAGGGTATAAAGAATTAGTATTAACAGGAGTTAATATTTCATCATATGGACAGGATTTTATACCTAAACAAAGCATTAATGATATTATACGTTTATTATTAAAAGTTCCAGAATTAAAAAGGTTAAGATTGTCTTCTTTAGATCCTGCTGATATAGATAATGATTTGATTTCTTTATTTGTGAATGAAGAAGAACTTATGCCTCATATTCACGAAAGTATACAATCAGGAGATAATTTGATTTTGAAAAGAATGAGGAGGCGACATAGTAGAGAAATGGTGATCGATATTAACTCTAGGATCTTGGAAGGAAGACAAAATATCATTTTTGGAGCAGATATGATTACAGGATTTCCTACTGAAACAGATGAAATGTTCGAAAATTCTCTTAACATATTGGAGGAAGCGAATATTTCACTATTGCATGCATTTCCATATTCTAAAAGACCTGGAACACCTGCAGCTTTGATGCCTCAAGTTTTAAAAGGAGTATCTATTAGTAGAGCAAAGGTTTTAAGAAAAAAATCTTGTGAAATACTTAATAAAAAAATGAATACGTATATAGGTAAAACGGTCCATGTATTAGCAGAAAAAAAATATATAGCTAAAACAGATAATTTTTTAGTTGTCAACTCCGTTGATGAAATGACTCCTGGAGTAGAATATAATATTCTGTGTGATTCAATAAAAGATAATACAATTATTGGAAGGATAAATTATGGGTCTGTTAGATAAACTGAAGAGTACTTTCCAAAAAACGTCTAATGCTATTTCATTAGCTATTACAGGTAAAAAAATAGATGAGAATTTTTTTCATGAAATAGAAGATGCTCTTATTATGGCGGATGTCGGCGTGCAAACTTCTTCTAACTTAGCAAAAGGTATTGCTAACAAAAAATTTGAAAAGAATACTTCTGAATTAGAAATAAAAGAATTTCTTGCTAATGAAATTGTCTCTCTAGTAAAGCCATATGAAAATAAAGAAATTTTTGATATCAATCATTCTCCCGAAATTCTTTTAATAATAGGGGTTAATGGAAATGGAAAAACAACAACAGTTGCAAAATTAGCCAATATTTTTAAGGAAAATAAGGAAACTCCTTTATTAGTTGCTGCTGATACATTTCGAGCGGCAGCTGTCGAACAACTTGAATATTGGGGGAATAAGATAGGAGTAGAGGTTGTTAAAGGGAATTTAAATTCGGATGCTGCTAGTATAGTGTTTAGAGGAATTCAACAAGCAAAGGATAAAGGAAATGCTGTTGTGCTTATTGATACTGCAGGTAGAATGCAAAATAGAAAAGATTTGATAGCAGAATTAGAAAAAATAAAAAGAGTTATAAAAAAATTGGATGAGACTGCCCCTCATAAAACCATATTAGTTTTAGATGGCTTAATAGGACAGACTGCTCATACACAAGTAGATACTTTTTTAACGAAAATAGGAATAGATGGTTTAATAATAACCAAGTTAGACTCTACAGCTAAAGGTGGGACTATTATTTCACTAACTCAAAAGTATAGGGTACCAATTTATGCTATTGGAATAGGAGAGGGAATAGATGATTTACAGTTATTTTCTGCAGAAAGTTATGCAAAAGCTATAGTAGGGCTATAATGATAGAAGAATTTTTTGGAACTGTTGCTTTAATAACAGCTATTATAGGGTTATTACCACAAGTTATAAAATCTTATAAAACTAAATCTACAGATGATGTTTCAATGTTGATGTTAATAAATTATTTTATAGGTTCTGTCGCTTGGATAATACATGGATTTTGTATTGCGTCATCGTATGTAGTACTAAGTAATATTTTCGGTGGAATTGTATCCATTATATCTATATATCAAAAGTTTATATATGATAATAAATCTAAAAAAATATAAATCCGTTATCTGTTTGGATGGGGATCTTCCATTTGAGATTTTGAATAATATAGGAAAAAGTAAAACCTTCCCTATTTTAGCGGCAGATGGAGCTGCTAATAAACTCTTTGAACATGGAATTATTCCGCAAGCTGTCATAGGAGACTGTGATAGCGTTAAGCCATCGATTATGAATAAAATTTTTTATATGAAAGATGAAAATCAAGATATTACAGACTTTGAAAAGGTAGTTAACTATGCAACAGAAAAAAATTTATTTCCTTTTATTGTTACTGGTATATCAGGGGGGTATTTAGATAGAATTTTTATGAATATTAATGTTTTTTCTCAAACAGAGTCTGTATTTTTATCTGATAAATTAATTGGTTTAGTTTTACGTGATTCTTATAGATTATCTTTACCCATAAATACAAAAATTTCATTATTTGGTGCCCCTAACTGTGAAATTACTACTCAAGGATTAAAATGGGAGTTAAAAAATAGTATTCTATCATTTGGTAAATTTTATTCTTGTTCAAATAGAGTGATTTCATCCGATTTATCTTTTCATGTTAAAGGTTGTGCTTTGATTTTTGTTTATTTAGATAATATTATCGATGCTGGTTATGAATTTCAGAAATAACTTTTATAAAATCTAATACTTCACAACATCAACTTATTAATTTTAAATCTTTAAAAGCGTTTTTATAACATTCATATTTAAATTTTACAATTTTATCTAATATTTCAGCATATTCACCCCATTTCCAGCGACGAAATTCTACTGTTAAGTTTTCTAAATTTATTTCTGAATCTTCTCCTATGAAATCAAATAATAGAAAGGCTTGCTCTTGTCCTTGATATTTTAAATTTTTATATCTTACAAGCATTTTATGTTTAATCTCATCTGTAAAATTATATCGATACATTTGTTTTGTTTGTTTTACAAATTTTACAGATGTGACTCCCGTTTCTTCAAATAGTTCCCTTTTCGCAGCAGTGAGAAAATCCTCGCCTTTTTCAATTCCACCTTGTGGCAGTTGCCAAGCATTTGCAATATCAACTCTTTCTGCAAAGAATAATTTATTTTCTTTACGTAAAGCAATAACAACACATTTTCTATAAGGTAGCATTTTTTACCTTAAAGCTTATAGGAACACATTTCATATTTTCAGGTAATATTTTTAAAAATTCGTTAATTTGAGTATCATTAAGTATAAAAGATTCTCCAGAATCTATAGGAATATTTTTTTCGAATAGTTTTGCTTCTAAACATAAACACTTTATTTTACTATCTATGCTATTTAATACGGTATCATTATCTTTAGTATATAGTATAGACATACCTCTTTGTGATAGCTCATTTGCAATTAATTCTATATCTTTTTTGGATTTTGTAAAAAGTGAATTAGAAGTATTAACTATCGCTATTCCTATAGCATATTTAGCAGAGGCTATTAAATAATTCAATTTATCTATATTATCTTGAATAGAGGCATTAGCTAAAAATGGAGAAACTTTGTTTATTTTATCTATAGGTATTGAAGATTGTAATGGTAATTGAATAAAAAATTCATTTCCTGTCTCTAATATAGTATTAATGACAGTATCTATTTCTTTAATATAGTAAGGAATAATAAAAGAAATTTTTGTATTTTTAAAATTTTCAATTATTTGTTTTATTTTTAATGAATTTTCATCACTTAATACTATTGCGATTTTAATATAATCACCTGCATAATCAATGTTAGAGGAATAAGCATTAAAAATTTTCATATAATCATTTTGTTTTTTTGGTAAAACACCATATATAGTTTTTTCGTATAAATTGATATTTGAAACTTTATTTTTTTCTTCAGGTTCTGTTTCTTCTATGGCTAAATCTTTATCTATTAGTATTCGATATTGATATGTAGTTAATTGTTCACTTTTTGTCCTATGCAAGAACTCAACGATAATAACGAATAAAATGAGTGAACAAATAAATATTATCCAAGAAAGAGTTAATTTATTTTTCATGTTCTTTTTCTACCATTTGTTTTTTATATAAATTAATTGCTTTAAGCATATCAAATGCTTTACTTAACTGATAGTCTCTTTCTACTCTTTCTTTTAAAGGCATTTTTCTGAAATCGGGTTCTTCTTCCTTTGTATCATCTTTTTTTGATTCAGAAAAATCAGGAATTTTTTTGGAATTAGGATGCTTTTTCATAATATCTTTACTATCGAGCGCATTACTAAAAAATTCTTCTCTAATACTAAAAGTATCAAGTGCTTTTATATCAGAATAAGCAACTTGTATATCAGGTTCAATTCCATTAGCCTGTATACATTCTCCACTCGGAGTATAATGCTTTGCGACTGTAATTTTAATTGCAGTTTTATCAGATAAAGGAATTATTTTTTGTACAGAACCTTTTCCAAAAGAACGGGTTCCTACAATTATAGCTCTTTTGTTATCTCTCAAAGCACCTGCCATAATTTCCGGTGCAGATGCTGTTCCGCTATTTATAATAACAACTATAGGAATACCATTTGTTATATCATTATCACTTGCAAAAAATTCTTTACTATTATCTTTGGTTCTTCCTTTTGTTGAAACAATTTTACCTCCTTTGAGAAATAAATCAGAAACAGAAACTGCTTCATCTAATAATCCTCCAGGATTATTTCTAACATCTAGAATAATTCCTTTGATATTTTTTGTTTCATTAAAAAATGTTTTTAACAAAGATGTTGTATTTTTATCAAATGTGGAAATTCTGATATAAGCAATATCATTTAACATTTCTGCTTTGACAGATTGAACCTTAATCAAATCACGTGTAATTGTTACATCAAAAGGTTGTTTATCTCCTCTTTTAATTTTTAATTTTACTTTAGTTCCGGGTTTTCCTCTTAGTTTATCTAACGCTTCTTCAGCAGATAATCCAGCAATGCATTCATCGTCTACACTAATAATTAGATCTCCATTTTTTAATCCAGCTTTATATGCCGGAGTATCATCTATAGGAGAAACAATACGAATAAATTTCTCATCTATAATAATTTCTATGCCTAATCCACCAAACTCTCCTTCAGTTTGTGTCTTCAAAATATTGAATGCTTTTTCATTAAGATAACAAGTATGAGGATCTAAAGTAGATAAAGTACCTTGAACAGCTTTTCGAATAATTTCTTCATCTTTCATTTGATTTACATATTCATATTTAAGACAACCAAAAACCAATTGTAATTCTTTAGTTGCTTCGGCAATTTCTTTTTTATTTAAAGGCTCATTTTTTATTTTTGAGTTTATAACTTTCTTTAAAACTTGCTGCTTGATATCTTCTGATGCCTCACGAAAATTACAGGCACTTAAAGTTAATAGAAAAATATAAAATAAATTTTTTTTCATTTGTTTTCCTTATTCTCTAATGATTGCCACAACCAATGACGAGGGTCTAATGGTTCACCAGAACGTTTTAATTCCATCTTTAAAATAGGTAATTCTTTAGAATCAGTATCCATTTCACCTAAATAATCTCCTATATCCACTGTATCACCTGTTGAAGCAAAAACTGTTTGCATACCATATATGAATATACGATATTCTCCATTGCTAATAATTACCATATTTCTATAATTTAAGAAATTACCGGAAAAAACAACTAAACCTTTAACTGGAGATGTTACAATAGCACCATGACGTGTTTCAAATCCTAGATAATAAATCATTTCATCATTGTCGCCACGGTCCCCGAATTCTGCAACTATTTTGCCTTGTACAGGATTAACCAGTTTTAATTCTGTAGAAATCTTGTTGTTTTTTAAGACACCTACTGTATTTTCAGCTTCAAGTTCAGCATCAAGTTCATCAATTGAATCACATTTTGTAGATATATGTCGTACTACATCTTCCTGAATTACATTTTCTGTTCGAGTTTTAGAAAGATTCTTTAAATTATCTTTTATTTTTTTACATAATCTATTGTAATCATTTATTGTCGATTCGTAATTTTTTAATAATTCTTCTTTATTTTTTTTCAATTTGTATATTTCATCTCCACTTTGATGTAGCTTTGAATTTACAGATTGAAAATATTGAGAAAAATTTTTAATGATTATAGAACAACGAACAAAATTATTCTTATTACCCTTTTGAGTTAATGCTAGTAAATCAGAAAATCGTCCTAAATCAAATAATACAGTAAAACACCTAGATAACATTTCATAAATATTGCGGACGATAGGAACTGACATTTTTTCTTTTTCATTTATGGACAATAAATCTAAAAATAATTTAGAAATTTTAGATTCTAATGATTGCGCTTGTTTACACAAATCTCTTATTTCTGCGGTTTGCTCAAAACTACCAAGTACAATTTCGAATGATAAAATATATATAAACAACAATCTTTTCATTATATATGAAATGCTCTTCCTACCGAACAATAGTTAAACCCTGAATCTTCTACTTCTTTTACATTATAAATGTTTCTTAAATCTATAAGTAAAGCTCCATTCACTCTTTTTCTTAATTCTTTTAGATTGAGTGCTCTAAATTCAAGCCAGTCTGTTAATATAATAACCACATCAGCAGAGTTACAAGTATCATATGCATTATTTCCCCAAGTTACATCATTAAATATATTTTTAGCCTGTTCAGAAAAAGATGGATCATATATTGTAATCTTTGCACCATCCGCTTTTAGAGAGTGTATAATTTCTATACTTGGACTATCCCTCATATCATCAGTATTTGCTTTAAATGTAACACCTAAAATGGATAATTTTTTATTTTTTACTGAACCTCCACAAGCATTTATAATTTTACTAACCATTTTATTACGCCTATTGTTATTAGAGCGAATAGTTTCTTCGACAAGAGGCATATTAACGCCAAACTCTTTTGCAAAACTTTTTAGTGCATTAGTATCTTTCGGAAAACATGAGCCACCATATCCTGGTCCTGCTTGTAAAAATTTATCACCTATTCTTTTATCCAATCCCATAGCTAAGGCTACTTCATTGACATCTGCTCCACAAACTTCACAAAGATTGGATATTTCATTAATAAATGTTACTTTCATTGCTAAGAAAGCATTAGAAGCATATTTAGATAATTCAGCAGTTTCTAAGTTGGTAAAAACTATAGGTACATTGAATACATATAAAGGTCTATATACTTGTGATAGTATTTTTTTTGCTTTCTTATTTTCTATACCAAGAATTACCCTATCAGGATGCATAAAATCATCTATTGCTGCTCCTTCTTTTAAAAATTCTGGATTAAAGGCAACATCTATATCAACGTTTTTATCTAATAAAAATTGTTTTATTGTTTTTGTTGTACCTACTGGAACTGTTGATTTTATGACTAAAATAGCGTGTTTATTTATGCATGACGCCAATTCTTCAACTACTGAATAAATATATGATAAGTCAGCATTTCCATCTGCTTTGCTTGGAGTACCTACGGCGATAAAAACAATATCAGCATTTTTTACAGATTCTTTAGTATCATAAGAAAATTTTAAACGATTTGCATCAATATTTTTTTTCATTAAATCATCTAATCCAGGTTCATATATAGGAACTTGACCTTTTTTTAATGATTCAATTTTTTGCTTATTATTATCTACACATATTACATTGAATCCAAATTCAGAAAAACATACACCTGATACTAAACCAACATAACCTGTTCCTATAACTGTAATATTCATTAATATTTTCCTTTAAAGAAATTTTCAACAACATGATTTAAAGATTTATCATGGCTAGCAATATATAGAATAGCAGCTAACAATCCTTCTTTAGATCCACAATCGAAACGGTTTCCATCAAATTTAAATCCTATTAAACCGCATTTTGGTATCATTTTAAGTAAGGCATCAGTTAACTGAATTTCATTACCGACCCCTGGTTCTAAATTTTCTAAAATTTCAAAAATTTCTGAAGATAATATATATCTACCTATAACAGCGTAATTCGATTTTGCCTCACTTAAATCCGGCTTTTCATCTACAGACTTAGCATAAACTAATTTCCCATCTTCCTTTTCTATATCAAGAATACCATATTTACTTACCTCTTGTGGTTCAACCTGCATAGTAGCAACCATATTAGAGCCATTATAATGTTCTATCATTTCCTTTAGACATGATTTGGAACTGAAAATAAAATCATCAGCAGACATAACTGCAAATGGTTCATTATTTACTAAATTTTTAGCACATAACACAGCATGTCCTAGCCCTTTAGGTTTATTTTGTCTTACATAACAAATACTTCCTATTTTTATATTAAAGTAATCTGTATGAGAGAACATATAATCAAAATAATCTTCGATTGAATCTTTACCATGCCGAGTAACAAAAATAAATTCCTCAATCCCCGCCTTTAATGCTTCTTCAAAAGCATAATGTATTAAAGGTTTATCTATAATACCTAACATTTCTTTTGGTATGGCTCTAGTAATCGGGAAAAATCTTGTTCCTAATCCTCCTACGGGAAAAACTATTTTACGAATTTTCATTAAACTCCTCAAATATAATAAACATTAATCATATCATTTAAATACAAAGGATATGATAAGTAATTAGCGAATTATAGTAATAACAATTATATTTTATCATGCAACATTTAAATCTAAAGCAGCTTCTAATTCTTTTAAGGCTTCTACCTCGTTAACTTTATTTACAAGGGCATATTCACGCATTAATCTATCCAATGCTTCTTGATACAATTGACGTTCACTATATGAGTGTTCAGGTTGATTAGCCGTACGATGTAAATCTCTTACAACTTGCGCAATTGAAAGCGGTATTCCTGAATTTATTTTAGATTCATATTCCTGAGCTCTTCGACTCCACATGGTCTTTTTTACTTTTGTAGGAACTTTTAAACATTCAATTACTTCCTGCATTTCTTTTTTTGAACATAAATGTCTTACTTTTGATGCTGTGGATTTATTAAGAGGAAGCCTAATAGTCATCTTATCTTTTTCAAAAGAAATAACTAAAACTTTTATTTGTAGGTTTCCTATTGACTGTGATTCAATACCTTGTATAATCCCTACACCATGCGCTGGATAAACAATATATTGTCCTTTATCAAAAGCCAATTCAGCCATACAAATTCTCCATTAATTAATATAGAGATTCTATCACATTTTCTTTTGTTAATAAATTACTTATTTTTTTTATTATAGAGAACATTAATTAAGTATTATTTATACTATATGAGAGATGAACTTATTATGATTTAGCAGACAAGTTAGGATGATATGATGTGCTTCAAGTTTATCATGAATCTATGTTTGGAATTTTCAAATAAATTAATTTTCAGATAAATAAGTATTAATTCAGTTATAAACAGACTTTATTTCTAAATAGTTAAATTCGTCATTCTTTATATATATTTTTATAATTATTATATCTTTACGCAAAAAGTTTTTATAATAATTTTTGAGATATATTCCCTACCTCTAAAACTACTCAAATTATTAAATATTTAATTATGATATTTTCCACAATTGATTTCTAAACATAACTTAAAACCAAAATATTTCATTATCGATTTTATGTCATTTTGTAATTATTTGAAAATCCTTGAGATTTAGCCATTTCTATTGCATTGTTATATGTATTATTTGGCGGAGGGAGAGGGATTTGAACCCTCGGTACGTTGAAAACGTACAACAGTTTTCGAGACTGCCACAATCGACCACTCTGTCATCTCTCCTAGGAGAATATAACAGTATTAAAAATATTAATCAATGTATTGATGATTTAGGCAAAACTACATTTATCTAGGGAATAATTTGGGTATAGGTCTATTTAACGTTTGTCTTCCAAGTTGATGTAATTTTGCAGAAATTTTACTATCTATTAGAGAATAATAAGAAGGAAGAAATGAAATATGAGATTTTGTGTTTTTAGCAACCTGTTGTATTGAAGGAGAATAGTTGATTTTGAAATTTTTTGTTCTATTCCAAGCGGCATATACCAGTGAACAGTATGGTTTATAGTATTTTGCGGCTTTAGAATGATAATATCCAACAGCGTGTGTCCATGAGTTGTAATTATTTTTTAAACTTTTGAAAAATTGAGCGGCGTAATTGACGTTTGCATGAGGAGAAAAAGCTTCCTCCAAATTTTTAAAAGCTTTACTATGATGTAACAAATTTACCTGCATACAACCTACATCTATATTTCTAATACCTCTTGCCATAAGACGCTTAACCGTCGCTATAGCTGCGCTCTTAGTAGAACAGTAATATCCTCTTCCATTAGCACAAATTGTCCATGGCCAAGGCCTTTTGTTTTCTGAAATTCCATCAATATTTCTTCCAGATTCTACTGTAGATATAGCTAATAATAAGCGAGGAGGAATACCATATTTTTGTTCCGCTCTAACTATTTCACTTTCACATAGTTCATGCTGTCCAAAGTAATTAGATTTATTGTATGATTGCTCATTTGCATTATTAGGTAATGTAGATGCTGATAAACCAATACTTTGTTGCTTTGCATTTATTGATGTAACAGCTATTAAACAAAATAATGGAAATAATTTGCTTATCAAATACATTTAACTACTCCGATTTTACTAATTTATGTATGCAAAAATCGTGCCAACTTTGAGTTAATTAATAGTTTGATGTTTTTTTGAGGAATTAATTGCTATAAAAGTTAATAAATAAAATTAAATAATAAAATTTTAATTTAAAAAATTCAAAAACGGTAATTTTTACCTTTATTTTCAGAGAATTTAAATTGATTTCTAAAAATTTATTTAATAGATATTATCTCTAGAAAGAAAATAAAACTTAGTTTAGAATTAGATAGTTTTTATATGGGTAATAATCATGACAGCAGAAGATAATTCGATATTTGATGAAATCAATGAAGAATTGAAACATGATGAATTTTTATCTTTCTTAAAACGAAATAGTAAGCCGGTCACTATTATTATAGGTATTGTCGTAGTAGGTATAGTATTTTATTCATGGTGGAATTCTCAAAAAAAACAAAGGTTAGAATTAATTACTACTAATCTTTATCAAGAATTATATACTTCAGGAAAAAAGAGCGATGCAGCAATTGAGAATTTAGAAAAAAATGCCCCAGCAGAAATTGTTCCATTGATTTCTATTATTAAATCTGGTCGAAAATTAGTATCAGCTATTGATGTGCAAAAACCTGCTGATTATCTTCTAAAATTATCACAAACTAATGGCTTGGACATAGTTTGGAAGGATTTAGCATTATTAATATATTGTTCTTATAAGTTAGAATCAAATGAAGATTTATTGAAAAAATTGGAAATTTTAAGCTCAGAAGGAAGACCATTTAGATATTCCGCTTTAGAAAGGACTGCTCTTATATATGAAAATATGGGACAACATGATAAAGCAATCGAGAATTTATCTAAAATTATCGATTCGGCAGAAGCTCCTATTAGTATGAAAAAACGTATGCAAAAAATTAAGAATTATTTAATTAATAAGGAAACATTATGAAAAATTTGTGGATATTGTCTTTTTTAGGCGTTATTTTAGTAGGATGTTCCTCTAAAAAGCCATTAGAAGGAAAAAGAATGGACGTTCCGTTACAAGATATAGATTTTGCTGAGATTGTGAAATTAGATAAATCTCCAGTAATTATTGATAAATCTCAAATAAATCTTGAATTTACTCAACCTATGTTTAATTCAACACATTACTATATGCCATTAGAATTTTCAAAAAATTTTAAAACATTATGGGTATCTGATTTAGATTTTGAGTCTACTAAAAGGATTCAAGTATTATCTTCTGCAATTGTCGCTGAAGGAAAGGTTTTTTGTTTAGATGCGGGAGGTATTTTATATGCTTTTGATAAAAATAATGGTAAAAGCATTTGGAGGAAGTCAACTACATTAAAAGGAAAAGATGGGCAGATTGGTGGAGCTATAGCCTATGATAATGGTATGCTAATAGTAACAACAAGCTTTGCTGAAGCTTTTTCATTTAATGCAGCAACAGGGGATATCATATGGAGAATAAAATTATCTGCTCCTTGTAAGGGTGATGGAATTACTATAAATAATGGGAAAGTTTATTTATTATGTGATAATAGTACATTACAAGTAATAGATATTAAAACGGGCGAAACTATATGGTCTCATTCTGGTATGAATATAGATACCACATTTGCTGGAAGTTCTGGTGTTGCAGTTAAGGATAATATAGTTTATTTAACTTATCCATCAGGTGAAATATATGCATTATTAGAAAATGGAACAGTATTATGGTCAACTATATTATCTAGATTCTCATTTGTTGATGCTTTAAAATCACTTTCACACCCTAGAGCGTGTCCAGTTGTTTGTAATAATTTAGTTTATATTACTAGCGCTAATCAGCAATTAGTTGCTTATAATATTCAAAATGGTAGTATTGTATGGAAAGCAAATGTTGGCGGACTATATACTCCTGTTGTGAGTGGAAATAGTATTTTCGTTTGTGATTTAAATAATGAGGTTACATGTTTAAATAAAGATACTGGAATAAAAAAGTGGTCTAAAAACTTATCTACAATATCAAATAATTGGATGGGTCCATTATTAACTACAGCTGGATTAATACTTATTTCAGATAATGGAAAATTTGTGATTCTATCTGTCAAAGATGGGACAATTCAAAGAGTTGAACAGTTAGAAGATTCTGGTGAAGGTATAAATGTATTACCAGTCATTGCGGATAGAATAATGTATTTACCAATGAACAGTGGCAAGTTGGTTGCTTATAAATGAAAATTGCACTAATAGGTCGTCCAAACGTTGGGAAATCTACTCTTTTTAATCGTCTTGTAGGTTTTAATTCTGCTATTACTGGAGATTTGCCTGGAATAACTAGGGATTATAAATGTTCTTATGCTAGGCTTTTTGATATTCATTTTCAGGCTATAGATACTCCAGGAGTTGATCCGTTTTCAAAAGAAGAATTATCATTCTCAATGAATCAAAGCTCATTATCTGCTATAAAAGGATCCGATATTATATTTTTTTTAATAGATGCTAATGAAGGAATTACAGAATATGATAAAGCAGTAGCATCTTGGTTGAGGAAATCTTTCCAAAAAATTGGTAATAGAAGAATAGTTCTTATCAAAAACAAATGTGAAGGATGTCATAATGTTAATGATGAAAGTATTTTAGGTTTCGGAGATGGAATAGCTATATCAGCTGAACATAATCTTGGTTTAGAAGGTATATATGATTATTTACTTAGTTTAGATATTTCAAGTAATTATTCTGATGAAAATAATCAGGAAAGCTTAAAAATTACTATAGTTGGAAGACCAAATGTAGGGAAATCTACTTTAATAAATTCAATTGTTGGAGAAGAAAGACTTATAACAGGTGATATATCAGGTCTAACTAGAGATTCTATTATTCTGAATTGGAAATTTAAGGGAAAAAATATTTTATTAATTGATACAGCAGGGCAGCGTAAAAAATCAAAAATTCAAGATAATATAGAATCACTTTCTGTTAATGATAGTTGGAGATACATTCGAAAAACAAATATTGTAGTAATTGTAATGGATATAACGAGTCCATTTGAAAAACAAGATATAAATATTGCTAGGAAAGCTTTTGAAGAAGGAAAAATTATTATTTTTGCATTAAATAAGAGCGATATTGTTCAAAATCCTCACTCTATACAAGATATGGTAGTTAAAAGAATATCCAAAGAGTTTTCACAATCACCTAATGCTCCATGTCTGCTAGTTTCAGCAAAAGAAAAATTAGGACTAGCACGTATTTTTAATGTTTCTTTTGATTTATTTGAAAAATGGTCTAAAAGAATTCCTACTGGAGAATTAAATAAGTGGTTTCAATATGTTGTCGATAAAAATCCACCTCCTTTAGTAAATGGATTACCTATTAAACTAAAATATATTGTACAAACTCATATTAAACCGCCTACTTTTACTGTATTTGCTAATAGGGTAGAACATCTACCAGCAAGCTATAAAAGATATCTGTTAAATAGTTTGCGAAAAAGCTTCGATTTTAATGGAGTTCCTCTAAGAATATTTATTAGACAAAGAAATAATCCATTTTCATAATAGAATTCTAGTAAATTTTATAAATAACATAATTCCAAATCCTTACAAAAAATTAAGGATTTGCGATTAAATTTTAAAAGGAATAAGAGGGAACAGTGTTAATTCATAAGGAAATTTTGACAAAGAGAACATCTGGGGGGGGGTAAATCTCTTTATAAATCAGATAGTTATCGAATTACATTAAAATCATTTATACAAAAAGTAATTAATATACATCAAAATGCAAAGGGAGCGATTCTTATAGAATTTGCATTTTGTATTCCAGTTTTAATAATTCTTATTTTCTATATTCAAGATCTATGTAGATTAAAAAATATGAAAAATCAAATGAATTCTGTTGCAACTAATATGGTTAATTTAATACAAAATGTTTCGCAAAATCGAACAAATAAAAGAATAACATTAGAAGATTTGAAATATTGTTTAATATCTCCTTATTTAAAAATTTTCCCAAATACAAGTATATATTCCACGGGTTCCCATAATTATATTTTAGGTTATGCTCCACTTGTATTAATTGTTTGTGTAAAAGGGAATAATGATGCAACAGCAAGTGTGAAATGGAGCAGAAGAATACATACAGCTGATAATTCTTCTTCACCTGCACAAATATCTATAGATACAAGAAATGATCGTTCGCTAATAAAAACGGCCACCAATGTTGTTCCATCCAAAATATATCCTACTTTAACGATAGAACCAGGAGAAACTAAAATAATTATAGAATGTTCATTACACTATTCACAATGGTATCAATATTATTTTACAGATGGTAGACCGACATCCTCAGTTTCTCCCAGAGAAGCATTTGGATTTTATTTGTTATCAAATCTACCGCATACGCAAGAGCTTTATTTTCAATCTGTTGTTATTTTTACTCCTAAATCAGGATTGTTTGATGATAACGTACCTAGCTAGAAGAAACTAAACTAAAAATTAAATTGCAAAAAAGATAGATGCAGAATTATAGTAAGAATCGCCTTTAGATTTAGTGTGTTATTTCTATACTCTCATATAATGGATTCTCACGCTCACTGCGTTCGCTCAGAATGACGAAAA
>CAZHJM010000015.1:0-19344 GCA_964532905.1 uncultured Holosporaceae bacterium
ATTTCTTACACCGCCAAGGGCTCTTTTTAATTTTTCAATTTTTCTTTCAATATTTAATATTTCTTTCTTTTTTAAAGTAATATTTTCATCTTTTAATCGATTTTCTAATGTCTCTAGTTTCTTTAAAGATTGAGATATAGTCTTCCAGTTTGTAAGCATACCTCCCAACCAACGATGATTAACGAAATATTGTCCGCATTTTGTGGCTGCTTCTGCAACTCTTTCACTTGCCTGTCTTTTAGTTCCTACGAACAAAACACGCCCCCCATCTGCGGCAATATCACCTGCAAATTTTAAAGCTTCTTTTAGCATCACGGCTGTTTTATCTAAATTAATAATATGAATTTTATCTTTTGCTCCAAAAATATATGGTGTCATTTTTGGATTCCATCGTCTTGTCTGATGCCCAAAATGTACACCAGCTTCTAACAAAGTTTTTACTGAAATTTCTTGCATATTTACTCCTTTTTTTCGGTTATACAGACAGAATTAATCAAGAAAACTTAGTTCTATCCGAAGATACGACATCATATCTATTCCTCTGCGAATGATTCTGATTACTCAGACCGAAAGGAACATCACCCAATGCCCCTAATTCGCATGCGTTATATTTAATTTATATCTATAAATATAAAAAAACTCAATACATAATTTCAAACTTAAAAATTATGTAAATCTACTCTTGCGATAGTAGCAACATACACTTTTAAAGCTCCTGCATTCTTTAATGGTCTAGCACATTCATTAGCAGTGGCTCCAGTGGTAATAACATCATCTATTAGAAGAATCACTTTATCTTTTATGTTAAATTTATACTTTGGATTAACTTCAAAACTTTTAGCTAAATTTTTTAATCGAAATTTTTTTGATAATTTTTTTTGATTTACAGTATCTTTATTCTTTTTTAATGATCTTGGTTCATATTTAATATTAGATAGTTTATGTAACTCATAGGCTAACAGCTCCGTTTGGTTATATTTACGTAAAAGCCTACGCTTAAAGCTTATCGGTACGGGAATAATTACATCAATTTCATATGAAAATTTTTTTATAATTCTTTCAATCCATTTAGCAAATAGTGGAGCTAAATAAGTACAATCATTATCTTTAAAATTTAAAATCATATGTTTTGAAAATGCATCATAAGAAAAAACTGAAACAGCTTTATCGAAAATTGGTTTTTGTCTAATACATTCTGAACATATTTTAATTTCCGTATCAACTTGCTTGCCACATATTTCACAAATAGGCTCTGACAACCAATGAATTTTATCCCAACAATCTTTACATAACCCTTCTGATTCAACAAAATTTTCGCAACAAACACAAGTCATTGGAAAGCATAAATTTATTATTTTTTCTAAAATTTCAGAAATTTTAATATTCATTTAACCTTCTATTGGCTATTTATTATAGAATATATTTTAGAGTAATATAAGTTTATATTGAATAGGAAAAGCTATGGAAATATTATTGAGCTTATTAAATTTAATTTCATGTAAAACATTTTGGTCATCGATTATAATTAATTTTTCTTTAGCATTAATAATTTGGATTTCTTGTTCTATAGCTCAAAGATTTATTAATTCAGAATTCAAAAAAAATCGAAAAGTTGAGGTTAATAAATTTGATAAAATTATCATAATATTTGCTGGTATTATATTTTCAATAATTTGTTGTATTGCAGGTATAGAAGCTTTAAGTACTATATATACAATTTCTAAGGAATTGATATCTGTTGTAGTTATGTTTTCAGGTATGATAGTTTTCGTACGTGCTATAGTAACAGTAAAACTAATTCAAAAAAAACCACAATGTGTATCAGAGAGAGATTTCATAATCTTTCGAAAAAAATTATACAGAATTACTTTTTTTTCATTTTTTATCGCTGCTATTACTTCTTGTTTATTTTCTTTAGATTTATCTAATAACGTACAGTCATATATTGTGGACACTTCAGCATTTATAATTCTCCTTTACTATTTTTTAGAAGAATATTTATCTAAAAATACCATTACTAAATGTTTTATGGTAGAGCCTTATCAAGAATATTCTATAGGTGCAAAATTAGTAGATTTCATTAATGATAAATTTATATTTCTTTCATTAATAGGCATGGTTGCAGCTATTGCAGTAAATAAAAGAGCAGATCTATCTAATGATTTAATTATATATAGCAATATAAGAGACATGTTTTTAGCAACTATTATTATGCTTTTAGTTCAAATATTAATGTCGTCTCTTGTTAATAAGGTTATGTTAAAATTAGCCAACTTAGAATCTGGGAAAATAACTAAAAAGTCTGTAGCATCCAGAAAGAAAAATCTTCTATGGATTTGTGATGTTTTAGTTATTTCTTCTTATTTTTCTATATTTATTATTATATTATGGTATATGGGAATAAATATTCAAAAATATATTTTTCATGATACTATCGTTACTATAGGGCTTGTCATATTTATTACTATACTTTTGTATAATGCTTTTAAAGAATTTACAGATGCTCTAATTGATAAGGCACCTCCGACTGAGCATGAAAGAATATTGACTTTTATGCCTGTAGTATCAGTAATATTTAATGTAACTATTATTGGTATTTCTGGAACAATTATTTTATCTAAATTAGGAGTTGCAATAGTCCCATTACTTGCTTCATTTACAGCTATAAGTGCAGCTATAGCATTAGCGGCTCAAGATATCATAAAAGGATTTTTACAAGGCATTACATTATTACTTGAAAATAATTTTTATGTTGGTGATTTTATTACAATTGGTAATATAAGTGGTGTTGTTGAGAAAATGTCTACTAGGACTATTATTCTTCGAGATCTTTGTGGAGATGTACATATTATACCGTATGATATTATAAAAACTATAACTAATCATTCTAAAGATTATTATATTCATTTTGAACAAATGCTCTTATCTCCATATTCAAATGTAGAAAAAGCAATAGAATTATTGATTGATACAACAAATCAGTTAAAAAAAGAACCTAAATTTGCTGATAAGATATATGGAGATGTCAGTATCAATGGAATTCAATCTTTTTCTTCTGAAGGGATAAAAATTTCATGGAGTTTACGTACATCTTCGTCTGCTGCAGGAAGAATACTACACTTAGAAATATATAAACGGTTATTTGAAGCTTTCAAAAAAGAAAATATTGATATTCCTTATAGCCAACTTTTATTAAGTGAAAAACCTACAAAATAATTTCAGTATAAAATGGTATTTATATATCTATAACCATTTGATCGTATGCAGGTTTTATATTCTTGGGTAGAATTTTTAATAAGGTGTCGTAATCCATTGAAGTATCCATATGTGTAAGATAAGTAAGCTTAGGTTTTAATATATCGACCCAATTTAAAACCAAATTTAGATTAGCATGAGTAGGTCTGCAGTCATTTAAACATAAACAATCTACTATCCAAACATCAAGATTTTGTAAATTTTGTTCCATTATTGGACTGAGTTCCATAACATCTGTAGAGTAAGCAAAATTGTTTATTCTGAAGCCTAGTGAGTAAGAAAATCCATGATTTTGTCTAAAACATATACCTCGAATATTTTTTATTTTAAAATCACCCTCAAAAATTTCATGTGTACATATGTAAGGTCTATAAATATTATTGTTTTGTTGAAAAAGATAAAAAAACATTTTTTTAATTTTCGTTAGAGTGTCTTCTGTCGCAAAAATATCCAATACTTGATTATTTTTCAAAAAAATAGGACGTAATTCATTTATTCCATTAACATGATCATAGTGGGAATGAGTAAATAAGACTGCATCAATATTTTCTTTCCCATATAGCAATAATTGTTCTTTTAAATCAGGAGACATGTCAACCAATAATGTTGTATCCTTATATTCTATAATGATAGATGAACGTGTACGTTTATTTTTAATATTAGAGGCATCACAATTGCCCCATCCGTAAGATAATGCAGGAACGCCTAATGATGAACCGCACCCTAAAACAGTTATTTTCATTAATTGCCTCAAAATATTTAATTAAATAATGGTGCGTTCGAGAAGATTCGAACTTCCGACCTTCTCCTCCGGAGGGAGACGCTCTATCCAGCTGAGCTACGAACGCAATATGTTTATTTTAACATTCATATTAAATAAAATAAATTTGAACTAGATAATAATATTAATTATATTTTATGATTAACATTGTATATTAATTTTAGTGGTATATGGAGTCACAAATTGCAAAATATAAAAAAATATAAACTATTAACTATAAAGTTATTAGGTTTTTTATTTATCATATCCTGTTCGTCGACACCTGAAAACCCAGATCCACATAAAGAATTTAATGAAGATATGTTGCAGTTAAATCTCACCTTGGATAAAAATATACTAAAGCCAACAGCTGAAACTTATAAAGAGATAACCATTGATCCAATGCAAAAAGGTATTTCTAATTTTCTTAACAACTTAAATGAGCCTTTCTATTGTATTAATTATGTTTTAACTGGAAATGCTGAAAAAGTATTAGACTCTGTTTTAAGATTTGTTTTTAATTCAACATTTGGAATATTTGGATTATTTGATATCGCAGATAATATGAATATTCCAAAAAGTACTATTTCTCATAAAGATACTTTAAAAAAATGGAAAGTACCTAATGGGGATTATTTAGTACTTCCTATATTTGGAGCTTCATCAACAAGAGATGCTATTGCTGAACCTATTTCATGGTTTATGAATCCAATAAATTATTTTATAGGCGTACCTTGCACTGTAGCTAAGTCTATAGTTCAAATGATAAGCGATAGAGCAGAAAACGCTAATTTGATAGATTCAACGATAAAAAATTCTATGAATATTTACACTACATTAAAAAGCACATATCAACAACAATACGGAATACAAGATAATAATATTATAGATGAAGATTTATTAGAAAAATATCAAAAATAATATTTAATTATATAAAATTGTTATGAAAATATACTTAGTCGGAGGGGCTGTTAGAGATAAACTTATGAACATAGAGCCATCTGATTATGATTATGTGGTTGTGGGTTCCAGTATAGATGAAATGATAAATCTGGGATTTCATAGTATAGGGAAAAATTTTCCTGTATTCATAAAAAATGGAATCAATGCTGAGTTTGCTTTAGCTAGAAAAGAAATAAAAACAGGTTATAAACATAGGGATTTCCAATGCTTATTTGATAGTTCTATTACCTTAAAAGAAGATTTAAAACGTAGAGATTTTACATGTAATGCCATTGCATACGATGAAAATTCTAAAAAATATATTGATTATTTTAATGGTATCAATGATATCAAAAATAAAATACTTAAAGCTGTAGATATATCGGCATTTAAAGAAGATCCATTGCGTGTTCTTCGTATGTGTAGATTTACTGCTCAATTAAATTTTTCTGTTGAGCATGAAACTATGAAATTAGCTCAATCTATGGTTTTAGCAGGAGAGTTAAAACATTTATCAAGAGAGCGTATATGGAATGAAATACAGAAAGCTTTACAATACAAAAATTTTTATCGATTTATTGAATCTGCTTATAAATGTTTTGCTTTAAAAAATATTTTTCCGGTAATTTATAAACATTTTATTCCAAAAAACTCGCAGCATATTATAAAACAATTAAAACAAGCTGGCGATTATAATGAATACGTTAAATTTACAATACTTTTTCAAAATATAGATAAAGAATGTATTAAAAACATTTGTAAAATTCTAAAAGTTCCTAAAAAATACTGTAAATTCATAATGTTTGTTTATGAATATCGTATAGATTTTGTAAATATTTTAAATATAAATTACGACAAGTTACTTATAATTATTGAAAGCTTATTAAATAAACCAAAACACTATTTAAACGATTTTGTAAATTCATGTCTAATTATTAATAGAATAGATAACTATAATTCAAAATGTTATATAAATCTTTTTAAAAATGCCTTTCTTTTAATAGCTAATATAAAAGCAACGGATATGCCAAATTTTTTACAATTAGAAAAAAACAAATCGTTTGCCTTGGAATATCATAAATACAAATTATACATTCTCCAAAAATTTATGATAAATAAAAAATTTTAATATTTTTGTATTAAATTATTAATTGATTCTATTAATTGTTTTTTATACTTTTTCTCAAATACTACTAAGATTGTATCCGCAGAAAGAGCGCCGCACCCCTTTGCCACTTTTACGCCTTTTAATTTTAAAATTAAACGAACTAGGTTAGAAGTTTCTGTTACTACTAATTTTAACTTTTCTAGAGTCCAAAAGAATAATTGTAAATTCTTGCAAAAATCATTTTCATTTGCAGATTTCATAGCCTTATACACTTCTGATGAATAATATTTTAGTTCATCAACTTTTAAGTTACTGATAGTTTTTAAATGTTCATGAGTAATAATTTTCTTTTTCGTTTTAAAAATGTAAAAATCCAAATTCTTAAAAAGCCACTTTATTGGTTCGTAATAACGATTACAACTATCATAGTGAATGCTTTGATTTTCATATTGAGCTAAACAATCTGCTCCGCTTGGTAAAATAGCATTGTTATCTGAAAAATATTGATATTCATCTAAAAATTTATTTACCTCAAACAAATTACCATTTAATTTTAAATATAATTTATATAATAAAGAATATTGTGCGCTAGATGCACCCCATCCTCCTTTTCTTTCATGAGGATCTTTAAAATTAATCGCTAAACCACGAAAAATATCTTTATGATTATTATAAAATTTATAAGCCTGTGACTTTCTTGATATTCCGGTTAATATTGTTTTACCACGTATTACAGTTAATTTAAAATAAGGTGGAGTAATTAATAAAATACAAGTTCCACCAAACAATATGCCGTATTCTCCGACTAAAAATGTCTTACTACCAGCATAAAATTTCATGATTATTACCAAAAATGGCTCCTCGGGACGGGCTCGAACCGCCGACCCAGTGGTTAACAGCCACTTGCTCTACCTCTGAGCTACCGAGGAACATCACTTTCTGTATAACAAAATATAAAAAAATAAGCAATAGCATTATTACCTAAATTAAAAGAAATAATTTATAAGAAATTTGTTTCAGCGATTATAGTAATGAAAAATCTTAAAGTTATTAAATCAAGCATTATTCTAATAATTAAAAGGATATCAATATGATAATTTAATCTTGTTTCAATTTAATCATTTGATAATTATTTTATTTTTACTCATTAATTTTATTTACGAAATAATTTCCACATCTTCTGCATATTATATAATGATCTATTATAGCTTTTTGTCTTTGTATGAATCCATATAAGCTTCGCATTTTCAATTTATTACGTGATAATCCATTGTGACTGCTCTGTCTAGCGTCATTACGAGGAACAGAGCGACGTGGTAATCCATAAGATAACGCAAATAAGAAAACCCTTTTGAAAGAATGGATTATCACTTCGTTTGCTCAAAATGACGAAAATGTATAATGTAATAAATACAACTGATTCAGACAAAATAAATCTTTGTTACTTATAGATTGAAAAATTTCATTATTTTAGTATGCCTTAATAATCAATAAAATTAAAAATTCAAAAAATATTTGCTTTTTATTAATAATATCCATATACTATTATTAAAGTTAAAAATTGTTTAACTAAAAGTGTTATTTTGACATTTATGGCATAGAAATATGATTATCGTTTTTCGTCGGACAAGAAAAAATATGGTTTGATGGGATATGATGAGAATGGTGATATACTAGATAATGATTATGTTGCTGATGTCAAAAATAAAGTTAAAGGTTATGTAGTTAGAGTAGTTGGTACATATTATTTTAAATAAACTATGGAGGATAATTATGACTAGAAATAAAATAATATTATTGAGTTCTATTGTTTCATTATTGTATAATTTTGACGTGGATGCTATGAGGGCCAGAATGGCAGCTCGGAGAGCAGCAGCACAGCAAGCGCAACAACAGACGAAAGTGAATACGCAGAATCAAAGTCAAGTGCTGCCAGCGCCGCAACAATCAGGCTTAGGATCTACTAACTCAAGCAATCAGGGTCAGTCTATTAATATCCCTAAGAATGTTCAAGCTCTGCTAGTTGCTACAGAATCAGAGTGGAATGATTTAAAAAATGATATTAATAACAGTTATGTAGAAAAGATGGCTGTTAATGCCGACTATGCAGCAAAGACCGCAAATATTACAGTTTCTGCTTTAATGGCTGCAGGTGCTTCTGATGCTCAAGACTTTGTAAAAAAAGGAGAGGCTGAATTTACTGATCTTGAACAAAGTGTGAAGGATCAATATATAGAAAAGACTACTATTGATGCCCCTAAAGCAGTAAGTGCAGGTGTGACAGTTTCTGCTTTAATGGCTGCAGGTGCTTCTGATAAAGATAATTATGTAGAAAAGAGTAGTGCTGTATTCAGTGATCTCCCTATAAGTGAACAAGATAAATATTTAGAAAAAAGCAATATAGTAAATACATTTGCTGATCCACTTAAGTTTATAAAAGTTATTGCAACATTGGATGAAAGTCATTTTGATATTAAAAAGTTTAATTGTTCAACAAATAAAACTGATAGTGAAATATTATCCGAATTTAAAAAATATTTGAAATATATTGATTGCTATAATTCAATGTTTGTGCAGGAATTATATGATAAGAATGTATATAAGATAACTGTTAATGGTAAAACATCAAATAACATTGAATTTAGAGACTTAGTAAATGATCTGTCACTAGAAAATATAGTTGCAGCTTTAGCAGGTAGAGATTTGGATAGTACAGACGGACAGCTTATTGTTAATTTACTTGTATCTTATATATTAAATAATTTAATAAAATAGCTTATAACAAAACAAAGAAAAATTTAGAGTGTTAGGTATACTATTTTTTAGATAAACTATGGAGGATAATTATGACTAAAAATAAAATAATATTATTAAGTTCTGTTGTTTCTATGTTGTATGGGTTCGATGTGGATGCGGCCTTTAGTAGAGCAACAGCTCGGAGAGCAGCTGCTCAGCAAGCACGATTAGCACAACAGAATGCGAATTCTTTACCTGTTCAAGTATCGTTAACTCCGCAACCTGCAATGCCTGCTTCTGTTCAGCCGAATGTTCAAGCACAACAAAATGATACTCCAGCTCAAGGAGAACAAGCTTATAAAGCTATACAAACATCATTATTTAATAGTCACCTGCAACATATAAAACAAGATCTCGATACATATACGTTAGAAAATGCATTAAAAAATATTAATATATTTAAAAACATGATTTTAACTACTTATGCACATCCGTATGACAATTTTACCTTAATGCCTCCTATATTTTTTATATCATCAAAAGATCAACAAGTTATAAAAAACGCATTAAATGTTTTAGGACTTTCAAATGAAAATGCGAGTAAATTTAATCTCATGATAACCTCTTTAAATAATATGGCCGACCCTGCTAATACAGAAGTTTTCCAAATTAAACCGCAGTAGAATTTTTATAACTATTATCAAGATGCCGAAGTTAAGTCAGCAGTAGATGTAGTAGTCAAATGTTATACTTTAAGCAGTTCTAGTAGTTTCGCCTTTCAAGGAGAAGTATGCTTTCATCCAGATGAACAAAAATATATGAGAACATCACCTGACATATTTGGTTTAGAATTTAAGAATGATAATATCTCTAGAGCAATATTATATCGTGTTAAATATGGAAATGGTCCATTAAATGGACAAGCAGAAGTAGGAGTAATATTATTATATAATAAAAAAGATTATGATAATATTATAGAGATATTAAATTTATGCAGAAAGGAGGATGCTCCATTATCTAACTATCTGATTAATATAAATTTTATTAATGATGAAATAAAAAGTATTATGAATGTAGAGTAATCGTAAAATATTTTTAGAATATTTCTCGATAGTGTTATTACTTAAATTTTTTATATTAGTGTTATTGTGAGGGCTTTTCCATTTTCTTTATTATGATGAGATTTTTCCTCTCTCATCATCACGAGGAGTTCTTTTTTTCTCGTCATTGCGAGAAGCAAAGCGACGTGGCAATCTATAACGATAATACAGTCGGTAGTCTGATGAAATGTTAATAGATTCTTACGCTCGTTGCACTCGCTCAGAATGACGAGGAGAATATGGATAGTACCAGAGTTGGAAGCTTATAATACTAACCTTGTCTAGCGTCATAACGAGGAGCGGAGCAACGTGGTGATCCATTATGATAAAAGAGTAGGGCAAGTGCCAGAATAATGGAACGGGACAGTTGTTCAGAATATGACGGAGGGCAAAGTTATACCCATAATGGAGAAAAGAAGTGTATAAAAATGTATAGGTTTTATAATAGAAAATAAGAATTCGGATCTAGTATAAGAAGTTATTTTATCTCCATACTGGACTTTTATTTTTTATTGCATATAATTAATCTGTTATAAAAATATTGGAGATATTTGTGGCTTTAAAAATTCGTTTAGCTCGTGGTGGAGCAAAAAAAAGTCCTTATTTTAGAATAGTTGTAGTAGAGTCTAGAAGTCCAAGGGATGGAGCTTTTATTGAAAAGGTAGGAACATATAATCCTCTTTTAGAAAATAATGATACAAATAGAGTTGTTGTAAAAAGTGATAGAGTTAAGTATTGGATGTCTGTAGGAGCAAAGCCATCTGATAGAGTTGCATTATTACTTAGCAAGTTAGGTTTATGCGATAAACCGATTATTTCGGAAACCCCGAAAAAATCTGCACCAAAACAAAAAGCGCAAGAAAGAATGAAAGCTGCAACTGCATCTGCTGAAGTCGCAAGTTAGTAATTTGATAGAGATATTACGTGTAACCGCCCCATTTGGTGTTAAAGGAGCGGTTCGTGTTGTTTTGTATACAAATAATCTGAAGCAATATAATTATTTATTTTCTTCTAATGGTGAGAAGTTTGGATTTCGTATTTTAAAATTGTCAAATAATGTCGCAATTATAGCATTAGATGATATTATAAATAGGAATATGGCAGAAAAATTATGCGGTCAGAGTTTATATATAAAAAAAGACGACTTACCTCAATTATCAGAATCACAATTTTATATCTGTGATTTAATTGGCAAGTCCATTAAAGTATTAAAAACAAATAAGACTTTAAAAATTTTAGATGTTGTAAATTTTGGTGCAGGAGATTTAATAGAGTTATTAAAAGAAAATGATTTTACATTCTATGTTCCATTTACTAAAGAAAATTTCCCAGAATTCGATGGAGAAATGTATTTAAGTGCAAAAGCTTATGAATGGTTTAATAATTAATGTGGCAAGCCAACGTTTTTACAATATTTCCTGAAGCTTTTCCTGGAAGTTTAGGTGTTTCTATAATTGGTAAAGCATTATTACAAAACAAATGGAAATTAAAATTAATTGATTTAAAAAATTTTCCACAAAAGTCTAATCGTATTGATTCTTCACCTTATGGCGGTGGATTAGGAATGATTTTATCACCTATTGTATTCGAAAAAGCTTTTGATTCTTTAACAAACCAAGAAAAATCAATGAAAAAGTATTATTTATCACCTCGGGGACATCCGATGCAACAAAATGATCTGTTACTTTTAAGCCAAACCCCTGGTGTTACTATGCTTTGTGGACGTTATGAAGGCGTTGATCAAAGAATTTTAGACTATTACGAATTTGAAGAAATTTCGTTGGGTGATTTTGTTCTTCTAGGTGGAGAAGTAGCTGCAATGGCATTTATTGAAGGAATTGTTAGACTTATTCCTGAAGTTATAGGAAATAAAGAATCTATATTATCAGATTCTTTTCAAAATTTTTTGTTAGAACACAATCAATATACTAAGCCAAAGACATTTCATAATTTGGATGTACCAGATGTATTATTGTCAGGTAATCACAAAAAGATAAATGATTTTAGATTAGAACAATCAAAAACACTTACTAAGTCTCATCGTTACGATTTATGGATAAAATATATATCTAATCATTTAAAACTTTCGTAGCACCAGATTATTGAAAAAATGATTTCCGTTGATTTATTATATAAAAAACGAAGGAATATTATGGAACGGTTGTATATTAAAGCTATTAATGAACAAGATTGTGAAGTAATTTCCGCATTACTTCAAGATTCTATTTTTAAAATTTCCGCGTGTGATTTTGATGAAAAAAATAGATGCTTATGTTTATTATTGAATCGTTTCTGTTGGGAGCATTCTCATAAATTCAACGAAGAACAATGTTATCATAGAGTACATTCAGGACTTTATATACACAATGTGATTAATATGAAAGTCAATAAAAATTTTCGTAATCAAGATTATGCTTATATGAATTTATTGGCAGTCTATGCCTCTTCTAAAGAAATTAATTTATTATTTTCTGGACATAAACATTTATACATTGAAGTTGATGACATATTAATTTATTTAAAAGACTTACATGAAAAGTATCCTACATTGTCTATACCTATCCATAATATTGATTAATATATTTTAATAAATTAGTTTTTTGTTAACCAATTAGGATATATAATAATTATATAATTAGGTTAATGGGGGATAGAAAATGAAAAAGGTTTTTTGTACATATTCTATAATTTTATATATGTTTGGTATGGGAGAACTGTTGGCCAATGAATATACAGAAAATAGAGGAAGTAGTGTTGTTATAAAACAAGTGAATGATTCTCCAGCAACAGTAGAAACAGAAAGTTATGGTTATAATAAAGATGGCACAGAATTTTATTCAAAGAAAAAAGGTATAATAGATAAAGATGGTAAATATAAAGAGATTTCTTCAACCAATGTTCCTGATATAAATAAAAATACTCCTAAATTAGAAAGTGACATGCGGGATAGAATATTATTAAAGGATCCTGCATGTGATTTTAATGCAAATATTAGAAAAAAAGTAGGACATCGTTCTAAAATTCCAACACTATTTGGGAAAAAAGAAGATAATGACAACTTCAAAAAATATAAAAAATACTTGAAACAACTTAAAAAGAATCCAGAACTATTGATAAATAATGAGTTTCGTATTCCTTATGAATTAGAAAAAGATTTATATGAATTAAATCCCCAAAATAGAAAATATTTTTTAAAAAAGTTAAGAAAAATTATGAGCAAACATCAATCTTTACATCAAGATATGGAAAAATATCCATATAGTAAGCATTTAATGGGAAAGATGTTTGATTCTACTGAATCTATTTTTAATGAAGATAGTATGGAATTAATGGAAAAGTATTTTAAACTTATGTATAAAATAAGTGATGATCCTGAAATACTAAAGGCTATTCTTTTTTGGAAAACGAATAATAATCCAAGCGATGATATATTAAAAAAATTATCATTAAATAAACAACAACAAAAAAGACTTAAAAAGTATTTCCATTTGATGGATAAAATTCATCATGATCCATTGATTATAGGTGTAATGAGAAAACCTTTTTATCATCGCAGACCGTTTGTAAAATCAAATAACTTTGAAGCCGATAAAGCTTTTGTAGATTCATCTGTTCCAAAAAAAGCAAATGAAAACATACCTAACAAACAGACGTTAATGCAAAAATTAAAGCATATATTCAATAAATCAAATCAAAAGGCGAATGTAAATTTAGATAGCTCTTTCAATGATAAAATTATAAGAGGATATCCTGTTGACATTCATTTACCATATGATGGATTTTTCGAATAGTTTTATAATGTTAAAAAAAATTTATGTGGTAATTTAAATTGCCACATTTTTTGTTATATTGATTCTTAAGAATCATTAAGAAATTGTCTCAACATTTTATTCTAATTATTAAAATAGAAAAATGAGAATAGATTTTTTATTTTTACTAATCATACATTGTCAATTATCGTCATAAAAGGATCTTTTTTGTTATTGTAAAGAGCTATTACAACCATATAGATTTTACTTCTTCTACTTGTGATAAGGTAATTCATTGCGCTATTGGATATACCTAAAAAAAGACGTTGGGTAGTTAATAGATTCTCATACTCGTTACACTCTCTCAGAATGACGCTAAGGTGTGGAGAATGACTAGAGTAATTGGAATAAAGGTACACTCGGAATGACAAGTATAAGCACATTTTCATTCAAAATACATAGCAGCTACATCTCTTCCGCTTTTCATTACTACAAAGTACACATCAGTATGACAAAGATGGAAATATTTTGAGAAGGGAATTTTACTTAACTAAAGTATGGTAAAAAAATATAATAACATGAGATTGAAAGAAGTAAAGATGAAGTTAATATACAAGGATTGCGGAAGTAATGCCTATCATAAATCAGGACATATATATGGTAAGTAAGGATGCAAATGACAAAAAGTTATTGTTTGTGGATTGAAAATGTATCGTTCTAAAGTTCAAGTCTGGGCAGATTGTAATAATGGATAATACTTCAATTCATAAATCTGAAACGACAAAAAATTTAATTGAAGCAACTGGATAAGACCTTCGTTTTTTGCGTCCTTGTTCGTCTGACCTCAATTCTATATAACATTTTTTGGCTAACCTTAAGCATAAACTCAGATCAATATTGACAAATTATATCTACCTAATGCCTTGCTAGTATGCCTTTCATATGAATTTTATTATACTGGTTTGTCAGGATTATTTATGAAGGTGACGGGGAAAATTAGTAGAATTAGAAAGATTTATCAATGTTCCATTTGATATAAAGCGAGTCTATTATATTTATGAGATTAGCAAAGATGTTGTTCGAGGGAACCGCTATTATAAACATTTAAAACAGGTTATTATTTGTTTAGCTGATAGTTGTGACTTTATATTAGATAAGAGAATAGTTCTGGGGTTAGATATCCTACTAAGGGATTATACCTTGAGCATAATATATGGCATGAATTTACAAATTTTAGCTCTGACTGTATATTATGTTCTTAGCTTCTGATTATTATAATGAATCCGATTATATTCGTAATTATGATGAGTTTTAGCTTATAAAAAGAATCAAAAATAATGAATTGAAGAATTTTATTAATTAAGTATAGTTGAAATGAAAGTGATGTTTATGAATATTTTACTTGTGATTCAAAATATAATGTTGTCGCATTTGCCGTCGAAAAAATTTTTCGCGATGAAAAATTTTTTACAATTGTCCTTTGATAGATTTTGAAGATGTAGAATTGCAATATCCTCCAGAAAAATATGATGCTTTTATTGCAATGGTAAGTGATAAGTTAAATAGAAACAGAACGAGAATGTATTTTAAAACCAAAGAAAAAGGTTATTATTTAACCAGTTATATTTCTTCTTGAGTATTTGTTTGGCGTAATGTTCAAATGGGAGAGAATTATTTCATTTTAGAAAATAATACCTTACAACCTTTAAATCTGTCGAAAATAAAGCTGTAATGTGGAATAGGAACCATTTAGGTTATTCATATATTATAAAAGATTATTTATTACTACTCATGTTGATATTTCAGGATTTTGTGAAATTAGGTTAAAATACTTTTATTGATGTAAATTCGACAATTGTAGATCATGTAAAAATAGGTGCTAATTTTATTACAATTGGGTGTGTTTATTGAAAGAGATATCGCAGATTATAGTATTTATAAAAGAGATAGATCTAAAAAGGTTAAAATTTAAGCTAAGAAATTTACTATATTAAATGGATAAATATATGAAAGGGGAAAAGAAAGAGTTGATTTATTGTTTAGATGGAAGTATTGACTAGATGAACAATTCTGTTCTGATGTCCCTGCCTTTTATGATTAATGATGAGATAGTTAGAATATATGCTTCTTTTCGTGATTTTGTAGTAGTGGGAAGAATGGGTTATTTAGATTTGGATGCTAAAAATCTATCTAATATTTTGAAAATATCTTCTAAGTCAGTGCTAGATATTGGTCAAGCTGGTTGTTTTGATGATAATGATATGATGTTAGGAGATATGTTTATATGTTTTATGTCGCATCCAACATATTCAGCAAGTAAAGTTTTATGCTTTTTCTGGTTTGGCTATAAGTGATGATAATGGTGAAACTTTTACGCAAGTTCAGAGAATCCATATTATTTATAGAAAAGAAGAAGGTATATTTTGAAGATTATTCATAGTATAATTTATGATGATAAGAATAGATAGCTTGCTCTGATGCCTGCATCTAAACATTATGATGAAATATGTTCTCATAGTGGGTTGACTTATGGCGAAACTATTTATTAGTGATAAGATTAAAGAGGTAAGAAAAAATATACAAAAAGCGATTAAAGATAGATATTGCGATGGAATTTTAGCAAAAGAATGTCAATTTGCTTTGAAATGTTTTGATGACTTTGAATCCTCAAGTGCAAAAAGTAATTTGCTTGAAATATTGATCAAGATTACTAATAATGGTTTCTATGATTCATCTAATTTTTATATATCAACTCGGTTTAAAGAAGACAGATATGCACAAAAAGATGCTATGTTGTTATTGGATTCTGTTTGGACTCTGTTATGGCAAATGAGAGAAGTATTGGACGTTATACTTGTCGCTACTGATTTAAATGCTATTAGTGACTTGTTGAACGATAGAATTTTTGTATCGTCCTTTTTGATGGATCGTTTTAATACTGGTGATATTTGTTGTCGATTAGAAGAAACGTAAAAGTCTCAAGTTTTGATCTTTCATTATGTGAATAGAAACATAAATTCTTAAGATTCTAGAAAAATTATAATACATAGCGTTTGTTTGTTTGCTCATAAAAATTATTAAATATATTTTTATGGAATCGTATGTATACTGCATAGTAATTTTAAAGATTATTGTATGGTATATCAATTAGTATGAAGTTTAATTCAATGAAGTAGTGATTAGATATTAAAATAATCGTTTAAATAAGCTCTATTTTTGTACTTAAAAATGAAAAATAATTAGTTTCTGTAGATTCTCAAAGATTTTTTTATACTTAAATTCTAATAATATGTCGATTTTTCGTTTTATTTATATAAAATCTAAATTTTCTTTTATTGCATTAAATAAATAAATTGTTTTATATATAACAATAATTTGCAATATTTAAATGTTATTTGTATTATGAATAATAATATAATTTAAATTAAAGGATAGTATTATGAAAAAGGGATTTATTATTCTAGGTTGCATTTATATGGAATTTCAATATGGCATGACTGTTACAGTACATTTCGATAATAAATTTAGCTCAAATTGCCAGAAGTTTTTAACAGAAATTGAACCAATCGCTCAAAGATTGGGAGGAGTTATTGTGACTAAAAATGATAGCAAAATGTTGTTTTCTTCTTTGTCTAAATTAGATGAGTTAAATAAAAAATTTAGAAATAAGGAAAAAACTCTTTTGGTTATTGAAAAAAACAGTGAAGATTTTCAATATGTAAAAAGTACTATGGAACGTGCTTTTATCCAATTACAGGGTGGGGTAGCAGGTTTTGGAGATATTAAGGAAATTAAATTTAATGTTTTAAGAGATATTAAAAGATTAAAAGAAATTTTTACACTTGATAGTCTGCGATCTATTCCCTACTTTGAAGAAAGTGTTTCTTTATTAAAAAAGGTTTCATTCAATGAAAGTGAAATTAGCAATGATTAAATTTCAGTTTGTATTTGTTGTGCTACTTTTGTTTGTCAAAAGTAGCTATTCGTTATATTATGGGAAATTAGAAGAGAATATTTCTATTAATTGTGTAATTCCGATAATGGGTTCGTATGACTTGATAAAACAAGAAAATTTAAAAGCAATTTCGAGTGATATTAAAGTGATTCAAAATTTTGATCCAAAAGATACGGGGATAAATTTATTGTCTCATCAAAATAATCTATATGTAAATAATATGTTTCCAATGGGGCGTGTATTTAATTTATATGAAGGAAAGAAATGTTTCCAGTTAAGTTCAATACTTTTAACAGATACAGAAAAGAATTTACTTTATAATTCAGAAACTATAGCTAGAATTTATCAAGGTCTTCAAATAAAGTATAAAAATATAACTGCATATTCATTAGATAATATAAATTGTTATAGTCAATTATTAAATTTAAATTTTGAAGCTGATATTGATATAGATCTATACGCTAATTTTTTAATAGGACTTTATACAAACACATCTGATAAAGATTTAGATGTTGAAGCTAATATAATGAATTTATCTAGAGATGAGCTACATCAGAAACATTTAGAAAAGATAAATTATATTAAAGAAGCTATACCTATTTGTAAGCGTTTTCAAGAATTATTTCATGACGAAGACTTTAATGACTTTAAAAATGCTGTTTATGAACTTGGTATAAGAGATATCAATAAAATTTCTCTTAATGAATTTTTTGAGTTAGCGAAAAAACGAGCAGAAGAAATTTGTTTACAATATATGTTAAAGTGCAATGATTATTTAAATTTTTTTGGTGTGTCATTTTCAGAAGAAGAGATAAATGATTTAAGAGAATCTCCATTATATTTTGCTCCGGAATTAGCTATTCGATATAGAGATAATATTCATACTGAAAAATTGCTTTATTATCACTTAACTAAGAAAAATGAATTAAAATATCCTATAATATTTGTATCATGGTTATATATGTGTCCTAGTTGTAAGGATCTCTTGGCAAGGTATACTCCTGAAGAAAATGGAAAAATTAATACTTGTGTTGTTTCTTTATATGATTATTCTAGAAAAGCAAAGCAAACATCTAATATTAATAGATCTTTTATGGGAATAAGAGTTAGTAGTTATACAGAACAATAAAACAATTATACATTCTAGCTGTTGCCTAACTATAATAGGCAACAGTATTTTTGGTTACATATTATTTTATTAAATAGATTCGAGTTCAGTATCTTTTGCTAATTCTTCTGCAAGACCGTTAACTATAACTTGTCCTGCTCTAATAAAATCTCTATTCAACTCAAACGTATGATTATGGATGAATTCATACTAATATGTCTGTCAATTAGAGATATCATTACAAAAAATATGATAGCTTTGTGAAATGAGTTGAAGAGAAGATGCTTGAGAAAATCATATCAGAATCTTTGATTTTGATATGATTTTTGATACCATAAAATATTGGTTTAAAAGTGCAGTATTGGAGATGTGCGATGATGAAAAATATACTTTGCGGGTTCATACTTTTGGAATGCGTAAGCGGAAGTGCAATGAATATTGGAGAGATGGAGAATTCTAGAGAGCTAATATTGGATTTTTTTAAAGATAAAGCAAAAGATATTGCGGAAACAAAGAGCTTTTGTTGTGCTAGGATTAAAGAGGTAAGAAAAAATATACAAAAAGCGATTAAAGATGGATATTGCGATGGAATTTTAGCAAAAGAATGTCAATTTGCTTTGAAATGTTTTGA
>CAZHJM010000016.1:0-17773 GCA_964532905.1 uncultured Holosporaceae bacterium
CAGTTCAATGTAAAGAATTTCCGGGAGGACAGGTTGTGATTACCGGAACAAATTCTACCATGTTTCTATATTTGTGCTAAATACAATCATTCACTTATCATGCACTACCTACAAAGTCTCATGACATCCCTTTTTTCCCCCCATTTTCTACTAAGACAGCAATAACCTAGCTAAAAGAGAAAAGGCTTTTCTATAAGGACAAAGATAATACTTTACTCATCTATGATATCAACCAATTCTTTTTAAAAAAGTCTCAAGCTGTTCTCCAGAAGTGATTCTCATAGAAATATTAAGAGCAACGACATCTAAATGTAATAGCATAGCACTACAAAAAGGTTCCGGCACTGCACATTGTAGCTTAATCCTATCTTGTATTAACGACATTAATTCATTAAAATTACCTACAGAAGAACCATCAATCTCTGACATATTAAGTAACAATGATGCCTTGTTTAGCAAATATTTTTCCGCCTCTTGTTCCTCTGTATACTTCAATCTAATCTTGACTTTTTTGTTTTGCCACAGCATTGTATATCCATTCCATAATAGCGAACTGCCCACGCATAAAAGTAGGGGAAACAGAGAACCAATAGATAAAGCTTCATCCATTCTGAACATTGTACCGTGCTAAGAAGAGATGTTAAAAACAATTCACAATTACCCGGTGGCATGTGATACACTTCCTTATCTTTATAATTAAGCGCATCATTTACGCTCATACCATTTAACAACATTAATTCAAACGTTCTGCGAACAGGACATAATTGCCACCAAGGTTCAATTAAAAATGTATTCGCTAACTTGCCAAATTCAGTAATTGTCTTTTTTCCGAGAAACAGATCTATCACCCCTCTAGTTAATCCACAACATAGAAGAACTTTTTTCAGACTCTGTTTGTCAGGTACTAGCGAATCAGAGAGTAAAGCAATAATACGCTAGAAAAAATATTGAAAATGCTTTCTGATCCGTAATAAGCATTAAAAGTATGCCCAGAATAACTATCGTTCGATTTACGTATTCCAAATAGCACTTCTAATACATCGAAGGAATTCAATCCAATTTTAGAAAAATTTTCAACCAATATCTGCATGAAAAGAAATGCCTTAAACAATTCGGTTTTTTCCTCAAAAAACTCTGTCCCTACGGAAGGAAAGGCATTCTTAAAAAGCTCACAGATTCCATTACTACAATGCTTCGAAAAAAATTCTTCATTTTTGATATAAAAATCCATGGCCGAAAACAGCATATTTTTATTCGTATTTATTAAATCAATTTTTTCACACAACAATGCTAATCTCCCTAAGCTTGACAACAGATTCGATTGTACATTACCGTGTGATAAAATATATTCAACGAAAGATATGGCGACTTGTGGAGCAGAAGCAAATGATTCTCCCAAAATATTAATACATTGCTCTACAATGTCCTTCTCTTTTGGAGGAAAACATATGGGTCAAGAGATACTAAAGATACTAAAATTAGCAATTTCTCAAGAGATATATTACGAGAGGAAAGATAATTGTCACTTTTCAAGTAAGTACTCACTTTTTCATCAAGGCTTCGCATATATTCGACAAGCGATACATCTTTTGTGAATTTATTTATCAAGTCTGTACGATTTTGTTCATATTTTTATGCAACGGAACTGGAGTAACAGAAGTTACTGCATCGAAAACTTTAGCAATAGTTAGAATTTTATTAAATTCTGTCTGATAATATTTCTTTAATGTTTCTATGGAGAAAGTTTCATAACATACGGAGCTAAAAGCAAAAAATAAAATAAAAAGTGCTTTTAATCTGAGACAAAAACACCTGTTAGTCTCTGACGCTACGCATCCAAGTCTCTCTGTCATGAAACAAAATCTAAGTACACTTGACATAGAATTAATTCCTTCTTATTCAGATTGTGACATAAAACGTGGATAAGATGCAAGCTCTTTATCAATATCTTCTATCGTATTCAAACGAGCTTTCAGATCCAATAAATTACCAGGCCCATCATTGCTGAATAATCGTATATATTTTTCAACATGATTTCTGAGAAATTTAGAAATTTCAGACAATTTCTGTAACGTTTCAATTTCCGCTTGATTCTTTGGACTTCTTTTGTTTCCTTTATTACCAAGAACCGCCAATATTTTATTTTTCCACTCAAGCACAGAATCGTTAATTGTATCCAAAGTGATGATTTGATCTTCGGCTATCGAAACCTCTAGAGAACAGCCTTGAAATTTTTTTTAATCACATTTAGTACATTAGACACTTCATCTTCGGGAATACGCAAGTCGATGTAATACTGTTCTTTTTTCTTACCAACAAAACCCAATATTTCCCTCAAACTATCTTCTGATGTTCTATAATTACAAACCTTTACGCTTCCATAACGGGCAAAAATGTTATTCAAATCCTGCTCGTTTAACAGACTGTCATTCCCCGTAGCTTCAGTATGACACTGTACATGCCATTGTTTACAGAATTCAACAACAGTATTCCATAAATCAGACAACTCGTCGGACGACTTGTCATCTATATCTCGAATATTATTAAAAACATCTACCAGCTTCACAGAGGGCAACTCAGATATCATAACAGATAAAACAGACAACTGATGTTCTCTGTCTAAACTGCTAAATGTACTCACAGGCATTATGCTCTTTGATTTTGTGGGTATAACAAGACTGTGTGTGCCATATGTATTGTGTATACCACTAACGTATCCAAAAAACACCATCCATAATATCAATCTTTTCATAACCGTACACCTCCAACATTATATTTTCAAATTGAAACTTTATGATATAAAAGGTTAGCTTAAAAGTCCAATAGATCTATTGCGAAAATCTAAAATATGATTTTGACAAGTCTGGAGCATCAGGGGCTAAAGCAAATGCCAAATTACCTTCGCAAGAGGTCTATTGTATCAACTCCAACGATTCAAGGTCTGTCGCGTATTGAAAAAGAATTTAACGCGACAGAACAAAGATATTATTTTGTTCCATGTCCGTTTTGCTGAGAGTATCAAACGTTAAAATGGGAGCAAATTAAATATGATTCAGATTCTGATAAAGTTGTTTATGTTTGCGAGCACTGTTAGGAATATATTGAAGAACATCATAAAACCAAAATGCTCGAACAAGGCGAATGGCGAGCCACAAATAACAAATCAGAAATATAACTAACGAATGCAAAATCACGTTGTTGCGGATTTCATTTAAACTCATTGTATTCACCAGTTGGCTAGATGAGTTGGGAGACGTGTTATTGCAATTTCAAAACCTCTGAAGTGCAGAACTTGTAAAAAAGAAAACGGCAGCGATGTTAATAGAGTTTGTTACTAGAATTGATTCCGATAATTAAATATTGGAAAACCGTGATGAAAATTCCGGAGCATATGTGCCTGAACCCTGAACAATGCAGTTTTAGTCCCGGTTAGGACATAAAAATTTCATCACTTTCTGATGTTGGGGAACTTACAAAGCTTTCATAAAACATTAATTGAGTGCGATAGTGGTTGTTTTAGGGATTACATATAAATAATTAACGAACGATTTAACAAGAATTAATAATTCATCGATTTGAGCGGAATTATTAGAATTTCAGAAAAAATATCTATTCTATTATATTTCAAATACGACAATAACAACAGCAACAATTATCATCTTTTTCAGATACCATATCATTTGATTTTTTTATAACTTTTCTATAAATTTCACCTGATATTTTTTCAATTACGCTTTTTACAATTTGTAAATCAGAAAACTCTACTGGATTTAATTTTTCTTTTCTGCTTAAAAAATCAATTACAAAACTTAAATTACTAATCAATTCATCCAAATTTTCTTTTAAATTATCACTATAGCAATAGTCCTTTATTTTGGAAAAATGTTCTAAATAATCTTCATCTTGATTAACAAAATACTCTTCTCTAGTATTTTCATGATCATTTTCTAGAAATTGATTCATACAACAAACAGCATTGTAATATATAAAAACTTAACACATAATTTTCATTTTATCGCCTCTTAATTATGTCATATACAAAATGTACACTGTTGTATATTCTCTTTAGTGTATTTTTATTTTTAGCATAATCATTTTCTTTTTGTTCTATTTTTCCAATAACTAATTCGATAATAATTATTATGTGTGGATTTTTTGGATAATTATAAAGATTTTCAGACAATTCATCTCTAGGAATATATCCATAATTTTGAAGGTCGACATATTTATCAGAAAACAAACCTAATATCATTCTTAACCTCTCCTCTAGGTTGAACATTGTGAATGGATTTCACCAAAAAGTTTTTTCTCTAGATAACCATCCAGGGATAGGAATATTATCCTTTTCTATATGTAGATAATAGTAAACACCGATATTGTTATGAATACAAATATATGAGATACCATTTTATTTATTATGGTTTATATAATTATTAATATTCATATAATTTTTATTTAAAACATCAATATAAGATTGCAAATTATCATATGCAAACTGATATGTATGTTTACCCTCCTTCATAAAACCTATGAGTTCTGCATTTGTCCTTAATTGTGTTTCCCAAGATAACATATGTTCTTCTGGCAAATTACCTCTTTCAGTTATTAATTTATCGTTTATATTTGCTAAATTAAGCGATAAAAGTGTTTTGAATTCACAACATGGATTTTCATATTTTGATGTATCTGAAAGATTTTGTAAGGCTCTATGCACTCGTTTATTTAGTTTTGCAAATACCTTTGGGAGTATTGTTTCTGAGGATTCTTTGCGAATAATTTTCCCAATTAAAGTATCTTCTGCAATATTTAATCCTGTTATTTCTCTGTTTAGAAAAGAACTCAAAATATCCCTTGATTCAAATTCCGAATTAGGATAAACAAAATCAATAATTTTCAAACTATCATATTGTAATATATCGCCACATAATAGAAAACCAAAATTTTCACAATGTAAGTCTCTTAGTCCTAATAGTTTTCCTATGAAATCTAACTCATTAATGGATAATACGACATTTTCATCAAATAAAATTTCATTTGGTAGCTTTTTATTTTCAATTTCTTTAAATGTAAGAAAGGATGCATCGTTTGAAGATACATCTTTAGTAGCAATATATACCCCTTGATTAACATAAGGATTTATCACTAAATTAAACTCTGCTCCTATTCCCAAATTATCTAGAACAGTATAAATAAAGGGCTCTAATAGATTTAATTTAAATTCCTCAACAGAAGTTCCTGAAGTTGCGGAACTCCTAAGACTTGCTTGAAAAGATAATGAATTGCTAACATATGTACGAGTACCATATTCACTCTCTTGATCTTTGCTACCTTTTCTTTTTTTATAACTTGCTAAATGAAACATTTTTATAAAAAATCGATTATCATCATCTCTATCCATAATATATCCAGGATTAACCCCGGAGCCTTTCTTTTTAAATATTACTTGACGTTCTTTATATTGCTTTTCAATGGGTGTAATAAATACTTTCAACTCTGAAGAAGGATCTCCTTCAACTTTGCAGTGTTTTAATAAATCTGCTTTAGACATTTCTGAGTAAAAACTTTTCCAAATGAGTTCATCGAAACACACAGCAATCATTAAACGCCTAGAACAAGGAAAAATACGACTAAAATTAAAATCTATAGTAGATTTTGGTAAGCCTAAATAATAGTTATATTTTACAAGATCTGTCATTCTTCTAATGAAATTAAAACATGAATAAAATTCTGAACCGTATAAATGTTCCATGGATAATATATTCTCTATAAGAAATGAATAATTGATTGAATTAAATAAACTCCAAATTAAGTAATTTCTTTGCTGAGAAATATATCTAACCAAATTCTTTTCATACATTTTTATGTTTTCAATACTATTTTAATCTAAAGTCCTTATCATTGATAATTGTATTAAAATTATTAACGGCACTTATTAAATTATCTTTTAGATTAACGTCACCAAAGATATACAACTCGTTATCTTCACTTGCTAAAATTATCTTTTCAATATAATTAATAAGGTTTTCTTTTTCTTCAGTTATTAATGCATTTATACATTCTTCAGTAATTTTTTTTCCTTGTTGGAGATTTTGAACAATTGTTTTTTCTACTTCAGTTTTACCTGGGAGAAATTTTTTACTCATTTCCATTGCTGAATTATTACTAAAAATTAACACAAATAATAATATGAAAGTTAAAACAATTGCTTTTCTAGAATACATAATATTTATCCATTACATAAAATATATTCTAACATTATCAATGTTTGATAAAACATGTCAAGTTTTTTCATTTGTAATCAAATACTAAATATTCACTAAAGTAATATCAAAAGTAATATCAGATGGCTTGATAACTTGATAATATTAATTTTCTGATGCAAGAACTTCTACAGCTTGAGCGAAATTTTGCCACTGATAAGTGAAAATTTGTAGAAATAGCTTTGGAGTTTACTACATTGTTGAATGTGATTCTTAATTGTAAGCAAAGTATACTGAAATTTGAATCATGAGAAGATTTAACATTGAATAGCAAAGAAATATTAGACTATAGTTAACGATGATATAATTTGTAACTTATTAATAAGGAATAGGTAGTTTTAGACAATAGTTGTATTTTCATTATATCTAAGTTATTATATAGACAATAGTTTTAATATGAGAGATATAATGAAAGTAATTTATGCCTTTCTGGTTTTACTTTTTGGATATTCTGAAAGTATGAATATATCATGCAGGGATAGTAATTACCCAGATAATATTACGAAAATGTGCAATGTTTCAGCAGAAGCTGGTGAAAATTTAGAGATGTTATGTAATGTATCTGAATCATTAATTAGTTGTGTTAGAACGAATGTAGAACAAACGAATGTATTGGAGAATATATTTAATATAGGAAGTATTATAGGTTGGATATGGCTTGGAGGTAGAGGTGTATACAAATGGTTACATAATTCTCCACGTGAAGACTATATGAGAAGTAGTTTTCAAAGGCTTTTGTCTTCAGAATTACTTAGCTTTATAATCACGGCGCCATCAATTATTTCTATATTTACTGATGCAGAGTGGGGTAATTATTTGATAAATGCAGGTCCCTTGATAGTTGGAGGTGTTCAACTTTTGTATGATATATTTAAAATTGCTTCTTCATCTCGAAAAAATAAAAGATTAAAATTGTTTGCTAAATTCATAGAACGGTTAGAATCTGACTTGAGTAATAATATTAGAACGGATCTATTAAATATAGAATTATATAAATGGGCAATGAAAAAATTTAATGAATTGAAGAGTATCTATTGTGATGAAAATTTAAAAGATTCTTTTGAAAAAAGTAGAATTACTCTTAATGCTTTTAAAAGTTTTTTATTGGTCAATTGTTAGAATGCAGAGTTTGAATTTGTGAATGATAAACCAAAAATTAAGGAGATAGATTATGAAGAAAATAATTTTTATGGCTTATAGTATTATATTTTTGTTTTATTTTAATATTGTTGAATCTATGAAATATAGATCTATGTCTCTTGAAGTTTCGTGGTATTGTGCTTTAAATAATATTGAAGCTTTTGGAGCTCAATCTGTAGGTGTTTGGAAAAATAATGGAATAATGGGGCAGTATAGCTCTGCCGATATGCCATTAGCTATCAAACAATTAAAAACAAATTATGATGTTGAATCTATGTTGGGATATTGCAGAGAATATTTCATAAGTTCGCAAAAGATAAATACTTTATTTCCTTTAAGAGAAGATAATATATCATCAGAAGAACTGAAAATATTCTATCAAAAGAATGTAGAAAAAATAAAACATGATTTAAATATTTCGGAATCTCAAGCCCAACAGTTGTCTTTTGTTGTATGCGCTAATGTAAATTGGAAAGATTATCATACAATAGTAAATTCTTTTTTAGGGAATAAAGAGGGAAATACAATATCAATGGGACTAACACATCGTTATACTATTGAAGATGCATATATTATTTTACATATGCGACCATATTTTTGGTTTTTCCGTAAATTTAATAAAAAAGAACAGGATATGTACACGAATTTGATAGCAGGAGCTTTAAATAGAATTATTCATATAGAAAATTATGAACCGATAATTTTAGGAGAACACTTTAATCGTCAAACTGTATTAAAGTCCGTTGTTGAAGATTATTTTAATAAATTTATAATTAAAAAATAGTTTTTTGTTATTAGTAAAACAATAAATGCGTTTGACGCTATAATAGTCACTAAAATTAAAAGAATTAAGATATTATATTTACATAAATATATAAAATTTTTGCTATTATAATTAATACTAATTATTTTTTCATTATAAATTAGCAAAATCAATTGGATCATTTAAAAAAATATATGTTGTATAGAGATTAGGATTTTGCAGTAAATTCAAAAGAAGAATATTCCCAGCACTAGATTTATGCAAATATAGAAAATTCTGCTATTATTTAGGAAAGACTTATTTAACAAGAGCCTTTCCATTGAGAATATAGATCATCGGAAAATTATAACAAACCTTATTAATTCTTTGTACATAATCAAATTTTACATAAAATCAAAGCATCTTTAGCTCTAAACAATATAATCTATTGAAATATTTAAATTAATGATCCTATATATTTAATCAACACTACAATCTACAAAAGTAGAAATTCTAATAAGGCATTAGACATTACAAATAAACTACACAAGAACAAAATCTACAAAAGTAGAAATTCTAATAAGGCATTAGACCCCTTAATGAGTATTTTGCCGGTTATGAGGACGTGTTACACGAGGCATTTGCCCCATATAAGATATTTTCTCATTATACCTATTAACAATAAACAATATTCCGCGTATATCAATCATTTCTAATGCCTTTACCACCGAAGTAAATAAATTAAGACTGACGTTTGTAACGCTAATTAACAACAATAACGTTACTTTCATCATTTTTAGCGTATCCCCATCTGATAAGACTACACTCTTTACTAATTTCAAAGATCAGAACACTATCAGTTTGAGAAAACTCTTTCTCGAATCTATTTGTGACTTCAGCTTTTATATTTTCTAATATTCTTTTACTGTTGTCAACTTTAAAAACAGAGTATTGCAGACGATTTCCGTATTTTTTTATGAATTTTGAAAATCTATTTCTTAGTTTATCGTTTTGAATATCATAACTAATTATTAACATCTAAGCTCACCTGCGGAAATAAATCCATGTTTTGATTACTCATAAACCATCTATAATATTTTTGTATATAAACAAACATTAATTCTTGATGTTTAACTATTTCATCTAAGATGCCTTTAATAAAATTTGAACTATCACGCCAACCTAGAGATAACTGTTCTTTGTCTACTATATAATTGTAATTTTTCGTCTGTCCTAATTTAATCATCTTCTTTATCTTATAATCTATAATTGGTCTAAAAGGCTCTACCATGTCACATACTAATGATTTTCTACAAAAAAACTCTTGATGTAAGTTACCTTTGAAAACATCAAATCCATATATATTTAATAAAGCTTCCACATAATTAAATAAAACTGTGTAACCTATATCTAACAATAAATTAATCTCATCCCTTTTTATTCTAGGTTTACGCCCTTTCCATCCAAGATCTTTAAATAATTGATTAAAATAAATTTTTGCGGTTAAACCTTCTACTCCCATTATTTCATTAAGCTGACATTGATTGATATGTAATTTTTGCAATTTTGATATTGCAGTATTTAAATTTTCTATTGATTCTTTTGTATCCTTATTCCTCAATCGTTTTAAAATTTCACATTGATTTTGAATTTTATTCATAACAATTTTATTTGATATTGCAATGCTTTTTTCCGTTTCATATTGTTTTTTCCTAAGCAATGTATTACCTGTAAGAGCAAAATTAATGGAAGCATACAGTTTGAAACCCATACTAAAACACATAATTGAAAAATTGAATTTCTTGCTTTTTTGAATTAATCCTGTAGTAATTGAAATATTGCCAATTACAAAAATCGCAAATAATGAATAACATGTTTGCTGGAGCTTCATGTTACCATCTTTATCTACGATAACTATATTGTCGTTTCTACAAGATATTTTTTCTCCATTGGTAGCAAAAACAAGCACTAGTTTTTTCTTGATAAAATCAGGTTTAGCTAACATATAAACTCCTATCACATATAGGAGAATAAATACAATTTTGGCATTTAACTTTATTGTCTTGTATGAACGATTCCATTTGAAATGTTCTCATTTCATTTATAATGATCCTAAATTTTTGATCCATCTGTAAATCTAATGAAGGTAATTTTATGTCATAGTTTTTATTATCGACCATGCTGTGTAACTTAATCTTGTTCAATTTATATCCCATTTCAACTAAAGCATAATATTGCGCATAAACTTGAAAAATATAACCATCATATATTTTTGTGATTTTTTTCTTTCTTTCCGTAAGCACCCCATAAGATATATCAAATACATCTATTTTCCCTATGATGTTAAATTCTTCGGAGTATACATCAATACTTTGTAATATGGTTTTTCTTGAAGAGTATGATTTTGTGTCAATAGCTCTATGGGCATGATGCCCTTGAATTTGAGCCATACTCTGATATAGGGTTTTATCTAAGTCCCCATATAAAGAGTGAAAATATATGGAAACTGGGCAAAATACGAAATCATTAATATGAGATATCAAAATAATATTTTCCTCTAACATATAACCACTCATCTAGATTTTTGTGCAAATTTAATCCATTCCTCATTGGTATTTTTTATATCTTTATAATTGGAGTTTTGTATTTTTTCTAAAATCAATAAACCTTTTCTGGCAATATTGTAAGCTCCGTTTGCATCGGCGCTTTTTGGAAGTGCGTTATTAGATTTTCTGCTATCAAAGAACGTTCTATCTTTGTTTTTAACTGGTGACAAAATATAATCGTCTTCATAATCTTTTGGTGCTTTAATAGTTAGATTTTTTTTAACTGTATTACGCACTGTATTACGCATTTGAACAACATATCCAAAAAGTTGCATAAAACGTGTAAAGAAATCTTTTTCATTAATTTTAACAATGTCATCTTTTATATGATTGAAACGAATCTGATATTCATTAAATAAATCACAAATTTTTTGAGTTATATCTATTTTTTCAGATTTCCATTGATTATCTTTCTTATAGTGAATTATTCTATCACCGTGGCTACAAATAACCCAATCTGTTTTAAGATTTTTTACTTTCTTCAGAGAATTTTTTATAAACTTTGGACGCTTGTTTATCTCAAATTCGAAATATTTCTCTTCCTGGTTATAACGAATATCGACAAAATCACGTACAAATTCTTTACTTTCATTAATATTTTTATAATCAGTTTCAAATAAATTTATAAAACCAGTTGTAGGATCAATTTCGCTTGTTAACCATGGGGAAACATAAAACAAAAATCCAGACTGAGATTGTAACTCTAGCTTTTTAAATGATTCAAAATAAGAAGTTAATTGATAAGCTCTCATAACTCCTCCAGACTCCATTTTCTCTTTTTGATTCTTAATTACTAAATAGCTTAATTTATCTATAAGCATCTTTTCAAATTTTTGATAGATTGAATATCCAATTTTTATTCTAGATCTTTTAAAATTATGATTTAAATTTTCCAAAATAATTATAGCATTATTCTGTATCATAAGATCTGTGATTTTATGAATTGCTTGACTCAAATATCCTGTCTTCAAATCTTTGATTTGACCTATTTCTGTCCACTCTTGCTGAGATTTCTTGCGTTCTTGTTCTCTATTTGTCAACAATTCATGATAATCATTATCAATTTTATTCAAAGAACCTTGCCCTTTGATATTTCCTTTTGTATCGATTAAAGAATAATACAGCAAATTTCTTTCACCTCTATCTATTCCAATAATTGATATATCGTCTATATGTTCTTTAATATATGTTTGAGCCTCTTGATTAATATTCTTTTGTCCATTAGCTTTGAAATTTAAAGTTATTGGTACATGTAATAGATATTTGTCTTCAGTGAATCTTTTATCTTTGATCAAATCATATGTAAAAATAGATTCCTTATTACTGTCCCTTCGACATGGAATCCGCTCGCCTGCATTATGCTTTATAATGTTCTCACCTTTAATACTTTTTTCCCTCCAGAATATCTCTGCTTTACCGTTTAATTTATAGACTACATCTTTCAAATTGTCTTCATCAAATAAGGCTTTCCAGTATATTGTATGTAAGTTCGGCGTACCATGACTACATGGTGAAAAATCTTTGTTATAAATTTTAAATAAGTACAATGCTCCGTCTTTAACCAAATCCCATATTTGTTTGTCAGGAATATTACTAAAAGATATTTTATATGCTTGATCGTCCACATCTTTATAAAATTCATTGATGTTTTGATAAAACACCGTGTCCTTAAATATAAAACCAAATTCTTTCCATTCATATTTCTCGATAGATTTTTTATAAAAATCTATAAGTTCATGAAGAAAATGAATATCAGAAGGATTTTCTTGCTTATAATATTTTTGCTTATAGTTTTGTAATAAGGACTCACTCGGTTTAAACTCTTTTTTCCATTTTTCGGAAAAGAACTCTTTCGGTAAACTTTTCTTTGCGTCTGGAATTTGTTTATACCTCATTTTTTCAAAGCATTCCTCATTAAGATTTTGATTCGTTTGTCTTAATTTATTTAGTACTACATTTTTCTTATCTTTATTTATTATACCAAGATAGTAGATTCATTTTTCCTAAGTATAATAGACAGATTGTCTTCCTCTTTGTTAAAATCCCATCCATCTAATAATGTAGGACAATAAAAATTTAGCTTGATTTTATTTAAAGAATATGGCTTTTTTGTAATAAAATTCCTAGCCTTATTGTAAAGGGAAACAAATTCATTCAATATTTCATATTTTTCATGTAACGTATTGTAAAATTTAATATCCATATCAACAATATTCTCTACTACAAAAAATGATATAAAATATTGCAGTTGCTTTATTGTATCTAATAAGCCTTTTATATTAGAGCGCTGATTTCCGTCATACAATTTTCGTTTTTGTTCTATTATTTTTATGCTGTTGTTTATTTGTTCATCAAAGTAAGACATTATTTTGTTAAAATTTGCTTCTGATAAACATTCTTTCAACCAACTCAAATGAATAGTATCATTTTTTGGCTTACGATTTTCTTCGTTTTCAAGAATAGCAATTATTTTCTTTATGTTCGTATTGCTGCCAAATTTGTTAGCCATTTCTGCTGAGATAAATTTCCCATCCTGAAATACATGTTCAGATATTTTATGTATGGCTCGTACTTTTATATAAATTTTATCAAATTTATATTCTGAAATCTTGGATGGTTTAAATAGTTCTTTTAGTTCATTTGATTGCAATATATATTTTTCTAATTTTGCATAATAAGCATTTATTACTTCGAATAATTCTTCTTCATTTTCTATTGGGATACATCTAAAAGATTCAGATTCTATATCGCTTAGAATTTGCTTATATAATTGCGTCAATTTTGGTAATGGATCTTGTTTGTGAACAGAATTATATTCATTGATATATTCGTTGATTCCTTTTATTTTAACTCCTGCTTGAACAGTTTTACCCGCTATGAGCATATTGTATTTATTTATATCATTCTGTGTCAAAACTTTATTAAAATATCTAATATTGAATATAGTATCTGCATCAACCTGTAGCTCTTTATTTAATTCCTTTATACTATCAAGAATCTTATCCTTTATTTGTTCATAAAAAAATACATTGTTTATATGTTCGCTTAAATTATGCATTACTCTATAAGGTATTTGATTTGTATACATATGCTTTCTACTGGTATTATATCCAGAGAAATAGGCGGTGTAGTTTTGAAATTCTTCAATATCCTTTTGGGAATTTTCATCATTAAATCGTTCTTTTAGTAGCGTTATAACACCCTTTATTATAATTTTTTTATTTTGTTTTTTATCTTTCATATTAAGCGGTTTTGGCTCATATTTAGCAATAAAATCTTTTACATTTTTAATTAATTCTAATTTTCTATTTGTGAACTCTTTTTTAGCATCGTTTTTCCCAAGCTTTAGATTTACAAAAGTGTTATATAAACCATTTAATTCATTAATTGAAAATTCAAACTTATTTAGGATATCGCTAATACAATCTCTGTGTAATTCGTCTATCATAACCTTTACTCTTTTGTAAGCTTCTGCTTTATGATTCCCTTCAGCTATTGCTTCGGCTATATATTTGCCCGTTTCCCCTTCAGGAATCAAAGAAAAACGCAACGTTTTACTGAGAGAGTATTTGTTATAAAAAGAATCAAATTTCTTCATATCTGTTCTCCTTATTCTTCATAGCTATTCTCCTTTTTTTATTGTATATATATCATGATAAATTAGCTTTATCAACACTACATAAAAAAATTTGATTCAATAATATACAAAGAAGCATATATTATAATATTTAGTTATGCCATAAGCTATCACAGTACAATGTATTCTAACTTTTAATTAGACTAATAATAGACATTTTGAGAAAGTCGATGTAAAGAGAAGAGATGTATGAAGAGCTTATTTATGGCGAGGTTATACAAACTGTAAATGATAAATTCCAGAGATGATATTGAACCTCAAGTGTAGTTTTTTCTGAAATTTCGGTAGATTGAGTCCAAAATTTTGAATTTTTTAAGTTGTGCGAAAACGTGTTTAACGCCTACTTGTTTTGATGCAAGCGCGTGATTATAAGTCTTTTGTTCGGTGGTTAGAGGGCGTTTTCGTCGTCGTTTATGAGGCAAAATCGTTTGCGGATGCATTTTTTGTAGCCTTGATAACCAGAATCCGCTAAAATCTGAATATCTTTCGGAATATGATCGGACATTTTTCGGATTTTAAAATCATAAGTTCGACCGCTGTAACCCTTTGAAATGCTTATGATTTTTCCATCCGTATTGGTCATGATTTCAAACTTCATCATATGACGTTTTTTCTTCCCGGAGTAAAACTTTTCTGCTTTTTCTTCGGTCTCTGAATTTGAATTTTTGTCGCGTCTATCAAAATGGTTTCAAGATCATTTTGAGTTAACTCTCTGTTTTTATTGATTTTTATCATATCAGCCAACATGGACTCAAGACGCTGAATGTGGCAACAAATATTCGATTCATCAAGCTCAAACAGCATCTCCAAAACAAAAATTGAAAACTCACATAAAACCGGTAGTAAATCGACATCAATAAAATTTCATCGGATAAGGTTTTTATTTTCGAACATCGTCCAAAAACCTTCTTTTCCTTTTGAAATTTTTCCCATTTCGGGCTCACTTTGAGAACAATTTTGTTAAAATCTTCCAATTTGATACCCGTTAACCTTAAAAAATTTTTCTCCTGATTACATAATTTGTCGAAACTCAGCATGTTACATCTTTTTATTTTTGTTGAGTTTCGCACTTTTTTGCCTTTTTCGCCTTACCATCTTTACTTTCCCAAGAGGTTTAATATCATAAATTAAGAATAAGAAATTATAACATTCCTTTTTTTATTTGTGTTTCTTTATAATTTTATACAATGAAGAAATAATAAATGGTAATTCTGCCTATTAATTTCAATAAATAATCCCACAAAACAAGAGTGGGAAACTAAACCCAAAAATATCAAACTATAATGCTATTTTTTGTGACTTTATTATTCCAACTCTAACGCTACAGTAACATGACACTACGTAACTTTCTATAAAGAAAACATTACACAAAAAGCAAATTAAACTCCATTGCTTTTGTCTTCGCCATTTATAAACTATTTATACAACTTTAAATTTGAAAATAGAACTCTCTATAAAGATAAATCTTTTTTCTAAATATAGCCGACTTCGGGGTATGTACACAAATTAGTCAAATACATTTGTAAAAAATGTCCCACTTGCAACACCAGAAAACATGCATAGCAATGAACATACCCTTTCCATAAAAATGTATACTTGTATTTTTTGAAGAATACTGCCATTATTATATACTTCTTTACAACAGGAAAGAAATTCTTTTGCCTTTTCATTTTTACTATACAACTCCAACTTTTTATCAAAATTTGTTTGATCAGCATACGACAAAAGCACTTCGTTATTCGACGAACTATTTGATAAAAACTGCATATCTCTTCTTATACACTCTTGTGTAATATGCCCTCCTGAGGTAATTTCAGATACGTAAGCGGCTACTCTTTTATTTAAAAACTTTTGATCAAAACAATTTGGTATTATCTGCATTGCATTAAGTGATATGGCCCATAATATTACCAAAGATGATAAAAAAATACTTTTTGAACTCATGTCATACCTCCAAATAAACATATCCATCATATTTTACATTTTCTATTATTTTATTTTATAAGTCAACAATGATGATACCTTATCAAACAACTTAATTGATTCAGTTATGACATATTTGGGATCCATAAGAAATTCATTTTTTCCTTCATGTTTATCATCACATAGATCATTTAGATATTCAACACACCGAAACTCTACAATTCCCCCTCCAAATTCTTGTACTCTTAGATTTCCATTCCTATATCTTCCGATAGAATCATTTATATCCAATGGGAAAGGAGGAGATAATAGGTCAATTTTGGGTAGAAGATCGAGAGAAGGAGCTAACATTATATGTAAGTGATCGGTTTTTTCTATCTTCAAAAAACGTCGTTCTAATTGAACATCTTCGTCAGTATGTACAGATCTTAATACAGTATTATAGTAATCTTCATTAAGTGTACGTTGAATCTCTTGTGAAGCCTCTGGTGTTAAAATATTAGACTTAACAAGCCCTTTCAAATCAAGATGTCTCAACATAGTAGTACTCAATAGACCTTGATTTAATAATTCTTGTACTATATAAAGCTGGGTATCTTTAACTACTACTAATGCCTCTTTAGCTTCTTTATCAAAATAATTATAGAGTTCCATTAGATTCAGTGGAGAGTCATCTTTATCGTAGAATTGCTCTGCATAATTCGCTTTATAAAAACTTTTTCCTACTTGCAATTTTGAAAAATATTCATTATCGCTCATAGCCTCGCTAAACAAGGTTACGTAATCTTTATATCTATTTGAATACTCTATAGAAAATTTATCTGTTAGAAGTGATACCCCTGGATTTGAATTTTTTATTTCATAGAACATATGTGAAAAAGGACGTCGCGACATAAAAGATGTTCTTCTTTTTGCATCAAACTGATGATATGTGTGGTAATCAAATAATGTCCCTGCCATTAGAAGAAAATCATCTTTTAAGTTAGAGATATTCCATTCTGAAAAAAGCATATTCACCCGTTCTTGCATTGATAGCACACTTGACTTTGTCATTCCAGCTATTTGATGTGCTTGTAAAAATATTAATCCACCAATTGCGGTGTTATATTGAGGACTCTCATTCATCATAGTCATAAAAAACGGAAGACTTTCTCTAGATAGATTCGATACACATTCATGGAATAACCCCCAACACAAATTCACCGTTGCTTTCAGTGGGTGTTGAATTGTGACCTGTGGTTGCCACTTGGGTTGCCAATTAGGATTCATTTTTTTTACAGGAAAACCTGCAATTTGATTAAAAAATGGTTGACTTTGTGTTAGTATAATATCATGTGAAATACACGAATCAAATAAACAAGAAATAGTCGTTTGTAAGGTCTCATTATCTAAAAGTTGCATTAAAACATTTACAACTTGAACAATTTCTGAGACACAATCCGATATTTTTTTTACTTCATCAAAT
>CAZHJM010000017.1:0-17102 GCA_964532905.1 uncultured Holosporaceae bacterium
AAATCAAATAATTAGAAAAGATGAAATAAATGAAAATGCAAAAAAAATGAAGGAATAAGCGAAGCTGAGCTTAGCGAAAGAGTTAATTGGCGAACAGTATGCCCTTCTTTGTTGATAACTGAGAATCAAGTAAGTGTTTTAATTAAAGAATATTTTCGTACTGACAATAGGATGATACAAATAGGAGATCCAATTGCACGTAGATATCCATTGCAAAGAGTAATTTTGGGATATGAACATAATTTATCACAAGGGTATTCATATCCGGTTCAGAAGTTATATGTACATATAGATGATATAGAATACGCAAATCAACAAGGAGATATTGTTTTAGATGATGAGTATATAGATGAAAAAAGCAAAATAAAACATCAAGAAAGGGTTGTAAATAAATATGAAATGGATGATAAACATCTTCAAGCAAGGCAGTTGAGTGAAATTTTCATTACAACAGAGAATGGAGAAGAGGTAATCGATGAAGCGAAGGTGAGAGAAGGAAATAAGCCTATATCTTATGTAAGGACATCTAAACCAATAGAGGTTAGGAAGATAGGAGACCCCGAAGCCAGGGAGAGCGATGAGGAATTTAATTATCAAAGGACTGAAACATCAGAAGAATATATGAGACCAGATGGAACTCCATTTGTGAAAAAGACGGAGGATTGGGAAAGAGTTGCAAAACCGAAACCTCCAGCGCCAGTACAACCAGCTATTCAATATATAGATGTACCAGTATATCATAGGAAAGGTGGCAATTTATTTCATCGAGCACGTTGGTCATTTGCAGGGAGTGAACGTGTACGCGCAGATTCTGGAATTGGCGCGGGGTATGGACATCATGGTGAACGTTATGCAACAGGGGGCGGTTGTCCATGGGATTAATAAATAATGAAATAACAATTAAGTGAAGTTTAATACAAATATGAAACTAAATAACTGATGAGGCAATGACATGTTGGAATTAAGAGAGATATTAAAGCAGAATAAAGTTGCAAAATTTTTGATGTATGTATTTATCTATAATTTTTTTACATGTCAGTGTCTTGCGATGATACCAGGGGAAGTTTTTAAAGAAAATATAAAATCACTGTTTAATGATGTAAATAATTCGATAGAAGATTATAACTTTGCGTTGGAATTGAATCGGTCAAAACGAGGAGAGGGTTATTATTTATCAGTAAGCAGAATTAATAATTTTGGGGAACAAGAGACAAAACATCTTAAAGGAAAAGATTTAGGAGATAGTTTAGATTTTGGATATGGTTTTATTTTTCCAATAGAAGGAGAAAAAATATGTTTAGGCTCTAGTGATTATTTTAATGGCTTTAAAAGCAATGTGGGTGTTATAGTTTTTAATTTAAAAGCAAAGAATGGCTTTTCACTTGTAGCAGATACAATAACAATACAAGAAAATTTAACATCGATGTTTTATTTGATGATGAATTGTAATTTATTATTGAACCAGGGAGGTATATTTTCTCCATCTATAGTGTTGAATGCAACAAAAATAGAGAATGAAGGAAATATTATAGGGAATAATATTTTAGCAGATACAAATGAAGTGAATTTATCTAAAGGATCACTAATAGGAGGAAATGATTATTTAAGAATAAGAGCAAATGAAGTAATTGAAGGAAATAATTCTACGATTTATGGAAATAATATTGATTTAATAACGAAGAAACTTGGAATAGAAAACAAATCATTGTTAAAGGCAAAATCGAAATTAATGATTTACGGAAATGATGTTAAATTTCGAGATAGCCAGTTAGAATTGGAAAAAGAAGCGAAATGTTTTACAGGAAGTTTTTATAATGAAGGTAGCGAGATTTTTTCGGGAGAATTAAATATGTTTTCAAATACATTTTTTAATTCTGGAAAGATAAGAAGTAATTCATTGGATATTGTAGTTAACCAAGAGCAAACGACATTTGGTTCATTATCAGGAGATAGAGGATTAAAAGCATTTGAATTTGAAGGATACGATAGGAGGTTGGGAAGCTTTGCAAATGTTGGAGAAATTATTAGTGATGAACTGGAGATATCAACAGAAAAGTATCTGATAAATAAAGGAATAATAGAAGCGAAAAGGAAATACGATTTAAGGAGTAATGAAAAACTAATCAATAGTGGAATTATAACACAAAAGAAAATAGGCGAATCGACTTCGATTATAAGTTCGAAATCAAGAATAGAAAACAAGAAAGGAGAAATAGAATCAGCAAGGGATTTATTAGTTGAAGGAGAATCTTTTAATAACACTGAAGGGAAATTAAAAGCGAAACAATTAAAAATGAAATTAGCAATAAAAGAAGAACAGTTTGTAAAGAATGAGAAAGAAGAATTGTTATTGCACAGCGAAAATAATCCGTATTCAGAAAGAGTGCAGGAATACAATCGGGCAAATAAGAATACGAATAAAACAAAAGCAGAAGGGAATGATGATAGTTCATCCAAAGAAGATAAAAAAGAGGAAGGAAAAGAAGAAAGTAAGAAAGAAGTAGCGCAAGAACTAGGATATTTAGTCAATACGAAAGGAGTAATAGAAGCGAAAAGGAATATAGAAATAAAAGGTTCTGGAGCAATATATAACGCAGAAGGAGGAGAAATAATCGCAAAGGACGGTATTTACATGAATATATATGGTAGATTTTTAAACCAATTAGGAAGCAAATTGTTATCTCATAGAGCAATAATTCAATCTAAAGGAGAAATATTTAATACAGGCGGTTCAGTAATGGAAGGGTTATTATCCTTTAACTGCGATGGTTTAAAGAATGGAATAGGATCAAAAATTCTTGGAGGATTGGATATAACATCCTATACATCAGTTTGCAATATGGGAGAAATTATCAACTTCGGTAATCCATTGCAAATTATAACAGATTTTTCGATAGGAAATTATGGTTCAATATTATCAGAGGAGAAAATTAGTTTTACAGCTCACAAGAGTGTAGAAAATATGGGAAACATAGCAAGTAAGAGTATTGAATTGCATGTGGGAACATCGGATGTAAAAGAAACCAATGCATTACCATTTTCCATGCAAAATGGATCAATTACAGCGGACAGTTTAATTTTCGAATGTTTGGCAACAAGTCCTATTTCGTCAGCTGTATCTTTAACAGATTTAGTACAAAATACTGGAATTATGGCAAAGGATGTTCAATTTTTATTTCCTAATGCTATTATAGAAAATCAAAGTGATAGTATTTTAAATTTTAGAAGTACAATTTTTACGAAAGAATTTCGTAATTTAGCGTTATTACGAAGCTTAAAACAATTAAAAATTTCTGCTTCAAAATATCTCATTAACTCCGCGAGTGATAGTTCTTTAAATCCATCATTGACTAATGAAAAAGTTTCGTCATTTCCTTTAATTAATGACGATGATATAAGTAAACACAAAATATTAAACAACCTGTTAGAAATAAATGAAATAGACTATGCAACAGATAAGACTCAAAACAATGCTAGAATAATATCAGATGAAGACTTAATAATATCTTCTGGTGGTCAAGTAAAGAACACGGGAGCAATAGAGACGAAAGGTCATTTATCCATAAAAACGCCACAGTTACAAAATGGATGGACATATGAAACGAAACGGCATGAATCATTGCCTGAATTAGAGTTTGATTATGATTATTTAGAAGCACAGTCAAGTTATATAAAAGCAAGAAGAGGAGCGGATATAGAAGCAGATAAATTTTTAAACACATTTGGGACAATTGATATAGTTGGTGGCTTAAAATCGAAAAATTCTAAAGGATTTATTAATTATGCTGGAGATATAGGGATTCGAGGTGATGTGGAAATTGATGCGTCGATATTTGCAAATTTAATAGGCACAGTAAGAACAAATAGAGCAGATAAAAGGTATTGGAGTTTAGAATTTTGTAACACAGATCCGGGGAATTTAAATGTATTAGATGGGGCGCTAAGAATAAATTCACCATATGCAATAAATAGTGGCAGTAATTTATATGCGACGAACGGTGTATTTTTAAATGGAGTACAAAACGATCAATTATCATCGATAATAGATATTGCATCATCAGGATTTGGATACACACGTATGTATACAGTCAATGAATACAATCGAGGGCAGTATGCAGACAGGATATTAGGAATGGGATATACCGCAACAGGTCAAGGAGCGATTATTCGAGCGGATTTAAACGAAACGGTTAAGAAAAGGATATTGCCAGCATCAGTAAGTAGTTCTAAAAAGGTTGTAATAGATGGATATAAAGATTTAAAATCTAATGGAATAATTCACGGGGAGTCAATAAAGATAAAGACAGGAGATGGAACAACAGAGTTAGGATATACTGGAGAAGCAATTTTGCCGTCTATTTCAGGATTTGCAAAGAAAATAGAAATTTATCCATATATCTCTAGTCTTGCAAAAGAAAGTCAATTTGAGTTGGCAAATGATGCAGATGATTTTTTATTTAAAAGTTGTGCAAAAGACATGAAGATTCTGTTTACAATTATCGGTGAAGAAGGAATAGATTACAGCAAGTTTAAGCTACCATTTTCGCTTGAGGTTTTAGAGGTTATGCTACTAAAACAGATGCAAAAATCACTGGGAACAGGATATTTATCAGATATGCCATCTTTTTTAGAAGCAACGAAAACAGCATATGCATTATCGAAGAATAAAACAGATATCAATAGATTTCCTCATTTAAAGAATTATACAGACGATGAAATATCAATAATTTCAGAGGAAGAATCCAAAAGCGGATTATTTTTCAAGCCAGAAAAGATAGGAGATTATGATGTTCTGGTGCCTGAATTAAGATTATCTCCAGAGTCAGTACATAGCGCATTATTAAATCCAGCGGGAGCGACTGTGGCGCAAGGGAACAAGGATGCAAACGTAATTATTGATACGAAAGGATTTTTACATGCGACGACATCGGCACATGTTGATGACAATATAAAAATAAAGGCGAACAGAGGAGCTCTGTTTGAAACGACGACATATGATGCGATGGCGATTACACAAAATGTGACAGCGACGACGTCTCATGGCGGATTTTTGGGAATGGATAGCGATACAGAATACCATAAAATTAGTGAATGGCATAAAATTAAAAGGGCAAGAGAGCCGATGCTAGCGACAACGAGTCGAGGAGATTTTATAATAGTGATACCGGATGAAGAATCGGCAGAGTTCAAAGGGATGTTTGCAGATATAGGAGGTAATTTTGAAGTGCATGGAGGAAATTGTGTGTTATCTCCGTTGGAAGTGGCAAGTGTTGTTCCATGTCCGCAATTGTTCGGAGGAGATCTTTTAGGATTATTCGGAGGAGGAGCGAATAGGATATCGACGATGTTGCCGGTATTTTTGAAAACAGTGATAAAAAGTAGCAATGATTTTTTTGCAGATGTGCGAGTGTTTAAAAATACAGGGAGCCGAATTGAAGCTATAGGAGATGTAATTATAAATGCAGATGAAAAGATAGAATTTAATACCGAAACCCGTAAATTTACATTGGCAGAAGGGATGACAGTAAATGAAGGGATGTTTACAAGTACGACGCAATCAAGGAAAGTAGAAGATGTAGTATTTGAACAACCAGAAGTTAAAGCAGGAGGAGGAATAGAATTCAAATCAGAAGATGTATATTTAACAGGATTATATGAAACAGAAAGAGATGTAAAGATAAAAGCGAGATTAAGCAAATTAGAGAGTGTGTTAGGATATGGGACAGATGAATTTTATTCAAAGGCGTCGAATTGGATATCGAATGCATCATACGAAAGGATAGCGACATTTGCGAGGGTGGCACCGACGGTATTTAGAAGTCATGGAGATTTTATAGCGGATGTTGCAGAGTTATATGCAGAGCATAGTATAGAAAAAGTTTGTCGAAATGAGAGGATAAAAGCATCTAAGATTGATTCTAGAGGGTTAGAAGCACATGAGATGGTTCAAGAGCGTTCATCCAGCAGGGGATTTAACATATTAGCGCCGTTACCAGCAGTAGCACCGATATGCGACGGGAATATAAAAGGAGCGATAGATGCATTTTGGAAAGAATCATCATTATTGAATGCAACAAATGCATTAATACATTCGAAAAGAGGTGCCGAAATAGCAGCGAATGGGATATCGACGGCATTATCTGCCTACAGTAGTATCAAGACGATATTAGAGAATGGGACAGGAGGATTTGCATCATTATTTGGAGTAGGTAATTTTGGATTTTATAATATAAAGACATCTCAAACGACGTGGCATGATTTTACAGTAGGTTCAACAACAATAGCGAGAGAGAATATTGATTGGAATGCAACAAGTGGAGACATAAATATTACGCACAGAGTAGCACAGTCAGGAGGTAAACAAAATTATACAGCATATGGAAATATTTATGTTAATCCAGGTAAAGATGAAACACGTACGGAGGGTAAAACAGTTTCAAGTAATGGAACATTTAATATTTTCACGTCAGATTTAACATTAGGGCGAAGCGAAGGCCGGAGCAGTACAGACTCGACAGAATATTTAGCAAGCGGATTCAAATCTGAGGGAAAGAATGTATTTCGAGCTGGAGGGAACATCAGCATAGTAATACCGCAAATAGAGGGGACTAGAAATGTATTTGATGCTATGATAGTATCGATAGAAAACAAGGCGAACGAAGAGAAGATGCAGGCAAGTAGTTCAGGGGCGACAATTTCGACTAATCCGCTGAAAAGTGGAGCGGGAACGCTTGGAATGAACTATGGAGTAACGAATTCGTACAACCAATATTTAAACGAAGCATACATCCGAGGGGTGGTAGACTTCAAGAAGTCGGAAGTACGCAATAAAGGTTGTCTAGTAATGGACATAGAGAATGCAGGAGCATCGTATCAATACATCCCTGGGGATGAGGTTCATGAAACAAATAATTTCGCGATAGGGTTGAGTGGATTAAATCTGACATCACCGGACGCATTTGCGTATAGTTTAGGTCGAAGTACGGAAGCAATATCTGTTCAAGTCTAAACTTTCTAAATACTTCTAACAATTATATTTTTTGTTCCACTCAACGAGTTACTCCCTTAGTCATATCTACTTTTGTTCTTATACAGTCGGTAGTTTCATAAATTCCAAGTGTAACAATTATAAACAATACCTTATAATCTTCTCCATCAATTCTATATATGATATGTATATATATTTTAATAGATATAATTATTGTACAAGTTCAGCAATTTTGAGATGACTAGGTATTCGAATTATACTGACAAGAAGATATAAACTTAGTTCATTCAATGCGATGTGTGGTCAATTTCGTTATATTTTTTCAATTTAAATCTTATCTTACTTATATAATAGACCAAAAGATACGGATTAGAGTAAAATTCTTCTATTATGACCTGATTCGTATGCTAAACTTTTGCGTTTTTGATTTTATGTAGTGAGCGTGTAATTAATCTATATAAAAAGTGAAAAAATCACTTTCAAATTAATATTTTATTATTAAAAATTACATTTTTATTGTATATTAAAACCTAAAAGGAAAATATTATATGCTTGTAGAGTTTGAGTTAGAAAATTATCTGTCTTTTAGAGATAGAATATCATTTAGCTTTGAAAAAACATTAATTCGCAGGTATCCAGAACATGTATTACATGGAAAAATTCCAGTGCTATCTGGTGCAACAATATATGGAGCTAATGCCTCAGGGAAAAGCAATTTGTTTTATTCCATGAAAAACGTTATAGAAATGATTAATGGAAATGGAGAAATAAAACATCTAGGTTTGCCTCAAAATACATTTATGATGGCAACGGATAAATCAACATATTTCTCATTTATATTTCAAAGCGAGAAACATATTTATAAATATTTATTTAGTGTTTCTTCTTCTAAGGTTATAGAAGAAGCTCTTTACATACTTAATACAAAAAAGGAAATAAAAAAAACTATTTTCAGAAGATATGAAGGAAAAACAAGCTATGGAGTAAGTATATCAGAATGGTATAAGTATAGAACGACAACAGAATCTTCTTTGTTGTTGCCGAAATTAAAATCTGATGGAGTTTTAGAACGTCAAGATAAATTCACATCATATTTTAGAGATATATTTTCTTTTTTTAGAAATTTTATTTTTATCGGAAGAGGAAATGATTCAAACGATTTAGATAAATTATATTCAAATCTTAATAAAGATTGTTTTAAAAAATATTTTCTCAATCTTTTAAAAAATGCAGATCTTGGTATAACTGAAATACAGTTTAAACGTATAAATATTGATGATACTATTATCCCTTTGTTAAGAGCAATTGCCATGCATCCTTCGAGTGCGAAAAGGTTTTTTCTAAAAGGGAGTGATGGAAACTTTTATTGTTGTTTAAAAAATAATAATGAATTAATTGCTGAAAAAGTGGTAATACTACATGGAAATCAACAGTTTGATGTAAGACAAGAATCTGAAGGTACTGTAAAATTAATAAATTTATCTTGGAAATTTTATATGGCCAGAAAAATTCAAAGAACAATATTGTTTATAGATGAGTTATGCAATTCATTACATCCGAAATTGATAGAATTTCTTCTAAAAGGTACTACAAAAGATTTTCTAAATACAAATTCTCAAATCATTCTTACTTCTCATGATTTTTATATGCTATCGGAAAAATTTTGGAGAAAAGATCAAATATGGTTTACAGAAAAAGAAGTTTCAGGGAATTCGATGTTGACATGTCTTTCAAGTATTGATACTAGACATGACAAATCTATATCCCATGGTTATTTGAAAGGACTGTATGGTGGTCTTCCAGTATTACCTGTTGATGAGATATGACTAGAAAAATAAATAACAAAAACCCTTTATATTTATTTGTTGAGGGGAAGACTGAACGTGGGTATATGCAAGATTTTGCAAAACAGAATTTACATATACAAATAAAGATCGTAAAAGAAACTTCTTCTAGACCAAAGCTAATAGAGGAGGCTTTAAAATTTTCTAAGGAATACAAATTAGATTCTTGGATAGTTTTTGATCAAGATGATAAGTTTGAGGAGGCAAGGGAAATATATAATAAAGCTGATACATTTAATAGAGAACACAGAGCTCAGATTCATATAATATATTCAGCACCTTGTTTCGAATTATGGCTTTTAATACATTTTCAAAACAATATTCCGAGTTCTGTAAAAGAAGTTCAAAGATGTCTAAGAGAACATATTAAATATAATCATGGGAAAAACCCAACTATTAATATCGAAAAACTTAAATTTGGATACGAAAATGCTGTAAAAATAGCAAAACAATTAAAGAAATCTTTGGGGGATACTCCTAATACGAGGCGAGTAAATTTACAGGAATGTATAAACTTACTGAAAAAATTTTAAACAACAAATGACCGGATATGTATTAATTATCATAACCATGAAATGATTTTAATGTATTTCCTGGTAAAATTGAATCAGTTAAAAACTACATATTGTAATGGAGATGGTTTTAGAATGGCAGAAGAAATAATAATAAGGTTAATGAAGATAAAATATAAATAAAAAGTATCAAGTTATTGTATAGAAAACAAGTATTATAATACAAATGGCTAATGAAATAAGGAGAAATTGAAATTACATAAATAATAACGTTATCAGATCTCACCCTCAATAAATCATACAGCTTTTCATAATATCATAAAAACTTTCGTTAATGCGTATTCAATTTTATACAACGACTAAGGAATTGACAATTTTTTAATAGTTCAATTCTAATAGCTGAACAATCAATCATTACTATAAAATCTGTTAGCAATTTCTAATACTTCTTCTACCCGATTTTTAAAAGCTGTCACCTTTTTACTAATTAAATTTTTTAGTTCATTAAATATATTTCTCACAATATTTAAATCGTAACCAAAATATTTTGCCTCATTTTCTAGTTCATTTAATGGAAGACTTTTTATTATATTTAATTGGTTCTCAAAGTCAGAATTTTTAGCTAGCATATTTTCCAATGTTATACCATCTAAAGATGCTTTAATATATTTAGCTTCTTGACGTAAAATATGCTCAAATGCCCATGGATTTATAAAATGAACAATTCTATCTTTTGTATTACCACTTATATCTGATGGATGAGCTAAAATGCTATCACCAAACAGCTTTCAGGAATTATATTTCTAGTAGAAATCCCATTACTGTTAGTAAAGGCGACAATAGAGGAAATTACCAGTTGCATAGTATTTGCATTGTAATTACCACTAAGTAAGTTATTAGATCTAAGAGCATTAATACAAGCATTTTCTAATTCGTCTATAAAACAATAAGCGGTCAAAAAACAATTCACACACATGTCATTATATGTAATAATATCCAGTGATATGTTTTTTATAGCATCGATTCCCGAGGCTTTTACTTTTTCAATAAGAGGAATAAAAACTCGCGTGTCCGTCAACATTCTCAAAAAAGCTACTTGTTCACAATGAAGTAAAGCACCTAATAACTTTCTTTTTGCTTTGTCTTCCAATTCACCAACTTTATCTAAATCTTTCTCTTTTGAAAGTTTGCTTTTTACACTTTCAGATAGTGTTGGAATAACTGATGCCATTTCATGATCTGAACAACTTTCCAACTTTATTAAATACGTTAATAAGTTATGAGTTCTTGTTTTTGCATATGGTAAAATAAGATCCCCTCTAAATACAGCAGGAATAGAAAACATCCACTTTCCATTAACATCTATCGGTTTTAGTTCATCGTTTGCAAGACCACTATGTAGTAAAAATAAAATTTCATGGCAAGATTTTCCTGATTCTCCAAAAGCTGTAATACCAATGATAGCAACATTAGACATGTCATTTTTATTTAATTTATATTTAGCAGTTACCTCCAACAAAGCATTTTCTTTATGAAAGGGGAACGATTCATTACATATTTCTACAGATGACCATTTACTATAAGCCTCTTTTTGGCTCATAGACATGCATGTGAATACTGAATAAAGTAAACAATATAAACAACAAACTTCAAACGGGCAACAAATTCTTCCATACATACTCCTTTTATTTCATACCATTAACGAGTTTTGATGCTTCATTGAAGAAATTACCATCAAAAGTTTTTAGGTCAGAAAGGCCATATCTAGAGATATATTGTCTTATATCTTCTTTACATAAATCTTGTTTTCCTTTATAATAAGCTATCACCAAAAACATACTTCCAATCCTACAACACAAATTTTTTTCACCATTAATTAATTTGCTCATTTGTAAGTAAAAATACTTAGATAAACAATATTGTGATAAACTATCACCATTTATTGCTGCTTCCTCTATTTGGTTCCAATCTACATTTGATGTTTCACCAAATATATATTTCTTGGCTTCTTCATTTTCTTCAACATTCTCCGATGTCTTTGATATAATATCAGACCAATTAAATTCAGTGTGATAATCTGGAAAATGATGAACTAAATACATTCTTTGTTGATCCCATTGGTTTTGAAAAAAAATCCAATCTATTCCACCAACCTCTTTTCTTCCTCTTTGCATACATTCACTATCAAAAGCGAAAAGAAATGCCAACAAATATAAATAGTCACGCATAATACACCTCATCATAATGAAAAAATCATACTAGTATTGTAACATTATATTTATTTAAAATAAGAAAATAAGAATAATATGTCATTTAAATTTTCTTTTATGTAAAGTTTAATCTTTACAAATGAGATAAAAACGGTTAACAAAAACAGCAAATAGTTTTATATGATTTAAATATTAAGCTATTTTTAAGTAACCGTTTAACTGTGAAATTATACCTGCCATTGTAAGCTTATATTTTATAATATAGAGAATCAGATAAAAATGGTTATAGGAAGAAAGCTATAATTTCTTACTTTTTTAATATGAAAAGAACTTATACACTTTTCAAAGTAAAACATTTATTTTCAAAGATTAAATATTCTCATCATAAGGTATATCTATATTCAATGAACATTCATTTTTATATATTGAACTTTTAGTTCTTTGATTTCAGTACAGCATAAATCAGCAAACTTAGAGATATCATCTACATTAGGTCCTTATGTAACCTGAATAAACCTTATTCAATTAATTATCCTTATCTTGTCTTGTAATATAATGCCTTTTTCTTGGTCATCAAGTTAATTATTTGATTTTATTGAGTTTTTATCGTGCCCAGTAAATTTTGCCTTTCAGATGTATTTCTAGATTCTCTTCGAAGTAGATTTTGGCTGTACGTTTGCTCCAATGTTTGTCAGCCTCAATACCGTGTTCAACATCAACATATTTAAACCAACCGTGCTCGCCCGTAGAAAACAGCATCGCTGTGCCAACCAAAGGCTCATCATCAGTCATTAAGACATAATCTCTGGAACAAACTTTATTCCATTCTATGCCGTCATCATCGACAAATATATCATCGCTGTTTTTCGCGCTTAACTTATTGATATTATTCATTTTTTTCTCTATCCTTACCTCATCTTGTAATATAGCGCCTTTTTCTTGATTATCAAGTTAATTCTTTGATTTTATTAGGGTTTTATCGATTTTTCTTTTCAGACGATCGTCTTCTCCTGCTCGCTCCAAAGAAGAGGAATCTTCCATGTCAGAATCTGTTGAGTTGAGAACTTTTTCGGCATCCAGCCGTTCATTATCAGCTTTTGATCTTCGGACTGAAGTAATTGAACTGCAGAATTCCACGCAGGTATCGAGGCGAGATTTTATTCAGCTCACAGAACTCATTTTGGCTGATTCGAGGATTCTCAAGAAAACGTTTCTGTATAATGTAAGCCTTTGTCAGGAGCTTTGAAAATTAGTTTTCGGTGGAGATCTTATAAAAATTTATTAAAATTCAACATTTGCAATAGCTTATAATCATAAAAACATTAGTTGCTATTATATAAAAAATCATATATTTCAGTTTATTGCAGTTTCTTTATATCTTCTACAGATAAACCTGAATATTTACTATTTCAATTGACAATTCGTCTTTCAACATTTTCCTTGCCATTTCTACAGCTTTTTTTCACCACCAATTTTTCGCCTTCGACTAATCCTTCAGCCTTACCTATATTTTTAGCATTAGAGATACGCATTTTGATTTTTTCCTCTTTTAGTTCATAATGGGTGTATTCTAGCAGTTGAGTCTCAGTATAAGCAGATTTTTCAAGAACTTTATATGCCTCACCAAAAATCGTTCCTTGAAATGATATTTTATCCAATTTTTCTGGACTAATATGCCTTGCTTTTTTAAAATAATACGCCCGCTGGTCAATATCATCTTTTAACTCATCAAAATGCTTGTGAAATTTTGATACTTCCCGAAACGAAAACGACATTTTGATTGTTTACCAATTATAATATCTCGAAATTTATGATGCGATAAATATGCTTGTTTTTTTGGAAAAGAAAACTTTAGCTGGATACATTTCTACGATAAATTGCCTGCTACCAATTGTTTTACAAGTACCTAGATACAAAATTCCATGTATGTTCCTGCTTTTGAAAAGGCGATATATGTAATTTCTGCCTTAACGCTTTTAAACACATAATTTAAAAGAAATACAAGCGTTCTTATTCTTCTATTTTTCTTATTTAAAAAACATTTATTATTACTATTATTACTTCAACATTATATAAAACATTTACTGTATGCATAAGATATAACATATTTTTTAAGCAACCAAAATATAAAACACCTCATTAAAAAAAATAAAAATATATTTCAAACTCTTTCAATCAAAAACTGTTGGTACAAAAGTTATACCAGTGTTTTGTAATATCTCTAATACAGTAACAACACGATTTAACAAAATGAAAACCTGTGCTTTCTTTAAATTATCAGAAGAATTCATAAAAACATCTTTGCATAAATCTGCTAATTTAGAAATCTTAGGAGATATTATTTTTCTAGCATATAGCTCCTCGAATTTATGAATATTTGTAAATTCTGAAAATAATTTATCATTACTTGCTTCATTAGAAAGAAACTGCAAATCACGCTGAAAAACTTCTTTACTAATATGTTGATTTGATTCTACCGCTATTAAGTATGCGTCGACTTTTCTATTTAATGCTTTATAATCACATCCTAACATCGCGTCTATATTGTTTATATTTATAATAAAAACTAATAAGCTAAACGAAAAATACTTTTTAAACATAGATAGCAACCTTTCTCTTCATTAATGACATTATAGTACTAATCGTGCTTTATTGTCAATGAAGATAACCAGTTATAAAGATTGACAGCTTCGCTTTCTATATAATTAGGATCAGTTAAAAACCCTGCAGGTCTATCATTTGATTTATTCAAAAGAAAGTTTACATACTGAATAGCACGTATTTCTATAATGGCACTTCCAAAATTTTGTTGTAAATAAAAATTATCTTCTTTTTCTCTAAAAAATCCCATTGCATCTTTTTCATCTAATGGGAATAAAGGCGAAAACAAATCTGAGATCAATGGCTGTTCATTAACTATTAAATTAGATAGATCCATTCGTATTTTATCTTCTTTCGTTATATTTAAAAAATACTTTATACCAGGTTTATCAAAAGAATTTAAAATAGTATCATAATATGAATGGATTTGTGTATTACGAATTAAGTTTACTAATTTTTCAGACATAATCTTTTCATTAGCAAGTCTTGTTAAATTTAAATGTCTAAACATTGCTGTACTTAAAATTCCATTATCAAGAAGCTTTTTTAAAGATGGCAATATTTTTGTTTCTTCATCAAAATAATCTAATAATTCTGTTAAAACTAACGGAGTGCCTTCTTTATCAAAGAATTGTTCAGCATAATTTGCTCTCCAAAAGCTTTGCGATACTTCTATTCTTTGTTGCTTTCCAGATAGTGTTTCACAAGTTTTATAAAATCTGTTTTCTTTCATTGCTTGTTTAAATAATTGCGCAAATCCAAGATTAAGACTTTCTAATGAAAGTTTATCACTAGTAAAAATTGATTTTTGTTTTAATATATCAGAAAGCATGTGCGAAAAAGGTCTTCTAGACATAAAAAGTGTACGTCTTTTTGCATCGAACTGATGTACAGTCTCAAAACTTTCTAATGTATCTGATATCATATCTAAATCTGGAATAGTATCTCCGGCTCTTACATATTTTCCTTTCATTAGCAAGCGGAAAACTTCGTTAGGTTGATAAACTGTCGACTTATTTATACCACATATTTCACTTGCTAATAAAAATATAAGACCACCAATAGCAGTATCATAAAGAGGTTTTGCTTCATTAGATACTGGATTATAAAAAGGTTTTGCTTCTTGTATACTTTGCTGAATAATTGTCCCATCAAATAAATTATCTACTAGATTAATAGTAGATTGTAATGGATGCTGTACAGTTACTTGAGGTTGCCATTCCGGTTGCCAATCAATAGTAGGCTTTTCTATAATTCCTTTTTTTATTCTGGAAAAAATTTCATAACTCCGCATCCAAATACCATCAATTTTTTGACTTTCTATAAACCATTGCGCTATGGTTGTATTCCTATTTGGATTATTGGTAAGTTTTATTAATAATTCTGTCATATTAACAATAAACTTCATACAAATTTTCATATGCTCTTTTTCTTCAAGAGCGTAGGAAGAAAATGGTACAGTAACAAATTCGATATCTGGCCCATCCAACTCAATATGAAATAATTTTTTACCATTCACTCCAATTTCATATATAGGAGATTTTTGAATTGAATAATTTTTCAACGCCCACTTACACAATTCACCATGCATTTGGAATTCAAAGCCAATGCGAAAAGGCATAGATTGTTTCATACCTTCTAAATTAGCTATAAGACATATGTATAATAATGTGAAAATTATTTTCATAAATTCTCCAAAATTCTCCAAAAGAAATATAACAGTCAAAACTATAATATTTTATTTAATTAAAATAAAGATAATTTTCTAAAAATTTAACACTTTTATTCAATTGCGATTTTGTATAATTATCTTATTGATATATATAAATATATTTTTATGATTTTTACAAAATTTGAAATTAATATTATCATTTTTCGTAAAAGGCTTAATATTTTCTTTATTAATATTATAGATAAGGCATAATTTCTTAAATAAAAATATTTTTTTTGCTTTATAGTCCTTTTTTGTTTGTTCCATATTTTTTATATTAATTTATTTAAGCAAATTATTAACTATGATATTATTTGAAAATTTTGGGAGAATAAAGTCGGTATTATAGAATAATATAATTTTGATAAAAAAACAAAATAGAAATCCATGTTTTGAAAAGTTATGTTTTAAGTATGACCCGGTAAGTGGTCAATTTTGTTTTAGTTTAAGTTGTTGAAATCAAAGGAAAAACGCTTTTGAAATCTCCAGAGAATAGTTATGTTTTAGGTGCGACCCGCTCCACCACTTTGAAAATCGAGGATGGGTTTTCTTTATATTTGATGTTTATCACATTGATTTTAGAGTCCGCTGTAACAGAGACTTTGCAGGTTGGTATATTGCATTATAGATAAATTTATCTAAACTTATATATTCTCCAAATTGTAAAATCTCTCTCTAAATGTACAGTTTCTCTCTAAATTATGTATACTGGAGATTTTCGTTAGTTTATCTCATAGATATGGCTTAAATCGATTTTTGATAAAATACAGTAAAAATTTTCTGTGATTTTTGCGACTGTTAAGTGGTAAAATAGAAAACTAGTTTTTATTGAATTTAAAGTTTTCTAGAATAGTTTAGCATAAAGTTTTTAAATTAAATGATAATTATAGTTTTTTTTATCAATCATTAACTATTTACCATTAAATTAACAAAAATATAATGATAAACATATATTTCTAAAAAAATTCTCATTTCTTACCTTGCGTCCATTCTAAGTGTTTCCACTCCTTTCATAATTCTGGGCAAACGTAGTGAGCATGGGAATTTATTCTTGCTCTTTTTTCTAAAATTGCTCTGGAATTATTATGAATTACCACGTCGCTCCGCTCCTCGTAATGACGCTAGAAAGAGAAAGATACTTAATATGACAAGAGAGAGGAAGAATCTACGCAATGACAAAAATTTGATGAAGTAAAAAAAATATCGGATTGTGTCTCAGAAATTGTTCAAGTTGTA
>CAZHJM010000018.1:0-16121 GCA_964532905.1 uncultured Holosporaceae bacterium
GCGGTTTGTTGACGAGGACAAACCCTTAGAACATCAAAAGAAAATAGTGGGTGAACCTATATATGATGATGATGCATTAGCGACAAAAGGAAGGATTGCTACATATGTGACTATTGATGGAGTCGAGCATATAGTGAGTGAGGAGGATGGAAGTATTCCTTATAAATTTTTAAGAAGTGAAAAGGATCCCAGATATATGGATGCGCCAAATGGTGGAGACAATGTAAGGATATACGCTAGATGGAATGGAGATGAAATAAGGATGAATTGGGAAGGTTTAGCATTAATTGAAAAACCAGCGCCTCAACCTCCTGTTCAAGTTGCGCCTCCACAGTATCATCAAGTAACCCATAGTAGTCGCGGTGGTTGGTTTCATAAGGCATTTGGTTGGTAATTTATTAATTTTATAGATTAATAGGAGAAAAAGCATGCAGAAATTATTGGAAGTAATAAGAAACAAGATTTGGGCGAAATTATTTATAGAATTATTTATTTTCAATTTTTTCTGCATGCAGACATTTGGAATGTTTATGGGAGAAGGTGTAAATGTAAGGAAATCTGAAGATAAACAACTTTTTCTGCATGCAGACATTTGGAATGTTTATGGGAGAAGGTGTAAATGTAAGGAAATCTGAAGATAAACAACTTTATATTTGCAATAGCCCGAAGACATTTATGTCTTTTGATTTTTTTGAAGATGATTTTATATTATCGTATACATCAGATAACTCTTCTGAAACATTTACAGAAAGAGATATGATATTTGATGGTGATAGATATGTTTTAAATTTAGGAAATGAGTTTTCAATTTCTGTAGATGAAGCATTACATAAAATATTTTTTCATAAATTTTTACTAGATAATTCTTTTGCATTTTCAACTACAGGAGCATCTTTAATAGTAGAAGAATTAGTATGTGGAGGGTTAGTAAATCTATATGCAGAAAATATAGGGATTACAGGGATAATATCGTCTTCTGTAGGAACTATAATAGGTGTAGAAAAAGCAGTTGAAAATTTAGGAATTATTGATTCATCGCAAATTTTAATGAACTCGGAGGAGTTGCATAATGTTGGTAAAATTACAGGGAAAAATATTTCATTAAATGCAGAATCCATTGAATTAGAAGAAGAGAGTTTAACAGTAGCAACAGATGAATTAAAGATAAAAAGTAGAGATGTAGATTTAAATAAAGCATCTATTATTTCCAAGAGAGCAGATATTAATGTGGAAAATTTTGAACTGGAATCTTCAGTTTTAAACATAGCGAATGAATTTTTATTTAATGGAGAAGAATTTAGATTAAAAGAGCAATCAGAAATATTAATTGGATCGAAAGCACAAATTTGTTCTAAGAAGTTTCGTAATTATAATAGTAGAATTGAAGCAGAGAATTTAAGTTTAGAGTTATCGTTGGGTGAAGCATTTTTAAATTCTGAGGGAGAAATTTTAGCTTATGAAAATGCTTATATCAAAACTACAGGTGAAGCGAGGAATGAAAAGGGGCAAATAGAAGCAAGAAAATTGTTCAGCTTAGATTGTGATTTTTTAAATAATTCTAATGAATCGATAATAGAAGGAGGGAAAATAAAAATAACATCAAACAATATGATTAATCATAAAAGTATTATTCGATCATTGTTGGGTGATACAGAATTTAACTTAAAAATGAAAGGAAGTGAATTTGTTCCGAATTCATATGTTCATACAAATGCTCGAAATAAATTATTAAAAACACCAGAAGATAAATTTATAGGAAAAAGGTTTAGTGATATAGATAATAAATTTCCGAAACCTGAGGAGAAAGTAGCAGAAGAGCAATCGAGTAAATCTGATCAAGATAGTACATCCGAAAAAGAAGGAGATAGTAAAACAGACGACAAAACAAAAGACGAGGAAAAAACAGATAAAAAAGAGATAGGCAGTCTGCTTAATTATTCTGGAGAAATTATATCAGCTGGGGAATTAATTATAAATGGTTCAGGGAGTTTGTATAATTTATCCGATTCGATAATAAGTTCTAATTCTGATATGAAGTTAAAGTTTTATGGGAAGTTATTTAATAAAAATAGAAGTGAAATCAAAACAACAGGAGATATTGAAGCCTTAGCCAAAATGGGAATGATTTATTTTGAAAATAGCACTGTGAAATCAAAGAATTGTCGGTTAAAGGCTAGTGAAAGTTGTTTTGATGAATTTTCGATTTTTGAAGGAACAGGACTTTTAAGTGCAGAATCTGAAAGATTTATAAATCGAGGGTTATTACAGTATGCTGGTGGAACTGAGATAAAATATGGATGGTTTGATAACTCAGGTAAAATCACGAGTTCAAGTGATATTAAAGTATCAGCAATAAAAGATTATAGTAAAAGAAGTTTTACTAATAAGGGTGGAGAGATAATTTCTGATAAGAATATTTCTATAGAATCAATTAATGTAAAGCTTGGAGGAAAAATAAAAGCCAGAGAATTTATATACAAGTTTTATAATTCAAAGCTAGAAGGGTGCACATTTTTTATTGACGAAGATATCATTTGTGAAAAAGCTATTTATGACTTTGGTGTTACTGACTTAAGAATAAACTCAAACATAGATTTAACAATCCCGACTGTATTTTTGTCTGGAGGATTTTACAATGAAGGACAAATAAAAGCAAAAGCGCCGTTAAAAATAAAATCTAAAATGATACAAAATGGGTATGAGCATAATTTATCGGATAATATAGAACGATTTAATACTTACAATTTATATAATTATGAATATGATTTTAAGAACAAGCATGATGTTTCAGTTACAAAAGATGATCATATTTATATTCATCCAGAAAAATTTAATTGTGATGCAGCAATACTAGGAGAAGATACGCTAATATTTGAAGCGGATGATTTGTTTTACAACAGTGGAACAATTGAAAGTAAGAAAAAAATAACATTAAATGGAAAGAAAATTCAAACAGGATGGGCGAGTTGGAATGAAAAAATAATACAACTTCCATTTGTAGAAGGGGCACAGAATAAATATAAATGTCATGATGGCGTATTTGATTTTCCGTATGATTTTTTTGTGCCACAACGAAATATTATACGATCATATGGAGATATGGAAATAAATTGTGATAAATTCATATCATCATTTGGAAATATGCAAATTGGAGGAAGTTTAGAAGCGAAAACGGATACGTTATTTTTAAATTATGCCGGGAATATTGCACTTGGAAAAAATTCTCACATAGAAACGAAGGAATTTGTCAATACAATAGGAACGATGGCAACAAATGATGAAGGGTTTAGATATTGGAAGATATCGGCAGCAACAACAGATCCCGCGATGTTATTATGTGATGGAATATTACGAATTGATGCATCAAAATATTTTAAAAATAGAGCAAGTTATTTATCTTCAGTAGGAGATATGTTTTTAAATGGACAAATAGCGACAGGATTATTAAATGGAATAGATTCTCGATTTGTAAATGAAAGTGTAGGAACAGAATATTTTAGGATGTATACAATTTCGGGAGTTGATGTAAGCCATACATCACATAGTTTTTGTGGATTTGGCACAGGAAGTAGTACAACAATAACATACTGGTGGCAAGATATAAATGAAATAGTCAAAAATAATGTAATAAGAGCAGCAATAACGAGTGCGCAAAATTTAGCTCAGCGAGGTTTTGCAGGAACGATTAATACAGGAGTTATTGACGCGAAATCGATACAAGCGAAAGAAATAGGAGAATTAGGATTTTCTCATGGAGATAAATCGCGGTTGCAATTTGAAGCAGTTCCAGAATTTAATAAAAAGTTAACAATTGAACAGGCAGTTAATAAGTCGGATTTGTTTTCAGATTATTTATTTACAAATTCAATTACAGATGAAATAAAAATACCATTTGCAATAATTGATGATGGAAGTTTTACGACCGAAGAATTGCAAAAAGCAGAGCCAGCTATGACAATACCGGAATATGCTCAAATGATGTATAGAGAAATGCTAAAGAACTATTCAACTTCAAGATTGAGTGATATGCCAACATTTGAAGATGGAGCGAAATTAGCAGAAAAGAATTCTCATGGAAATGCGATAGAATTACCTTATTTTGCCAAGGGAGCGACGAATATATTTACAATAAAGCCAGAGGAAGTAAAATCTGGAATATATTTTAGACCATACAAGTATATTGATAAATATTATGGGAAAATAACATTATTTCCAGAGTTGTATTTATCAGAGAATAGTTTACATCAAATATTAAGAGATCCATATGGAGCAATAAGAGCAGAAGAAGACATAGAAATAGAAACAAAAGGTAAATTTGATGCTACAGCCTCAATGATGTCCGGAGGGCATACAGAAATCGAAGCAAAAAGTGTAAATATAGAGACACAAACATTTGATCGCCATACAATTACGAGTCAAAATTTTGCAAGTGCGTCAGGCAATGGATTATTAGGTTCGAAGACAACAGGAACGAAGACGAAATGGGAGATACTTACAGCATCTAGAAGTCCAGTGATAATAACTACAAGAAATGGTCTAGGAATATGTTTACAGGAAGGAGAAACAGCTAATTTACAGGGCATAATTGCACATATTGGAGGAGGACTAAAAGTTACGAAAGGCAAATTTGTTTTAACGCCACTAATGGTTAATGAAATATCATTTAACGAAAATGGGAGTTATGTAATTCCAGAATATCTAAAAAGTGTACTTGATGTAGATGGAGATACAGAACTAGAAGTTGATGTATTTGAAAATACAGGATCAGAAATTCATACAACAGGGAAGTTGAAAATAAAAGCAAATGAAGTAGGACAAACAGTATTAGCACATGAATATTTAGCGAATGAAGAATATGGAGCATCGCAAAGCTTTTTTTCATCAAAAGTAAGGCATGAGAAATGTTACGCCCAAAAGGTTGTAATGCCAGTAATGACAGCAGCAGACATAGATATTCAATCTAAAGGAAAAGTGAATTTAGAAGGATTAATTATATCGGAGAAAGATATAAAAATAGCGGCAAGAGGAGATGTAAGTATGGCATCTCTAGCATTTTATCAACTATTAGATTACAGTGAGACGGCAAAAGGGATATTTAGCAATGCTAATGTGAGAAGATTTTTTGAAAATCCGCAAATAGCCCCGAATATAGTTCGAGCGGGAGGAGATTTTATATTAAATACATTAGAAAACTATTATGCGACAGGAGTGCAAGCGGAAATAGTTGGAAGAAAGACAGTAAATGCGAAAAATATAATAAGCAAGCCGTTAAAAGTAAGGAAAAGAGATGAAATAATAGCAGATGTTACGAGTTTATCGCTGGGATTGCCATCATCTGTGATGAACGCGACATTTTCTATGCAATTTTCGGAGGCAGGGAAACAAATTTTATCGCAACATCCGATGTATCAAGCGATTGACAATTTATTAGGGGCTAGGAATTCTGCACACAAGGCATCAGCGTTAGTGAATGTTGGATTAGCGAGCTATGATACAGTAAGGACAGTATCAGAAGCATTAGAGCATACAGGAGGAGAATTTACGGCAGGAACGGCGAAGGAGTTAATGGCGAAATTTTTTGATATAGGAGGGTTCGGGATTTCGCATAGTCATACGCATCAAGCATTGATAATGAGTTATGGTATACCGAGTATTGACATAGTAGGAGGAGACTTATACTATGGAGCCATGGAACGAACGGAATTTACAGGGCATCAGGCGAAAGCGACGAACACAACCATTATGGCGGGGAAGGAAATAGTTGTAGTTCCTGATGTAGAAGAAGAGACTGAAACTGTGAATCAGCATACGACATCAATGGGATACAACATAATTAGTGGGGATAGTAGGTTTGGATATGGAGGAATGAACAGCAAGAATTCGAAAGAAGTTCATAAACCTACAACCTTTGTAAGCTCAGGAATTAATACCTTTCAAGCACCACATATAAGTATGACGAATCCATTACTACAGGCAACAGAGAATAGGTTTAAAGGAGAAACTAAGTTTACTAAAATATATGATGTAAACAGGAGCAATAGTTCGACATACAACACGGGGGTAGCGTTAAGTAGTCGATATGGATTTGTTCCTAGAATAAACATTGGAGGAGGAAGGAGTCATTCGTATATTGAAACGAATCCGCTAACAGGAGTTGTTGGAGATATTGAAGTTGAAGGAAGTTTAACAAACAACTCGGTGTCTGTAGAAGGTGAAATTAGAGGGAATTACAGCTATTATTATAGAGCGCCGATAAATGAAAGCCGAGGATGGGGAGTAGCGTTTTCAGGAATTACCTTGGCAGAAGGATTAGGAGAAAGTTTTACAAGGGCAGTAAAGTCAGGAATATTAGGCTACGGAGCAGGGAAAATAGCACAGTCAGCAGGGTTAGGAGACTTTACATCATCACTAATAGGAAGTATAGCCTCAGCTTATGCGTCTAATGCAGATTCTACAAATTCTAATGAGTCAGAAACAAGAGATGGATTTTCATCTTTAGGACACATAACAGAAGTTGATAACAATCACGAACTCGATATCGAACTTTTAGGATTTAATAGAGAACAATTCAATAAAGAAATTGAGTCTATTAAGCAAAGCCTCTTCAATAGTATAGTTGAGGAAGGAAATTCAACCGAAATTGCAACAAAAAAAGTAGAGCAATTTGCAGAAGAAGTGAAAGAAGGGAAAGCAAGAGTAGATGAAACAGCGGAGAGAATAGAAAACAATGAAAACAACTTAAGAGAAGAGGTAAAATCGGAGATAGGAGAAGAGGAAATACTAAAACTTGCTGAAGGTAGAAGTATTTCAGAAGAAAACAAAGCTAAAGTTGTAAAGTCTTTGAATAGATCCATAAAGAAATTGGAGAAACAAAGGGCAGAATTAAATTTAAAGGCCCCATCAAATCGAAATGAAGTACAACAAGCATCACTTCAAACACAAAATGAACTTATCGAAGAAAAAATACATCAATACAGCATATTGAATGAGCTTTTAAGTCGAGATAATGAAGTAGGTCTAAGAAGGTCAAGCTCATTAGATAATTTGTTGGAAGATACATATATCAGACAAGGGCAAATGGCTTTGGGAACAATGGCGGGAGCGTTTACGAGTCTTGCCCATGAAGCTAATACATTAAGTCGACATGATTATGTAGAATTACAACGTACACGATTACCAGAAGAAGCGAAAAATAATCCTGAAGTATTAGCGAAACTGAGTACAGGATATATGTTGTACAAAGGAGTAGCTAAGGTAGGCGAAGGGATATCGGCATTAGACGATGTGACAGGGAATGTAGTCTCTGGAGCGATGAATAAAATAGGAGAAGGTTTTGAATGGCTTGGAACACATACCAGAAGATATGTAAGAGATGACTTAGGATTTAGCCAAAGAGTTGCACAAAATACAGGTGATATCGCAAAATTAACTGCAGAAATATTTGCTCCTGCTACTGTATTTAAAACTGCAGGTTCTATAAGTAAAGTTGTAGGAGCTTCAAAGTTCAGAGCTACACTTGGAGAGAAATTTGGGCTTTTCAAAGGCGAAGTTTCTGCCACAAAAATTGGTTTGGATTGGAATGGAACAATTCTGGGCGAACAAAGTTATGGTATGGCTTTTGAAAATTATGTCGCTACTCTGCCTGAATTTCGTGACATAAGATTACCAAAGAATTTTAAGACTTTTGATTTTTGGGAAGAAAGAAAAGGTCGAGCAATAAGCGTAAAAACTTTAAACACGAATACTACGGCGAGGCTGTTAAATCCAGAAAGTATTTACCACACTTTAAAAAGATATGTTGATAAGACGGTGGAGTTTACTGAATATGGGAAGGGATTAGAAAAACCTATAGCGTCTACAGACATACTTTCTAAAGAAATTCAATTGGGAATTCCGGCAGATACTGGTTTAGCTCAGATGCAACAAATTCAACGTGCAGTTGATTATGGAAAATTACACAATGTAAAGGTAGTAATAACAAGGATTGGAAAATGAGACCTAGAGAGGCAATTATACGTATTAATGAGAAATTTATAAGAATTTTAACTTGTTCATATTCTGGATGGAGTCAAGGTGACCCTCAAGGGGAAGACATATATCTTGCCCCATTAGCAGATGTAAAAATTATAGGCGAATCTGTATTAAAAGCCTTGGCTAAGAGTAGGGATTTATCTGAAACAGAAGAAGAAAAAAACATGGATATTACCACTAAGGAATGGAGGGATTTAAAACCGGATAGGTGGTTATTTACGCCTATAGCAGCAGCAGAACGCTACAAAGAGTGGATACAACGAGTGATGAAGGAGTACAACTATAAGACGAAGAAAGCATTGATGCAGAATATGCAACATGTATCAGTGGAACAAAATGAAGAACACATAATTTTTCAGCCAACAAATCATGAATCTATTGAAGGATTTAGCGGAGATGGGATAACAGAGGCATTAAATGTTGTGATTCCAGCAAATAGTAGCCCTGAAATTATCGGAGCAGCAACAAGATATGCAATAGGAAATTGCCAAGGAAAAGGTTCCTATTTTATGCGAAATATACTATTTCCAGAAGGACAACCTAAAACACTAGAAGAGTATTTAAAGCAACTGAAATTACAATAAGTAAGTTACTAGCAAGCGGGTTCAACTCAGAAGGGGAGAATGTATTTCGAGCAGGAGGGAACATCAGTGCATTTCTTTCCTTGCGTCATTCTGAGTGAACGTAGTGAGCATGAGAATCCATTTACGTATTTGCATTATATTACATCTGTAGCATCTTATAGATTGCCACGTCACAAGCTCCTCGCAATGACGCTAAGACAATGTGAAAGGTTTTACTTTCGCAAATATCTAGCAAGCGGATTTAAATCTGAGGTAGAGAATGTATTTCGAGCGGGAGGAAACATCAGCATAGTGATTGCTTATATGAATGGTCATCCTTTATTGTGTTTTTTGAGTATTTAGTTGAGCAAGAAGAAAAGGAACTAAAGGAAGAAAATTGAAATATCTATTTATAAATATCTTTTCTATGAGCTATCTTTACAATTAAAATTAACATTTGTTGATCTGTTATTTGGCAAAGAATGCGAAAATTTCCTGTTCTATAGCGCCATAAACCTTTCAGATTACCGACTAGGGATTTCCCTATTAATCTTGGATTATCTACTTTGGAAATAACATCTTTTATGTATTCAAGAACTTTTTTACGAGACGCTGAATCCATTTTTCTTAAATTTTTAACGGCGATATCTGAAAACTCTATTTTATAACTCATTTTCAAATTCTTTTAATACTTCATCAAGAGAAAATCGTTTTTTTGTTTTGTTTAATGCATTTACAGCAGAAATATAATCAGTTTTATCTTCAATATATTGAATTAATGCGGCTCTAATGACAGATGATTTTGTTTCATTCATTGCAGAAGCAATTGCGGAAATAGATTTTTCTATGTCACTGTCTAATCTTATAGATAACATGTTAACCTCGATATTTGTACTTATAATGTAATACAACATTAGGTAATTGTCAAGTAATTATCACTTTAAAATAAAAAGTAATACCGCAAATAGAAGGGACTAGAAATGTCTTTGATGCTATGATAGTATCGATAGAAAACAAGGCGAACGAAGAGAAGATGCAGGCAAGTAGTTCAGGGGCGACAATTTCGACTAATCCGCTGAAAAGTGGAGCGGGAACGCTTGGAATGAACTATGGAGTAACGAATTCGTACAACCAATATTTAAACGAAGCATACATCCGAGGGGTGGTAGACTTCAAGAAGTCGGAAGTACGCAATAAAGGTTGTCTAGTAATGGACATAGAGAATGCAGGAGCATCGTATCAATACATCCCTGGGGATGAGGTTCATGAAACAAATAACTTCGCGATAGGGTTGAGCGGATTAAATCTAAGATCGCCAGATGCATTTGTGTATAGTCTAGGTCGAAGTTTAGCGTCGTCAGCGACATCAGCGGGAGTAGGGATTCTTGCATCAGAAATAAAAATACCAGCCCTAAAAACAGAATAAATTTTTTACACAAACTTTTCCAAAAAACAAAAATTAACAAGCTTTAATTATTTTGCTTTTGTCCCTGAAAAAAATTTTTATCACTGTTGCATTAGATTTAGTACATTTGAAAGCGCAGTATCTCCACCTTCTCCTAGTAATGCTACAATTTTTGTACTACCATTGATAATAGATGTTCTCAATGCTTCTAAAGCACACTGAATAAGAGCCGTATTTTGAATCATATTATACTGTAACACTATCACTGCTGCAAGTATAAATTGAGCGACGCTATCATCATTATAGTCATTGAATACCATATGACCAAAATTCCTCCCAGAGTGAATCCAGCCACTTTGGAACTCATAAGCCAACGCAGAAAAAGAAATATCATCCTCTCCTGTCGTAACAATATCAATTTGATTTTCTAAATCCTCCTTATATTCTAATATAGAATTTTCATTAATGAAAGCCTTTAATTTATCAACTGAAATCTTCTGAGAAAACGGATTTAACTCTCTCGCCACTTGTTCAATAACGGATGGAAATACATTTCCGGCACTCAATAAAATTAGAAAACAAATAACTTTTTTCATAGTAGTACCCCCTTTTTATTTACTCCACTACTTTTCTATGATATCATACACATATTACAAAAACAATAGATAGATTTATGAAAAAAATATTCTTTATTGTGGTTACAGTTTTTGTGACAAGCTGTAATCAATTTGTTATGTTGATGACTTTTGAAAATAAATGTGAGGAAGTAAGTAAAAAGTTATTGCATGCTATTATGTTGAACCATACAGAAAAATTTGGTAATAGCCTTGTAAAAAAAGATTATGGAGTTTTGAATCATAATAATGTTGGAGGAAATTGTTGTGCAGTAGCTTTTATCGATGACGAGTTGCATGATACTTATTTGGAGTATAATATGCTTCCAAAAGCTTTAAAAAGGGTGAGTAATGAAAAAAATTTACAAGGGATAAATGTGGCTGTGTTTAATAGTGGAGGAAATAATATAACATCTGGTATATTTGCCATGTTTGATATTCATTATAGGCAATTGTTTCCTTTTCAAGGAATGCAAATAACTCCTCCGCAAGGACGACATGTAGATGCGGAAGAGCAACTTTTACTTGCTTTAGATGATAGATCCATAAGAACACACTTAAAAAGTAAGAAATGGCGTACAATGATAATTGTCACTTCTATGGATACATGTAAGTATTGTGCTATTTCTATTAGTGGGTTTTTATCTTTGAATCAAAGATTGGCATTTGCAAATGATGATCTCGCATATAGATTAAAAAGCGTTAGGATTTATTATCCTTTTTCCTATGATGACCCAACAATGAAATTAAATCTTACTCGGGACAGTCATATTTTGCTATTACCACCACATGTTGAACATATACAGTTCGATAGGCAACAATCTATTGATATTATAGCTGAATCAGTTCAAACAACAAATAATATTGTATTGTTATCTGCTTTATGTAAACAAATAGATAAAGTATTTGAATTAAAACCGGATTTTTTGATGTATTGTTGGAATACCAAAAAGTCAGTTGAAAAGGATAAATTATTTTCATGTATAAAATTTCAGGAAGCTCTTTCTAATTTCCTAGCAAAAGATAGGAAGATAGAATTCTTTGTTCATGGTGCCGAAGATATAAATTTGGTTAAGCTAATCATTAAAGAATATTTTAATTCCAACATATATAATAATGAAAATTTCTTAATCTTTGCGCAAAATATTTGTAAAATTATTGTTTCGCCTGATAACTATAAATGTATAAAGGATTTTATATTTCAGGAAATAAATAAAGATCTTAACATTATTGAATTAAAGCAAGATATACTTGTTAAAATATTGGGAAGTTTTGGTCAATTGACGACTCGAGATATTCCGGATGAATACAGAAATAAAGGAGAAATGATTAGAAGAATTAGGAATATAGGAATAAACATTAAGCGAGAATAATGTTATATTTAAATGTTGCTATTCTGCTAACAAATAACACAATTAAATTAGAATCAGCGATTGTTATAAAATATGAATAAGAAATTTTAGCATCAAATGTTCTTTTTTATGCGCAATTTATTGTTCCCAGAATGGCAACCTAAAACGCTAGAGGAGTATTTAAAGCAATTAAAGCTATAATAATTGGTATTTCTTTGAATAATAAACCTCTTACAAGAGTAAACTTTTTCGATTTTTCAGATTCTGATAATCAGAGATTTCATTTTTGACTTTCGTAATAGGTTTTTATACTAATATTAACCATATTATAATAGTCAAATATTAATTTGGTTTATTCCTTTAACAAATGCAAAATATATAAAACTACCATCTATCACATGAATTAAATCATATTTTAAAATGTTATCCTTATATATATTTACAAAAATGGAGCTAGATCATATTGAATCTGGAAAAACGAGAATAGGAGAATATACATGGCATCATCAAAAAACAGGAAGGATGCAACTCATTCCAACTAATATTCATAAATGATGTTTTTGATTTTAAAGATCCAAATTATCCAATAAAAAATAAATCAAGTATCGGTTTTAGTAGAATTGAAAAAATAGTTGATCATATTTCTAATATCAAATCTGGAGAAGAGCCAGATTGGCCAATAGAATATCGTTTTGAAGATGGATTAATTCCATTTGGTGATAATGGTGGTGGAGATATGATTTGTTTCGATTATCGTAAGGATAAAACTACAGATAATCCTCCAATAGTTATTTGGAATCACGATATGGGACTAAAACACAGAGTTGTGTTTATAGCCAAATAATTTTAAAGAATTTATAAATATGCTGTACGAACCTAAGGATTAGGTATTATATTATAATCATTCCGCAAATAGAGGGGACTAAAAACGTATTTGACGCTATGATAGTCACTATAATTTATATAAAATTTTTGCAATTATAATTAATACTAATTATTTTTTCATTGTAAATTAGAAAATTTTTAGTTATTTAATTCTGAATAATTTATTGTTCTAATAAAATTGTTTTTATTAATGAGGTGAATTATGAAAGTAATAAAATATTTAATTATTGCAATATTATCTTGTGTAATAAGCGAGGGAATATCTCAAAATTCAGATTTTTCAATATATTGTAATTGCGAAAAATCAAAAGATTTGTCTAAATTTAAGGGGCAAGCTGTTTCTGTGCTATATAGAGGAGTTCATTTTTGTAAAGATATTTTCCCTGACAATTCGGCTTGTGATAAATATATAAAACAACATATGCCTGGAGTTAATGTTCTAGAATCTTTACATATTTACTCGAGTTATCAGAATATATTGAAATATACGCAATCTACAGTTGCATATGATGATCTAATGCGGCATCAGATACTCAACACAAATTTTATGTTTCAACAGATTTTAAGAAAACTGAAACAAAAAAATAATATGGTGCTAAAAGATACAAATTATATTGAATATCATTCAGAATATAGTAATAAATATAGTAGTAATCATAGGTGTAAAGAATTTTCTCTTAATAAATATGGTACACAATTTGAAGATAATCCATTTTTATCTTTTTCTAAAACTCCTAAACATGCACTCAAATATGCTTATGCTGTTGATAAACAATATTCTACGCATTTTCCGTTAGAGATTAATTTCAATAATGGTATTCCAGAAATTGATACTCTAGGAGTCATTCAAGTTGTTTTTATCAGGCAATCTGACTTATACAAACTTGGAGTATGTGATGTTAATCAAGACATAGGGAAACCAGGTCAGCGCAAATTTTTAGAAAATGAAGTTTCTCTCGATGGATTCGCTTTTCCAGAAAATTTTGTTTTTCAGTGTAAAGCTAAATTACCAAAATTAAATTCAAATAGTGATGATTGTAAAATTTTAGGAATTTCTGAAAAAACAAAAAAGAATTGGTATAATAAAACAAATTCTCAAAATAATATAAAAAAAGATTATGTAAAAACAGATTTGATAGATTGTATGGGAAGAAAAATTGAAGACGAAATAAAAAAAATTGCAGAGGAGAATCAAATTAATATAGTATCACTCATTGATTTGAAAAAATAATTAAATAATTGCAGGTGAATATGATTTAAATTTCTTTGCAAAATAAATAAAGCGTATTCTCTGTTAATTTAAGGTTTTAATAAAAATACTCTTATTTTGCATAATTTAATATTGTATTAAAGAAATTTAATAATTAAGATATAATAATTGATAAGATAGAAGGGAAAAGAAAGAAAAAGGAGGGAGTATTTAGTTATTAGAAAATCGAATAATGTACAATAAACGTTAATTTAGGTGAGGTATTAAGTTGTTTACATCTAAAGAGGCGAAACATAATTTTATCTTCTTTATAATTCGACATCTTTAAAATGTCATAGTGGGTTTTACAATAAATTCAAACAACTAATCGAAAAATAATGAAAATTTTTGAAAAAAGTTAAAATTAAGTATTGCAATAAAATTTATAATATGCAAATGTAAAAGTTGTGTTAAGTGACTTGAAGACTAAAAAATGTGTTAAATGTAATTAAAATTTTAGATAATATTTTAGGTTGAGTTGAGAGTGTTATAGTATTAGTAGAGTAAAATATGAAAAGAATGTTTATAACCTTATTAATTATTAAAAAAGATGTTGTTAACAAGAGATAACATATCTCTATGTATAGAATCAGGAGTCGTTATGACTAAGGAAACAAGAGACATCAAAATCGAAAAGCTTAAAATGGAAACAAAGCATTATAAAAATATCTTAATGAAAGTAGCTGAGCTTTGTCCAGCAGCGGTTCAAAATGGGAAGGTCAATTTTGAACGATTAAAAGCCGAATTATCCGATGTTATAGATGAAAATGTTCAAGAAACTTATGAATTTAAATGGGTTGGTAAAAATGCAGCTATTGCAGAAGCCAACAAACCCATTCACAAAACTTTGCGTCCCTGCAAAGAGGAAAGTAAAAATTGGGATACAACAGAAAATCTTTACATTGAAGGGGATAATCTGGAAGTACTGAAACTTTTGGAAGAAGGTTATTTGGGCAAAATCAAGATGATATATATTGATCCGCCCTATAATACCGGTAACGACTTTGTTTATCATGATAATCGGGTGCAGTCAGAAGAAGAAATGAACAAAGGTATAGATTTGTTCGATGAAGAAGACAACCGTTTGTTAAGTAAGGCTTTTGTCCGCAATAAAGAATCAAACGGACGTTTTCACTCCGACTGGTGTTCCATGATGTACCCACGTTTGAAGTTAGCTCGTGATTTATTATCCGATGATGGCGTGATTTTTATTTCTATTGATGACAACGAAGTCGCTAATCTTAAAAAAATTTGTGACGAAGTGTTTGGAGAGGATAATTTTATTGCAGAATTTATATGGAAGAAAAAAAATGTAGTGCAAAATGACGCTCGCTTTGTTTCAACAGATCATGAATATTTAATTTGTTATACGAAAAACGCTCTTGATTTAAAATTCAATTTACTTCCCAGGACGGAAGAACAGGAATCAAGATATATTAATCCTGATAATGATAAACGTGGTCCTTGGACTAGTGTTGCATTACAAGCAAAAAGTGGAAATAGCACTTATGAAATTACTTTTCCTAATGGAATCTCGTGGAAACCTGTTGAGGGTACCTATCCAAGGCTTTCCAAAGAAACATTAATAAATGCATATAACGAGGGAAGATTATGGTTCGGACATGATGGTAAAAATATTCCGCGTTTAAAGAAATATTTATCGGAGGTAAAAAATGGTATTCTTTCTAATACTGTTTGGCTTAATGAGATGGTGGGCTCAACTCAATTAGCAAAAGAAAATTTAAAAAAAATATTAGAAAATAATGTTTTTGATACTCCAAAACCCATTGAATATATAAAAAGAATGCTACTATTATCTAGCATTAAAAACTCTCTCCTCCTCGATTTCTTTTCAGGTTCAGCAACGACAGCACACGCTGTGATGCAACTCAATGCCGAAGATGGCGGAAAACGTAAATTTATCATGGTGCAATTGCCTGAATTAACAGATGAAAAATCAGAAGCCTATAAGGCTGGCTATAAGAATATTTGTGAAATCGGTAAGGAGCGTATTCGTCGTGC
>CAZHJM010000019.1:0-16012 GCA_964532905.1 uncultured Holosporaceae bacterium
TCTGACGCAAGTTCAATATGTTTCTAGCCCAATCGTGCCATCCACATATCCTCTCCATTCACTATTCCAATGACCATACCCCCTTATATCCCCTTCACCTCACCCCTGTCAAGACTTAATATAATTATTTAATTATATTTTTTAACTATTTTTTAACTTAATACTTCATTCCATTAACAAATATTTTTTCTATAAAACCATGTTAATTAAGATTCTGTAATTATTTTACATTAATATATATAGGTTTTAGTTCCTGATTTGCAATTTTTATATTTAAAAGATGTTTAGCATTTCTAAAATCATTTATTATAATAAATTTTCTTTTTGAATGTTCTATAATTTCAGGGATTTCTCCTTCAAATACAATCGATGAAGGAATATTTTTTAATAAGTCATCTATTGAACTAACTCCTCTATGATTATTAGAAAAATTTTGGAAATAATATTGATTTTCTTCACTTTTAATAATAGCTATACAATTATTATCTATAACATATGATAATTGATGAATTAATTCAAAGTAATTGATACATCTCACAGGAATATTTAATACAAATGACAATCCCTTAATAAAACTTTGAGCTGTTCTAATTCCTGTAAATGATCCAGGGCCAGAAATAGTAATTAATTCTTGTATATTTTTTAAATCTATATCATATTTTTTTAATAACTCATCGACTAGGCTGACTAAATAAGTAGGAACATCTATATCTTCATTACATGTATAAATTTCTCCATTATATTGAATTGCAATAGAACATTTTTTTAAACAAGCAGTAACAGCAATTTTATTTTTCATATAATTTTACTTTATTATTATCTACACCTAAATATATTTTTCCATTCATTAATGCAAAAGCAAATTTACCAAAAATATTATAACGCCAGCCTTGTAAAAATTTCACATCACTAAAATTTCCACATAAAAAATTAAATAGTTCTTTAGTCTTAGTAATAATTTTAGGACAAATTTGATATTCTTCAGATTTTACCTTAAGCAATGTCTTTAAAATCTCAATTTCTGCGTTATATTCATGTGGTTCTTTTATGGTAATTTGTTCTGAAATACTATCGGCAAAAGAAATAAATTCTTTCATCACATTATCGTGTATATTTCTGGAGTGCTGTAAATTATGGACAAAACCTACTCCTTTTCTACAAATATTTTTAATCAAATCATCTTTTATAATATTTTCTAAATTTAATTTTAGCTCTTGAGATTTATTATATCTCCATTCTAATAGTAATTTCATAATAGGAATATTATCTTTATTGATAGAATTTTGTAATTTTTCAACTTTTGATAGAGAATTGTACATATCTATGATTTCATCATCTAACCAATTTTCTCTACTTAGGTCTCGTAGCATTTTTTGTTGCTTAATAAATACTTGCCGCAAATAAACAACATCATTCATAGCATAAACAATTTGTTTATACGATAAAGGACGATTAAGCCAGTTACTTAACACATACGATTTACGTAAACTTTTTCCTAAATATCTATACACGATATCATGATAACTAATGTTTTCTTTGGTATTCAGTAACATTTCATAAAGCTGTGTGTCATAAATATTATTAATTGCTAATCCATTATTGACGAGAATTTCAATATCTTGTTCCGAAGAATGAAATACTTTTTTTAAATTTTTATTTGACAAACAAAATTGCAAAAATGAAATTGATACTTTAAAAGGATCAATAAGATATACACAAGAAGATGTCGATATCTGTATTAAACATAATATGGGCAATGGATTGTTTTCTCTGATAAATTCTGTATCAACAGTTATAAAGCTATTAGAGCATTTTAATTCATTTCGAATATCCTCATTAAATTTTTCGATTTTGTCAGAAGAATCAATGAAAATCATATTCCAAAAGAACCTCTGAATATAATTTCGTTAAATTATTTAAGAAAATTATTAAATCTTCTGTTGCAATCGTAGGACCTCCCCAGATTCTTATATGTGGTTCAGTTTGGGAATGACCTAAAAAATCATATCCATATTGTCTATTTTCAGACTTTTCTAAAATTTTGTGTAAAAACATCCATTTATCTGTTTTTGATAAAGATTGATATCCATCATTATTAATGTCTAAACAAATTATATGAGCTGCACGAAATTTTTCGTCAACTAAAAATTTAAAAATATTTTGATTTTTTAACCAGGTTTCAACTGCGATATAGTTTTTCTTTACTTGTTTTAATAAAAAATTTAAACCTCCCCTTTTTTCTGCCCAAACTAAATTTTCATAATATTCTTCTATGCATAACATAGAAGGAGTATTAATTGTACTCCCTTCAAAAAAACTATAATTTAATTCGCCATTTTCAACTATACGAAAAAGCCTTGGAATTGCACGGTCTTGATGAACATTTACTATACGTTCTACTGCTCTAGGACTTAAAACAATTACACCTGAACCAGCCTCTCCTCCTATCCCTTTTTGCCAAGAAAAAGCAGTTGCATCTAATTTTGACCAGTCAATATCCATTGTAAAAACTGCGGATGTAGCATCACATATAGTCAGTCCTTGCCTATTAGAATGAATCCAGTCAAGTTTTTTAAAAGCTACTCCTGATGTTGTGGAACTAAGACAAAAAACTACATCTTTGGAAAAATCAACGATAGATGTATCAGACATTGTTGGGAAGGGAGCTTTAATTGAATATACATTTTTGACTTTTAATTCTTTTATTATATCATGCTCCCAGTGATTACTAAAAACACAATGATTCAATATTTCTGTACCTTTATCACCTATAAGATTCCATAATAACATCTCCATAGCACCAGTAGTCGAACCGGAAGTAATGCCTACTAAATAATTATAAGGAATATTCAGAATTTTTCTTTGCAAATCTAAAACATTTTTTATTAGATTTAATCCCTCTTTTGAACGATGAGAACGACCTACCAAATCTGTTTTAGGAACAGACCATTCTATATGCTTTGCACAAGGTCCTGAACCAAAACACAAATTCCTCATAAAATAACTCCAATGAGAAACATTTAAACTGATTTATGTAATTTCTTACAATAAGATTTCAGTATTTGAAATTTTCTAATATTAGAAACTGTATCTAATCTTTCTGGGAGCATTTTTACACTCATAGGATTAATAGTTATACTATTTTTTGCTAATTCCAAATGCAAATGAGGTCCCGTTGATATTCCACTTGAGCCACTATATGCAATTAATTGACCTTTTTTAACTTTTGTGCCTGGGCGCACAACAAATCTGCTTAAATGACCATAACGACTCGAATATCCTGAAGCATGACGAATATCAATACAATTACCATATCCAGAATATTTAGAAGCTCTTGTTACTATACCATCAAAAACTGCATAAATAGGTGTCCCATAATGAGTTGAAAAATCTACACCGGTATGTTTACTGTATTGTCCTGTAACTGGATGTTTACGATATCCATAATTTGAACTAATTTTCAAATTTCCACGAATAGGCTGTCCAAAAAAATTCTTATTTTTAGAAGCTCCGTATTTCTCTCCATTCTCAAAAAAATATCCTTCTTTACCATATTTGTACAAAGCTACTTCTTTATGTTTTGTAACGATTTTTGTATATAACAGCTCTTTATCGTTAAAAGCTATCTCAAATTTATCACCTTTATTAAAAGAATGCCTAAAATTAATTTTTGAAGCTAATTTTTTTATTACACTATCTAAAATCTTAGCTGGAATACCTAAATTACGAGCATCAACATAAAAATTTGATTTTATAATTCCTGTTACAAAATTACTATTTTTGAATGGACCTGATTTAATTAAATTTTGTTTTTTATCTTTTCTAGAAATAATCTTATTATTATGTCTTTCTACATTAGAATGTTCTGAACTTAATAAATTCAATAAAGGACAAGAATAATCTTCAAAAGAAATAATGGAACTATCATTTTTTATATTCTGATTATAATTTAAAAAATTAACTAATTCATTATCAAAACAAAAACTTTTATCATTTTTATAATCTGTTTTATTTATATCTATAAAGTGATATGTAAAAGGTATATATGCCATCATAAACAATGCAACCCCATAAACAATTCGTAATTGCTTAGATGTCCATAATAATTTCAAATTTACCTCCAACAAGATTTAATTATCCTTAACATATACTAATATGAATTATAAAAATTAATAAATTTTGCTAATCCATAATATATAATACCGTATTTAAAAGATAATAATATTTTTTGTTATTTACAATAACTTTTTAAATTAATTTTGAAATTTTTTGTAAAAATCATCGACTAATTTAACAATTTCATTTATATTTTCTAAATTATTAATTTTTTCGCGAAAGTTTGCAGCGTCTTTCATACCACCGCTATACCAGCAAAAATGTTTTCTAAAAATACGTAGACCATGTGCTTCTCCATAAAAAGTTAACGTATTATAAAAATGCTCCATAATTGTTTTATATTTTTCTTCTTCTGTAGGAACTGTAATAACATAATTATTATTCAAATACTCCCTTATTTGCTGTAATAACCATGGTTTACCTAAAGAGGCTCTGCCTATCATAATACCTGAAGCTTTTGACATATCCAGAGCTTGAGTTGCATCATCAATTGTTTTTATATCTCCATTGCACAAATATGGAATATTTATAAAATTACTCAATTCTGATATCTCTTTCCAATTAGCTTTTCCGCTATACATTTGGTTTCTTGTACGACAATGAATGGATAACATCCTTATCCCTTCATTCTCAAAAAGCTTTGCTAATTTTAAAAAATTTTTATGTTCATTATCCCAGCCTAAACGCATCTTTAATGTAACGGGAATATTAACAGCTTTTACAACAGCTGATACTATAGATACAGCTAATTTTTCATTTCGCATTAAGGCTGATCCTGAATCATTATTGACAATTTTTTTGGCAGGACATCCCATATTAATATCTATTATGTCTGCTCCATAAGCTTCATTTATTTTTGCGGATTCAGCCATTTTATAAGGGTCTGCACCGACAATTTGAACAATCCTTATATCATTATTATTAATAATACGATTAAAAGTTTTCTTATTATTTCTAACTAAAGCTTCGCTGGATACCATTTCTGTAACTACAGCTGTTGCCCCAAATTTCATTACTATTTCACGAAATGGCGCATCCGTTACTCCAGCCATTGGTGCCAAAAACACAGGCGTCCCCGTATTTAATAAATTACTTAATTTCATTTGTTATTTTTAAATTCTACTCTAACATCATAAACTTGATGCTCCAAAAGGTTTAAAGATGGTGAAGAAGCGAACAGCCAATTATTAAAAATTTCCTTTTTATTTTCTTCTATTTTTAATAAGGCATATACTTCTCTCTCTTCATCAGGAGCATTAATAAAAGCCTTAATCAATGATATATTAATACTACCGAACTGAATATTATTTCCTATTTTTAATTTTTGATAGTAAACTTTCCCACTAATTTTATCTAAAACTTGAATACATACCGTATCAATAGGAATAGGATGACTTTCAGATACTAAATCATTATCTTCAGTATCATGAAATACCATTTTATGTACAATACTCGACATATGTCTTTTATGATTTACACAAAACACATTCGTGTATAAAAATGTAAAACAGAAAAATAATATATTAATTTTCCTGATCATTTAATGTAACATCTTCATCATCTAAATTATCATTATCTTCATTATCTATATTGTCTAGTAAATCTACATCTACTATATCCTCTGACGTATCTTTATCTAAAACTATTTTATTTTTTTTCTTTTGAAGATATTCCGGATCGAATACTTCTCCACAAGAAGGACATATAATAGGAGATTTATTTAAATCATAAAAACGTGTTCCACAGGATAAACAAATTCTTTTAATTCCCCATTTTTCCTTATTCATCGCAAACTCCATTTTATAATATAAAACAAAGCAATATAAACTTAGTAGTTATCTAAAGTCAATCTGATACTATTACAATATGATAAGTTTTCATTCCATTTATTCCATAAACTAACGACATAACCACCAAGCCCTGCGCCTATCGGCTTTGAAGCAAGAGCTCCTTGTCTCTTCAAATTCTTAATAGTATTATCTAAGGATTGGTTAAATAATCCCCATTCTTTGAAAACTTGAGAACCTAAATTAATACCTTCAGACAATTCCTCTAAATCATAATTTCTTAGACCTTCTATACACAACTCTACAGATATATTCATTTTTTTTCTAATTCTAAAGCTAATTTTTTATTTGTAACAAACAAATTTTGTACAATTTCAACACAATGTGAAGTGCTTGAACTTTTCCCACTATAAGTTAATGTAAAATAAGGAGTATGAGGAATATCTATTATCTGATTAACATTATTATTCTCAAAAATTAGCGGTTTTCCTAAAATAGAAACAGAAACATCAAGTCCACTACTATTTTTATGAAATTCGTTTTCTAAAACTCTTCCTAGAGATATTATATCACCTGTATATCCAAAAAATTGACATAATTTTACAATATTAGCACACAACGCAGCAGAACTTCCTAAACCAACTTGCATTGGTATTGTACTACAAATATTATATTCTCCTATAAGCTCTTTTAATGATATATTGGTATAATCACTAGCTATATTGATTAGTTTTATAATTTGATTTCTCGCATTTATAAAATTAGTATCTTTAACGTAAAGCTTTGATGCAGAAGAAAAACACAAGTTGTTGTAAAATCTCTTTAAAGGAAACACTATTGCTTTTCCTCCGTAAATAACAGAGTGTTCTCCTGTTAAAATCCATTTAGCGTAACTAGAGAAATTCATTCTTTCCACAAGAAAATATTCCATTTAGGATTTTTTAAACTCTGCAAAAATAATGAATGAACTTTAATCTCGTCTTCTGATGGAGGGAAATATCTTGGATTATGAAATTTTCTTTTTCTTTTCTTATAATTGTCTTCTTCTTTAATTTCATCAAAAAACAATCCTCCTTGTCTACCTCCTAACAAATTAATATAAACCTCTGCTAAAAGTTGACAATCTACTAAAGCTCCATGCAATGAACGTATTGAGGTATCTATATTAAACCTTCTACATAAAGCATCCAATGAAAGAGCTGAACCAGGGAATTTTTTCCTGGCAATATCTAAAGTATCAATAGCATCATCTAAATTGAATAATGGTTTACCTATTAACCCTAATTCTCCATTAAGAAAATCAATATCAAATTTTGCATTATGTATAACTAAAGGACTATTCTGAACAAAATTCAAAAAATCGTCAGCTATTTCGATAAATAATGGTTTATCGGATAAAAATTCATTGGTAATTCCTGTAATTTCTAAAGATTTTGCACTCATTAATCTTTCAGGATTAATATAAACATGATATGTTTTTCCGGTCGGCACATGATTTATCAATTCTACACATCCGATATCCACGATTCTATCACCTTGTTCAAAACTTAAACCTGTAGTTTCGGTGTCCAAAATAATTTCTCGAATATTTTTTTGAAAAGTCATAATTTGTAAACTCTTTTGTGCGATGATAAGTATAACATTTTTAGAGGAATAGTTAAGTGGCGAATATAGCTAAGATATTAATATTAGATGACGAAGAGGATACAAAAGACCTTTTCCAACAAGCTTTTCGTCAAAAAATATCTGAAGAAAATTATTTTTTTAGTTTTGCAAAAACAAAACAAGAAGCTGAAAATTTATTATCTCAAGAAGAATACGATATATTTGTATTTGATATGTCTGTAGTTGCTTTTGATATTACGGATTTTGTAAAAAATATTAAAAAGAACTATCCGTTTTTAGAAATAATTATCGTATCAGCTTACAGTGACATCAGCATACTTAGAACTGTTATGAGATGTGGAGCACATGATTTTATTGTTAAACCAATAAATTTCCAAGATTTTGATATAGTTTTGGACAATACATTACATTTTGTGCAAAGTAAAAGATTAGCTGAATATAATGCTAAAAAATTGAATGTAATTTCTGGGGAAATAGGATTATCCGCACAATTACAAAAAAGTATTCTTCCTGGAAATGAATTAAAATATGACTCATTAGAAATTTGGGCAGATTCTGTTCCAACTGCTGAAGTTGGCGGAGATTTTTATGATTTTTTCTGGTTATCTGATACAAAAATAGGTATAGTAATAGCGGATGTTTCAGGAAAAAACATATCGGCAACTATGTTCGCCGTTATTACTAAAACTTTAATTAAAACATTTGCTAAAATTTGTGACACACCATCTGAATGTTTTAAAAACGTAAATCATACATTATGTGAAGAAAATGTAGCAACTATGTTTGTAACCGCTATTTATGGAATATTTGATTTACATACTAAAAAACTTACTTATACTAATGCTGGTCACTTACCAATAGTTGATATAAAACCCCACAGTGAACCTACTTTTTTAAATTGTGATACTGGTATCGCATTAGGAATAATGGATGATATAGAGTTCGTTGATAACACTCATGATATCGTTCCTGGAGAAATGTTACTCCTCTATACTGATGGAGTAACAGAAGCTGCAAATCGTAATGGAGATGAATTCGACTTTGAAAGATTAATGTCAACTATTAAAAATTCTCACATTAATATACCTAAGTTATTAACACAACAAGTATTTAAGTCTATTCGAGAATTTGTAAATGGCGCAGATCAATCCGATGATATTACGACTCTTTGCTTTAAATATAAAACAAGGATTATAAGAAATGTTACTTAAGATTCAAAATAAAATTGAGGAAGTTGGTAACATATGTACCAAATTAGAAGAATTTTGCAGTATTCATAATATCTGCGAAAAAAAAGCATATGATATAGTTATTATAGTAGACGAAATGGCTACTAATATAATAAATTATGCTTTCCCAAATGGAACAGAACATCATTTTACAATAGAGGTTAAAGTAGAAGATGATTATGTACATATCCAACTTGTAGATGATGGAATTCCTTTTGATCCTTTACAAAAATCAAAACCTAACTTAGATGAAAGTCTAGATTCTCGCCCTATAGGTGGATTAGGTATTTATTTAGTAAAACAATTATCGGATTTCGTCACATATTCCAGAATAAGTGGGAAAAATTATTTAGATATATTAATAAACACAACAGAAGAAGAGGTACAAAATGGAAATCAAGAATGAAAAAAAGAATAATATAACAATAATCTCACCAGTAGGAAGAATTGATACATCTAATGCTAGAGAGTTTGAAGAAGGTGTTATGAAATATTTAGCATCAGAGACACAGGTGATGATTTCTTTTTCAGAAGTAAATTATATTTCTAGTGCAGGATTAAGAGTTATTTTAATGGCTGGGAAAAAATTAAACTCAACAAAGGGAAAATTGGCTCTTATTAATATGCCTGATAAGATTTTTACTGTTTTTAAGATGAGTGGTTTTGATAAAATTATTAAAATTTATATTGATTTTGATACAGCAAAAGCAGCTTTCGATTCATAATTTTATTAAAATTAAGTTGATTATATAAAATTATTTAATTCTTTTACCTATTATTAACTAATTCTGCATTAATTTACTATCAAAGGATGATAATTTATGTATAATCAACTTATTGAAAACGAAAAAAATAATCCAACATCTGATAAAAAGTCGACAAATCAAATATTAATATCCTCTGATGAAATTTTTTCTAGTAATATTGAAGGATTTCAAAAATATACACCCATATTACATATAGAATACAGATTGTACAAATCATTCTTATATGGAGAAAATTTAGCATCTGCAGTTATGTTAAATGCAGAAGAAGTATCAATTGATATTTTATCAGGATGCCACTGCGCTATGCTTATAGGTCGTATGGCAAAATCTATTGTTATTCCAAACATTACAATAGTAAAAATTTTAACTAGTAATAGTAAAAATAACATAACAGAAAAAAAAGAATTCAAAAATTGTGTAATTCAATCATTTAAAATGCAAGATAATTTAGTAAATTTCTCTTTTAGATATTCTTCATTTAAAGATGAATATAAAGATTTCAAATTAGATGGTATGCAAAAAGGAAACGCAGCTGTTCAAGTAGATTTAATAAAATGGAAGGTAGAAAATACATAAAATGAAAAACTCAGCGATATTACCGATATTCGATAAATTAACAATTGAAGAATCAGGGGAAAAAAATGATAATTTTAATGATAAAATTTCATTAGAATTATTAAAAAAATCTATTCAAAAAGATTTAACTTATTTATTAAATACAAGATTTTTCCCCTTATGGAATGAATATTATCAAAAAATATATTTTCCTTATACATATGGAGCGAACTTAACTGGAGCAGTTACAGCAGAAACAGTTTTCGAAATTCAACAACTCGAAAATAAAATTTTGAATGCTATAACGCAATTTGAACCAAGATTAAAAAATGTAAGAGTTCATATTACTAATAATCTTACGGATCCTAGTAAAATTTTTATAGCAATAGAGGCTAATATATTTATAGAAAATAAAAAATACCTTTAACATTCCCTATATTAATGGATATAAAATGAATAAATCAGAAATCGATTTATTAGCGGAATATTACAGACTTGAATTATCATACTTAAGATCGGCTGGTAAAGATTTTTCTAGTCGCTTTCCTAAAATAGCCAAACGTTTAGATTTATCCCATGATGAATCATCAGATCCTCATGTAGAAAGATTAATAGAAAGTTTTGCTTTTTTAACGGGGAAATTACAAAAACAAATTGACGATCAATATCCAGAAGCAGCTAATGCTATGATAGATGTAATATATAAACCTTTAATTTTACCTATTCCATCTGCAACAATGATTAATTTTGACGTCGATTTATCAAAATTTAAAAAAAAATTCGGATTAGTAATCCCTAGACACACTTCTCTACAAGCCACAAGTAATAATGATATAGTATGTACTTTTACAACTGCCCACAATGTAAAATTATGGCCTATTATTTTAACTGACACCGAATTAATAACAAAAGAATCAATAATTTCTGAATATTTAACATATTCTCAATATCTAAAATTAGATTTCGAATGTGAATCCCCGGGAATTTGTCCAAAAAAATTACGTTGTTATATAATTTGTGATGCCTTGTTAAGAGGAAAGATTTTTGCAGGAATCTTTTCAGCAAGTATGCCAGCAATTTTATTACAAGAAAATCACTCAGACTTACTTCCTAAGGTATCACCTATAGGATTAACAGATGAAGAAGCTCTTTTTGAATATCCTAAAAATGTACATAAAGGTTTTAGATATTTACAAGAATATTTTGCGTTTCCAGATAAATTTTATGGTTTCGATATTAATATTGATAAAGAACTATCAAATAAATTTTCTATTTGCATTCCATTAAAATCTGAAACTAAATTTAATCTGTCTAAAAATATGTTTTCATTTTTTGCTGTTCCTGCAGTTAATTTATTTCAAAAAGTTTCCGAACCTTTACATTTAGACTATAAACAAATCGAATATCGGTTAGTTCCGGATTTTAGAAGATATGAGAGTCATGAAATATATATGATAAAAAAAATGGTTGCTGTAAATCCTGTCACAAATGATGAATTGGAAATACCTGAATTTTATTCTTGTAATCATTTTACATCTGAATCTGATATAGGTATATCATGGATAGCTCGAAGAAAAGAATCATTACAAAAAAATTCTTTAGGAGATGATGCATTCGTTTCATTTGTGGATGAAAAATTTAATCCTAAACAGCCTGCAGATAAAATATTCTATGCTTATACTTTATGCACTAACAGACATATAGCTGAGGATATTCCAGCTCATGGAATTTTTCAAACTGATATATCGTCGCTACCGGTTAAACAAATTTACTGTATAAATAGACCTACACCTCAAAAGAATTCACTTAAAAATGGCGAAATACTGTGGAAATTAATTTCAGCCATTTCTCTTAATTCTCTCTCTTTTTCTGATGATGGTATTTTAAAATTAAAAGAAATATTGAGACTATTTGCTAATATAACAGACTCCCAATTAAAATATGAAGTAGATGCGATATTAAATATCACTAGCCGAATAGGAATGAAACGTATTACAAATCAAACATGGTACGGTTTTATTAATGGTACTGACATTACTATAGAATTTGATGAATCTTTATATAACAAAGGCATTCCATTGAGCCTAATTATTAGTAAATTTTTATCCACTTATACAAGTATTAATACATTTGTGGATGTTAATGTAAAAAATAAAGAAGGAAAACTCTGTTCATGGGAAACACAGTTAGGAAAGAAAAAATATCTTTAGAAAAATCATTATTAAATAATCCTAGAGGATATAGTTTTGAAACTACAATAAAAATTATTAACCATGGCCATACTCAAGTATTTGGTAAATCTATTTCCATTCATCATTTTCCTTTCTGTACCAACAATATTAATGTATTCTACTTAAGAGGAACAGAAATAGAAAAAATTACTATTAATGAAATGGGGAAAAAAATCATTAATATTGGCAGATTATCAATAGCTGGGTTAAACGCTCCATTACCGACTCCATATTCAGAATTATTATGCAACAGAAATAAAATGCAAGATTTCGCAATGGAGCAATTTTTAAATATGTTTCACAGTAGGCTCCTAGGAATTTCATATAGAATTAGCCAAAAGAGATACATTTGTTTACAACAAAATAATTATCCCATGTTAAATGCTATCTCTTATTTTTTTGGAACAAATCATTCATGTATAGATAAAAAATTTTCTAGACTTTGTTATATATTTTGGTTAAAAGAAAAAAGCATTATGGGAATAGAAGTTATACTGAAGTATATACTTCCTTTCAATGTTAGATTGCAACAATTCAACTTGACAAAAATAAAACAAAATAATAAACGATTGAACAATATCACTCTCGGTATTGATTTTTATCTTGGGAAATATGTTTATATTAACAATATAAACATATCTATATATTTATTCGATTGTAGCCATTCTTATGTAAGAAACTTTATTAATAATACGAAAAATATTTCATTGCTAAAAAAACTTATTAAACAATATGCTGGAGATTTTTATAATTATTCTATATTTATAAAACCAAATAATGCACCTGAATTAACATTCGAAAATTTTGTTTTAGGAAAAACATCTTGGTTGAAAGGAAATTCTTTGGATAATACCCGGATTTAATATTAATTTTCTTCTGTTATTATTTGAACATTAAATTATTCTAATAACTGTCATTTTATTTCTTTACTAGAACTATTAAAACTCTTGCTGATGGCTCTACCATATGCTTTGTAAATTGTAATAATTGTTTGAAAGAGAATGAATTATTTAAAATTAGCTTTGGTGACCAGCCATTTTTTATACTATCTGCTAATTTTTCAATTTTAGCTAAAATGTCATTTGAATCTTTATCTTTCATAACATTATTAAGTGATTCTTCAATAACTTTACTATCATTTATAATATCGTCGATATTATTCCTCTTATAACCCATATATCTATTTAATAATTTATCAAGACCAAATTGATTAAATAAATTATTATTTTGTCTTAAAATTAATTTTGATAAATCTGTCATTTCTGTTTTTAAATAAGTGATTTTACTTTTTAGAATAGTTAAAGTTTGATTTTTATCTAATAAATTCTTATTTTTTTCATCTAATTTTGTTGTAAATACTTGTCCTACATCATTTTCTTTTGATACATTTGATATTTTTTTCATAGATTTTTTGCTTTTAGTTAAATCTTTTACTTTTTTTATAAGAGAATTTCCTTTGTCTAATAAATTATTAAATTTACTCATAGCTGAATTTTTTAGTTGATTAATTTTATTAAAATTTTCTATATCTTTATTTATACTATCAATTTCAGTTGTTAATCCATTTATTTCTTCCTCGACTTTTTTTATTTCTTCATTTAACGCATTATATGTTATAATATTTCTACCTAATGTAGAATCATAAATAATATCGCTAATAATATATTTTACCATATCTTCAGATAATGTCTTAAATTGTCGCAATTGCTTTGTAGACAAATTTAATCCTATGGATTCTTTTTCTTCTAATGTAGATATTGATAATTTTAACAATACCTTTTCAATTCCTTTAAATAAAGTATTTTTATAACTTTTACTCATGTTACTTGTATATGGTAATGATGCAACAAATCCATCATATAAAGCATATTTAATGTCAAAATTTTTCGATAAAACATTTACATCTTTTTCAGAGAAATTAAAAAATTTCTGGTTTTTTATATCAAAAATATCTTCTATACAAAAAATTCCTCCTTTCTTTAAAGCATTTGATGAAATATTAATAATTTCATTTTTATTTTTGAGACATATTAGTTCATTAAAGTCAGCCGCTATATAAGAAATTTTTTTAGGTAAATAATTCGATAAATATTCCCAATTACGAACATTAAAATAATCACCTGATATGCTTAATATCTTTTCTGGAACTGGGTTACTCCCCCAAAAAAGCCAATTAATAGCAGAAAATCTTTCAATATAAGGATTATATTGACCATCATTTCCTAACACTAACCAAATATCATCAATTTCTTTAAATTTATCACTAAATTCTTCTTTAAAATTTTTATATTTATCAGAACATATAAATAATAAATTTACCGATGTTCTATTTTTATCATCTTCTTGTTTTATTTCTTTCCTTTTATTTTCGGTTTGTCTTATTTTCGTTTTCGACAAATTTACGTCTTTTTTTTCTGCAATAGGTTTATAATCCCTTTTATTATTTGCATTATTTTCTTTCTTAACATTAATCTGTTGTCTTTGTATTTTTGTATTTTAAAAAAGTATATCTTTACCTGGTAACACTATCCAATCAAATGAATTATGATTTACAATATAAATCATATTCTCATGTTCTTCTATTGTAATATTACTGAAAGATTTATTGCCTTCTTTCTGTAACTTTATATTATCTCCCATTACTGGATAATAATAAGAAAATATAAAACTTATTAGAATTATAGTAATATTTCTCACATTTAATCTTTCTATATCCCTATAACAATATAAATAATTTTCATTAAGAATATATTAATTTTATCCAGTTTCTCAGATATTTTTAATATTTTAATTTTAGAGTATTACTTGACGAAATAATTATCTACAAGATATCATGAAAATGCTAGATAAAAGGATAATCATGGATAAAGAAAAAGCATTAGAAGCTGCTCTATCCCAAATAGAAAAAGCATTTGGGAAAGGATCTGTTATGAAATTAGGTCAACATGGTGGAGTAATAGATATTGAGTCGATATCAACTGGTTCTATAGGTTTGGACATGGCTCTTGGAGTGGGAGGATTTCCAAAAGGTAGAATTATAGAAATTTTTGGTCCAGAAAGTTCAGGAAAAACAACTCTAGCATTACATGCTGTAGCTGAAGCTCAAAAAAAAGGGGGAAAATGTGCATATATAGACGCTGAGCACGCGCTAGATCCTGTATATGCTAAACACTTAGGGGTGGATGTTGATAATTTAATTCTGTCGCAACCAGATACAGGAGAACAAGCCTTAGAGATTGCTGACACATTGGTTCGGTCCGGAGCTATAGATATTTTAGTAGTAGATAGCGTTGCTGCTCTTGTTCCAAAAGCAGAAATTGAAGGAGATATGGGTGATTCTCATATGGGTTTACAAGCTCGTTTAATGAGTCAAGCACTACGCAAATTAACTTCCACTGTTTCTAAATCAAATTGTATTATGATTTTCATCAATCAAATTCGCATGAAAATTGGCGTATTCTTTGGAAATCCTGAAACTACAACTGGAGGAAATGCGTTAAAGTTTTATGCATCTGTACGTTTAGATATACGCAGAATTGGTTCATTAAAAGATAAAGATGAAGTTATAGGAAACCAAGTAAGAGTAAAAGTTGTAAAAAATAAAGTTGCACCTCCGTTTAGAACAGTAGACTTCGACATTATATACGGTGAAGGTATTTCCAAAACTGGAGAATTATTAGATATGGGTGTAAAAGTTGGAA
>CAZHJM010000020.1:0-14578 GCA_964532905.1 uncultured Holosporaceae bacterium
GAGGAGAGAGATAAAATGATGAGAAGAGGTAGGAGCGCTTAAAATGACGAGGAATGGACTTTTTCCCCACGAAAAAGGAAGAGGAAAGACATTCAAATAATGGAATAACGTATTAATGATAGATAATACGAATAATTATTAGATATAAATGCTAAAATACATCATAATAATGTACGTAGAAAATTATTTGTTTGCAAATGTATTAAACATTTTTCAATTTACGAATAGATTCACTATAGTCATCGCTATTAAATATATATGAACCTACAACGGCATAAGTTGCATCAGTACATTCTGTAATGGTTTGTTCATTAATACCTCCATCTACTCCGATTTCAATATCATGAGATAACATTTGCGCTATTAAAGATATTTTTAACTTTTGAGAATATATAAAAGACTGACCGCTTATACCTGGACTAACAGTCATAATTAAAACAGAATCAATTAATTCACTATTAATATATTTTAAAAATTCTGGAGAAGTTGACGGATTTAATGCTATTCCTGTTTTTTTCCCAAACGATTTTATTAAATCTAAAACTCTATATAAATGAGGAGAAGACTCGGCGTGCACTGTAATAATATCCGCTCCAGCCTCAGCAAAATTTTTTATATGTTTTTCTGGTGCATTAACCATTAGATGAACGTCAAATATTTGATCTGTGATTTCTCTATGTGCAGCAACAATATCCGCTCCAAATGTAATATTATCTACAAAATTTCCATCCATAATATCCCAATGAATACCAGCTGCTGTTGATAATTCTCTTAACTCATCCCCTAAACAACATGGATTCGCTGAAAGCATTGAAGCATAAATATTCATAATCTAACCATATTAATTATTTCTATATTACACTATAATTACATTCGTATAAACTGGATATAGAAAATGAAAATAGTATCTTGGAACGTTAATTCAATTAGAGCAAGGTTAGAAAGTTTTAAAGTACTGGCTGAAAGATATTCTCCTGAAGTAATTCTTCTTCAGGAAACAAGAGTGGAGGATCATCTTTTTCCAAGAGAATTTATTGAAGATTTCGGATATAACATCGCTATAAAAGGACAAAAAGCTAGAAATGGAGTTGCTATATGTTCAAAACTTCCGTTAGAGGAAGTTAATTCTGATTTTGCAGAAGAAGCAAGATATATAGAAGCATTTACAGGTGGATTATTCGTTGCATCAGTTTATATTCCTAATGGTCAAGAAGTAGATTGTCCACAATATTTTTATAAACTAAAATTTTTAGAAAATTTTATAGAATATTTAAAAAAATTTAAGGAAGAAACTTTTATATTAGGTGGAGATTTCAATATTGGACCTTATCCACAAGATATTTATATAGATGGTTATGATGGTATTGCTGGTTCTCCAAAAGAAAGAGAAGCAATGGCAATGTTAAGAGAATCAGGATTTAAAGACATGCTGGAAACATCTGGGTATACTTGGTGGAGTTATAGGCAACGTGGATTCAAAAAAAATAATGGATTCAGATTAGATCAATTTTATATGAATAAAAAAGCTCAGCCAATATTTAAAGAAGGGAAAGTACTTCTTGATATTCGAGAACTAGAGAGACCATCTGATCATGCTCCGATTATGTGTGAAATAATATATTAACTGTATTTTTGGTAAATTATCTTATTTTATGATATATTTTTCACTGATTTTCATTACTTGAGGTTTATATTCATTATGGAACTTAGAAATTTAGCTATTATAGCTCACGTCGATCATGGGAAAACTACTTTAGTAGATGCAATGTTCAAACAAAGCGGATTATTTAGAGATAATCAACAAATAAATACATGTGCAATGGATTATAATGATCTAGAACGTGAAAGAGGTATAACTATTTTAGCTAAATGTACGAGTTTTATGTGGCATAATATAAAATTGAATATAGTAGATACTCCTGGTCATGCTGATTTTGGCGGAGAAGTAGAAAGAATCCTTAGTATGGTAGATGGGGTATTATTATTAGTTGATGCGTCAGAAGGTCCCATGCCTCAAACCAAATTTGTTCTAACAAAAGCGCTTGCATTAGGTTTGAGACCTATTGTAGTAATAAATAAAATCGATAAACAAGATGCAAGGGTAAATGAAGTTATAGATGAAGTATTCGATTTGTTTGTTGCTTTAGGAGCCAATGAACAACAATTGGATTTTCCTATAATATATGCATCTGGAAGAAATGGATGGGCAACCAAGAATTTAAATGATGAAAGAAAAGATTTAACGCCACTACTAGAAACTATCATTGGACATATTCCAGCACCTCAAATCAATGAAAATGCTCCATTTAAAATGTTAGTAACAATGTTGGATTATGACCAATACGTTGGCAGAGTCCTGACAGGGAAAATTTTATCGGGAACAGCAAAACTAAATTCTTCTGTCCATGCTTTAAGAGAAAATAAAAATGTTGAAAATGCAAAGTTAACAAAATTATTATCATTTGAAGGTTTGAAAAGAATTCCTGTAGAAGAAGCGAAATGTGGTGATATTATTGCTATTGCTGGTTTACAAACTGCAACTGTAGCAGACACTATTTGTTCTACTGAAGTTACTTCTTCTATTAAGGCAATACCGATCGATCCTCCTACTTTATCTATGGTTTTCTCAATAAATGATTCTCCTCTAGCAGGTCAAGAAGGTAAGAAACTAACTTCCAGGATGATATGGGATAGATTACAAAAAGAAGCTGAAGGTAATATTTCTATTTCTGTCAGTAGAGCTAATGACACAGATTCTTTTGTCGTAGCTGGAAGAGGAGAATTACAATTAGGTATTCTAATAGAAACAATGCGGAGAGAAGGTTTTGAATTATCCATAAGTAGACCTCATGTTTTATATAAAACAGATGAAAAAACCGGAGAAAAACTTGAACCTATGGAAGAATTATATATAGATCTAGATGACGAATTTACGGGAGCTATAGTAGAGAAAATTACATTGAGAAAGGGTTCTTTATTAGATATGCGTCCGTCAGGAACAGGAAAAACAAGGTTAAAATTTTTAATACCTACAAGAGGATTAATAGGATATCATAATGAATTTTTAACAGATACACGGGGTTCAGGAATAATGAATCGTTCTTTCTCAGGTTATGAACCTTATAAAGGAACAATTGAAGGGAGAACAAAAGGTGTTTTAGTATCAAATGTTTCAGGTTCTGCAGTTCCTTATGCATTATTCTTTTTAGAAGAAAGAGGAACTTTGTTTATAAATCCAGGAGACCCAGTATACGAAGGTATGATTATCGGAGAACATAATAAAGGTAATGATTTAGATGTAAATCCAACTAAAACTAAACAATTAACTAATATGAGAGCATCTGGCAAGGATGATAATATTAAATTGTCTCCTCCAAGAATGATGGCATTAGAACAAGCGCTTTCTTATATTCAAGATGATGAATTAGTTGAAGTTACTCCTAGTTGTATTAGGCTAAGAAAAAAATATCTGGATCAAATTACTAGAAAGAAAATGAGTCGTATCAACCAATGAATTTAAAATCTTTTGTTATTGATTTAGCAAATTCTTATTTTCAGAAAGGATTAGGTTCAAAATTTTTTTTGGGATTCACTTGTGGAATCCCTTTTTTATTACGATTAGCTATACTTGATATTTGGCTAAAAGATTGTGGTTTATCAAATAGTGCAATAGGTTTTTTTACAATTATTCAGTGGCCATATATATTAAAATTTCTTTGGGCACCTTTTATTGAAAAATTTGATTTTCCTATTTTATCGAAAATTCTGAAAGGTAGAAAAAAAGGATGGGCAGTAGCAAGTCAATTATTACTGTTTGTAGGTATTTTAGGAATGGCCACATCGAGTCCCGATAGTAATTTGTATAGGCTACTTTTCTTTGCATCTATAGTTGCGTTTGCTGACGGATGTCAAGATGTTTCAATTTATGCTTGCCAATGGGATAGAATTCCTGCAAGAATGTATGGTCCAACCGCGGGTGTGTTTGTTTTAGGTTATCGTTTAGGTTTGTTTTTTTCAAAAAGTCTTACCTTGTATATCGCTCATTTTTTTAATTGGAATTACGCTTATGGAATAATGGCTTTTTCTGTATTTTTATGTACTATATTTATTTTACGGATGCCTGAACCATTGACAAAAATAAAAGAGAATGAATCTTTAAAAGATTTAGATAATTTTTCTATAAATTCGATTATAAAAATAACGCTATTTGAGTGTTTATTGGAACCTTTTCAAAAATTCTTGAAAAACCAAAATTGGATGAAATTTATATCAATAATAATGTTATATCGTACTGGCGATATTTTGTTTCAAAAAATGAGTAAATTATTTTACATAGATTTAGGTTTTTCTATTTTAGATATTGCTAATGTTGTGCAGGTATTTGGAAGTATAGCAACATTATTAGGAAGTATCATAGGAGGTTATTTTATAAAAAAGATAGGTTTAATAAAATCCATGTTTTGTTTTGCAATAATACATGGTATATCCTGTTACTTATGTTATATATTATTGGCTGTAATAGAAAATAATTTGCTAATGTTATATCTTTCTGTTTTTATTGAACATGGAGCAAATGGAGCTATTGCAACTGCATTTGTTGCGTTTTTATATTGTATAAGTGATAAAAAATATGTCGCGACTCAATACGCGTTACTTTGGGCATTTTATGGAATAAGTAGTATGTTTTTTAGATCTATATCAGGAATATTAGCTGATTCTTTAGGATGGATGTATTTCTTTTTTATTATCCCATTTACTTTTATTCCAAGTCTTTTGATTTTGTATTCATTAAAAAAAGATAAAATATTAGATAAACTTCAATGCAATACTTAATTAAAATTTTTATTGGGTTTTCCTATGGTGTTTCATTTCCATTAACAATGATCATTTTAGATTATTGGTTAAAAGACCATGGAGTTTCAAATAGGGCTATAGGATTGTTTTCTCTTTTACACTTACCTTTTATGTTTAAATTTCTTTGGGGAATGTTCATAGAACATTATGATGTTCCATTAATATCAAAATATTTTAGTCGAACAAAGAGTTGGATATTTATTTCATACTCAGTATTAATTATAGGAATTTTATTGATGTCATTATCATCAATACAAAATAATGTCATAATAATGCTAATAGGAGCTTCTTTAGTAGCCCTTGCTGATGGATGTAAAAATGTTGTTTTATATCCATATCAATTAAACAACAGTAATAGAAATATGTTCGGTTTTGTTGCAAGTTGTATAGGAATTGGACATAGAATCGGTTCAATATTCACAAAAGTTTCTATTTTATATATTGCTCATTTTTTTAATTGGTCAGTAGCATATATTTTTTCATCATTTTTTATGGTAGTTTTTATGATAATTAATTTAATTTTAAAAGAGCCTTATCATAATCCTGATAAAATAACTAATAAATTTTCTATAAAAGAAGCTTTTTTAAAATCTTTTTATAATCCAATTCATTGTTTTATAAAAAAAGAAAATGGATTACAGTTATTAACTTTGACTTGCCTTTATAAAAGTGCTGATTTTTTATTTCAAAAAATGTCTCGACCTTTTTGCATGGAAATAGGATTTTCAAAGTATGAAATAGCCAATATTGTACAATGTTATGGTTCCATAACTGTAATTATAGGTAGTTTTTTAGGTAGCTATATATTAAAGAAAATTGGAATTACAAAAACAATGTTTTGGATTTCAATTTTCCATGGAATATCATTCGTTTTATATTTGATACTATATTATCATAGTACCTCTATGATACTAACATTAGTCATTACATATGAAGCTATCAGTGGAGGAGCTATGACAGCTTGTTTCATAGCTTTTTTCTATACAATTGCAGAAAACGCAACAATGTATTCTGTTCTTTGGGCTATACATGAATTTTTTGGTCTTATATTTATGTCTTTTTCAGGAATAATAGTAAATATATTAGGTTGGAATATGTTTTTTATATGTATTCCCTTGTTAATGATTCCTTCACTAATAATTTTAAAATCTAAACCTCTTAATAAATTACAAAATTAATGACAACCATTTTGGCATTTAGATTTTATAGAAAAATATTGTTTTGGATTTTCATCGATAAAAGGTGTTTTTTCTCCTGTTTCCCATGATTTCACCAAATATTGAGTCGGTTTAAAAGTCTTTTGCTTTGTTGAAAATTTAGTTGCAAAATTTGATGGTTCTTGTTGATACAAATATCTACTTTTAGGATTTATTTTAACTGTTGGCAGATTTTGTATTTGTGTTGGTTTTTTATTCCATTTTCTACTTATTTTCTTTCGCTTAAACGATACAGGTTTTATTCCTGATTTTTCTTTTTGTATTTTATATTTTTTATTAGGCATGCTTTTCCCACCATTCAAGTTTTCTTTTAAAGAATCCAAAGAAGCTTGAATTTGATCTAATTGCTTTTTCATTGCTTTATTACTTGATATTAATGAATAGTCATCGTTATTTTTATTATTTCTTTTGAAACGAATAAGACTATCAATAATTTCTTCAACTCGTTGTTTTTTTTGTTTTTTATATCATCTGAAGATTGTAATTCATTATTTTTTTGAATCTTTGGTTTATTATCTTGAATATTTTCATCAGAATTTGGATTATTATTTTCAGTATTCTCATCACTTTCTACATTACTATTAGCATCATATAATGCCATAGTCTTGGTGAAAAAAACACATAAAATAATGATAAAAAAATAATAGCATTTTTTCATAATATCCATTATTTCTCAAAAAAGTTACATAATTGTTAATTTTTTATACAATATAAGAAATTTTGCTATATAATATTTAAGTTATTAAAGAGGTAAAATGATGAAAAAAATAATAGTATATTCTTCCATTATATATTGCAGTTTATTCTTATTATCAGGGTGTGCAAGAAATATTGCTTCAAATTCATATGATGCTAGAACTTTAAGTGGTACGGCTTCAAATAGTTATCCATGTAAAGTAGTTAGTGTAAGAAAAGTTCTAGTAGAAGAAGGGGATTATCTAGAGGATAATAAAACTGGAGCTTTGATTGGAGGTATTGCCGGTGGTATAGCTGGAAATATGATAGGCCAAGGAAAGGGAAGGGTATTGGCCACAGGAATTGGTGCATTAGCAGGAGCTGCCGGTGGTGCATATGCTGAAAAGAATTTAAAATCTCAAGAAGCATTTGAATATATAGTTGAACTAAAAGATGGGAGAATGAAAACTATTGTACAAGGAACTGATACCATTTTAGCTCCTGGACAAGAAGCAATTCTTATAGAATCTAGTAAGGGACGTTCTCGCCTAATAGCCAGATAATATTTCTGAAATATGAAAATAATAGGAAGGAAGTCAATTGATATTGCAGTTCAAGCTTTATCAAGAGGAGATTTGGTAGCTTTCCCTACAGAAACAGTGTATGGATTAGGTGGAAATGCTTATAATAGTGAGGCTGTGTCAAAAATTTTTCTATATAAAAATAGACCTAAATTAAATCCTATAAATGTATGTTATCCGTCTTTTGAAAAAGCAATGGATGATGTTGAAATAACAGATTTGGCTATGAGTCTTGCAGAAAAATTTCTACCTGGAGCTGTTACACTAATTTTAAAAAAGAAAAGTACTTCTAAAATTTCTTTGTTATGTTCTGCTGAAAGAGAAACCTTAGGCATCCGTATACCAAATCATCCCTTGGCATTAGAATTATTAAATGCATTGGATTTCCCATTAGCGGCACCTAGTGCCAATCGTTCATCTGAATTAAGCACAACTACTCCTCAATCTGTTTATGAAAGTTTAAAAGATTGTAGTAATCTTATTATTCTTAACGGTGGGAAGTGTAAATTAGGTATTGAGTCTACAATAATAGATTTATCAACAAGTAAAGCAATAATCTTACGGCAAGGTGCAGTTACCATAGAAGAAATTAAAGAAAAATGTAATATAACCCCTGTTATTGCGGATGGATCATATAAAAAACATTATTATCCTAAAAAAACTATAATGATGAATGCAAAAAGTGTGAATGCCAATGATGCCTTGTTAGCCTTTGGTAAACCTATAAAAGGAGCTAAGTACTGTTTAAATTTAAGTTATAAAGAAAATTTGTTAGAGGCAGCTCAAAATTTTTTTTCGATGTTAAGAAAATTAGATAATACGGATGCTGATAGAATTTGTATTATGTCCATTCCTGATATAGGCATAGGTAAAGCTTTAAATAACCGCTTACTTAATAGTCAATAATAAAATTTATTTCAAATATTAATAAAAATTATTGTGAATTTTAATAATATTGAATATTATTAACTATATTTTAATGAGGGATAATTTATGAAAAATAAAAACATTTATGTAATGATTAGTATTATTTATTTTAGTATGGTATATGGATGTAACTTTCAAATAATAAATATACCGTTTGGATTAATTAATCCGCCTTTACATAAGGCAGTATCCGATAACGATTATAACCAAGTAGAAAAATTACTTAAACAAGGAGTGGATCCGAACACATTTGATTATAATGGAATTTCTCCATTACATGAAGCATCTGCAGATGGATATTTAGATATTATAAAATTGCTTATTAAATATGGAGGAGATATATATAAAGAAAGTGGAACGGGATATAACGCGATAGAAATTGCTGAAGTATTTAATCAAAAAAAAGTTGTAGAATATTTTAAAACCTTGGAATAAAGTAACTAAATTTAATTTTTAATCTATTGCGTTTATATAAAATTTTATTATACTAAAGTATAAATTGCGGATGTAGCTCAATGGTAGAGCATCGGCCTTCCAAGCCGAGTACGTGGGTCCGATTCCCATCATCCGCTCCATTTTATTTTTATCGTAAAATTTACTTTTTATTTACTTTTTTATGATATTCTGTCAAAAGAATCGATTCAGAGCTGAACTTTTTGTAAGAGATAGAAATAGTTCATGAGAAAGAAAGATATCGGGGTTTAAATTAATAAAAAAAATTAATTTAAGTTCGGGTAAGGCTCAGAAAAAAGATATTGCCAAGTATATTTCGTAATTTTGTAATATTGTAATAAAAGAAAAAGACACACACTGATTTTATGGAGACACACTATAAAATAATAGCTGCTGCTCTTCTTAAAATTACAATAGTGTATGTTTAGATGAAAAGTTAATAATATAAATTACTGTGAACGCACGCATAGTAATGATTATTATTATATTTTGATTCTAGGAATACTTTATACAATATTAATGAGAAATACTTGTGCAATTTCTTTTTTTGCTGTTTTTCTATAATAATTTAAACAAGCTATTTGATAAAAACTTTATTTATCATTTAAAGCAATTAACAATTGTTTAATATTTGCTTGCCCTAGAGGATCTAACTTCTCTCTGTATACTTCTAGTTGATTTTGTTTCTGTTCTAAACTTAAATTAGCATATTCTTGTATATAACGAAATTCTTGTTCTGTTCCTGTTAATCCACATATAACAAGAGCTTTATAAGATTTTAACCTATCCTTATTCCATTTGCCTTTTTCTTTTGCAAAATCTTCTAGAGTTGCTAAAGAGTTTTTTACAAGAAAACTCTGAATATTATGTCTATTACTGGAACCATAATATTCTCTGAGAGATCCAATGATAATGTATTTTTTACTTCTTTCTGCAATAAGACTCCAAGTTGCTTCGCATACTGGACACATATCGAGATATGTAAAGATTACTTCATTATCTTTTAATAGTTGATAATTATAAAACAAAGCGATTAAGGATTCACTATGCATAAAACATTCAATATTTTCATCGTTAGATATTTCATTTATTAAAGCCTGAAGAGACATTGTTGCAGGCATATCAATGTTGTCTATTTTATTTAATTTCTTAATACCTAAATTTAATTTTATATCTATATCTTTACATAACTCATTTGTATTTACCTTTTCATTAAAAAGCTTTTTCAACTCCTCAAAATGCCTATTTAAACCTTTTACATATTTACGAAAGCAATCAAAAACTAGTTTTTTATTTGTAAATAGATACGTCATATCTGCAAATACCTCATGTATTTTTTTCTGAAACGAAATTACAGAATCAATTAGGACAATATCTTCTAATTGCATTCTAAAAATTACATTTTCTATCATTTGAAATCTCTCATCTGCTAATTTCGGTTGCATACATTGATTTGCTAAGTATTTAGCAAGTAGTCTTATAGCTAAAATTTTAAACGTGTCATTATCGCTATTAATGAGTTCTTCAAATGTTTTATCTTTACATATAGTATAATTATTACCGAATAATTCTTCTCCATAAGATTTCGCCTTCCCTAACAAAGCTAATTCGGAAAAACTATCGAGCACTTTAAATTTTGATTTTTCAGAGATCTTTGTCTCTAATAGTTTATTTAATTGCTTCCTATCTGATAAAATGCCTTCAGAAATATTAATGAATGTCTCTATACCATTATTTAACAGGCATTGTTCAATCATATTTTCTAATATAGATATAGAACTACGAGACAATAATAACCTTTGAGATTCTACAAACTGTTCTTTTTCTATATAGGTCAATAAAAAGAATCTATCAGTTGAGTTGATACCTCCCATTAATACCGAACAAAAATCAAAAATATTTCCCATAATTGATATTGATTGACTATCTAGACGATGAACGGGTAAAGGTTCAAACAAATTAACAAACAATATAGGGGATTAATTTGTATAAATCATAGCAATATTACGACTGCTTTTTATTGGATCTTTAGAAATAATCTCTCTCACAGAAGTACATTTTTTTAGACAATAGAACAAGTTATTTTGAATAGTAATATCTCTAAATTTACTCCAACCTCCTTCCATCGAATAACAAATACTCTCATAATAAATTAAATAACTAACAAAAAAGAGTATAATAAATCTTATTAAAAACATTATTGCTCCATTAAATCGCTTAATAATTCTTCTTCCGATTTTTTATCTATATCCGAAAACGTAATATAAAACTCATTACATAAAAACTGTCTGGCTTTTTGAAAACCATTTTTAGCACTTTCAACAATGAAAGGAATATACTCTTTATTTTTCTTTCCGTTATATCCAGCAATGCCGTAAGCATATAAAATTGCAGGGTTTCTAGTATCTAATACCGGTTCGAGTATTTTAATAATAGTTTGGTATTTACTACCAGGAATCTCTATTAAAGAAACAGCACTTTCACCTACTTTAGTAGGACTCATACCAAAAAATAATTCACAATTCCTATAAGATTCTTCTAATACACTCATACATTGGCATAAATTAACAAAACCTATTGCCATACTTACAAAAAAACTCTTTTCATAGAATCCTCCTGAAAATATCATTAATTTTATTCTAGCAAGATTTTACTTCAAATTAAAGGTAAAATTATAATATTTGATATTAATTTTTTATTTTTAGAGAAATATAATAATGTTAAAAATATTTAAATTATAACAAATTTTACATATTATCTGAAATGATATTAGCTATAATTATGATATTATCTTTAGTAAATTTTGTACTTCTCGATTTGAAAGTTTTTGAATTTTACCATAATGTAATTTGTCTAATTTAATTGGACCATAACTAATTCGTATTAAACGATTAACATGACAATTAAAATGTTCTAATACTTTTCTGATTTCTCTGTTTTTTCCTTCTTTTAGAGTAATAGTAGCCCAATTATTTGCCGTATTATTTTGTTCAGAAATTTTTATTTTAATACTTCCATATTGAATTTTATTAATAATGATACCATTATTTAAACTTTGAATGACATTTTCTGATAATTTCCCAAAAAATCTTACTTTATACGTACGTATTAAACCTGTGGAGGGTAATTCTAATTTTCTAGAGATATCTCCATTATTTGTAAATAACAAAAGCCCCTCTGAATTAATGTCTAGCCTTCCAATATAAATTATTCTATCAGAAATTTTAGGAAATAAATCGAAAACAGTTTTTCTTCCTTTAGGATCACTTTTTGTAGTTATATATCCTTTAGGCTTATTCATTTTCCAAATACAAATTTCTGAATTTTTACTTGGGATAACTTTGTTATTAACAGATATCACGTTATTTTTATTGACAAAAAATACAGGTGTAAGAATAACGTTTCCATCAACTTTAACTAATCCATTTTTTATCATTTTTTCTGCCTCTCTACGAGAAGCAACGCCACTTTCAGATATTCTTTTAGCGAGACGTATCAAATTAGTATCCTGTGAGAATTCTATTAATTAATTGTTGTGTAGTAGGAATAAAATTGTTTTCATAAAAAGGATCTTCAGCAAATCTATATGCAGAATGTCCAGCAAACATTAAATTCCATTCTAAATTTCCACCGTGAGCAACAGCTTGAAGTGATTTTTGAATACAAAAACTTCTTGGATCTGGAATTTTCCCTGTAGAACCTTTACTTTGACACCAACTACTGAACCTGCAAGCACTTAAACAGCAGCAACAATTACGTTGATCCGATATTATCTGTTCATATTGAGCAGGAGTTACAAAAATAACCGTATTATCTGGTGTTTTCATAGGTTTTGTAAAACCTTTGGATATCCATTGTTCCACATTTTGCTGAAACGATTCATCTAAGTAAATTTCTTTATTTCCCATTTGAATTTTAAAACTTGAATTTGAAACTATAGAAACTTGACGCTTTTGTCTTTCAATTAAATCAGAGAGCATTTTATTATTTATAGCTGAGGAATAAAAGCCTGTAGGACTTAATTTAGTCAATTTTACATCACCTTTTTTTAAAGTCATAAGTTTTGATTGCCAGGTTTTAGCTACTGGATTTTCTGTAGTTAAAATAGGTCTAGTTCCGAATTGAAAGGCAGTAATTCCTAATTCTGGATTGTCTATATAATCTTCCCATTCAGATAACCACCATACGCCACCAGCAATAATGATGGGAAGGGTGATTAATCCAAACTCATTCATCAATTTACGTAAAGCAACTAATCTTAAGTAAGGATTCATAGGTTTATTAGGATTTTCGGCGTTTGATAATCCATTATGCCCTCCAGCTAGCCACGGATCTTCATATACAACTCCACCTAATAATTCTGTAAATTTTTTAAATGAACGCTTAAATAAAGCTGAAAAAGCTCTAGCGGATGAAACTATTGGATAATAATACACTCCAAACTTAGCAGCTATTTCCGCTAATCCATAGGGCATTCCTGCTCCACATACTACCCCATGTATGCAATTTTTAGCTCCTTCTAAAATACGCGTAATAATTTCTTCAGATGCCCCCATTTCCCATAAAGCATTCATATGAATACGCCCTTTTCCATTAGAACGTTCTCTTGCTATTTTGGCTTGTGTAATTCCTCCTTTGACCGCATAATTTATCAGTTCTTGCCTTCTTTCAGAACGAGTTCGTCCATGATATATTTGAGGAATAACTTTACCATTTTCATCATATGAATCAGCATTAACCGCAGAAAAAGTACCAATGCCACCAGCGGCAGCCCATGCTCCACTAGTCTCACCAGTGGTTAAAGAAATACCTTTAGCTCCTTCAATCAATGGTAGAACTTCAATACCTGAAATTTTTTGAATGTCTAATTTAAGCAATACCGACTCCTTAAGCTTGGATTACATCATATAAAAATATTAGATTAGCTTCAACATAAAACTAAGTCAGTATATGTCATCGTATGATAGAAGCAAGAACTATTATTCGTTATTTTTCTAAATGTCGTTTATATTAAATTATTAAAAATTTGTAAACCTATTGTAATTGATATCTTTATTGGAAAAAATCATATTAAGTTCCGAAAAAAATTTATTTTATTATTTGCAATTTGATATTGTGTATTTGTATAATTCAATATATATTAAATTTGATATGTTGGATTTGTTAGATGCTAAGGAATAGACAGGGTAAAAGGATACAATATTTAGTTGGATTATTTTTTGTTTTTTGTATATTTTTATGTATGAAAAATGCTGTTCAATGTATGAATATCAACATATTGATTGCAACACGAGATAGTAAAATACCAAGTTATGCGGAAATAGATAATGGCCAGATATATTTGGTTTTTGCTCAGTTGGCACAGGCAATTCATGGAAATAGTATTATAGATGTGGTACATCAGATTATTGAGAAAAAGTGCATAAATTCTCCAGATAATATTAAAAAACAGATTGCTTCAATGTTACAGATTGAGCGTCCTGCATATGAAATTAATAGGGATAGACCTATACTGATACTATTTAATGAAATGTTTTTTGGACGTGATTATGCTTTAACTGAGGATAAAGTAGAATCCGTAATAAATTGTTATCGAGATTTTATTTCATTTTTCCCAAATACATATCTTTATATTAATTTTCTTTATAAAGCCAAAATGGATTCGAAATATTTGGAACAAGTAAACATTAGTAAACAGAGATATCGAGAAATTAATGAGTTAGAGATTAATGAAGATTTTAAAGGTTTTTCATCTATATGGTTTTCTAGTTATTGTCCTTCAAATTATACTTCATTAAATAAACATTATTTAAATTTAGTCTTATCTAATGATATAAATAGTAGTATTTTTGATAAGTTATTATTATTTAA
>CAZHJM010000021.1:0-13765 GCA_964532905.1 uncultured Holosporaceae bacterium
ATTCCTTTTAAAATTTAATCGCAAATCCTTAATTTTTTGTAAGGATTTGGAATTAATATAGATTTTTTTATTAAAGTTCTTGCGAAAGTAAATTCCTTTGATTTTCAGATTCTGATAATTAGAAATATCAAACGTTACGCGAGATATCTGAATATTTATTATATGCTATTTTTAGCGTCATTACACGGAACCATATAGGCTTCGCTTCTTCCACTTTTCATCATTGCTTGGAATTTTCCTCTCTCTCATCGTTACAAATAGCCATCTGTCTCTTTCGTCATCACGAGGAGCGAAGCGACGTGGTAATCCATTGTGTGATTTCCAGAAAACAGGCAAAGCGCTGAGTATAAGTGAATATATTCTCATGCTTGTTCCATTCGCTCAGAATGGACGCAAAGGAGAGAGTGTTTTCACTTAGAATGACACAAAGTAAAAAATTCGACTTTCGCAGGGATTTATTTTTAAGATATAAAAGTTAATACTTTTATATCTCTAATGTATATTGTTTAAGTTATTATTATTTGAAAATAAATGAAATATTCCATTGCTAATAATATTTTGAAGATTCATTTTAAAACAAAATTCTTTTAAAAAAAGGCGAGTTATTATTCTCGCCTTCTATTGTATTTATACTTGTAATTCAGGAATATTTTTAAACTCATCTAATACTTCTGGATTAGCAATTGAGTCCTCATTTACAACATTTTTCCCATGAATTATATTTTTAACAGCAATTTCACTCAATTTGCCATTATTAGTTTTCGGAACTCCTCTAACTTGAATAATTTTACTAGGAACATGCCTTGGTGTTGCGTTATCTCTTATAACTTTCTTGATTTTTGCAATTAAATCGTCATTTAGCTTTAAGTTATCACGTAACACAACGAAAAGTACAATCCTTTCATCATTATTCCATTTTTGACCGACAGCACAGCATTCTAATACTTCATCGACCTTTTGTACTTGAGAATAAATTTCTGCTGTACCAATTCTAACTCCAGATGGATTTAATACCGCATCAGCTCTTCCCGAGATGAAAACGCCGCCGTGTTCTGTTTTTTCTAACCAATCGCCATGGCACCAACAATTCTCAAATTTTGAAAAATATGCTTTGATTAACTTTTTATTATTTTCATCATTCCAGAATTTTATAGGTTGAGAAACAAATGGTGTTACACAAGTTAATTCACCCTGTTGTCCAATCGGCATTTCATTTTTTTGTTCATCGTAAACTTTTACATTCATGCCCAAACCAAATCCTTGCATTTCTCCGGAATAAACTGGAGATATTGGATTTCCCATACAGAAAGAAGAAATAATATCTGTTCCTCCGGAAAATGAATTTAAATGCAAATCTTTTTTAATATCTCTATATACAAAGTCACAGACTTCACCACAAAGAGGAGAACCTGTAGAACCTATTGTCCTTAATTCTTTTAGTTTATGGGTTTTCATAGGTACTATATTTGATTTTAGAATCGTATCCAAATACTTAGCGGATGTTCCAAAGAATGTCATTTTACATTCATCTGCTATATCAAATAATATATCTGCTTTTGGATATAAAGGATTACCTTCATATTGAATAACAGTAGCTCCTTGCGACAAAATAGATGTTGTCCAATTCCACATCATCCAACTACATGTTGTAAAGTAAAATACTTTGTCATCTTTTTTAATATCACAATGGATAAGCTGTTCTTTTTTATGCTGTAAAAGTGTTCCTCCAGCTCCATGTACTATACACTTTGGAACACCTGTAGTTCCCGATGTAAATAAAACATATATTGGATGGTTAAATGAAAATTTAGGAAATTCTAATACTGGAACATCCCCTTTTGTTAAAAAGTCATCGAATAAAACTGCATCTGTTCTGCAATTTTGAGGCAATCCGACCTCGACCAATGGAATTATAATGGTTTTTTCGATACTAGTGACTTGAGAAACGACTTTATTAATTTTTTCAAGATTATTAAAAACCTTGCCTTTATAATAATATCCATCAACAGCAAAAAATATTTTTGGTTTTACTTGAGAAAACCTATCTAATGCTCCTGGTACTCCAAAATCAGGAGAACAAGATGACCATATCGCTCCAATACTTATAGTTGCCAAAGCAGCCATTGTAGTTTCAGGCATATTAGCGACATATCCACTAACAATATCACCTTCTTTTACACCTGCTTTCTTTAAAGCATCAGCTAAACGTGCTACTGTCTCGTAAAGTTGTTTCCAACTATAAGTTTTCTTAATTTTGTCTTCACAATAAAAAATTAAAGCAGGGTTATCATTTTTTTTGTAAAAAATTTTCAGCAAAATTCAATTTTGCATCAGGAAAATATCTATATTCCCAAAAATTTTTAGCTTCATTAGACAATCTTGCTCCTTTTTCGCCTATAATTCCACTAAAATCCCATACGGAATTCCAAAATTCTTTAGGATGCGAAACAGACCATTTCCATAAATCATTAAAAGTTTTTCCTTCATAATTATAATTTTTTTTTACTAATTCTATAAATTTAATAGCATTACTATTACTAATTCTTTCAGAACTTGGTTCCCATAATAATTTATTTGACATTTTTCATTCCCTTCTATGCTTTTTACTATTATAAGAAAATATGGTTAATAATATATTAATGTTTATTATTTTTTATTGAATCTAAAAATAATATAACTTTGTTAAAATAGGTGATACTTATGCAAATATATGCTTGATTTAGTATATATAATGTTTATTATAAGGGTTAAATGAGGTTAAAATAATGAATTTAATATATAGGATTTGTTTTTTATTACTATTCTTTGTAATCAATGTATTCGGTTCACAAGTTCCTCTTCCTTCTCACTGGCGTCAAACACAAGGTCAAGGGGTAGTTGCAAATATACCTGATCCGAAAATATCAGCTACATTATTTGTTCAACATACTAGTACTGGTGCTATTGTGTTTCAAAAATATGGCAATAACCAAATCAATTATATATCTAATTTAAATTATGTTGCAAAATGTAGTAATTTTGGTAATAATACCATTGATAGTCTACAATGTGTTCCGTCCAGGATTAGTACTTCTGATAGAAATGAGAATTTGCCATTACCACATTCTGAAATTGCCTTTTTACAGGATATTACATCAAGTTTAGATCCAGCAAATAACGTAAATAGTGGTTTTTTCGGTAGACTTCTTAGTAAACATAGTGACTATTCCGTTATAATTATTATTAAGAATTCTCACTTGGCCCCATGTCAGGTTGGTAATTGGGGACCTGGTATATATTGTCACAAATATTTGCAATCATTTTGTGATAATGTAAAGGCTTTAGGTAGGAATTGTATTGTATTAGTTTATTATCCTTCAAGAGACCATAACGGGTATGATTACTTTAGATATAAATAATCTGTTGGTCGTTTCTATACAATAGGTGTACGCCTTGTTTGATTATATATAGAAAATTTGAAAAATTACTGAAAATCTTATTTATATTATCCAGAATTATGAAATTTAAAATATGCTTAGTGCAATATAATTATGTTTCATATAAAAACATATTGTATTGTACTTTATTTATGATATACTGATTACTGTAGTATAATATAAAATAAAGGTGGGTTATGTTAAATATAATAAAATTATTTGTTGTAGCTATATTTGTTTTTACATATTATGATAATGTCGCTATGAAGTTTAATGAAATAAATGCAGAATTGCCTGATAATTTTAGAAATAAGCTTCCACTAGAACTTAAAGAATGTGCCATTAAAGTTTCTAAAAAACAATTTAAAGATGCCTATAATTCATTGAATGCATTACAAAGCAAATGTAAGGGCTTTTTTAGAACTCAATTTAAGGATGAAGTTAGTTTAAAGAATTATTTCGATAGTATAGAAAAGGCATATAATAAAGGATTATATGAAAAGGATATTTTTACAATTAGTGATTTTGTAAAAGAAGGTATGTTGGGAGTGTTATACTTCGAATATCAAAGTATGTTGAATGATATATATATTTTTAAAAATAATTGTGAATCTTTTTTTGAAAATAATTCAAGTGTTGATTTAACGGAAACACTTTAATTGCGTATTTGAAGTGATTAGTAGTATAGATATGTCCATAGATATTTCGGAGATTACTCCTTACAATTTTAAAGAAGTTGAAGAGAAATGGAGAAGTTTTTGGTTAGAGAATCATTCATTCAAAACAAAAAATGATTCTTCTAAACCGAAATGTTATGTTCTCGAAATGTTTATGTATCCGTCTGGGAAAGTTCATATAGGACATATTCGTAACTATACTATTGGAGATATTATTGCCCGCTATAAAATGGCGCAAGGTTTCGATGTTTTACATCCTGTAGGTTGGGATGCTTTTGGGCTTCCAGCAGAAAATGCTGCATTGCAACACAAATCTCATCCAAAAAATTGGACGTATCAGAATATAAAAATAATGAAAAAGCAAATTCAATCAATGGGATTTTCATATGATTGGGATAGGGAAATCGAAACTTGCAATGAAAATTATTATGGCTTCCAGCAAAAGATATTTCTTAAAATGTATGAAAAAGGGCTCATATATAGAAAGGAAGCTGAAGTAAATTGGGATCCTGTTGATAATTGTGTTCTAGCTAACGAACAGGTTATAGATGGACGTGGTTGGCGTTCTGGAGCGTTAGTTAAAAAAAAGATGTTACCTCAGTGGTTCTTTAAAATTACAAATTATGCAGAAGAATTGTTAAGTAACTTAAATGAATTAAATGAATGGTCAGATAATGTTAAAACAATGCAAAAGAATTGGATTGGCAAATCTGAAGGGTGTTCAATTGATTTTCATTGTAGTAATGGAGATAATTTAGAAATTTTTTCTACAAGACCTGAAACTTTGTTCGGCGCTACATATTTAGCTATATCTCCAAAACATCCATTGGCAAAAAAAATTAGTAAAACAGATGATAAAATAAAAAAATTCTTAGAGAATTCTAAAATCGGCTCAGTTTCAAAGCAAATATTAGATACTCAGGAAAAAATAGGGATAGATACAGGTCTGACAGCTAAACATCCCTTTTTAGATAAGCAATTACCAATATACATAGCTAATTTTGTACTAATGGATTATGGTACAGGAGCTATTTTTGCTTGTCCCGCACATGATAAAAGAGATTATGATTTTGCGATAAAATACAAACTTCCTATTCAAGAAATAATTACTCCTCAAACTACAAGTAATCAGTTGCCATATGAGGGTGATGGATTGATAATTAATTCTGATTTTTTGAATGGATTAACTATTCAAGAAGCACGAAATAAAATAATCAAAATTATCGAAGAAAAAAGAATTGGTACGAAGAAGATATTTTTTAAATTAAGAGATTGGGGAATTTCCCGTCAACGTTATTGGGGATGCCCTATTCCTATTGTTTATTGTCCTAAATGCGGAATTGTTCCATTAAAGGAAGAAAATCTACCTGTTATTTTACCTGAAGATGTAACATTTGAAAATGTATGTAATCCATTAGTGAGACATATAAAATGGAAACAAGTTAACTGCCCTATTTGTGGAGAAGAAGCAAATAGAGAGACAGATACATTAGACACTTTTTTTGATTCTTCATGGTATTTTCTTTATTTTTGCTCCGAACATAACAATTTAAAGAATATTTTAAATAAACAAGATATAAATCATTGGATGCCTGTAGATCATTATATAGGCGGTATAGAACATGCTATCTTACATTTGCTTTATGCAAGGTTTTTTACAAAAGCTTTGGCTGATTGTAACATAATAGATCTTAGAGAGCCGTTTAAAAATTTATTTACTCAGGGAATGGTATGCTGTGCTACATATAGAAAAGAAGATGGTGAATGGCTTTTTCCGAATGAGGTTCAACAGAATAAAGAAGGAAATTATGAAACAATATCTACAAAAGAAAAAGTAATAGTTGGGCACTTAGAAAAAATGAGTAAATCTAAAAAAAACGTTGTAGATCCTGATTTTATTGTCGAAACTTATGGCGCAGATGCTTTACGGTTATTTGTTGTATCAGATACTCCTCCGGAAAGAGATTTTCCTTGGTCAGATGAAGGACTTGAAGGGTGTTGGAAATTTATTAATCGTATATGGCGTATGTTCATTTATCTCAAATCAAAGGGAATTAATGCTTCTAATATCAAAATGGATATTGATATAAGTTCTCTTAATATTGATTTACAGAAAGTTTATAAAAACTTCCATAAAACGATAAAAGATGTAACAGAATCTTATGAAAACAAAATGATGAATAAGGCTGTAGCCTTTTTGAGAGAGCTAGTTAATAATATCTATTCAGTATTAGAACAAGCGGAAAGTAATATTTGTTTATTTTCCATTATTACCAGAGATTTTATAAAACTACTTGCTCCTATAACTCCACATATTTGTCAAGAAGCTTGGCAATTATTGGGATTTGATAAATTAATACATGAAAATGATTGGCCAAAATTCGATAAGCAATACTTAACAAGTGATGTTGTCAATCTTCCTATTCAGGTAAATGGTAAATTAAGAGGTAACTTGGAAATTAGTACAGATTATACGGAAGAACAAATTTTTGAAATGGCTCTAAACTTATCTAATGTAAAAAATTATATAGGAACGAAAACTATTAGAAAAAAAATTTATGTTAAAGGAAAGATCGTTAATTTTGTTATATAAAATTTTCATATTTTTACTGTTTGTAGGATGTTCTGTTCGACCATTATATAATTCGCATTACAAGGATATTGAAAGTAATTATATTATTGTAGATGTAATTCCAGGGAAATCAGGACAGAAACTGTATGGATTTTTAGTTGATTTTTTAAGAGATATAAAATTAACTGATAAATCTTATAAATTAAAGGTTGATTTAATTTATAAGACTATACCTTATGCTTTGGCTAGTGATGGAAATGCTCAAAGATTAAAAATTGTCGTTACTGCCCATATTATTTTAAAAAATTTAGAAAATAAAATTATATTGGACGCGTATACTAGTTCTGAAAATACAAGAAATAAATCAAGTTCACAAAGCGATGTTTTAATGCATATATATGATTTAAATGATGAATCATTATTAAAAGAGTTAGCATTTAAAATTATTGAATATATCAAGGTAGCATTAAATAATGAAAGTAGAATTTAAAAATATTCCCAAATATCTTGATAAACGAATTTTCTTTCTATATGGGAATTATAAACTTACACTTGATGTTTTTACAGAGTATATAATAAATAAACTTAAAGAAAAAAAGTTTAGTGTAGAAATTTATAAATACTCTATAACAGAATACGGTAAATTACTAAATTCTTCACAAAATAATTTATTCAGTGATGTAATAAAATGTTATTGTCTCAGGGGTTTAGAAGATAAACACCTAAATATAATTAAGACTCTTTCTAAAGAGCAAGGCATTTTTATTTTAGAAAGTGGAGAGTTTTTTAAATCAAAACAAATTACTGAATTCACACAAAAAGATGAAGAAATTGTATCGATAGCTTCTTTTTATAATGATTTGACTTTATTATCTCTTTGTCAGTTGTTATTTCCTCAGAAATCACCAGCTATTTATGATGAAATTGTTAACATCATAAAAGAAACAGATGAAGGTCTATTATCTTTATTTAAAAAACTATCTTTATTATTAGAAGATAATAATCAACAAGATTTAATAAATTATGTTAAGCATAAAAAATCATTCTTAAATGAATTAGATTTTATTCCTATTGTAAGATATGCTTTACAAGCAGCTTTAAAAGAAAATATATTTCATCAAAATCAAAATTATACAAAAATGAACCTTTCAAATAAAATTCACTTTTTATTAGATGCAGAGAGAAAACAAAAAATGCTCTATCCTTTGAGCAAAAGCTATTTAATTGAAAATTTGAAATAGCTATTATTAAATATCCAATTAATAAAAAAGAAGAGTTTCATTTTGTTGGTGTTTTAATCAATAGTAGATTGATAAAAAGTGTTGAATTTCAGAAACCAATTCCTACGGTTCCTAAGCTTAAAAACAATACAAAAATGGAATTCTCAAAAAAAGAGATTATTAACCTTATTAAAAATACAAAAAATCTACTTCGCAATGAATTTATTTTATTAAAGTTATTGCAAAATAAAAGGAACAAATGAATTACTTACTAAAGAATAAAGAAATATATTAGTATTGCGGAAAATCGAATTTTCCGTCTTGCGCTATTCTGTGCTTTTTGACCATTTTGAGTAATTTTTATCGATTTTCACTACCTTGTAACATTATTAGCGAACATCATTTCTCCAACGTCATTGTACAAAACTATACAGGCTCCGCCTCTTCCATTTGTCATGTGACAATCCATAAACCATCCTGTTTAGTGTCATCACGAGGAGCTATATAGTCTCCACCTCTTCCAATTTTCGTCATTACGAGGATCCTTCTTTCTTCGGCGTCATTACGAGGAGTGGAGCGACGTAGTAATCTACTGTAATGATATGATGTGTAGGCAGTTGTTGAGTAAGATAATAGATTCTCACGCTCACTACACTCGCTCAGAATGACGCTAGTTGTAGAAGAAGAATAATCACTTAGAATGACTCTTGAGGGTATAGACTGTAAGCCCTACCGTTCGTCATTACGAGGAGTGGAGCGACGTGGTAATCTACTGTAATGATATGATGTGTAGGCAGTTGTTGAGTAAGATAATAGATTCTCACGCTCACTACACTCGCTCAGAATGACGAAAATAGAAAGTGTTTTCACTCAGAATGAGGATGAACTAAGGAGGCTACCTCTTAGAATAACGCTAGAGGACATTAATACGCAGATTCTTATACTTGCTTAATTGGTGCAAAGCAGAAAATTCGACTTTCGCAAGATATTTAATTAGCGACTTTTAAAATTCTATTAGAGTCACTGCGAAATGCTTTTTATTTGTATTTCTTGTGTACTAGAAACAAAATATTTTAGTCATTTCACAATAACTCTATTTCTTATTTTGTAATAATTAAGATAAAATAATTAATAATATCTCTTTCTTTTTTTAATTTAATACTCACTTTTTTCTATAATAAGTTCCCGTTTCCTTATCAAATTTAGCAATAAACTCTTCAATTTTAGGGGCAACAAAGGCTCTCCATTTACTTCCCGAGAAAACACCATAATGTCCTACACTTGGTTGTAGATGATGATCGTGCATATCCGCTGGAAGATTTTCACAAAGAGCATGTGCCACAAAACTTTGTCCAGGAGCAGAGATATCATCTTTTTCACCTTCAATTGTTAATAATGCACAATGCTTGATTTTTTTCAAATCAATAGTTCTTCCTTTATATCTCATAATTCCACGGGGTAATTCATATGTCTGGAATACTTTTTCTACTGTTTGTAAATAATAAACATCATCCATATCTAAAACTGATAAATATTCGTCATAAAATTCCGCATGTTTCTGAATTCCAGCTTGATTGTTTAAAATTTTATCCTCTAAAAATTGAATATGTTTTCTGTAATGAGCATCTGGATTCATATTAATAAATGCAGTAATTTGAATAAATCCTGGATATACCCTACGTCCAGCGCCTATATGTCCTTCTGGAACAACTGTAAGAAAATTCTTTTCAAACCATGATAAAGGATAAGTTTCTGCTAATATATTAACTTGTGTTTTCTTTACCCTAGGATCAATTGGACCGCCCATTGGAATAATCGTAGATGGCATACATGGATCATTATCTTCATCCATTATTGAAGCTAGAGCCATTATTTGAACCGCAGGCTGACAAACTGCCATAACATGTGTGTTTGGTCCTATTGTATGCAAAAAATCAATTAAATATGATAAATAAGTATCAAGATCAAAACTTCCTGCAGACAATGGAACATCTCTCATGCTTTTCCAATCTGTAATGTATACTTCACATTTCTGTAACATTCTTTTTACAGTATCTCTCTGCAAAGTAGCAAAATGACCAGAAATTGGAGAAATAATTAATACTTTTGGTTCTTGTTTATCTGTAGCTTTTTTAAATTTTATTAAATTACAAAAATCTTTTTTTAATATTGTAGTCTGATATACAGGAACATCTTCTCCATTAATTTTTACCGTATCAATATTAAACTCTGGTTTCGTAACATATTTTGTTGAACGTAAAAACATATCTGCTACACCTTCTGTAAATCTACCCGCGGCAAAATCCATAGCCATTGGTGAGTTTCTTAATGAACTTCTTAAAATTCTAGCAAATTGTCTAGAAGGTTCTAACAAATAAGAAGTATTGTCATATAATGTATACATTTTATATCTCCGTTTATCATTTAATGAAATTTTTAATAATAATAATAGAAAAATATTAAAATATTGTTAATATTGTCAATTTTTTATAAAAACTATTCAAATAAACAATCTAAAACAGAATTCATTGTCAATAATCCTTTTTCTGATAGTTTTATATTTTCAGTATCTATACAAAAAAAACCTTGCTCTTTTAGCATTTGAATTTTTTTTAAAATAGGATTCATTAAATTTTGTGAAAATTTTGATAATAATGAATTTAACTGAATCCCTTGGGATAATCTCAATCCCATAATAAAAATTTCTTTAATTTCCTCTTCAGTTGATAAAGGTTTATTTATTTCATCTGTTGTAATACATTGTTGTATTCTTGATGTCCAAGCATGTATTGAACGAAATTTCGCAATTTCAAATTTCATATTATTATATGTTAGACGACTGTGAGCAGATGGACCTACTCCTAAATAATCTTTATATAACCAATAAGCCATATTATGTTTAGACTCAAATCCAGTTAATGCATAATTTGAAATTTCATATCTCATCAATGAATAATCTTGTAATAAATCATGAATAAAATTAAATAAATTAATAGATTTATACTCGGAAATTTCAAAAATCTCTTTAGTTATTAATTTTTCATAAAATGGAGTGTTTTCTTCAAAACTTAGTTGATAACAAGATATATGTGGGCATTGAAAAGACATAGCTAATCTAAGATCCTCTTCCAAATCGTTTTTTGACTGAATTTGATATCCGTAGATAAAGTCAAAACTATAATTTTTAAAACATTTTGATACAATTTCAGCTGATTTGATTGCTTGTTTTGAACTATAAATTCGTCCTAAAAATTTCAAATTCTTCTCATTAAAACTTTGTATTCCAAGAGAAAGCCTATTAATACCAACATTTTTAAAATCTATTATTTTATTTTCCGTAAAAGTAGCGGGATTTGCCTCTAGAGTTATTTCAACATCCTTATCTATAGAATAATTTTTATATAGAAAGTTAATAAGTCTTTCCAATTGAGATGGTTTCATTAAAGAAGGAGTTCCTCCTCCGAAAAAAATTGTTTTAATTAATGGATTCTCAATTTTACAAATACTACTTTTCAAATCTGATAATAGATAATCGACATATTTATCATATACTTGTACATTACTTTCAGAAATACTCATAAAATCACAATATGGACATTTCGACAGACAAAACGGCCAATGCAGATAAACAGACAACTCTTTCATTTTAAGAGATTATATTCCTTTGCAATTTAAAGATATCTTGCAATCTGTTTCTAGCTAAAGATAACATCCTAAAAAGTTGTTCATCCGTCATAACTCCATGTTCTCCTGTAGCTTGAACTTCAATAATTTCACCAGTATCTAAAAATACAAAATTTGCATCGACCTCAGCGGATGAATCTTCTTTATAATCCAAATCTACTAAAATTTCGTCATTAACTACACCACAAGAAATAGCTCCAACTAAGCCTTTTATAATTTTGCTAGTTAAACCTAATTTTTTTATTGCAAAATTTAAAGCTACGCAAGAACCGCAAATTGAAGCGGTTCTAGTTCCTCCATCTGCCTGAATAACATCGCAATCAATTTTAATTTGTTTTTCGCCTAATTCATTTAAATTAACTGATGCACGTAAAGCTCTACCAATCAATCTTTGTATTTCTTGAGTTCTTCCTGACTGTTTTCCTTTAACAGATTCTCTGTCTGTCCTTATCTGAGTAGATCTAGGAAGTAAAGAATATTCTGCTGTTATCCAACCCTGACCAGAACCTTTTAAAAATGAAGGAACTTTATCTTCAATAGTCGCAGCGCATAATACCTTTGTATTTCCAAAAGAAATCAAACAACTTCCTTCTGCATAACATAGATAATTAGGAACTATTTCAATTTTTCTTGCCTCTTCATTTGATCTATTAGAATCTCGCATAAAATCATCCTTCAAAATAATAAAAGAGAGAAATCCGCGATTTTATTTATTGCTAATATTTTATTTCGACTTTTCTCTCCGCTGATAATTTTAAAATTCGTTTTTGCACAATTCAATATCTTACTTAATAATTTAATAACTGCTTCATTTGCTTTGCCATTTTCAGGAACTGCGGTCACGGCAATTGATAAGACATCTCCTTTTTTACCTATGATTGCATTTTTTGATGCTTTAGTCGTTACTCTGATTTTTATAAAAGCAATATTATCTTTTATATAAAAAAAATTATCACCCATAATAATATTGTAATTCATAGCTCTTGGTATTATAGTCCCATATAATTAATTTTGAAGTATTGATATGTTTAAAAAACTGCCAATAGTTTTAATTATAACAGTAATTATATCAATTTTGCTAAATCCTGTAGTACCATTGCACATAAAACAAATTATTTATGCTATAAGTTTAACTACTAAATCAATAGTTATATTTCTTCTTCCATTTATTATTTTTGGATTATTATTTAAAACTTTTGTAAAATTATCACAAAATGCTTTAAGTGTAATTTTAATAATATTTGGAACTTTAGTATGTTCTAATTTCATTAATACTTTTTTAACTCATTACTTGGGTACAATGATATTTCATTCTAATTTATCTTTTAATACGGAACTAAACCAAAATATCTCATTAATACCTTATTTTAGATTTGAAATTCCAAGCCTCATAAAAAATGACTATGCATTATTTGGTGGAATGTTATCTGGATGGATAACATCATTATATAACACAAAATTAGCCATAAAAATTTCAAATATTATAAATATTTTTGTACAAAAACTATTCAAAATTATATCAATTTTAATTCCTCTATTTATTATTGGATTTGTAATAAAATGCGCATCTGAAGGGACTTTAATTAATATATTAACAAACTACTCACAAATATTATTAATATTTATAATTTACGCTACCATATATACATTATTATTTTATTTAATTGCAAATAATTTTAATTTTAAGGAAACAATAAAAAGTTTAAAAAATATGTTGCCTGCATTTGTGACCGCAATTAGCACAATTTCTAGTGCATTAACCATGCCTGTTACTATAGTATGTACTGAGAAAAATGTCAAAAATAAAGAATTAGCAGATTCTGTAATTTCATCTACTGTAAATATCCATTTATTAGGAGATTGCATAGCTATCCCTTTATTGGCTTATGCTTTACTTAAACACTATGGTTTTAATGAACCAACTTTTATAGAATATCTTATATTTACATGTTATTTTGTTCTTGCAAAATTTTCAGTAGCAGCTGTTCCTGCTGGTGGAGTAATTATAATGGCTCCTATTTTAGAAAAATATCTACACTTCACTTCTGAAATGTCTACACTCTTAATAGCTATTTATGTAATTTTTGATCCTTTAGTAACTAGTATAAATGTATTAGGTAACGGAGCATTGGCAAAAATTATTGATAACTTCAATATTTATTTAAAAAATAGAAATATTACTTGAAAAAATTATTT
>CAZHJM010000022.1:0-12802 GCA_964532905.1 uncultured Holosporaceae bacterium
ACTATTGCAAATCATGCCTATCTATTAAACTATTTTGGCAAATAAAAAATATTTGAAAAAATCTTAATACTTTAACGATATTGAAATATATTGGATAATTATGATCTTAATCCATATTAAATAATTATTCTTTCATTTGCAAAAGGAAATTTTATATGTTAAAAATACATCGTTAATTTTACTTTGTAAGAGGTTAAGTTTTATGGCTAAAAAAATTGTTGGATATATAAAACTGCAAGTACCTGCAGGAAAAGCAAACCCTTCGCCTCCTATTGGACCTGCTTTAGGTCAGAGAGGATTGAATATTATGGAGTTTTGTAAAGCATTTAATGCTCAAACGCAGTCCTATGACGCAGGTACACCTCTGCCTGTTATTATTACTGCTTATGCTGATAGAACATTTTCATTTGTAATAAAATTACCTCCAGTATCTTATTATTTGAAGCAAGCGGCAGGAATTACAAAAGGAGCTTCTGAAACAGGAAGAGGTACTAAAGCTGGAACCATTACAATGGCACAAATAAAAGATATCGCAGGGAAGAAAATGAAAGATTTGAATGCTAATAGCATTGATGCTGCAAGCATGATGATCGTTGGCTCTGCTCGTTCAATGGGATTGGAGATTGTTCAATAATGGCTCATTTAGGGAAAAGATATAAAAATATCATAAGGAAAGTAGAAGATAGGTCATATACTTTATCTGAAGCTGTAAAATTTTTAAAAGAAAATAGTTCCTGTAAATTTGATGAAACAGTAGAAGTGGCTATTAACTTAAATTTAGATCCACGTTCTTCTGAGCAAAATATCAGAGGAATGGTAGCAATGCCTGAAGGTACGGGAAAAACTGTAAGAGTTGCTGTTTTTGCCAAAGGTACAGTCGCTGATACCGCTAAAGAGGCTGGTGCTGACTATGTCGGTGCTGAAGATTTGGCTGATAAAATTAAAGATAATTCTATAGAAATTGATGTTTGTATTGCGAGTCCAGATATGATGGGTGTTGTAGGTCGTTTAGGTAAAATATTAGGACCAAAAGGACTAATGCCAAATCCGAAATTGGGAACTGTAACGCCGAATGTTGCTGTAGCAGTTAAAAATGCAAAGGCTGGACAAGTAGAATATCGTTTAGATAAAGATGGAATTGTTCATGCTGGTATCTGTAAGTTGAGTTTTCCTCAAGACAAAATTGAGTCTAACCTGAAAGCATACATAGGTGCTGTAGTTAAGGCTAAACCTGCAAATGTAAAAGGTACATACTTGAAATCTGTTACGGTTTCTAGTACAATGGGAGCCGGATTGAGATTGGATACTGCAGAAGTGTTCAATTTTTAGTTTTAGAGTCTATCTTAGACCATCGGTGTGGATAACTTAAATATTGCCGTTGCAGATTGACTGTCATTTAGTTATTTTACCATTGGTTTCTGATATTCTCTCGTTATTTTGTTTGGGAGAGAGCTGTGGAAAAAAGAAAAAAAACAGATCTGATTGCAAAAATTAAGCAATGCTTTGCAGAAAGTGAAGCCGTTTTTGCAGTTAATCAAAACAAATTGACGGTTGTAGAAACAGAAAATCTTAGAAAGCTATTACGTGAAGTAAAGTCTACTTATCTTGTTACTAAGAACACATTAGCAAGAATAGCCGCGAAGGATACCTCTTTTGAGTGTCTTCTTCCTCATTTAAGCGGACAAACTGCGTTAGTGTTTTCATCAGATATTACTGGTTCTGCAAAAGTTGTATCTGAATTCGCGTCTAAAAGTGAAGATAAAGTCTCTATTATATGCGGAGGATACAACGGGAAATTGTTGAGTGTCGCTGAAGTGAAGACTTTAGCGTCTTTACCGTCTATGAATGAATTACGTGCTAAAATTGTTGCGATTATACAGACACCATCTCAGCGTTTAGCAACGTTATCACAAGCACCAGCATCTCAACTTGCTCGTGTTTTAAAAGCCTATTCAGAAAAATAAATTATGGAGGATAATAATTATGGCTGCAAATTTAGATAAAATAGTAGAAGAGTTATCAGCTTTAACAGTGTTAGAAGCTGCAGAGTTAAGTAAAAAATTAGAGGAAGTATGGGGCGTTTCTGCTGCTGCACCTGTTGCAGTTGCTGCTGCTGGTGTTGCTCCTGCTGCTGCCACCGCAGAAGAAAAAACAGAATTCGATGTAGTGTTAACTGATGCAGGTTCAACAAAAATTGCGGTAATTAAAGTAATTAGAGAGATTACAGGATTAGGATTGACCGAAGCAAAAGCCTTGGTTGAATCTGCTCCAAAAACAGTTAAAGAAGGTGTCTCTAAGGATGAAGCAAAACAAATAAAAGAGAAAATAGAAGCAACTGGTGCAAAAGTTGAATTAAAATAACTTTATTTGTTTCTTATAGTTATAAAAGGCCTTCAAATGAAGGCTTTTTTGTAATAATTTCCTATTATAAATCGGCGGTTATAGATAATAGAGTAAACATTATAAATCCAGCAAAGTCAAATATTTGTATATCATCATTATTAGAAATATGGACTGCATATAAGCATGGAATAGCCATTATTCCAAACATAATATTCACTATTTTCCCATATTTAAGTTCATTATTTACAAAATTTATCTGCTCATGTTGTTGCTTTATTTGATAATTATTAATTTCTGCCCTTGATCCATAAATCTTATTGGAACATTCGATATCTAAATCATAATTATTATCCATAGTATAACAACCCATAGCTATGATAATTGTAAATAATGAGTATAATTTTCTCAACACATCTTCTTCTCCATGATCATCTTTATTTAATTTATCATCTAATTAAGGACAAATCACTTATGTAAATCAAAATTTTTCAATATAATTAATTCTTCACTTTGACATAAACTTTATTAGCTAAAGCGTTTTACTACAAAACTAAGCTGTTTATCTTTTAACATACAGTATATTTCTTATAAAATGATATTTTTCCTGAGTTATTTGATGTAATCTCGTTTAATCATATTTCAGAAATAGTCTTTTTATCATTTTTTTAATATTTTTGCAAAATTTAGACACTCTAATAGTTATTTCAATTTATACTATTTTTTGTATTCTAAATGATATTGTATCTTTTCCGCTACCACATAAGGACGTTAAGAATGACAATCTATAGTGACTCTATAGTGACTTTAGAATATTTCTAAAGCAACATGTTTTCATATTTATTTGATAACTATAACTTCCTGTAAGTACAAATAAATTCTCACGTTCACTTCGCTCACTTAGAATGACACTAAAAGCATAAGAATGGAGTATCAGAATACAGCTAGCGGAGAGAATATTCGGATGACGAGAATAGGGAAATGTTTTTGTTTATAATACAGTCCTCTTTCGTTTTTCGTCATTACAAATAACACTCAGGATGCCACCTGAGTGGTAAAATTTGCTTAGAATAACTTTTACATAAAACCAAAAATTTTCGCTATTATGTTGTAATCCATACTATGATGAAAATAAAGTAGAGTAAAAACTAATTCACTATACCGACACCTCGACTCCATAAAATGTAATAACCTTCTTTATTCGTATTACTACCTCCACTAAAAAGTTTTTCTACCATTGCAGAAGAAAAGGAATGACGCAATACTACTGTAAGTACAAAAACATGACCAGAGGGAGTACCGTTTAGCAGATAATTTACTCTATTATTTATTCCAACATCCATCGTATCACATTGTGGAGAAGTATCTCCTTTTAAAGTTGCATGAGATTCTATACCAAAATTTGCAGAAGTTGCATTAGATACAGGCAATGTATCATCACTTCCAGACATAGGATAAGCTATTCTTTCACCACCATAAGGAGATTTACTCATCATTGCCGCAAGGTCAGTATAAACCCTACAATAAAATTTAGCACGTCCTATCGGAACATATTTAGGTAAATATTTTTTAAAAATAGCATCAAAATTTTTTACATTACCTCTATTGATAAGATCAAAAGTACATGCTTTACAAATAGAATCAATAGCCGTTTTTTCTATATTAATTTTTATCAACTCAAAAGCAAATAATATTAAATAAAGTACAATAGGTATCGTTAAAGCAAATTCTATAATTAGTGAACCCTTTTTATGTAGTTTTATTACTTTAAAAATTTTCATTTCAACTGGTGTAATAATATTTTTATACTTTGCCATTTCTATTACATCAAATACAAGCTCAGCTTAATGACAATTCTTTAATTTTTTATTAATAAGCTATTGTAAAAATGTACCTGTTTCGACATTAACTTTTAATGGAATAGACAATGAAATACAATTTTCCATAATATTATTAATCTCTCTAACTGCCTGTTCTAATTTATCGTTTTTTATCTCAAAAACTAGTTCATCATGAATTTGAATAAGCATTCGAGAAAACAAATCGTGTAATAGCGGATGTATTTGAATCATAGCTATTTTCACTATATCTGCTGCAGTACCTTGTATAATGGCATTCAAAGCCTGCCGCTCACTGAATTGCCTTAAATTAAAATTTTTAGATAAGATATCATGAATATAACAACGTCTTCCTGTAATCGTTTCTATATATCCATTATGCCTAGCAAAGCTTAACACTTTTCTTTAAAATTGTGAAATTCAGGGAAACTATTAAAATAATTTTCAATATACTGCTTTGCCTCATCCAAAGGAATATTCAGGGATTTTGATAACCTAAAAGGAGACATTCCATATATAATACCAAAATTTACAGTTTTAGCCTTACTTCTCATTTCAGGAGTAACCATACTTTCACTAACTTTAAATATATTTGCAGCTGTAATTGTATGAACATCTCTATCAAGAGAAAATGCTTCTTTTAATAGTTTTATATCCGCTAAATGAGCTAGGACTCTTAATTCAATTTGAGAATAATCAAATGATACTAATTTGTATCCTTCAGAACTAATAAAAGCACTCCTTATTTTTTTTCCTAATTCTGAACGGTATGGAATATTTTGCAAATTTGGATTAGATGATGATAAACGCCCAGTAATAGTTGAAGTAGAATGAAAAGTAGTATGTACTCTTTGCGTATTAGAATCAATTAATTTAAATAAAGGTGTGACATAAGTAGATGCTAATTTTGATAATTTTCTCCATTCTACAACTAATTTAGGAACTGGACTAAAATCATACAACTCTTCTAAGCTTTCTACATCTAAAGAAGTTTTATTCTTTTGTTTAGGAATATGTAAGGAATTAAATAATACCTCTGCTAATTGTTTTGTTGAAGCTATATTAAATTTATATCCAACAATTTCAAAAATTTGATATTCCGTTTCTTCTATTTTTGTATCAATTACATCAGAGACCTCTTTTAATTTAGATGCAGAAACCATAACGCCATTTATTTCCATCTGATTTAATACATATATTAAAGGCATATCTATTTTTTTATAAATTTCTATTAAGTTAGACTTGTTCAGTTCTGAATACATATTTTCAAACTCATCATAGAATAGTTCAGCAACTAAACCTGCCTGTTCAGGATTACAAATTTCAGAAAATGCAAATTTACAAATATAAGAATCATTTTCTCGAAAAATAGAAGATAATTTATCTCCTGTAACGCCATATAATAAATAAGATATGGATATTATATCTTGGAATGCTTCTATACTTCCAAATAATTTCAATATTTGTCTTGTTCCTATTTTTGTAATTGACAAATCTTGAAAATAGGGTCGAAGTACAGAAATAATGCTAGTTAAAGACAGTGTGTTTTTATTTATTTGAGTCTCATCTGAAATAGAGAAAAAACATTCTGCAATTTGTGATTCCGTACAAATAACTAAGACTTGCCCTCCATTAAAACAAGGGGTAGAGAATAAACTTATTTTTCTTGGGCGATTAAATTCTAAAAAATTATGTAAATCATCCAAATTTTTTATATAAATATGTTTTCTTTGTTGCTTTTCTTTTCTTTCATTAAAATTTTTCAACCTTTTTACAAGAGAACGAAAATTTTGCTCTTCTAAAAATGATATTGCATTATCAATATTCATTGATACTTTTAAATTTGAAAAATTTTTTGATATTGGAACATTACGAGATAAAGTTACAAGTTTTTCAGATAATAATAACGCTTCATAGTTATCTCTGAGTTTCTCTCTAATTCGAATTGGTGTTATTTTTTCTATATTCTTATAAATACAATCTATAGTTTTAAATTCATTTACTAATTTAGCGGCAGTTTTAGGACCTATACCATCTATACCTGGAACATTGTCAGTTTTATCCCCCATAAGAGATTGCAACATTACCATTTGTTCAGGATATACCCCGTATTTTTCAAATACCTCTTCTTTTTTTATAATTTTAGATTTTATTGGATCAAATAAATAAGTATTTTCATTAATTAATTGCATTAAATCTTTATCTGAAGCAACGATTCTAACTTCGTAATTATTATTAGCCAACTCGGAAGAGTAAGTTGCAATTATATCATCTGCTTCATATCCTTCTATCTCAACAATAGGTAATCCGAATGATTGACAAGCTTTTAGTAATAGTGGGAATTGTGCTTTTAAATCAGCAGGTGTCTCTTCTCTATTATTCTTATATTCATTATATATCTTTTTTCTAAAAGTATTACGTCCGGCATCTAAGGCTACGCAAAATAAATCTGATTGTTGCTTATCTAAAATAGATAATATCATTGAGCAAAATCCATATACCGCTCCTACAGGCTCATTTTTTTTATTTGTAAGTTGTGGCAAAGCATAAAATGCCCGATATATAAAACTTGAACCATCAACCAGAATAGCTAACTTTTTTTCTTTATTTTTTATGGATTGTGAATCTTTTTGTTTATTTTCAGAAAAAATTCCGTTATCCAAGGATAATTGCTTACATTTATTTTCTAAATCGATAACGGAATTTTTCATAATATTATTGCTTAGTTTGATTTTTTGCATTTAATTGCTGTTGATATAAATCAACAAAATTTACTGGGGCTAAATACAAAGGAGGGAATCCACCTTCATTAACAGCAGAGGCTATAATACTTCTAGCAAAAGGAAATAACAAACGAGGGCACTCTACATATAAAATTGGCTCTATCATAGATTGTTCAAATCCTTTAATTACGAATTCGCCAACATAGGACAACTCTAAAATAAATAATGTTGTATCTTTTACTTTAGCGGAAATATCAACTTTAAGTGAAACAACATAAACATTTTCTTGTTTCCCTTTCTCATGGTTAATATTTAACTTAACATCAATGTTAGGCTGTTCGTTTGAAGATTCGATTTGTGAAATAGGGTTAATATTTTCAAATGATAAATCTTTTGTATATTGTGCAATAATTCCTAATGTTTGCTCTTTGTTTTGTGCTTCTGACATACTTCCTCTCTAAGTAAATTATATGGTATGATACATAATAGAGATAAATAACTCAACAGAATTAGAAACATAAAAATTATAACTTTTCACATAATTTAATTATTATATTTCATCTATCACCACTCCCCTGAAAGCGTAGTCACGTTAAACAATTTGATATGGAAAAATAATTCAAAAGCATAATGCAAATTATTGTATGTTTATGCTATTTTTAATAAAAAGGGATTTTCAGTATGGCAATACCTGATTTTCAAACATTAATGTTACCATTGTTAGAGTTATTAAAGAGTGGAAAAGTTGTAAAATTATCAGATATGGTTGAATTAATGTCTGATAAATATCATTTAACAGAAGAAGAAAGAAATGAATGGTTGCCTAGTAAAGTACAAAAAACAATGTATAATCGGGTCGCGTGGGCAAAACAATATTTAAAAAATGCTGAACTCATAGATTCTACTGAAAAAGGTTGTTTTGTTATCACAACAAAGGGCTTAAGTGTATTAAAAAATAAACCAAATAAAATTGATTTAAGATTTTTAAAAAATTTGGATAATAATAGTGAAATTGATAAAGACCCTGGTAATAAAGGTAAAAATAATCATATTGAAGAAAATAAAACTCCAGAAGAATTGATTGAGAGTGTACAGAATTTATATTCCGAAAGTTTACAAAAAGAGTTATTATCAAAATTAAAACAAATTGATCCTATAAGATTTGAACGAATAGTTCTTCAACTCATGGAAAAAATGAATTATGGCGTTGGTGCTATGACAAAAATGAGCCATGATGGTGGAGTAGATGGCATAATTAACGAAGATGAATTAGGTTTAGAAAAAATATATCTACAAGCCAAAAGATATTCTGATAATAAGGTTAATGAAAAAGAAATGCAAAATTTTGCAGGTGCTTTAGGTTGTTCATCAGTAAGAAAGGGTGTATTTATAACTACTAGTTTTTTTGATGAAAATGCAAAAAAGAAAGCAGCCTCTATTTAAGGTAAAATTATACGACTGGTAGATGGTGAAGAATTGACTAAATTGATGATTAAACATAATTTAGGCATACAAGTGAAAACTAAAATTGAAATCAAAAAGATTGATGAAGATTTCTTTAGTGAAGAATAGTTATGAAAATAAATAGAAAAATAATAATTTACTATAGTATAATCTTATTCTTATTTGTGATACTTTTTTATATTACTGAAGCCATATATCCAACCTTAGCAAATATATTTCTTTCTATAATTACAGGTGCATTTATTGCAATTTTAATGTCCATTATAAATTATTTATATGAAAAAGAAGAGTTTTTTAATAAATTGTTTTATGATGGGGTTTTTATAAATTCGTGCTATGAACAAATTCATATATTTATTGAAAAATTAAATAAATCATCAAATTTAGACTATGTTGATAAGACACTTCAAAATTACGCAGATTCGCTAAACAAATTAATTTCTAATATAGATTTCAATAAATATTCGCCATTTTTAAACAATTCTAAAGAAGCAAAAACTGTAAATTATATAGAAGAACTATTGTATTCTACAACATCGAAATCAATTATACAAGAAATATATCATATTATCGTAAAGACAACTAAAATGAAAATACAACTATCAGAAATGAATTCTAAAGAAATAGATCAATATAAGATTCAAAAATATATTATGATGGATGATTTATCAAAAAATACTAAAGCTTTGCAAGCAGATTATTTAAAAAAAATGGATTATTTACATAAAAAGACTAAAAATAATACTCGTTGGGCTGAAAGTAGGCGTGGCATAATTAAATCAACTGAAAAAAATATTATCGATTACATTAAAAGTTCTATTAATATAAATACATAAACATACTGATAAGAATTTCGAAAATAATTAAAGGTAGTTTGTGGTAGAAAATAAAAACGTTCTATTAAATTATTATTCCTAAAATTATAAGAATGCTGAATTCAATATTTTTAACAATAAAGACTTAGCTTTAATTCTTTTATACATTCTATAATCTCAATTACTTCAAATTTGGATAAATTATTTTATTAACAGCAAGAAATAATTTTTACATCAAATTAATGAACAAAAAGTTCTTCAGGACAAATTCCAAGTAAATCTAATGCACAAATAGTTTGTAATGTATCAAAACATTTTTGTGCTATTACTTTCCTTCCTTCTCTGGCAAGCATGTAATCTAATTTCTCTTTTAGCTTGTGTAAATAAATTACGTCATTTGCGGCATAATTCAGTTGCTCAGTGGATAACTCTTCTGTACCCCAATCTGATGACTGCTCTTGTTTAGAAAGTTCAATGTTCAAAATTTCTTTACACAAATTTTTTAAACTATGCTTGTCTGTATAGGTCCTTACAAGTTTTGAGGCGATTTTTGTACAATAAATATTATTTACAACAATATTAAAGGTATAATTTAAGATTGCTATATCAAATCTAGCAAAATGAAATATTTTTAAAATATTTGGATTTATAAGTAATTTTTTTAAATTAACGGCGTCTCTTTCGGGATTTTTTCGTATATGCACTAAATGAATTTCTCCTTCTTTAGAACATATTTGTACAAGACATAGTCTATCACGTTTAGTTACAAGCCCCATTGTTTCGGTATCTATAGCTACACTATCTTCAAATACAACACTATCCGGCAAATCATTTTCATAAATATTCATAATATTATCTCCTTGGTGCCCAAAAGAAGACTCGAACTTCCACCCATTTACATGGACTAGGACCTGAACCTAGCGCGTCTACCAATTCCGCCATCTGGGCATAAATATCTCTTATTTCGCTTTTTCTACATAAGAACCGTCATCAGTATTAACTACAACACTTGTCCCAGCATCAATATGTGGAGGAACCAAAATACGTACACCATTTTCTAATATGGCAGATTTATAGGAGGCTGTCGCAGTTTGTCCTTTTACTACTGTATCAGCCTCTATAATTTTCATAGTTACTGTATTTGGAAGCATTACACCAATAATTTCACCTTCATAAGATGTAATTGTTACAATCATATTATCTTGTAAAAAACGAGCAGGCTCTCCAATAATATCTTTATTAATTTGGATTTGTTCAAAAGTAGATGTATTCATAAAAGTAAAAATATCCCCATCTTTGAACAAAAGCTGGTACTCTTCTTCATCTAAAGAAACTTTTTCTAGAGTTTCGTCTGAACGAAATCTTTCATTCAGTTTTGTCCCATTTTTGATATCTTTTAATTCCGCTTGTATAAAAGCACCTCCTTTGCCTGGTTTTACATGCTGAAGTTTACAAGCTGTCCATAAGCGTCCTTTATGTTCTATTAACATTCCAATTCTTAAGTCATTCCCGCCGATTTTCATAAGTTATCCCTTAAATCTTGTACTTATTAATTTACGATGATTATTAGTTAATATTCAAGATAAAAGTTTTAAAAAACAATTAAAAAATTGGGTAAAAGCAGGAATTTATGATATAGATATTTTCCAATAGTTATTTTATAAAATTTTGAGGAATTTTATGGTAGATATTAAGTTGATTCAATCTTATGGAAGAAAAAGAGCTCAAGGGCTAAGCGTTTCGCAAAAAAACGACTTAATAACTTTATACAACTTATATGGTATTTATATTCCTGATATTGAATTTCATCCAAATTCTCTTTTTAAAAAAAATTTTCCTTCAATAAATATGGAAATAGGTTTTGGAAGGGGTGAACATTTGATAGAAAGCGCAATTGCAAATCCAAATGAGGGATTTATAGGCTGTGAACCATTTGAAAATGGTGTTGTAAATACTTTGAGAGAAATACATAATAATAAATTAGAAAACATAAAAATTTTCAATGGAGATGCTCGACTTCTATTAGAAAAATTGCAAGATAATACAATAAATAAATTTTATATATTATTTCCTGATCCTTGGCCAAAAAAACGACATTACAAGCGTCGTATTTTATCTAATGAATTTATCAAAACTTTACAGAAAAAAGGGATATTACCATCTACCGAATTATATTTTGCTACTGATTGTGTAGATTACATACAATATGTACTCAAGAATCTGAAAACACTCAATATTTTGTGCAATAATGATATAACAGAATTTTCAAACAAACCAAATTGGTTTACGCGAACAAGATATGAACAAAAAGCTCTATCACAAGGTAAAACATGCTATTACCTTAACGTAAATTTATCATAATGCCATAAAATGGCTAAAATATTTTAACTTATAAACCAAATCATATTTATTTTTCTCATCAATATAAATTTAAAGACAATTTTGAATTAGAGTATTTTTATTTTTGATCTTAACTTTTAATACACTAGCCCATAATTATTTAAAACAATCTATTTTCATTACCTTATAGATTGCCATGTAACAAGTGGAAGAAGCGAAGGCTATATGGCTTCGTGCAATGACGTTAGAGGAAAAGGCATACAGTAGTAACGAAAAAGCGAGAAAGACTCCTTATGATGAATGAGAATAGAAAGCTTATAACCATGACACTAGACGAAAGTAGTTCCATTTATTACTACATAATAAGTAAAAGAAGCGAAGGCTATTGGTTCCGTATTCTGAACGAAAACACTCTCTACCTCGTCAGTTTGAATGCTTTTCCTCACGCCTAGAGTCATTATTAATGTATTTTTTCTTTTTTCTCAATCCTTAGTGCACTTTTTTCACTCAACTGTCGTCATTCTAATATACCTACTTCTGACTTAGCGTCATTCTGAGCGAATGCAATGAGTGTGAGAATCTATTAACTAGTCAACATTTCTCTGTGGATATCTACAGATATATTGGATTGCCATATCGCCTGCTACTTGCAATGACGAAGGTATGGTATCATTATCCCTGTCATTCTAAGTGTTCCTTTGTCACGTTTTGGCGTCATTCTGAGAGAGTGTAACGAACGTGAGAATCTACATATTCTCTCACAATGTATGTTTCTTTTTTCTTCCTATAGTAGATTACCTTGTCATATTGCTCTTAGCAATAACAAGACAAGGCAAAAGTCCGTTTTTTGTTATCTTTATAATCTAATTTCAATTCCTTATTATCTATTAGATATTCAAAAATATTTTAATCATCATTGATACAAAATTTTTTCCCATATCAAATAATTTATTTTTATCTATATTAATTGATAATAATAGATATCTAAGATCTGCTTTTTCTTCTTCTAATCGAGCAATTTTCTTATCTTTTTGTTCAAGTTTATAATCATAATCAAGTTCTACCTCCTTACTATCTTCATACTATCTTCAATTGATACGATAGATATCGCTGGAGATTCTATTCTAACAGATAATTAAATGAACGCAATCAAAGCAATGACTTTCAAACTTAATATTTTTCCATATTTGTCCTTTATTTTACTATTATATATTGTATTTTTGTAAAAAATAATTTTTTCAAGTAATATTTCTATTTTTTAAATAAATATTGAAGTTATCAA
>CAZHJM010000023.1:0-12192 GCA_964532905.1 uncultured Holosporaceae bacterium
TCCTTTTTGATGGATCGTTTTAATACTGGTGATATTTGTTGTCGATTAGAAGAAAATTTTGCTCAGTGAGGTTACGATGAATTGTGCGTTTGTATTATTGTTGGCTGCTAGTATTTGTTTTAGTCATACCTGTGCTACAGGAGCTCAGCTAGAATTTAACAGAAAAAAATATATTGTTAGGGACGTAAAGGATTCTGGAATAAGGTGCAGAAGATCTCTTGATGTATCTTTAGATGGAAAGCCAATAACGAAAAGTTTTCAGCTTATACATGAATCGTTGAAAGAATGTGTTGATTTTTGTTTTAATGTGGATCGATTTCCTGAACCAAATCAAATTTCTGGTCCACATACCGGTGAATTTATAAAAAAGCAAAGAGAACGAAGCAAGGAAGTTATGAAAGTGCGCAATACAAACAGTTTTTTCCATCCTATGTCTGCTGATTGTAATTTTGCTGTAGCAACATTAAGTTTTATTTTGTGTGACGGTACGGTTATTGGTGGAGATACCATTATTTCTAATGGATTCCAAGCCATAGATTTTGTTGACGATTCAAAAGTAAAAGAATTAGTTACACAAGTTTTTTCTAGTTCAAAGTTTAAAGTAGAGAACATCGATAAAGGGATATTCACATTGTTATTCGGAAAAGATTTGATTACGGATGGGACTTATAGTGACACGGAACTGCAGATTATTAATCGTCTTTTCGGGAAAAACGGTAGTTTTTTGGGGATATTAACTTCAGTTTTTGTCGGAGAGAGAAGAAACATATCTGATCTGCAAGTTATAGTGTTGCATATACATACGAAACGAGTTCCATGTGGATTGTGCTGTCCATTATTGATTGCATTAAGCAATGGTGGTATTTTGAAACTCTGTCGTCAGTTAGATGGGGAAAATAAAGGTTTTGTTTTAGATGGGCTTGAAAAAGGGAGGATTAAATTCTTATTGGAAGTATCTTCCTCAGAGGATTACACTAGTTATGGTCTTATATATAGCTGTTGTGACAGTGTAACGAAGCATCAGTATGTAGATAAGGCATCGACATTGTTTCCAATTGAAATTTCTTCCGCACCAACATCTCAAATGCTACCGGTGTATTGGCATCCTTTTGATTTAAAAGCCACATCTTATAAGCGAGCATCAGATCTAGATGCTGTCTATGGAAATAAAGCGGAAATGCAGATCTTTTTGAGAAATTTAGGTTATTATGACGATGAAAATCCGAAGAAGGTAAATGTTGAAGTTCAAGCGGAAGCTGACGTTAAGGACATTGAAACTCAAACAATATCAAATGAAAATATCGAAAAAGCTAATGTAAAAATTTAATCATAAACTACTAAATAATCTTTATCAAAATATTAAATGATATCTTGTCTATATACTTATAGACGAATATTTAAAAATTGAAGGATTCCTGTCATAGGTAACGGGGTATTTATGTAAATATTCGCAATTATATTTATGGAAATGTTTATTATCACTTAACTAAGAAAAATGAATTAAAATATCCTATAATATTTGTATCATGGTTATATATGTGTCCTAGTTGTAAGGATCTCTTGGCAAGGTATACTCCTGAAGAAAATGGAAAAATTAATACTTGTGTTGTTTCTTTATATGATTATTCTAGAAAAGCAAAGCAAACATCTAATATTAATAGATCTTTTATGGGAATAAGAGTTAGTAGTTATACAGAACAATAAAACAATTATACATTCTAGCTGTTGCCTAACTATAATAGGCAACAGTATTTTTGGTTACATATTATTTTATTAAATAGATTCGAGTTCGGTATCTTTTGCTAATTCTTCATTAATTTCATTAATTCTTCCGCTGATTTTATATAATAAATATGTAGTTAAAGCAGCGGCACCATTAGCAACTGCTGAGACTGTACATAATATAGCATCCGTTTTCGTATTTCCATTACCAGAAAAATAATTATTAGCTACAAAAGCATTACCAACCATTGCAAGACCATTAACTATAACTTGTCCTGCTCTAATAACATTATATGTACGCCACCAACATTTACCGGCGCTTAAAAGATCATCATGAGTGTCGATAAATTCCGGATTTACTACTGGAGCTATTGTTGATACATCAACTGAAGGAATTTGATTTGTTGCATTTTTCTTTTCTACTTTAGTCATTGATGTATTAGAATTAGTAATGGTATTTTCTTCTATTGAATTTAATTCCATACCATGTGTATCATTAAAACCCATAAAAGCAACAGCTAATATTAACAATGTTTTTTTCATTTTTGTCTCCTTTTTTTGTTTTAGTATAGAAATAAATTATTAAAAAATAATTAATAAAATAAAATTATTTTACAGTTTTTACAAATAAAATTTATTAACTTATTTTTTACGATTTTAATATATGCTGTTTGTAAATTAGGAGATATAACAATGCGAATATTATTTGCAATATTAATATGTACAACCTATTCTTATGCTGATGTAATCGATAATGTGCTTCGAAAGGCAATTCAAGTTGAAAATATATTAAATAGATCTAATAATAACAGTACCAATAAAAAATATAGTCAAAATTATCCTTTTCAATTTTATAATAATTTAAATTCAAAAAATATATCAGCCAAAAATATCCAACAGAATAATATTCCTATTATTAAAAGAAACAATTTACTTCAAAATAATATAAAAAAAATAGTAATGTCTCCTAATGCAAAGTATGTTGCTTATATTAATACTAATGACAGTAAAATTATTCATATAAAATCCATATTTCGTACAAATGTTTCTGATTATTTGATTCAATCTGAAGAACCAATAAAAAGTATTAAATTTATAGGTTCAAATCTCTTATATACTTATTATGATGAAAGTAATTTTTTGCAAGCAAAGTTGGTATTAGCATCTAATAATTTTATTAAACAAAAACGATTGCAATTAATGAATGAAATGAAAAGTATAAAAATATTGGCAAAAAATAATATTGCCTATTTAATCGAATGTTCTGATGGAAATTCATATTCGCTTTACAAAATAAATAATAACAATGGAAATTGTAATCTTATGAAAGAAGGTCAAGATCATCCAACAAAAGCTTTATTTAATTCAAAATTAAATCCAGTAATTATAATAAAATCAACTAATAGTGTCGAAAATATATATTATAATTTAGATAATTCATCTAAGAAAAAAAATAATATAGAAGACATAATGGAAGATAATGATGAAGAGGAAGATAATGATTCTTCTTTACAATTATTAGAGCAAATAGTAATTAATCAGAATGATACTCAATATTTATCTATTAATAATAATTTAACATGTTATAAAACAAATATTAAAAACGATAGGTTAATATTATCATCATTAAATGTCGTTACAAAAGAGACAAGAATTATTTATAATTTAGATAAAATTCCAGGTAAATCACAATGTAAAATTTATTTTAATTCGTATGGAAATCCAGTATTTATTACAGTAAATGCAAGAAGGCTATTACATATACCATTAGATAATAATACAAAATTGCATATTAATCGACTAAATAGTAAATTTGAATCCTGGTATCGAATTGATACTAGTTCTGACGATAAAATTTGGTTGATTTGCAATACTTCAGATAAATTTCCAAATAAGTTTTTGTTATATGATACAAGAAATGGAGTTATTAAACAAATAACCCAAACAACAAATATACCTCAATATACTTTATCTTCAACTAAATATTATACTACTCCATCTCGAATACAAATGTTTTTTAATGCTTCTACAGTGAGAACAAATAAACCTCCCCTTATTATGATGTTTGATTTATCAAATGATTTTAAATGGGAATATTCTCCTTCAGTGCAACTTTTAGCAAATCGAGGTTATAATATAATGCAAGTCAATTGTAAGAATGTTGATGATAATAGATTTAAAAGAGACGTTATGGAGGTTGTTCGTTATGCTATTAATAATAAATTATGTTTACCTGGTAATATAATATTATGCGCGAAAAAATTGGCTGCCATTCCTATATTTGAACTGTTTAACTTGAATTCTAAAATTTTTAGAGGATGTATACTTGTTAATCAAAATGAAAGCAGTTTATCAAAATTAGTTAATATAGAAATTAAAAATTTATTAAATAAATCAATATTAATTTTAGGCACATTCCCGAATAGTGAAAACGGAAACACTTTAAGAGAATCTTTAGAAAATACAATGAGTTCTATTTTAAGTAAAAATACAAATATGAATGATAAGTTAACAATAGGATTGATAGATAATTATCTTTCAAAAATCACTAAAAATTCTCGTTTTGAACCATTATTAAAAAATGAAAAAAATAATATAGAAATATATGTTGATAATAATGAAATTATATCGTCACCAGAACAAAATGAATCTGATGAAGATGATAGTGAAGGGGAAGGCGTATCATCAGAAGGAAGTGTATATGATTCACTATAAGAGATATAAACAATCATTCAAAATAGTTGAGAGATAACAAAACTAAACTAATATCTCCATTTAAATATTATTAAACTATACAAATTATAAGATTATAAGAATGTAAACAACTATTTCATCTTCATTTCTTTAAAAATGACATGTTTACGAACAACGGGATCGTATTTTTTCATTTCCATTTTTTCAGGCTGTTTTCTTGGATTTCTCTTTTTTACATAAAAGAATCCCGTATCAGCAGTACTCACCATTTTTACGAGCATAGTCGATGACTTCGCCATAAATATTCTCCATAAATCTAATTTAACCAATTCTAAATTGAAATTAATATAAAATCAAGTTGCAAACTGCTCTTCTAAGACTTTCTTTTGTAGAGTATTACTCGGATCTACTAATAATGTCAGTACACGTGATAAATCTAAAGAGATTTTTACTTTTACAGCCTCTCTAAATTCAACATAATCTGCAACTATACATACAGGGCGTCTCAAGTTATCTAAAACTTCAATAATAACTTCTGTATCACCTTTTAATAATGCTCCTCTCCAACATCTCGGTCTAAATGAGCTAATTGGAGTTAAAGCTAACAAAGAAGATTCCAGAGGAATTATAGGGCCTCCAGCAGAATAATTATAAGCTGTACTTCCTAGAGGAGTAGCTGTAATTAAACCATCACAAACTAGCTCTTTTATCATTATCTCGCTATTAATTATAACCTTAAGTTTTGCTGATTGGTGAGTTTCTCTAAGTAAGTACACTTCGTTAACTGCTAAAGATGTCCAATATTTATTGTCTCTAGTTTGAATAGATGCTTTTAGAGGATGAAATCTAAATGGTTTTGCTTTTTGTATTCTTAAAAGCAAATTATCTTTTGTATACCTATTTGTTAAAAATCCCAATTCCCCTCTATTCATTCCATATATAGGAATATTATATTTATAATATTCATGGAAAGAACGTAAAATCATTCCATCTCCAGATAGAACTACAACACAGTCTGCGCGTTCAATGTCATTTTGGCCGTACATCTTCACCATATCACGATAAGCGTTTTTAGATTTAGGATTAGATGAACGGACAAAATGTACTTTCATTTTAAGTATCCTTTAAAATGAACATAATTTTGTAAAATTTTATTCATTTGTTGAGACAGTTCTAATCAAATTCGATACAGATTTTCTTAGTTTTGGATTAGAAATATTCTGATAATTGCGAATTAAAGAAGATATCTCTCTGGATTGTAGTGTAGAAGAATAACTGGCATTAGAAGAATCATGCAATGAATATCCTTTAAAACCATCAAAGAAATAAGAAATATCTACTAGCAAGACTCTTGATAGACGATATAGTGAAGTAATTTTCATTGCATTACGTCCAGCCTCATATTTCTGAATTTGCTGAAAAGAAACTCCTAACATATCAGCTAACTTATCTTGAGTTAAACCTAATTCCATTCTTCTCATGCGAATTCTTTCACCTACATAAGATTCAAGACCTCTACTATTATTATAATTTATTTTATATTCCATTTAGTATCCCATCAGGTTTTACATGCAGTATATATTAACACTATTTATCTTTTATTCAACAAAAATATTACATTCATATGCATTTTATTAAAATTTTAATCATTATTGCTTTACCATATCTATAGCTTGCTTAATGTCATTTACAGAAAGTAATTCACTGAGTAATAATCCTTGTTTTTTATTAGGTCCGTATATAATAGTAAATGGAATACCTATTCTAGAATACTGTTTGATATATTGCATCACATTATCATTATATTCAGTAAAATCAATTTCAATTAGTTCAACATCGTTGTCTTTTATTTTTCTTTTTACTTCTGAATCTCTAAACTTAAGTTTGTTGTATTTGCATGATATACACCAATCTGCAGTTATATTTACTATAACGATACGATTTTGATCAACAAGATTTTGAATTCTGTTAAAATCAAATACATTACATTCTTTTTGAGAAGGAAGATTAATAAATGGTAAAATTATAAGAATAATGATTGCGATTGTCCTTTTGTTTTTTATAAAAAGAAAATATGATACTATGAAGCAGATTAAGATTATAAAAAATTCTTCTATAGTAACTCTGTAAAATAGCTGCCATATTAACCAAATAAATATTAAGATAATACCTATGTTAACAAATTTTTGGAATAAATGACTTTTCAATAATATACTAAACTTTGAAATATTTAGAAATAAAGCAAAGAAATATGGGGTTGAAAATCCGGTAGATATAGCAAAGAAAATAAAAAATAAATGAAAGAAATTTTCTTGGGTTATGGCAAATGCTGCAGCACTCCCAAGAATTGGAGCAGTACATGGAATAGCAATCAAAGTTGTTACTATACTCGATATAATATTTTTAAATATTAGGTTGTTAGTTTTCATATTTATTTGTGTATTCAAAAATATGTTAATTTTATTAAAAGTAATTAAAATCAGTATAAAAAATATAATTGTTAATATTTTCAGAAAGTATATATTTTGGAAATGCATTCCCCAACCAATATTTTCCCCAAATATCTTTAAAATTGCCAACATTATAGAGAAAAACCCAAAGGTTAAATAATTTCCTATGATAGATGCTATAATAATTTTTCGAGATATCATATTCCTTAATTTTAATAGAATTACAGGAAGGACGCATGGCATTACATTTAGTAAGCATCCACCTATAAATCCAAATAATGCCATTATAAAAATGGATTTATTATTTGTTATGTTTTTAGGAATGAAGTTAAATTTTTTATCTAAAATACAGCAAAAATTTTTACAAACAAAAAAACGAAAATTTATAGTTTCAGGTTTCTTGCTGTCGATTTTACACTTTAATATATAAAGTCCTTTTCTATTATCATAAAACCAATCAGATAAAACTTTATTATCTATAGAATTAATATAAATATCAGGAATTTTTGAATTTTTCCATCCATCTGGTAATTTGACTTCAAAAAACAAAATATTATCTTTACCTTGATTTGTCAAATTCAATTGGATATCTTCTGCAGTTATTGATAAACACGAGTGTATTGAAGAAAAAACTAAGTATGATATAGAAAAAAATTTGAAAATAACTTTCATATTAGTAAAAAATTAACTTGTATAATATATAATATTATAACTATAGTGAGTAATATGAACAATAAAGATATGAGAAATAATAGATTAACAAATTTAACAGGGTATATCTTACTTTCATCACCTAATATGATATCTAATTATTTGAATCGTTCAATGATATATATATGTGATCATTCAAATGATGGAGCATTAGGAGTTGTAATTAATAAGCTAATACCTGATATAAATATTTTGAGTATATTAAAAAGATTAAATATAAAAAATGAACAAATTATGGATAGTTTTCCTTTAATATATTTTGGAGGAATAGAAGAAATTGATAAATGCTTTATTGTTCACTCTGATGAATGTATGATAAAATACAGTCAGATAATTAATAATCACATAGCTCTTACAATTAGTGACAATTTTGTAAAATCTTTTACAGAACTAAGTGAATCTAAAAGAAAAATTGTATGTATCGGATGCTATACATGGAGTAAGAGTCAATTAGAAAATGAAATTGCTTCGAATTATTGGATTCCTATACCGGCAGATGAAGCATTAATATTTGGAAATCCTTTTGTAGATAAGTGGAGTAAAGCGTTTTTAAAAATAGGAATGAATTCTAAACTTTTTTTGAATCAAAGAGGAAATGCATAATAATGATAATTAATTCTATAATCTTTTATTTATGGATTTTAGATATATTTTCAGGCCTTTTGAAATGTTTTCTACAAACTGAAATATATTTTTCATTTCCTCCTATTTCTATTTGCTTACCTTCAGTAATTTTATTTCCATTTTCATCAATTCTCATGTTCATTACAGCTTTTTTGCCGCAAAAACAAACAGTTTTAAGCTCTACCAAAATATCAGCAATTGCTAAAAGACTTTCGCTACCTTCAAAACAATTACCTTGAAAATCTGTTCTCAAACCATAAGCTAAAACAGGAATATTAAGGAAGTCTACAATGTCTCCTAATTGTTCTACCTGCTTTTTAGTTAAAAATTGTGCTTCATCAACTAATACACAGGAAAGATCTTTAGCATCCTTTACATAACAAAAAAAGTCGAAATCTTTATTGTAAGTCATGGCTGATTTCTGCAATCCTATTCTGGATTTAACTATTCCTATTCCATAACGGTTATCTACGGCATTAACAAAAATTGCTGTATTCATACCCCGTTCATAATAATTGTGATCTGTTTGTAATAAAGAAGTAGTTTTACCTGCATTCATAGCAGAATAATAAAAATATAGACTAGCCATTATTTAGTTTCCTTTATTTAGGAATTTTAAGGAGAAGCCTAAAAACCGTTGCTAAGGAATCTGCATGTGGCCGACTCCTCAGGTGGGCACCATATATACAGACCACGATCTGTACAGTGACAGTTCCCTTTCTATAATTAGGCCACTAAGATTTGCGGCTAACGTATTTTTACGCCTCTCCGGTTCTTTATTTTAATAATAAAAATAAATTCTGCAATCATTTTATTTTTTCGGAAATTTTTATAATTTCATAGAATTCATTTGGATCTAAGCTAGCTCCACCAATAAGAGCACCATCAATAGAAGCAATATTTAGTATTCCTGTTGCATTTTTTTTATTAACTGATCCTCCATATAAAACTTTTGATTGAGTTTGCATTTTAATAAATGAAGTCACTTCTAATATATCATCAATATTTGGAATTATGCCTGTTCCAATGCTCCAAACGGGTTCATATGCAAAAATAGCCTTATTTAGATTTCCATATTTAATAAAGTATTTTAATTGTTCCTCTAAGACTTCTTTATAATAAGAAGGGATTAGGTCTAGTTCTAAAAGCAACTTAAATTTTTGGAATATATAATCGTTAGATTCACCAAACAGATTTCTTCTTTCAGAATGCCCAATAATTACGTAAGAACAACCAATTGATTTTAATAAAGATGGACTAATTTCCCCTGTAAATGCTCCTTTAAGATTTGTGCTACAATTTTGAGCACCATATTTAAATTTTACTTCTCGGAACATAAATAGTAATGGTGAAGGCGGACATATTATTACTGATTCCGGATAAATTACTAATTTTAAATTATTTATAATCTTATCACATAGATCAATATCACCATTCATTTTCCAATTTGCTACTATAATTTTCATAAATTTCCTTTCAAATACCCCTTGCCCCATTTATTAACAACTAATAGAATCATTATGAATGTAATAAAGGAAATAATCAATGTTAGAGTTTATTAGGAAGCATTCTAATTCTATAGTTGTAAAAGTTTTTTTAACTATATTAGCAGGATCTTTCTTTTTATTTTTCGGCTTTTCTTACATTGTAGATAGAATAAAAGGTCGTGATTATGTAGTGAAAATAGATAATATCAAGATTTCACCTCAACTTTTTAAAATTGAAAGAATGAAGAAAATAGAAATGTTTCAAAAATTATTTCCTAATAAAAATGTTGATTCTGATATTTCTAAGACAGTATTACATCAATTAATTTTTGAAAATCTTATTGATTTGGCATCTAGAGATTTCGGTATTATAGTTTCTGATTCTACTATGTATAGTCTTATTAGTAATTTGGAAATGTTCAGGACCAGTGATGGTCACTTCAGTGCTGCAAATCTTAGAAATTTTTTACAAAGAATACAAATTCCTGAAGCAGTTTTTTTAGAATCTAGAAAAAGAGAAATTAAGACTCATATTTTAAAAACACCTTTTAAATTTATATCTATGATTGATGAGTTGGATATATATGCTAACGCGGAATTTGAGCAAAGAAGTTTAAATATTATAGAAATTAATCCTAGAAATATTAAAATAACAGAAAAACCATTAGATGAGGATTTAGAGACTTTTTATGCCAATCATCCTGAAGAATTTATGGTTCCAGAAATGCGTTCTTTCAGGATTTTATCATTTTCTGAATCTGATATAGAAAAAAGTATTAAGGTCTCTGAAGAAGAGTTGAAAGAATCTTATGATTTTTCTGATCAGAAAGATGAACGAAGTTTTGAAGAAATGAAAAGTGAACTTTTATCTGAATTAAAACAAGAGAAGCTTAATAAAGAGGTTGAAGATTTTACAAGACAAATTGAGGACACTATTGTATCCGGAGAAAACGTGGAAGAGATAGCTAATAAATATAAGCTAAAGATAAAAAAAATAAATAATGTAAAATTTAATGATAGAAATAAAATTAATTTACCTTATGAAAATGATGTTTTGACTGTAGCTTTTAGTACTGAAGAAAAAGAAGCTAGTTCATTCTCTGAATCTATGGATGATAAAAAAAATATCGTTCAATGGTTAGTATATGTGGATAGTATAACTCCGAAACATATTGAAAATTTTGATAAAGTAAAATCAAAAGTAAAAGAAAAATGGAAAGTCGCTAAACAAGATGAAAAAGCCGTTGAAGAAGCCAATCAAATTATTAAAGATTATAAAAATCATAAGAAAATTAATAGAAATATAATAAAAACAAGTGTAATAAATAGAAATGGGGAATTAGATACTCATAAAATAAAAAAATCAATAGCTGAAATGATTAATATAATAAGAGATGAGATTTTTTCCATAAAAAAAGAAGATATTACTTATAAAAAATATGATGGAATAGTATATGTATATTATTTGGATAAGATAGTCCATGATAGAGAGCTTATAGATAAAAACAAACATCAATATTACTTAGAGTTACTTGAGCAAAATACAGAAGATATGTATCAACAATTGTTTGGATATTTTGCAAAAAAATATAAAGTTAAAGTTAACAATGAGTTATTAAAAGAAATAGATGATTCTGTTGATTTGAGTAAAACAGGTTCTGAGATACTGTAATAATATTCAAGAAAAATAAAGAGAAAAATGTAATGAAAATAGTGTTGTCTATTGTTTGGATAATAATAGTGTTATTCAACCAAAATCATGCTCAACTATCTTTAGATAGCAAAAAATTGATTAAAATTAATCAAAATTATCATTCTTTAACAAAATCTAAAAGTTATGATAATAAATTTATGGACTCTTATAATCCAATATATATTAAAAAAGTTTTTTTTAAGATTGATGATGAAGATACTATATATGAAATAATAGTTTGTACTCCTCTGACGCATAAACAAATAATTGAACTTGATAAATTAAATTTATTTTGGGCACCATTTTATGATTTTTATGGCAGAAATAGAAAATTTGTAAGATTCAAGTGCTTTGATAATGAAAGAAAAAATATAGAAAATATATTAAATTCTGTATATTAATCATAGTAATTATTACAATTAACTCTTACAGATGACATAAATATAGAAATTGCTTTTTTAAATGGAGATTTAGCTAATCAGATGAAGTTTTTTGATTTTCCATCGCAAGATGAACTTACAAGATAATTGAATCAACAAATAATGTCCAGATATACTGAAGATTGTACAGATATCGTTAGCGAAGTTGTCTTTATTGTAAATTTATCTAATTAAGTCAACAACTGAAAAATGATTTAAAATTTTGGTTATATTTATATTAAATATAATGAATAGTTTCATAATGAATTGATATAAACATATTAGATAATTTATTAGAATTAAGAGACAATTCAATTATAATAAAAGATAATATAAAAATAAATCCAATTTTCACTTGTTTATAATAAATTCTAATCATTATAGCTTATATT
>CAZHJM010000024.1:0-10909 GCA_964532905.1 uncultured Holosporaceae bacterium
ATTAAGCAAGTTAGACGGCGTAATAGAGGCTAAGACAGAAGTAAACTTAAATCAAGAGCAACAAAAAAACGAGAGAAACTTAACCTTAAAAGTATTAAAAAATCGAAATGGACGCATAACAGATATTAAAAATATTAAATTTTATGCAAAGTATAATTATATGTATTTTGAAGAAAACTAACGGCACTATGTAGTAAATAAATGGTAAGCTACTACATAATATGTAGTGAATAGCTTGACTTTTAAAAAAAGGTATGCTATCATGTTAGACAGAAAAGGAGATGATTTTATGGCTAATGTTAGTTCTACAAGTGCTATTAATGTTAATGTAGATACTCAAGTAAAAGATGAAGCTAGTATTATTTTAAAAGGTTTAGGTTTAAATATGAGTACGTTTATTAACATGGCTTTAACCCAAGTAGTTAAACGGAATGGTGTACCCTTTGAGGTGGTAAATCCGACACCTACTAAAGAAATGCTAGAGGCTTTAGAAGAAGTAAAAGAAATGCTTAGTAATCCCGAAAAGTATCCAAGATATAGTAATAGGGCAGATTTAAAGAAAGCGTTATTGTCTGATGACTAATTATAAATACAAAGTAGTATTTTCTAAAGCATTTAAAAAATCTTTAAAGAAAATTAGTAAAAACAAAAATATTGACGAACTATTAGACGTGGTTGATAAACTGGCAGTAAAAGAAGAATTAGCATTAAAGTATAGAAACCACAAACTAATTGATGATAAAAATTACAAAAATTGTTATGAGTGTCATATAAAACCAGACTGGTTATTGATTTATCAATATAACGATGATGAATTATTGCTTTTATTAGTCAATACCGGAAGTCATAGCGAATTATTTAACTAAAGGGGAATGTCCCCTTTTTATTTTTTTAAAGATTTTTACCATGATAAAGAAGTGGCCTTTTGTACCCTAACACACCAGCATACCAGTGTACCGGTGTACTTTGGTGTTATAAAAAAATTTTAATGTAATATAGCTTTTATAACTTAGTTTTTCGGAGCTTATAAAAAAGGTAGTTAAAGGCAGAAAAAGAAACAAGAAAAGCGAAAAAATAACTTGCAACTTTATATTGACACACAACACACCGTATTTTGTGTTTAAACGGGGCTTGTTTAAGCGTTTGCATTAAAAACATACAATTAACCATGATTATTATAAAATCGCTTAAACGGGCTTAAAAATAGCAAATAAAGCCCAACGACATTTTAAAACTTAAAATTAACTTTATGTACTAGCAAGCACTGAAAAAACACTCCCTCATGTTTTCAAAAAAAATTTTTCGAGATGTAAAAAATGTATTTCTTTTCCCTTTGATACCAAAAAGCACACCAGCACACCAGTACACTAACGTGTTGGTATACCGTAATACTGGTACGCCGGTATGTTTTGTAAAATTATTTTTTTGGCACTATAAAAAAGGGAAGTAGCAAAGCTTCACTTAAGTTATATGTAACTTATATGTAAATTATAAAAAAGTTATTGACAAATGAATTAAATAGGTGTATTATTAAGACAGTTAAAATAAAACGACCAAGCATTACTTAAAGAGGTGTTAAATATGGATTATGCTTTAGCTAATAATTTTTTACGAGCAAAAGATAATAATTTAGCTTATGAAAATAATTATTTTAATATTAATGATTTAATCATCGATGACTTTATTAATAATTTAGATACAGCCAGGACAACGAAAGAAGCCTATAAAAAAGGCGTTATGGCATTTATAGGGTGGTGCAATGAAAACAATATAAGCGAGGTTAAACACGTGGATTTAATCAGATATAAAGAGGACTTAATTAATCAGAATAAAAAAGCTAGTACAATATCAATGTATATAACGGCGATAAAAAAACTTTATAAATATTTAGAAACTAAAGGTTTTAAAAACATTGCTAGCGACTTAAAAGGGGCAAAGCAAAAACGCAGTTACACGAAAGACCCTTTAACGTTAGAGCAAGCCAAAGAGTTATTAAATAGTATAGACAGAACAACAAAAGAGGGTAAACGTAATTATGCTTTAATACATTTACTTTTAACAACTGGATTAAGAACAATAGAGATAGAGAGGGCTAACGTATCGGATATTAGGAACATAGGAAATACAAGCGTTTTGTATATCATGGGTAAAGGACGGCAAGATAAAGACGATTATGTTAAACTTACTTATGAAACATTAAGGGCTATAAATGAATATTTAGCAACGAGAACAATAAAAAGCAATGATGAGCCACTTTTTACAAGCTTATCAGATAGGAGCAACGGAAAAAGGCTTAAGACACGCAGTATAAGAGATATAATAAAAAAAACCTATTTAAAAATAGGTATCAATAGCGACACGATAACGACGCACAGTTTAAGACACACGGCAATAACACTAACGTTAATAGGTGGTAGCACAATACAAGAGGCACAACAATTAGCAAGACATAGTAACATAAATACAACTATGATTTACGCCCACAATTTAAAGAAAATAGAAAGTCGGGCAGAAGAAAACATACAAACACTATTGAATAGTTAAAAAGGTATTATTATTTACGCAAAAAAAAAAGATTGTTGTTAAATATAAAATTAGACAACGTCATCTTGTAATACTAAAAAGAATTGTTATAAGATTTAATTATGGTTTTAAGGTAATCATTTTAACAACAATCAAAAAAATAATTAGAAAAAGGTATAATCCTTTTTAGAGATTATTAAACAATCAAAATATATAAACGACCAAGATTATACATTAAGAGCGTATTTTAAATAAAATAATCTCTAAAACGATTATAACATAAATTATTTGGTTTTAAAAGATATGGAGGTATGGAAATGGCAAGAACGATAGCACTGATAAATAATAAAGGTGGAGTAGGAAAAACAACGAGTTGCTTAAATATAGGAGTGGCGTTAAGTCAAAAAAACAAAAGGGTATTATTAGTTGATATAGACCCACAAGGCAACCTATCAGACGCCTTTATAAATATAAATCAAGTGCAATATACTATTAAAAATTTATTAGAGGGCGATATAGAAGATATAAACCAAGTATTAATTAAAAACGTAAAAGAAAACATCGATTTACTACCTAGCAATAATTTATTGAATGGTACAGAAGAAAAACTATTAAATAAAATGAGTAGGGAAACAATATTAAAAAGGTTACTTGAGCCTATCAAAAATAAATATGATTATATTTTAATAGATTGTCCCCCGAGTTTAAATTTACTTGTTTTAAATAGTTTAACGGCAAGTAGCGAGGCTATTATACCAATTGCAACAGAGTATCACGCTTTAACTGGTACTAATACAATCTTAAGCACTATAAAACAAGTAAAGACACTATTAAACAGTGATTTACGACTAAGTGGCGTTTTTATCACAAAATATGATGAGAGAACAAACAACGACAGAGAGATAAAAGACGCAATACAAAACAGATTTAAAGATTTATGCTATAAAACAATAATCCGTACTAACGTTAGAATTAAGGACGCAACAAATAACCATAAAAGCGTTATAGATTTAGACCCTTTAAGTAATGGAGCGTTAGATTATAAAGGATTAGCAAAAGAAATTATTAAGCAAGAGGAAATATTAGGAGGTGTTCAAAATGGGTAAATCTTTTAATGATGATGTGTTTAACAATGATTTTAATTTAGATACTATCAATGGATTAAATATTAGCCAAGAGGCTATAAGGGAAAATAAAAAAAATAGTACAAATGAGGCTATACAACAAGAAGAACAAAAGCTTAAAGATGAGGCACTTAAAAAACTTGCAGAGTTGAAAGAACAAGAAAAAAAGGCTCTCTTTCAAAAAAATATTGAAACACTTCTTGAAGATGTAGAAAATAAAAAACAAAGTAGTAATAGTGCTTACGTTAAAAAAACTATGATATTTAAGCAAGATTATTTAGATATTATAAACGGGTTAGCAATCATAAACGATATGCAGATAAAAGACGTTTTAAATCAGCTGTTAGAAAAATCTATAAATATGCTGGACGATAAGACAAGAGAAAAAGCATTAAAAAATGGTAAAAAGCAAAAATCAGTTAAACAAGAGAAAAGTATTTTTTAGGAGGTAATAACAATGAAAACTTATAATTTAAAAGAAGTCGTTAAAATATTAGGACTTAATATACAAACAATTAGATTAATGATAAAAGACGGACGTTTAAAAGCGTCTAAGGTCGGAACTCATTACATAGTAACAGAAGAAGCCATAAAGGAATTTTTAAAAGCTAATGAAGTTCAACCGAAAATTAAAAAGGATTAGGGAATAATTACTATACATACCTACACAAAAACAAATACGTTTTTCCGACATCTATAAAAAGGGCGTTAAACCCGTAATAATTATTATCATAACAAAAAACGTTTAAGAAAGAGGGGGGTAATAATGTTATGAAAAAAATAGAGAACATAAATTTAGATGAATTTACAATAGATTTTGATAATTGTTTAAAAGATTTAGATATAAACTTTGATTTTGATAATGTATTAGAAGATTTAAACGAGACATTATATTTTGAAATACCAGAGGTAGACGACTTTAAAGATATAAATTTAGATTTAGACGATACTTTATTCAAAATAGATGAGATACAATAACAAAATATTATATTAGAGACGCAATATAACGCGTTTAGATAATAAAAGACGGACAATTATACACGCCGATTTAAAATATAGCACTCTATTTTTAGCCAATAGTGATTTTTTTCTTAGTTAATTTTAAAAAATGAAAATTGGATAATAAATTACTATCAAAAAACACAAAAAAACAAACTGTATTGCCGTTAATATACAATAACGGCAATAGAAATAAAGCGTATAAATTAATGAAAGTGAGGTGTTCAAAATGGTGGATTATAAAAGTTTAAATAAAAAGAAAAAAGAACTGTTGCTTAAAAATGAAAGTTTAACAGAAAATTTTTTAGTGATTTTATTTAAACAATCTGTTTTAGAACAAGAGGAAACTTTTCTTTACGATACCTATAAAACTTATTATCATCTTTTATTTAGTGAAATGAGCGATGATATATCCAAACAAGATATAGAAAAGCTAAAAGAAACTTATAAAGAAACAGTAAATTATGATATGATAAATGACGTTTATTTAGAATACCTTATAATGACAAATAATGAACGCAAGCACATAATATATAGTTTATCACGATTATTATACATACAAGATAAATATAAAAATGAAGAAATAGGGCAAAAAATAGATAATAAAATAAAAGAATGGTTAAAATATACAAAAGAAAATTTAAAAAAAGAGGTTGAAACAATAAAAAAAGCACACCCAGATAAAGTTAATAAAATTTTATTTGCTCTCAACTTTTATCAAACTATACCTATTTCTAACTATGGTATATATTGTTTTAAAAAACAACCATATACGGAAATGTTGGGTAATTATAATGCTATAACGGATGAAGAATTTATAAATTTTTTAAATCATATAATATCAAAACAAATAAATGATAGTAAAACATATGAAAAATATGACCATTTTATTGCAGACTTTTTAGACAATTTAGAGACCGATATTAATATGAACAATTTTAAAAAAGATAAAATGGAAGAAATAAAAAAAATATATGATGAATACAAAGAAATCGAAGAATATAACGAAAAAAAGGATGACCTTTTAGAAAAAATATTTGTGTTATATCATGAATATTTAAAAAATGGAAATGAGTTTTATTTGCAAAATAATGAAGATGTGAGGAGCTGGCGAAGAAAAGCAGAAAATTTTATAAGCCATTTAGAAAACTATCCTGAAGAAGTACCGTACGACTTTTTTACAACGGACTACACATTAAGTTATTTATCATATAATGATTATCAAAAAAATACTTATCGATTAGATTTAGAAACCAAAACAGAAGAAGTAAAAGAAAAATATAAAGATATAAGCTTGTCAGAAGATGATACATTAGATTATGACAGAAAATGGGCAAGAATAGACACCAGTAAAGTAAATACAAGCATTATAAATTTAAGAGAAAGTATTACTAAAAAAATAGAAAGTAATATAGATATAACAATAAGGGCTATTAAAGAATTAGAGAAAAAACCAAAGAAAAGTAAAGAAGATTTAGAAAGACTAAAAGAATTAAATGAAACGTTAGAGAAACAAAAAAAAGATGAAGAACAACGCAAAGCCGAGATTAACGAAATAAATGACGATATAGCATTATTAGATAAGCAAATGTCAGAAGCAACAGAAGCCCGACAAATAAAAAGGCTTGCAAAACGTCGCAGGGAATTGGAACGAAATTTAAAAGATAAGAAAAACACAATTTACAATACTGGCATTGCAATGCAACAGGATTTATTTACTGGTAAATATACTTATGAAAAACAAAACAAGCGAAAAAAAGAAATTTATAGATTAATGATTGACGCAGATTATGACATACAAAACTTTAATAGTGAGGGCAGAAATTTTTTATATTATGTTCCTAACATACCTAACATAATTAACGAATTAGATGAAGATTTTATAAACATAGATATAGATGACTATTTAGAATTCACGGGGCGACCTAATGGCAACGTATCACGTATAAGACGTAATTTACAAAGAACTTTAAAAGAAATGAGAAAAGAAAGTTATGATTATAGTTTTATAGATGAACGAGGAGCATTACAAGAGGGTAGTTTAATATTAATTGGTGATATTAAAGGTACAGAATATAAAGGAAAAGCCAGTGTTAAAGTACAGCTGGGAGCAACTTTTAAAGATAATTTAAAACAAGTATTTATCAAAAATCAATATACGAAAGTAAATAAAAAAGTATTTAAACTAGGACAAGGGCGAAATAATAAAGCCGAAGATATGGCTAAAGAAATATTTATATACTTATCAAAATTATGTAGAATTGAGGCTAAAAAAGGCACTATTAACGGGCAATGGAGAAAAGACATACATTTAGACTTATTAATAACCTATTTAGCCGAGATTAATTTATTAAATTATAATCCAAACACATATAACAGAAGCGTTAAAGAGCCTTTATTAAATGCTTTAAATACTGGTGTAGAGCTAGGACTTTTTGAATATAAAACGAACGCCTTTAAATATTATGACGAAGTAATAGCCACCAAAAATAGAGGACGTAACGTAAAAGATAAAATATACAATTTTGAGAAAGGCGATAAATATGGAATTAGAATGATATTAAATGGGGATATGATAGATTTAAATAATAATCAAAAGGCACATGAAACATATAAAAAACATAAAAACAAGCAAAAAAGTAAACAATAACTACATTAACATTAGTGAATAAAAAATCGCAAAAAGTATAGCTATTAAAATATATATGAAAGAGGTTTAATTGATGGGTGAAAAATTATTTAGTGCAGAACGTTGGAACGATAAACCAAACGTTAAAGTAATATCTACAAATAATAAATTAACAAAAGAAGAAATAAAACAATTAGAAGAATTAAAAAAGAAAATTAATAAGAAGAACACCAAAAAATAGGAGGTTTATAATCCGACAAAAAACGACAAATATTTTAAAGTTATGAAAAAACACCCTTTATAAATACAAACACACCAGCACACTGGTACGCCAGCGTACCGTTAATAAAACAATATTGTTATCTTACACGTTTGGTTGCTCCCCCCTAAAGAAAAATCAAAAAAGAAGTAGCCAAGACCGGCACCCACCTATCGTACAACTAGAAGCTATTCCACACATGAGGGGGGGTAAATTATAAAAATACGGCACTCAAAAGGAGTGATGTGAGATGTTAATATCTAAAGAGCCATATTTTATGAAAAATAAAGACTGGTATTATTATGACTTGAAAACGGGTAGGTATAAACTGACTGATAAAGCCCCTAAAAAAGCTATTGATAGTTATAATGAGTATTATGAATTATTTGAAAAAGCAAACACCTCTATTAGAAAAGAATATGAAAGCGATTTAAAAAAAATATGGAGGAATAAATGAAAAACGAAGAACTTATGGATTTAAAGAAAACAAAAAATGAAAAAGATTTTAATAAATTCATTATTAAATATAATTATGATTATGGCAATATACCAATTAACAAATGGAAACCAGAAATCAGAGAACATTATATTAATGAAATACTTGGAATGACAGAGGAAAAAATAGAAGAAATGCAACACATTATTAGAGAATATAAAGAATATGATAAAGTTGGCAAATAGTCGGCTTTTTTTATTTAACAAACAGTAATTTTTATATTATGTCCAAACGTCGCATTTTATTGTCTAAACGCATAAATATTTGTTTTTTTAATATTAAATTAATCACTAAAACAAAATTAGAACATTAAAACAAGCATTTGAGACAATTTATATATTTTTTTATACTATGACTAAACGCAGTTGTTTACTGTCTGAACGCACAAATAATTATTTTTTTTTATAAAAGATAAACATTAAAACAAGAAAATACGCTTTTCAGACAATATTTTGTTGTACTATCACGTCGACACACCAACGTGTTGGCGTACCGGTGTACCGGTGTACTTTTTTGCGTGGTTGTCAAAATGGCATTTGAAAGTCGAACAACACCATTTTAGCTATTATAAACAAAAGAATTAAAAAACTAAGCAGAATATAAGCAGATATTAAAGTGCAAAAAATGGCGTTATTTAGCGAATATCATTTTGATATAATATATTTGAAAGTTTTTTAACGGTATATTGCTTATGAAAACATTAAGGCGTACCGGTGTGCTGGTGTACTGGTGTTACAAGTAGACGCGATTGTTTTTACTTTTTTATAAAACCTTATTTTTCAATACTTTTTTGCAAAATAAACATTATAGACATGATTGGATAACACAATAGACATGATTGGATAACCTAATGGACGCGATTGGATAACAAAAAAAATATAAGCCCTTATTTTACAAGGGAAAACAAGGGTCAAAATTGTCTAATAAATATTAATAAATATTAACGTGGCTAAAAACGTTTTAGCACGTTTTAGCCGTATGCTATAATTTTTTACGAGCAAGGCAAAAAGCCTTTAAAAATAGGAGGAATTATAATGATAAGCGAAAAATCAAAAGAAGAAATAAAACAGCATTTAAAAGACTATTTAGAAGATAAAGGAATAAATACACGTAAACCATTCACTTGTTTAAATCCTCAACACGAGGATAAAAACCCAAGTATGAGTTATGACGAAAACAGACATATCGTTAAATGTTTTGGTTGCGATGAAAGTTACGATTTAATAAGTTTATATGCAAAAGATAATGGGCTAGATGAAAAAGGAGACTTTAAAACAATTATAGAAGAATTAGCATTAAAATATAATGTCGATATTGAAAACAGAAAAACGGAGTTTCCGAAGTCCCTAAAAAGAACAGAAAATTTTAAGATTAAAAAAGAAGATTATACAAAGTATATAAATAAGTGTAAGAAAGATATTGATAAAACAGATTATTTATTAAAACGTGGCATATCAGAAAAATTACAAAAAAAGTATAATATAGGTTACGACGTAAAAGAAAAAATGTTAGTTCTACCGATTAGTAAGACTTGTTATTTAGGACGATATACAGACCCAAAAAGCCCATATAAACACCATAAACCAAAAGGAACAACTAACGAGCTATTTAACGGTAATTATTTAAAAGATAGTAATTTTAAAACAATAATATGGGTGTGTGAGTCTATTATAGACGCTTTAAGTTTAGAAGAAATAAACGAGGATATTAAAGCAATAAGTTTAAATAGTATTAATAATGCTAACCAGTTAGTACAAGAGGCAAAAGACAACAATTTTAAAGGTGTTTTAATATTAGCATTTGATACAGATACAAACGGAATAAAAGCAAGTGAAAATTTAAAAGAAGATTTAGACGCAATAGGAATTAAATCATTTATCTTTAATAGCAATGTAGATAAATACAACGTTTATTTAGATAACGGAAAAATATCTAAAAACAAAGATATTAACGAGTGGCTTTTTTTAGATAAAGACAAGTTAAAGAGTAGTGTAACAAGCTTAAATGATATGCTTTATACAGGGTTAGAACGACAAGCGATTAAAACATACCAACAAGAGAACGTATTAAACTATTTAGATACATTTAACGAAATTATAAGGGATAGAGAGAATAACAAACCTTTAAGTACAGGTATTGGGGCTTTAGATGAGGCTTTAGAGGGAGGCTTTTATAAGAAAAACTTAGTTATATTGGGGGCTATAAGTAGTTTAGGGAAAACAACACTTGCACTACAAATAGGCGATAATATAGCACGTAGTGGTAAAGATGTATTAGTTTTTAGCTTAGAAATGAGTAAAGAGGAATTAATAGCAAAAAGCTTATCACGAAATAGTTTTTTAAAAGCTTATGAAAGACGTTATACGGCACTTGCTTTAACAACCCGTGAGGTATTAAAAGGGAAAGGTATAAATAGTGATATACCTAATAATGAAAACCGACGGGAAATTTACCAAGAGGCATATAACGATTATAGGGATAACATAGCGAGTAATATATATATAACAGAGTGTAACGATAACATAGATATAAATATTACAACGATTGGTGAAAAAATAAAAAACCATATAGCAATAACTAACAATAAACCGTTTGTAATTATAGACTATTTACAAATAATTCAAAACACCGATAAAGGATTAACAGATAAACAAGTAATAGATAGAATAGTAACCAGTTTAAAGAGAATAGCAAGAGATAATGACATAACGATACTTTTAATAAGTGCATTTAATAGAGCCAATTACACAAAAGAGGCTAACCTATCATCATTTAGAGATAGTAGCACGATAGAATATACTAGCGACGTGTTATTATCGTTACAATTAAGCAAGTTAGACGGCGTAATAGAGGCTAAGACAGAAGTAAACTTAAATCAA
>CAZHJM010000025.1:0-8848 GCA_964532905.1 uncultured Holosporaceae bacterium
GCAATATACACTAATAGGAGAGATGCTCTTGGATATTACTTGATGTTTTTCTGTAATTCTCTTCATTTAAATCTAAGGCATTTTTTGCGAAAACATACATTATTGAGTTTCTCCTATATTAATAATCTGACCATATACATCCATAATTCTACCTATTATATTAGCCTTTCTATTTATATTTTTTATACTAAAATTTTCAATTGTGGCTACTCCTGATAAGTCGCTGAGAGCATTAATCATCAGAATAGCCATTACACTTTCTTTTATTTCTCCTGATAAAAAACGACTATAAGGTATACCCTGACTAATATTGTAGAAAAAGCCGCCTTCATCTAATTTAAGCAATAAAACAACCTTTTGTTTAACCAACTCACTGTTATTTCTTAATAATAATTTACCATTTTTGTCGAAAGAAACGTCTGTATTAGTTAAAAAATCAATATCAATCATTTATTTCTCCGGATAATAAAAAATATCATTTTCTTTTGGTTTAGGCTTTAATGAAGCTAAAGCATAACCACTTAAGCGACTAATCCATGTATTATCATTAGTATCGCCAGTATGTTCTATTTTATATATTTTAAACGAATTTCTACCATTTAATGAAGAATTAAAATTAACTTGTTGCCCTACAAGAAAATTAGCGTTTAAAAGACAAGTAATGTCATAACCCATACTAATTCTGTCATCCGGTTTAGGTGTGAAAGAACTATTCACTAATAAGCTAGTTATATCTTGAATTGATGGAAATGCTTTATCATCACTGAGAGCAATAAAGCCAAAATCCTGCAAGCTCCAGCTAAAATCATACCATTGTGCTAAATCATCTAATATTGATTTAACTGAGGATATCTCACAAAAACCTCGCTCGCTACCTCTGCCGTTTACTATTATATTTTCTTTTCTAAAAGGTATTTTCGCCTTTTTCAACACGTCAGAAAGCAAAGATTGCAAATTTAAAAATGGAAAAAGATCCCCTACATATATTTTTTGGTCTAAATCCCATTCAGTACTAACGAATAAATCAGTAACTATATCCGCTTTTTCTTTTATAGTTGAGGCTGTTTGTATTTCTCCAGAATAAAGAAGATGCGGAGATGCATAACCGGCATATATTTTTAGCCAATTATTAGGTTTTGCAAAAACTTTTTGAGTTGCATTTGATAGGTTATAAACCTGAATGCTAGCTCTATTGCCTTCAGAAGTTAAATCTTTTTGAATATTAAATTTAATTCTAAAACCTTCGTTAGAATCAATACTTAATAACTTTTCTTTCAATTGATATGGTGTATCAGCTTGTGCATAAATTTGTATTATAACTCTACGATTAAGCATATTAATTAAACAACTAGCGAGAAAATCTCGCTAGTTAAAATGGTTAAGCGGTTGTAGTTGTAGTAGTTTTTAATTGAGAAACAATCTCATTTGTTTGTTTTAATGTTTGTTTTAACTGAGACAACTGCATTTCTGCGCACATAGCCCTATCGCGCAATGCTTGAGTCTCATTTTGGCACAATTTGTCTAAGACAGCCTGTGTACTCGCAGTTATCGCTCCTTTAATATCACAGCAACATGATTGCATAGTGTTTTGAATGTTCTGCAACTGCAAGTTATTCTGGGATGCTATAGTATTCATACGATCTACTATATTGAACCCTAAATTAGATATAGCTGTATTAACTCCGTTAAAGCCTTGACATAAGGAATTTTGAATATTTGCAAATCCATTTGTCATGGTATTATTAAGAGCATATGTACTATCACATATCCCACGCTCTAATCCGCGAATGCCAGAATTGATATTATCATAGCTCATTTGGTTTCTAATTCCATTTTGTCCTGAAAGTAGAGAATCAAATTCAGTTGCATTAGCTAATCCATATCCCATGCCATTATTCCTTCCACATCCATTTTCCCATTTTCCTAACAAAACTAAAAACAAAACAATAAGCAATCCCCAACCGCAGCCGTCGTTATAGTTGCGATTTCCACCCATTCCTACACCTTGTAGAAAGCTCATAATTGAATTATCATCTGCCATTTTTCCCTCCTTTATTTTTTGAACAGATTCATTAAAAAGTTGCTAACGATACCATTAACTCTATCTTGATCAATGATATTCAAAGTACCGTTTTCATCTCTTTTTATGATGTCTAAATTTTCGACTTTTTGCAGTTCAGCTTTAAAATTCGGATTATTAGCTACCATTGACATGAATTCTTGTTGGCTCTTAGGAACCCTTGAAAATCCCGCCATTTTAGCTAACATATTAATTAAAACATCCCGCATATTGTCCCCAAATCAATATATTAATTATATTATAATTTATTTAAATTTTAATCATTCATTTTTTAATTTTTTGGAATTTTTTTCCCCCTATCCAACACATTAAACTCTTTTTATCTAACGCCATTTTCTTATCCTCCTTTCTTTTGTTAAAATTCTACAGCTTAGGACATCTCTCAGCTCTGTTAAGCCAGCCTTTGAGAAAGCAATCAAATTTAGGTTTATACCAGAAACATATTTCATGATAATAGCATTTAAGGCTTTCTACATAATCAGCGAATATTTGATTAATATTCATATTTTTAATTGCATCTATAGTTTGTTTTCCAATGATTCCATCTTGTTTAACTCAAAATAGTGACAGAGAAAGAATACTTAGAAAATAAGCAAAAATCAAATTTTCTACAATCCTAATAACTGCCAACCTGGATTTTCTACATAATCTTTAACATTGCTTAAAAATTCTGCCGCTAATTTTGTATCTGCTATACGATGGTCATAAGATAAAGAGACATATAGCATAGGTTTTACTTCAACTCCTTCATCTGTTGCAATAGGACGATTGTGCATTTTATGTACGCTTAAAGTTGCTACTTGTGGGGGGGTTAGGACATCTGTTCCCATTAATGAGCCGTATATGCCAGCATTTACTACTGTGAATGTTCCTCCTGAAACTTCCTCTATAGATAAAGTTCCCTCTACTGCTCTTCTAGATAGGGTAATCATTTTCTTTTCAATTTCAGCTAGGCTTAAACAATCTGCTTGACGAATTACTGGGGCAGAAATACCATCATTTCCGCAGGTAATTACAGAAATATCGTAATTCTGTTTGTATATAATTTCATCATCGTGTATATGAGCATTAAAAACTCTATATCGTTTTAATGATTCAATCGCTGCCATAATGAAGAAAGGAGTAAAGCCTAAACGAGTGTTATATTTTTCAGTAAATGCTTTTCCAAATGTTTTTTCTAGACCTAAAACCGCAGTCATATCGACTTCGTTAGATACTGTTGAAATAACAGAGGAGTCATAAGTATCTTTCATTTTTTCGGCAATTCTTTTTTTCAGAAAATCAATATTTTCCTTTTGATCGTCTGGAGAGTAGAAAAACTTTGGTTTATTCCAATTATCAGCGTACATTTCTGGCTGTAATTTTTCTTCTTCTTTTGGAAGATTTAATAATTTTTTCACTATATTATCTTCTGAAATATCTTTATTATTATCTCTTTCTTCCTTTTGATCTTTATCAGATATTATTTTTTCTTCAGTTAGAGCGGATACTTCTTCCTCAATTTTTTTATTTACTTCTTTTGAAATTTCGTTCTTTAATATTTGTTGTTGATTTTCTATTTCATTTGTTACAATTCCAATGAGAGAGTTTAAAGTAGTTTTTACTTTATCTCTAGCTTCAACTAAGATGTCATCTTTAAAATTTACAACTTCTTTTGTTGCTTCTGTTGCAACAGCACTTATTAGAGATGTTATGGTATTATTAATTTGTTTTTGAGCGTCCGATAAAATACCATCTTTTAATGTAATTGCTTCTTTTGCTGTTTCTGCTGCAATAGAACTTAATAAGGACTCCATTAATCTGTTTATTTCTTTTTTTGTTTCTAGAAGAATATTCTCTTTTATTATTTCTGCTTCTTTAAAAGCGCTTTCTTCGGTTCTCTTGATAATCTCAGTTGCTCTTTTTAATGATTCTTCTTTAGCTTCTTTTAATTTGTTTTCCATGATTTTTGCTGATTCTTCTAATTTAGACATAGAACATTCAATTTCTTCTTTGCTTTCTTGAAATACTGAATTTAATAAAGTATCCACTACGACCTTTATTTCTTTTCTAGTTCCATCTAGAATCTCTCCTTTGATATTTGCTGCCTCTTTAGTTGCTTCTTTTTTCGCTAGTTCAATAATTTCAGCTATTTTTAATTTTGATTCTTTTTTGGCTTGTATTAATCCTTCTTTAATTAACTGTTCGGACTCTTTTCTTGCATGCTTTATGGAAGAATGAATAATATCTTTTTTTATTTCTTTTGCTTCATATTTTGATTCTTCTATAGCTTTTTCAAGAATATTTTTATAAATTTTGTCTGCCTCTTCTTTTGCATGATTTTGCGCATTATCTAATGCTTGTTTAATTAAATTATCAGATTCTGTTTTTGCTTCGGATTTTGCTTTTGAAATTATGTCTTTTCTTATTTGTTCGGCTTCTTGTAAAGCTTTTTCTTTAGCTTCTTCGATTAATTTATTTTTTGTATTTTCTGCTTCAGAAATAGAACCTTGAACAATTTTTTGGTGCATTTCACTAGCATCTTTTGTGGCTTTTTCTTCATATTCTTTCAGAATTTTAGCTTTTAATTCTTCACCTTGAGCTTCAGCTTGTTTTTTTGCTTCCTCAATGATTTGCAGTTTGATTTTATTAGCTTCTTCTTGTGCTTTAGATTCTGCATCTTTCAAAATGTTCATAAATTTCTCTTCTGCATGTTCAGAGAAACTTTCGATAACTTCATTTTCTACTGTTGCCCCATCTTTTGCTATTTTATTTATAACTTTTTCTTCTTCTTTTTGGATTTTATCCGCTTCATCTTTTATTTCTTCTATTGTATTCGAAACTAATTTTTCTTCTACATTATTTAAGTTGTTGTCATGGGTAGATAACATGTATTCTTCTGGTTTATTATCCTTTTCCGCAGTTGAATTAGTTTCATCAGTTTCAGTAATATCATCAGAGTCACTAGGTTCTACAGTAATTTGCTCTAATTCTTCTTTGACAATCTCTTTTTCGTTTTCTGAAGATATTTCAATTGAAGGTTTTTCAACTTCAGTTTCAATTATAGCAATTTTAGAACCTTGAGAGACGCATTGCCCTTCTTTCACTAATATTTTTGATAGAAAACAATCATAACCTGAAGTGATGCCACAAGCTACCGTAGTTGTTTCTACATCTGCGATAATTTCTCCATTAGAGATTTTATCACCAACCTTTTTATACCAAGTTGTAATATATACCTCTTCAGAACTATCATCAAAATTTGGAACAATAACGTCTATATACATTTCTTACACTACCTTAGTAATCTTATTATTAATAAATAGCATGCAAAAGTTTATTTTGAGTTAATTTATAAGCTAAAATATAAAATAATTAGACCTAATATAATTCTATAGATTACTATAAATTTAAATGTATGCTTTTTTATGAAACGAGATATTAATTCTAATGTTATAATTCCGAATACAAATGCAGAAATTATGCCAATTAAGATATTTTCAATATTATGGTAATTTAAATTTACGTATAACTTTAGTATCTTAAGAAAACAAGCTCCTATTACAGGTGGAACCGATAATAATATGGAAAATTTAAAACTTTCCCATCGATTATATTGTTTAAATCTACACATTGATAAACATAATCCTAAACGGCTGCATCCAGGAATTAATGAACCTAATTGAGCAATGCCTACCAATATTGCATCTTTACGAGAAATATTTTGTTTATTTGCTGGCCGACAATCACAGTAATATAATAAAATACCAAATAATATTAGGTTAATTGAAAGTATAATAGTTGAATTTATTTCAAATTTTAATAATTCAGCTATACCAAATATAATAATAGTAGGAATATTAGCAATTACTATTGTTAGAAAAATTTTTCTATTTTCGGATTGCTTAAATAAAATAAAATCGAATCCTCCTTTAATTAATTGCATAATCTCTTCCCAAAAATAAGTAATGATAGCTAATAAAGTGCCAATATTTAGCATTACAAAAAATGTTTTATCAAATTGATGTGTTAAACAAAATTTTGAAATAAGTATCGTATGCGCTGTAGAACTGACAGGTAAAAACTCTGTAATTCCTTGTATAACTCCTAAAATGAAAGAATCTAAAAAATACATTTAATATTTCCATGAATAATGAACTTGAATTATACAATATCATATTTATTTTATATCTAAAGAAATAAATAATATTATCAAATTGTTGCTTATTTGTTTGATATTTATAGATTTTTAATAGTTTATTTTTAATATTTTAGTTACATAGATAAAAAATATTTAAATTTTTTTAAAAAGCACTTAAAATTTTAATAAATTTTTAGTAAATTATAAATACGATATCATCTCAGAACTGATAATAAATTCAGTTTTTGTATTTTTGGTATTGGGAGGTAAAAGTGCGAGTATTGTTGATAGAAGACGATACATTAACTGCAAAAGGAATTGAATCTTTATTAAAAAAAGAAGGAGTGGTAGTTGACTCCACGAGTTTTGGGCAGTATGGTTTAGAAGTTGGAAAGATTTACGATTATGATGGTATTATCTTAGACTTGATGCTTCCCGATATTGACGGTGTAGAAGTGATTAAGAAGCTTAGAGCATCAAATGTGATGACGCCAGTTATCGTATTATCGGGTTTATCTGAGAGTAAAGATAAGGTAAACTGCCTAGATATAGGAGCTGATGACTATATTATCAAACCTTTTGATGGTAAAGAGTTAGTATCCAGAATACAGGCGGTTATAAGAAGGTCTAAAGGCCATGCTGAATCTATAATAAGGATCGGCAGAATGACAGTTAACCTACAGAGTCGTCGCGTGGAGATCGATGGCAACATTTTGCATCTGACAGGTAAGGAGTATTCAATTTTAGAACTCCTATGTTTGAGGAAAGGTGCAACGTTGACCAAAGATATGTTCTTGAACCACTTGTATGGTGGCATGGACGAACCTGAGTTAAAGATAATAGATGTGTTCATCTGCAAATTGAGAAAGAAGCTCATGGACGCTTTAGGTGGGGAGTGTTATATTGAGACTATCTGGGGCAGGGGATACACTATAAAAGATATAGATTCGCAATTGAGCGATGCGGCATCAGATTCCCCTCATGAGTTTGATGCTTTGTCAGGTGTTCCTGGCACTGTATAACAGGGAATCCACTTCTCAGGTGGATTTTCATTTCTTTCTTTGTATATCTCACTATCTCGCTAGGTCTTTCGTAGGCCTAGCGTTTAATTAAGCTAGTTTTACTTTATTTGTATTAATTTATAAAAATAGTTGATTACTTTATTTCTTAAAAATATAATTAATATTGTTTTCAAATTATGAAGAGAGAAATGAGTAATATTAAAAATGTTTTATTTTTATTGTTTGTAATTCAAGATTATTGTTCTGGAACAGATGCATATAAGGAAAGTCATGCATTAGATGAAAAAGTGAGCTGTTTTCAGGAAATAAGTACTTATAATAAATAAGAATCTGTGAATATATCTTTCATTATAGAACAAGTGTCATCTTTTATAGAAGAAATATCTGATAGTAATTTTATTACTAAGATGTCTCAAGCATTTTCTACAGGATTTGGGGTTGACGATGGGTGGACATCAGAAAATATACCTTCTATTGATATTTTAACTAATGCCATTGTAAATATTTTTAAGGCTAATCCTGAAATAGTTTTTCCTATTTTAGCAAGGGATTTAGATTTTGATGGATTTGGAGTACCGATGGGATTTTTCTTAGAACAATTTCAAGGGGATTTTGATCCTTTTTTAATAACTTTTTATTTGTATAAAGATCAATATACTATTGAAAATACTAAACGATTTTTCTTATCATTAAATCACTTTATAGAAAGATCAACTAAAAATGAGTATTTTTATAATGTATTGAATTCTATTTCTAAATGTTTAACAGTTTTGATACACAATGAAGATTTTTCATATAATATTTTTACAACAATAATATCAATATTGGATGAAATATTTCCAACTAAAGAAGCATTAGAAATTAAAGCAGAAGAAATATCTGACAATACTGATTGGATAACTAGTGATGATAAAATCCAAAGTTTTCAGTTAATATTAGGAAAAAATCAATATGCAGATGATCAAAAAGCTAATATAATTGAAAACAGTGTAGAGTTACTAGAAGCAATTTTAGAGAATTGTCAAGCCCCTAGAGATATTCCTTTTTGTGCATATGAATTCATTGGGTCAATTATGTTGTCTGAGATTGCTGATATAGATTTAAAGGATAAAATTTTTGAAATATCGAAATTATGGAATCCTCAGTATTATGTTCCATTTTCTTTTTCTGAATATCTTTTCCCAATCATTGGGAATCGTTTGTTACATCTTGCATATGACGCAGAAGTAAGGGGATGGGGATCGTTAGCTTTGGATAATTTTTATACAAAAATAGCTAATCATTTAAATATGTATCATTCAATATCTAGTCAAGATATAATTCAATTATATAACGAATCTTTTCATATTGAAGATAAAAAAATATAGTATATAATTAAAAATATGTTATTTTATGGAGGTAATATTATGTTAAAAAAAATAAAAATTTCCCTTATTATTTGTCTTTTAATAATGAACAAAACAGGTTTTGCATTAATGATAGATAAAAATTCACTAGATGAAATAACTAGTAAATTGAATACTCACATAGGGAAATGGTCTTCTCAAGAAGTAAATGATCTTTTAACAAATTATATTGATTTGAATAGAATTACATATAATTCTAAATTAGAGCATAAAGATGTTG
>CAZHJM010000026.1:0-8595 GCA_964532905.1 uncultured Holosporaceae bacterium
CAGTAGAATATTCGCGAAGTATAAATCCCAAAATAAAGGCCGTTATATTACAAGGCATAAGCCCAAAAGGAGCCTCTTTTGCCACATCATATATAGCACTTATTGATATTCTGCCATCAGTAGCAAATGCCGTCTGCATATGTTGCTCTATGGCTTTCTTTAACATGCTTATGGGCGCCCCAGGATTCTGTTCCCAATACTTATATGAAAAATCCGTCTTCCATGCATCCTCCACTACTTGTTCAGTCTTGAATGCCTTGTTGGGATTATTGAACGTTCCAACGCAATTTCCCTCAACTGCACTCTTCACACCTTGTTTTGCAGCAGACAACTTGTACATATTTGTAGCAAGTTTATATCTCCATTCGAAGCCATATGGATAGAAATATCCATCGACCGTATGAAGTAAATAATCACTAAGAGCAGTAAAGCCTGTAATATATTCATGACACAACTGTCCGCCATTATCCTTCCAGTCAATTTCGAAAGCCCCGCTTTCAATTTTTGTTCCCCAGTCTTGGTTAAGAATTTTAAGCGCTTCCTTTCTGCGCTCATTTTCACTACCCCTATCATTATGCGCAAATGTCATGCTGTCGGACAGACTATCCCTATACTTCTCATATAAGTCAGCACCAAGAGGTGTTTTACAAGAAACATATATTATCTTGTATGAGTCAAACTCCGAATTACCAATATACTCTTTTACAAGTTTGCTTATATTGGCGCTCTCGACATCATTTTTTGCAAAACCAATTATCATATTGATTTTACCAGGAATGATAATATCGCGGAACTTTCTTACTTTTAATCCAAAAGTGTCAGAGCCTGCAAGAACAATTTTAAATCTATCACTTATAGGTGACTGAAATAACATTTTCCCCGTAGGGTTTTTTATTACGTCATCACTGTTGAACCCTGCATCTTCGACAAATTTTGTAGTTGTATATGTATCAATCTGACTTTCATACTCTGTTTTCTTGCTTACATCGACAACAGACATAAGCGGAGCATAGCACTCCTTTCCGTCTTTCAATTTTCTCTTGTACAATATGTGTGCTGAAACAAGTCCATCTGCGGCATTTATAGCAGTAGGCCCATCAATTTCGTCCATACCCTCAAAAGCACAAGCAATATTAGAAGGTGTGGGAATAAATAAATCTATACTATCTCCAAGCGATTGCGAAATTGCCGTCATGAGAAGTACTGCTTTAAGGACTTTTCTCTGCGTTTCTGCAAACATTTCAGGGTGAGAATTAGTATAATGACTTAAAATATTCTTAACGTTAGTTGAAAGCTGCTCTTTGCCGTTATCATAAAAGAAATTCCAAAGTAAATCTACCGTCAAGAGAGGATATTCGTCTTCAGGCCCATAGTTCTTAATGTACCATTGAAAACCGTGAACATCATCGCCGTTATCATTTTTAATGAAGTCAAACATACTTCTTTGATTAGAAGCAAACTGAGTAGAGAGATATTTAAGTAATAAAGCAGCATAAGGATGCATAGGCAGTATCATGCCCATGTCCTTCTCCGTAAATTTAGGATCCGTCCTTTGCAGTTGTTTAAGCACGAGTTGGCGGGAGGATTGCGTTCTTGTAAAGAGGTCCCCTATCGTTTCATTCCATTCGCTTAAAACTATGGGATCACTATTTTTTTGCATAGCCTGTCCCATTAATCTGAACGCCATAGTATCGGGCAATTCAATTAAACAGGTGGGCCTTACAAAACGTCCTAAAAGCTTCTTATCATTATCGTTCTCAGCAAAAATACCTTCTGATTTATGTGTAACAATAATCAAATGGAATGGATCTGTTTCACTAAGTTCAGCCAACATCTGGAATGTAGTCAAATCACTCATATTGTTTTCAAAATACTTCGTGAACTCATCCCAAATAAATACTATAGCTTTTAACTTATTTACCGCTATTACATCCTTAATCCAACGTATAAGCCCCTCTTTATTCAAAGTCATAGCGTGTATACCCTTTTTACGGGCAACTTTATTGATTTTGCTCATTAAAAGAATAAGCTTATCGTCCGTATACGTCTGTAATTTCTCTATAATTTTATCGACATCATCACCGCCAAATTCTACCGGAAATTCATTGTTTATAATACTATTAAAATAATCTTTATTAGTACTATTTGAAAGCCAAGACACAACGGCATCTTTTAAAGACACCTCACCGAGATATTCCACACCATTAGCCGTAAGAGCATTTTTGATGCTTTCTTGTACTGCTAGAACTAAATCTTGTTCACTCAATATTGACTGAGCGCCATAGCGCGAAACTGTAACAATTTTCTGCCCTTGACTTTTTAAATTTAGGTATTTATTTAGCAAGTCATTATCGAGGTTATACGTTCTAAAATATTCGCGAGTTTCTTCTTCGTTGGCTTCCAATAATTTTTTAAGAGTAAATACAGCATAAGATTTACCGGTACCATATCCGCCTTCTACCCAAATAGAAAGATGCTGGTTAGTTAAAACACTATATGTATCCTTTAAAAGCTTAACAAAAGTTTCATGGGGGAAAAATTTACGCCAATCAACTTTTCCTTCATCAATAAGCTGCTGATTTACTGCAGCAAAAAAGCGGTCATCAATATCGAAATAGTAGGAATATTTAGTTGTGTCCATGTTCTCATTCTCCTGCAATTAACTTTAATACATCTTCAGAAGTTTTATCTTTTAAATTTATATTATCTAAATCCAATGTAAAAGATACTGAAATAAATTCAGGATATTTGATGGATAGTCCATTTAAAATTACTTCCATCATGTTTCTATCCAAACCAAATATTTGTGCGGGACTTATTCCATCACTTTCAATACTGTGATTTAAAAGTCTTGTTAGCGAGAACTGTCTATAATCGCCACAAGCTTCTGCAAATTTATACAACGCATAAAGAATAACCAACGGCTCCGGATTCGACCAAGTACCTCTTGAAAAACCTGTAGTTTTATTTGCTTCCTTAATAGGTAAACCAAGCCCAACCTGAGAGAATGGTAATTCAATAAATCTTGAAAATGCGCTCCATATGTCATTAACCCAACTTTCTTTTGCGCCATCGTTTACCAACATGGACAGTATATACTTTTTGTCATAAGATTCTGAAAAATCTGTATGAGTGATAAACCAACCTATTTGAGGTGTATACGCTAGATTTGTAAGCAATAACCCCCATGAGGCTTCATTGTCAAGTCCAAGTTTTTCAACGACTTCTGCAGTTTTTGAAAAACCCGTTGAATCGATAAGATTTGAATCACGTAAAAACCTTTTAAAGAAACTATACATTTGCGACCCTAAATTATGATTGGTATCGAAATCATCTTTATATTTAAAATACTGACTTATCCAGTCAAGTTTAGGTCCAAAATGTGAATAACAATTTAAACTCTTCTGTTGCACTTTTACTCCTCCTCTCGGCAACTCCAGCGATTTATATACTAAACAACCTTTTTCTGTCTTATGACATTCAGCACAGTGCTTGCAATTGTCGCTCACTTTTACTTGTCCATTCTTAATACTTAAGCATCCATTATGACAATCAGCTTCACATTCACGACAACCAACACAGCAAGCCGCTTTTCTAAAAACATTCTTTAGCAACTTCACAAAAATAGGGTCTTGTTTGCAAACATCAATAGACACAAGAACTTTGATTAATGCCTCTGTATCATTTAACAAAAACGAATATCTCTTACCCCTGAAATTAATATAAAAAGGCGAAGAACTGTTTTCGAGAACACCTATAGTCTTGATCCATTCTTTCCAATCGGTTTTAGGATTAGAAACTAAAATTTCAACTCCTTTATCATTAGTAATCTCATTGTAATTTAAATGGATATTTAAATCTCGACCATTCTTTCGAGCTTTCCAGCCACCATTTTTTATAAAATCCTGCAATCTATCCTCGGTGGGAAAACTATCTTTATATAAATCACTTATCAAATTTTCGAACTTATTGACTTCCTCAGGATAACAAGCGGCACACATATATTCATTCCTCTCCGCAGCTCTAGGACACACAAGGCAACCTGCTCGCTTATTACCCTTTTTATAAGCATCATTAAATATCAAATCATGTGAATAGATATATAAAAACAATTCCGCCGTATTCCATTCTAAAATAGGATTACAACTATATTGACCCTTATGTTTTTCTCCTAAACTAATATAATCGTACTCATTACGTGCAAGGCTCTCGCTAGCCCTGACGCCAATAAAAGCCATTCCAGTAAAGTTGTTCTTTTTTAAAATTTCCCTAAGTAAAATAATTTGCGGAGAGGTCTTATGAACACTGCAACACCATCTTGTAACAGTTGACGGTGGTCCAAAAGCTTTCCAACTTTCTGAAGGTTCAAAATGAGATGAAGCGATAAGAAAATCTATATTTCCTTTATTGCAAAGCTCTTTAACTTTTTTTACTGCCTCATAAGTATCCGGAAACTCCATCTTTGTATCACCAAAAAGCACTTTAAATTTGTCGTGGGGTAATGCTCTTTGCACTAGATCAAGAGTTACAATACTGTCTTTACCACCAGAAAATGCGACATAAAAAATATCAACTTTGTTTTGATATTTCTGATATGTGTTGTATATATTTTTTATTGTGCTTTGGACAAGGCTTTCTAAAATATCATTATTCTTCTCAACCATGGCAGGAATGTCAACAAACATAAGCTGCTCGCCGTTCGGTTCCGGATCCTCTATTAATATTATCTCTGGCGCTTTATGTAATGAACCTCCTTTTGTCTTTGCAACAAGACGCCCTCTATAAATATAATTATTTGCCTCCGCCCACATAAGCGGATACATATCGGACTTGGGATAATTCCAATACTTATCGAACCCCAAAATATCAAGTTCCTTATAATATACTGGACGAGGTTCTTTACTAAGCACCAACGGTGTAGAGTTCAAGATATATCCGCCCGTTTGCAGGTCCCATTCGTATGAGTACATTTTTTAATCCCTACCTTTTGCTTTCGCTTTTGTTAAAAGCTCATCAATTCCCTTATAACGTCGCCGTGCAATATAACCTTCTTCAACCAAGATGTCTAATGCTTCTGTTGTCGTCTTGATGTTAGAGCGTTCTGATAGAACAGCAACAATCACATCGTCGAGCGAACTTATCGGCGATGACTTCTTAACTATGGCACCAACGCAGCTTCCCTCTGCATACGCACCATGAACAAGCTTAAATTTATTACTGAATTTAGCCACATATGTTTCCAACAAATAGGTTGTCCACGGATAACATGTGGCAGGATATACCGCGAAATTACAAGCATCCTTAACTGAGCACATATCGCCAGATAAAAACTGTTCTATAACACTATCTATTGCGTGACTATCAAATGATAGAGTATCCGTCGGCACATAGTCTTCGTCGTTAATTCTTGAAGCAACTTCATTTATCGCACCAAAATATACAGTTCCTACCCCAATTTGTTCTTTCAATCGAATAACACTACTCAGTGTAAAGTATTTCTCTGATTCGGCAAACGTCTTAAATACTGAATAATTATCAATATTTGTTCCAAGTCTGCAAATTATATTACCGTTGAATTCAAATCGCTTGTCCAGTTTACTTTCTATGGCATTTCGAATTCCTAGTTCGCCAAAATCTTTTAATCTCTCATATAGTGCAGGCATCTTAACTCTGATAATTGTTAATAATTCATTACCGAACATATATGTATGATTATCAACTACTTCCTGAATTAATTTGGCAATCGAAAGCAATTCGTCTTCTGTTAACCCCATAGAATCTATGTGAAAACGACTATGCCCGTTTGATACAAGTATATTTTTATCATATGTTATTGCTTTCTGGATGGTCGCTTCAGTCAAATACGATAAGCGCGAATAAATTACATCTGTAGATAATGGATACACGGCATCGAGCAACAATTGTTCTACTTCTTTTACAGCATCCACTATCGTAGTGCTTGTCATACCAATATATTCTTCAAAATAATAATATTCTGTCAACTGCCTCTTCAAATATTCTTTCAACAATCCTTTATCAGCAATAGTTGAAGTCAATTCAAAACCAAAGTAGTCTAATATGGTTTGATAATATATATATCCCTTAGACTCTAAATTGTTATGAATAAACTCCACAAGTCGCTTCTTTAACTCATACGGCAACATTGCTTCAACCGCATAATATTTTCCGTTGGCAAAAACACATGTCTTTGTCAATGAACTTCGTATTTCATCATCTGTCAAATCGCATGTTTCCATGTACTCCTCAGCATAATAACGCTTTATTTTTCTATAATTTATTGCGCCAGGAAGACACCCTGCTTTAAAGCGCTTTCCGATAATATCATATATTTTTTTATCGAGCCCTGCTATATTTTCTACTTTGAGCTCAATATAATCCTGTGATGATAATAAAGTTCGGCTCGCATGCTCTGCAGGTTCAATATTTGACACCGAAACAATGTTCTCTTCGCTGCTCTGCAAATAGTTATATCTAATCAACACATTAGCATATGCAACGCCGCAATAATCCAACAGTGACTTTATATCTTTAATTATATCATTCGCATCATAAACTGATTCTACATAAACGCCATCGCCTATTAGAATTGGCGCATTGAGCTTATCAGGTTGATTTGCAATAAACTTATAGTCGTTATCAAATGTTAAAGTTTTTAATTCTGTCGGATAATCTTCATACAGAGATTTCAAAAACGATTTATATACATCAAACCAAGTTGAAATATTGCTTTTTATTTCACCAAAATAAGATAGAATTTCAGGCTCAGTTTGTACATAATCACCTATGTTTTCAAAATCAACTTGATTATATTCACGATTTTGCGTTGCGGTAATTTCATCCAGCCCATAAATAGCTTTGGGGAGTGTTGATTCCTCTTGATTAATATCATCTCCACACTTTTCATGTGCAATTTGAAGAAGCAAATTAAAGGAATTCCTATCCGTCTTATACAAATTAACTATCTCTTTAAAAATCTGAGGAGGATTCTTTACTGTATCGCCTTTTTCACCAAAAGCCTTTTTTATATATGTAAGTTGCCATGCAATACCGTTTTCATTTCGATAAATATGAGTTATATTTTCCCCATTAAGCACAGCCATATTGCGAAGTTTTATAGATAAATCCGAAATAACATCTTCCTTTGACTTACCATTAGCGATACTAAAATATCCTTCAATTAATAATGCTGTTTCATATTTATCCCATTTAGGCTGCCTTCCTTTCTCTGAAATAGTATCAACATCGCTATTAATTTCTTGCATTTTATCGTCATCCATGCCATCATTAGAAGAGAACTCCTCTTTAATTGAGTTTTCACTTGTCTTTTTATCTTCCTCGATCATACGTTTAATCTCCGGTATGGAAACGATAGAATCACATGCCATTATTTTCGAATAAATCCTTCTATTTTCGGCAGAGGACATCCTACGAATGATGCCACTAAATAATACAACTGCGTTATGAGCTTTAGCCCTATTTGAGAACTTTAATTCAGCAATAAATTCACCAATTGAAATCTTTAAAAGTCCACGATATACTATAAACGACATTGGATTATAAGAGTATCTTCTATCTGGACCGCCTTTCTTTTTCTCATGCATCCAGTAATGTCCAGCAATTTCATCATCCATATTAGGTTTGCCAGAAAAACTAATGCGCTCTAATGAATAAGATTCTTTAATGTGAAAAATAGGGTATTCTTCTACCTTTATAGTTCTATGACTTTGTATAACAACAAAGCAAGGTAAAAAAAGGATTCTTCCAGAACTCGTCGTTACAATTCCCTTAGGATTATGCAATAAACGACATAAGGCATCGTCTTTTTGGATAGTGAACCACGATAGCTCATCCTGCTTTATCAGGCTACAATCATTTTCAAATGTTAATTTATCAAACAATTGATAAATTTTGTTTTGCATTTGAATTAAAGAATCATATTTATGTTTAACCGTACTTAATAATTCTTGTTCATGAATGACTTCTAATCTTTTAAATAAGGCTCTGTATGCCCGAACCCTATCTTTATGCCACGTAATTAATAATGCAGTATATCTAATTTCATCTTCTAACTTTTGAAATTGATTTACTGTTCTTACAATATACTTAACCAAATTATAATCTTGGCTAGTTGTCCAGTTCTCTTCGTATTTACAACTTGGTGCTTTAAGTGCTATGATTTTATGTGCACGAAAAAATCTTCGAGATATAAAACCACACGAAGTCAAAATGATTATTATGATGATAACTAAAATTATAATAATATAATCAGGCATTCAAAATTCTCTCTAGTGAACCAGCTAACATTTTATCCACATGGTAACACATATCATAATTTATAATAGCACTTTTAGGTAAAATACGCAACTAGCCCATTTGATTTTCTTTTATAAATCAATTATTTAACAAAAGCTTTATTTTTACTTCATATAAACTACATCGTTGTGATATTGCAAATAATCGTGCATAAACGAAGAATAACCGATTTGATGTTCTCGTTTAGCATCTAACGATAAAAGCGTACGGTTGACGTCGCTAACAAATTTAGAAACAAGCAAATTACCTTTCTCGTTAAAA
>CAZHJM010000027.1:0-2582 GCA_964532905.1 uncultured Holosporaceae bacterium
TTCTTTCATTTTATGCTTATCTTGAATTATTATTCTGCGGAATGGTTTCGCTTCATAATCTGCAGCATTTAATGACATAGCACCACGCATTTTATCTGCATCACTAATCCAAAGCACACCATCAATTCCAGCACCAGCATTATTTTCGTCAGTAACTTTGTGGACCGCTAAAGCACGGATTTCAGTAATATTTGTAATTTTATCTTGTAAAGAACGAACACCATTCGAGTCATGATTTTTTGCTAATATAGACAGTTGCTTTTGAAAGTTCTCTAACATCTTATAGTTGCGTTCCCAATCCATACTCCGCCATAATTTTGCGTAATATTTTTCGCTAAAGTTATTTAGGTTAGCCATTTTTCACACCACCTAATCTCTATACTTATAAATCCAGTTCCATACCAATAGGACAATGGTCTGAACCGCTAACATCTGAATAAATATCAGCACTTTTTAAATTGCTATATAAATATTCAGAAATTAAAAAGTAGTCTATTCTTGCACCGGTATTTTCATTACGGCTATTGCGAGAATATGACCACCAAGTATAAATATCTTTTTGATGTGGATATAGAATTCTGAAAGTATCTTTTAATCCAACATATTCAATTAATTCACAAAAATTAACTCTATCCGATTCTGAGAAACCTTTAAATTTTGAACTTCGTGGTATTTTGCTGTCAATTTCAAGATGTGTTGCATTAAAATCGCCACATACAACAAGAGGTTTAATGTTATTAAGTTTTTTAAGATATTCTTTGAAATTTTCTTCCCAATCATCACGAAAATCCTCTCGCACAAGTCCACTTTTTGAATTTGGAGTATAAACATTTATCAGATAAAAATTATCATATTCCAGTATGATGAGCCTACCCTCACTATCAAATTCAGGAATCCCCATGCCGTATTTTACACTCAAAGGTTCGTGTTGAGTAAATATTGCAGTTCCAGAGTAGCCTTTTTTGTCACTAAAACTAAAATAACTTTCATAATTTTTAGGTTTAAAATCATTTAATTTTTCCGCAAGTTTAGTTTCTTGAATACAGAAAAAATCAGCATTTGTTTTGTCAAAAAACTTTTTAAATCCCTTATCTAAGCAAGATTTAAAGCCATTAACATTCCATGAAATAAATTTCATAATATAATCATCTCCGTTTCAGGTTAGTCAGTTAATATTATAACATGGTACAGTTGAACATTTTTTCACGAATAGTAGTGCTTTTGTAATAATAAAATTGAGATTTATTATAATTTTGACTGCTAATAGTATATTGGATAAAATAGTAGTAATAGTGATTGCAAGGTGAGAAAATGGAGAATTTAAACGGAGTTGTAGAGAGAATTACATATCAAGATGAAGAAAGCGGATTTGCAGTAATAAAAGTTGGAGTTAAAGGATTTGCTGAACAAATTACGTTTATTGGAAAATTTATATCTATTAATGTTGGTACAGTAATAGAGGCAAAGGGAGAATTTATAATAAGCAAAAAATTTGGTAAACAATTTAATGTAACCGAATATACAGAGAGTTTGCCAGCGAACATTTATGGTATTGAAAGATATTTAGGTAGTGGTTTAATAGAAGGAATAGGAGCTAAATTTGCAAAACAGATTGTAAACAAGTTTGGAGAAAATACAATAAATATAATAGAAAATGATCCTATGAAATTACTTGATATACCTAAAATAGGCAGTAAAAGAGTAAATGCAATAATAGAATCATGGCAAAGACACAAGAACATAAAAAATTTGATGATATTTTTAAGTGATTGCGGAGTTTCAACATCTATAGCACATAAAATTTACAAAGTCTATGGAGAAGAAAGTATTCAAAAACTTAGAAAAAATCCTTATGGAATAGTGGATGACATATATGGAGTAGGCTTTAAAACGGCAGATATTATCGCAACTAAGTTAGGGCAATCAAAAGAGTCGTATAATAGATGTAGAGCCGGAATTTTTTATATTTTAAGTGAGTTTGCAAGTGAAGGACACTGCTATGCTTCATTCGATGATTTAGTCCAAAAAGGCAAAGAGCTTTTAGACATCGAAGCACACATAATTGCTATGACATTTGGACATTTAAGAAATATAAATGAATTGATATGTGAAGATAAAGAAAAGATTATATATCTTCCGCCGTTTTATTATTCAGAGGAAGGAATATCTAAAAGAATTTACGAAATTTCAACTACTAAAAGTATTGTTGATAATACTATCAATTTAGAAAAAACATTAGAAACCGTTCAAAGTAAAAATAATATTATTTATGACGAAACACAAATTTCAGCAATAAAAACAGCAATCTTTTCTAAGTTTAGCGTAATAACCGGAGGTCCGGGAGTAGGAAAAACCACAATCACTAAAGCGATAATTAACATTTTTAAATCAATAGGTAAAAAAATAATTTTAGCAGCTCCTACAGGTAGAGCGGCAAAGCGTATGACACAAGCTTGTGGTGTAGAATCTAAGACAATACATAGACTTTTGGAAGCAGATCATAAAGGGAAGTTCAGTAAAAATGAAGAAAATAAGTTAAGTGGCGATGTAATTATAATTGATGAATCTTCTATGATAGACAC
>CAZHJM010000027.1:2682-8372 GCA_964532905.1 uncultured Holosporaceae bacterium
CAAATAAATACAAACTCGGCGATAAAGTGATGCAGATAAAAAATAACTATGATAAAAATATTTTTAACGGCGATATTGGTATTATCAGCAATGTAGATTTAGAAGAAAACTTAATAACAGTCAATTTTGACGGCAATTTTATAGACTATGAATATCAAGATTTAGACGAACTGGTTTTATCTTACTCAATTACGATACATAAATCGCAAGGGGCGGAATTTCCGATAGTTGTGATTCCAATTCACTTTCAAAGCAGAATAATGCTGCAAAGAAACTTAATTTACACAGGTATCACAAGAGCAAAAAAGATTGTAGTTTTAATCGGCGATAAAAACGCCTTAAAATATGCTATCAAAAATAATGTTTCAAACGAGAGAAAAACTCTTTTAAAAGAAAAGCTTATTAAGTGTTTTGAGAGTAGAATAAACTTTAGTGTTTAAAACAATTTGTTAATAAAGTAAAAAACTTTCCATTGATAAAAAATCATGGGAATAATATAATGCAAGAATACTTAATTGTAAAGATAAGAACGAATATAACAACATTAATTTTGCCATTAAACAATAGTAATAAATATTTCTTAAAATAACAATAAATAGGTGTGCCATGATATTTCACCGAGGCACCTATTTTTCATTTTATTAGTAATTCATAAAAATCATTTTAGGAATATGAACGCCGATATTTTTCTTGGCTAAAATTGTACCAAAATCCGTGAAATTATGTTTTATAATGCCTAAATTTACCAACACAAACTTAACTTTATACTTTCAAAGCTTCGTGTTGTTTTGAATTTTAGAAAAATTTTTATTAATAGTAGGCGTTAATTTCTCGCCTAAAACCCAGATTAAGGAAAAGTTGAAATTATTCAAGATTAGTAATATAATTTTCTAGAAATTAAAAAATTGAATCAAGTTTTTATGAAATGCCCTCTTCATCTAATAAATCTCTATTTTTTGTTCTGGCACATTTTACGCATGCTGAACGAGAGGAGTAATAAAATATATGACGATAGATTTTCATACTCATCCAATACCCGAAAAATTTAAAGAGGGATTAAGAGAGTTAGGAATAGACCCGATAAAAGATGATGGATTTCCTCTTCCAATTTGTAACATAGAGGAACATATTGAATTTATGAAAAAAGCAAATATTGATTATAGTATTTTATCTTTGCCTTCTCCTCATATATTTGAAGAGTTAAGTAATCGTGAGGCAATTGTAATTATCCATCCCAACTGAACAAGAAAAATACCTGAAAATGTAATTACAAGTAAAACAGCAGCTTTATACGAATATCCGGCCGAGGCGGTTTTAAATATGATAGCAAATAATATTATAGTAAGATTTCCTAAAATTAAGTTTGTAATTCCACACAGGTTCATTTATTCCTTATATGGTACAAAGATTTAAAGGTATTGCCAATATTCTTGCGTCAAAAGGAATGATGGATACTGTTGATGTGGATTCAAACATCAAAAATTTATATTTTGATATAGCAGCAGGAGATTCTGAACCGATTACGTTAGATATGTTAATGAGGATTACTGATAAAAAACATATTGTATTCGGTACTGACTATCCTCATTCACCTGCAACTGTTGTCCTTAATAAGAAAGAACATTTTGAAAATAATCCCAAATATAAAGATATAATAGATGATATTTATGAGATTAATGGTAAAAAGCTGCTAAAATGAATGAACAAATATTGAGGTGAAAGAATGAAAATTGTAGTATTAAAAGGAAGTCCGCATGTTAAAGGTACGTCAAATACTTTAGCAAGCGAATTTATTAAAGGTGCAGCGGAAAGCGGACATAAAATAGCCGAGTATGATTTGGCACACGGAAACATTATTCATCCTTGTTTAGGTTGTAATGCGTGTGGAATGAATGGAGATTGCGTTCAAAAAGATAAAGGAAATGAAATTTTAAAAACCATATTAAGCAGCGATATTATATGTTTTGTTACACCTGTTTATTATTTTGGAATGTCCGCTCAATTAAAAATGATGGTTGATAGATTTTATGCCAGAAATGGAGATATTACAAGTAAAAAATTAAAGGCTTGTTTGCTTGCTACTGCATGGGATAATAATGACGTGGTAATGAGTGGTATTGAAAAGCATTTTAACATTATATTTGATTACTTGCATTTTGAAAATAGAGGTATGCTTTTAGCAAAAGGTTGTGGTACAGTAAGTATGATACCTGAAAAATACTATCAAGAAGCCTATGAATTAGGTAAAAATATATAGGTTGGAGGAAAAAATGATGAAACAAACAGCAGGTAGAGATAATTTAGGAAGTCTTGCACCGGAATTTGCAAGGCTTAATGATGATGTATTATTTGGGGAAATTTGGTCTAGGGAAGATAAGTTATCTTTGAGGGACAGAAGTATGATAACAATAGCGGCATTGATGGCACAAGGATTGTATCCTCAAGTAAAAGCTCATTTGGAGCTAGGCAAAAAGCATGGACTAACAAAGGAAGAAATTGTAGAAATAGTAACGCAACTTGCGTTTTATACGGGATGGGCAAAGGCATGGAGCGTATTTCCTATGGTTGAGGAGGTTTATAAAGATGAATAAAGAAGAGTTTGAAAAAGTAAATGTATTTGGTTTAGGAGAACCTAATGTTAATTTTGCACAATATTTTATAGGTAACAGTTATTTAAATCCTATTGCTAAAACCGATAGCGGAATTAGTTTTGCCAACGTAACATTTGAGCCTGGATGTAGAAATAATTGGCATATACACAAAGCAAAATCCGGTGGAGGTCAGGTTTTAATTTGCACCGCAGGATATGGATATTATCAGGAAGAAGGGAAAAAAGTACAAAAACTTTCTCCGGGTAAAATCGTGGTAATCCCCGCAAATGTTAAACATTGGCATGGAGCACAGCCTGATTCTTGGTTCAGCCATATTGCAGTAGAGGTGCCCGGTGAAGGACCCGAGAACGAATGGTTAGAAGAAGTAAATGATGATTATTATAAACATTTATAATATAAAATTGGGGGAAAATATATTATGTTAGGAAATTTCACTTATTCAAATCCGACTAAACTTTATTTTGGCAAGGATTCATTGAAAGGATTGAGGGAAGAATTACCCAAATACGGGAAAAATATTCTTTTGGTTTATGGCGGAGGTTCCATCAAAAAGAATGGGATTTATGATGAAGTAATCAAAATTCTTCAAGAATGTGATAAAAATATTTTCGAGGATTCTGGTGTTATGCCGAATCCTACGGTTGAAAAGTTATATGAAGGCTGTAAACGTGCAAAAGAAAGTAAAGTTGACTTAATTCTTGCGGTTGGCGGAGGCTCTGTTTGCGATTATGCAAAAGCAGTTTCGGTATCAACTTATTGTAAAGAGGACCCATGGGACAAATATTATCTTCGCATGGAAGATGTAGATAATGAAATCATTCCCGTTGGATGCGTACTTACTATGGTAGGAACTGGTTCTGAAATGAATGGCGGTTCTGTTATTACCAATCCTAAGCAGAAACGTAAAATCGGGCATGTATTTGGTGATAACGTTATGCCAAAATTTTCTATTTTAAATCCTGTTTATACCCTTACACTACCTAAATATCAGATGATTGCCGGATTTTTTGATATTATGAGTCATATTTTAGAACAGTATTTTTCCGGAGAAGATGACAACACATCTGATTACATTATGGAAGGATTACTTAAATCTTTAATTCACAGTACAAAAATTGCAGTAAAAAATCCTACAGACTATGAAGCAAGAAGTAACATTATGTGGATTGCAACATGGGCATTAAATACGTTTGTTGCAAAAGGAAAAGCTACAGATTGGGAAGTACACATGATAGGGCAATCAATAGGAGCTTATACAGATGCAACTCATGGCATGACTCTTTCGGCGGTTTCTATGCCTTATTACAAGTTTATAATGCCTTATGGACTTCAGAAATTCAAAAGATTTGCTATCAATGTATGGGACGTAAATCCAACTGGTAAATCGGATGAACAAATAGCACAAGAAGGTTTAAAGGAAATGGAAAAATATATGCGGGAAATCGGACTTGTAATGAATACCAGTAAATTAGGCGTTACAGAAGATATGTTAAAAGGCATTGCCGATGGTACTTTTATAATGGAGGGTGGATATAAGGTACTAACTCACGATGATGTCATTCTAATTTTAAAAGAAAGTCTTAATTATTAAAAATAGGTTTAACCGCAAAAACAAATGTTTTTATAAATTAAAAGGCAAGCTTTTCGGCTAGCCTTTTTTATCTTTATCCACGTTTAATATCATGTATAATCTGCTGGATATGTGCTATAGTTTCAACCGAAAGCCCAGTTATCTCAATATAAGTTCTATTATCTAGTCCAAGCATGTAGTCCGAAGAAACATGAAAAAAGTTACAAACTTTAATTAGCATATCAACTGACGGAAATATATTATCATTTTCCCAATTAGACACAGTTTGCTTTTTAACACCTAATTTTTCTGCAAGTTCAACCTGGCTTAATTTATTTGCTTCACGCAATAATTTGATACGCTCATTAAACATAAAAAATGCCCCCTATACACACATATTAGTGTTAATATGAGGCAACATAAAAATACTAAAGTATTGTAATAATTGACTTATTTGTGATATACTGAAAAAAGTTGACATATATTAAATTTTGTGGCATCATATAAGTTGACATTTGAAAGCGGTTTAAAAACTGCGTAAAAAATGTCACAAGCAGACTTAGATGACGCAAACATCTAAGCCCTGTGAAAGGTAAGGTAACTACCCTGCACAACCAAAAAATTGGCACTCATGACTCAATAATTATATCATATTTTAAGTAGTCTAACAAGTGTTAAAAATAAACAGGTGCATAGGGTTTAATTAAGTTGACTTAAATTAGACTTATATGCACCTTTAGTTGTGCTAAAAGTCCGAAAAATACAAAAAGAAGGGGCTTTTATAGTGAACATTTTTGAAACAGGAAAAGGATTTTTTGGAGATTATAAGAAAGGAAAGCTAAAGATACTATCAAATGATTTTTGGAGCAAGGCAAGTAAATTTAGAAAAAGCTTAGGTGAAAACGCTTATATACTTGATTCTTATTTATGCAGTATTTTTTCTACAATAGAAAAATTATACGTAGACGATGTAATAAATAGAGCAGATAATCTTGTTGGAGAGATAGAAGGTATATGCAGATCCATATGTGAATCGCGGTCTTACGGAAAAGAAAGTCATTGGTTTTTTGAAACGGCTAAAAATTATATTGAAACACATCCTCTAAAATATAAAGACAATACCACAAGGGCTTATATTTACATGATATGCCTATTTGATGACTTTGCAGATACATATTTTGAAAAAACATTTAATGGAAAAGAAAATAAATATCGTAATATATATGCCTCAAATGCTGTAGCAGAAAATCTAAATACAATCCGAAACTATTTATCAGATGGAGAAATCAAAGTTTTAAACGAAGCCATAAAAAAGCGGTTCGTAGCACCAGCACTATCGAACCTATTTATGCGAACATTATCAAGTCAGCTATGTTATTATCTTTTAGTCGAGGACAAAGAAACCTCAAAAAGATTATTTCAAATTATACTAGAAGAAAATATAATAAATTAAAAAATATAGCTATAGAATTATATGTTATTTAAATTACTAAATTTTTTTAAACTCA
>CAZHJM010000028.1:0-8190 GCA_964532905.1 uncultured Holosporaceae bacterium
TTTTTTTCATAATAACCGATCCTCCTTATTATAGGAGGATTCTTTTATAAAAATGATTAATGAATCTGTAGATAATTCCAATAAAATTGATTTTATATCTTATTACAAAAACATTTTAGTAAGGAACTTTGAAATAAATAGTCAGGTTAATTTCTATGTTAGGTTATTAAAAAATAATAGAAATGATATATGTAGTAACTTTGTAATTCTTATATCTCTTCTAAAGAATGATACTAAATTACAATTCTCAGATATAGTTAACAAACTTGAGCGAATAGAGTCTTTTCAAGACATTAATATAAATAGCAAAGGTGTTGTTTTTTGGAATATTCCGGAGAAATTATGGGACATAAAATTTCAAAATATTGTGGAGTTGGCTTGTTCTAATTCAAATGAATGTAAATACGGAATATTTCAAATAAACAATGATATATTTAGACCAATGTATATGTACACACGAATTATATCTGTAATTCGTTATTTTTATGATATGTTTCCTAATGAGAAATTATGTAATTTAGATATAAAAAAAGTTAAATTGGAAATAATATCTAGGCATGGAATGATAAATTTGGTAAAAGTATTAACAGAGTGGGTTGAATGTCAATTCACCAATCAAGGCGAGATTATATATAGTTTCCTGATTCGGCTTGAAAAGGAATTTGATAAATTATGGCTTAACTCTTTAAAAGGAACTTGTATGTGTTTTATTGTTATTAATGATTTAAAAACCACAAAAATATTAATAGCTTGCTTGAACGTAATTCGCATTATTTTAGAACAAGCCTTTCAAATGATTGGTGTTAGACCAATAAAGGAACTAAAATAATGTGCCCATTCATAGATGATGAAGAATTTAATTATGAAAACAGTTCTTCTTCAGAACAATTTAACAGAGGAATGGTTTCTAATTTCTTCAAAAATGATAGAAAATATTTTCTTATTGGTGGGAGTATAATAGTTGTTGTTTTTTTAACAGTATTAGGGTTAATTAATTCCAATACTACAGTAAACATAGATGAATTGCCCGTGATTCATGCGGAACAGACCGAATTTAAAGAAAAGCCATTAGAAAATAAACAGATTCAGCATCAAGATAAAATAGTTTATGATAATATTTCTGGATATAAGAGACCTGTAGTAGAAAAATTGGCAGCGCAGCCTGAAACTATTGTTGATATTCCTGAAATTGATGTTTCAGAAAGTTTATCAGCAGAAGAAAAGCAAAATATTATGCAGGCTTTTGATGATTTAGCTCCAGACAAAGAATATAAAATAAATTATAAAACACGAAATTATTCTGCTAATAGTAAAAATTATCAAGTAGGTGCTCTCAGCGAAAGTGAAAACAAAACATTACAAGTTCTAAAAAATAAAAAGAAGCTATCTTTGAATGAAAAAAAACTATTATCTGAATTAGAGAAAAAAGTTTTAAATTCTTACAAAACAGAGGAAAGTGGAAATAATATAGTTTTGCCTCCAATAAATAAAATTGATGGAACAACTAAAACAAGCAAAAAGAGATTAAAGGATATTGTTAAAGAACAAAATTCTAAGCAACAATTTAATAATAAAAGTAATGATAAATCTCAAAATATAATGGTACAAATTGCCTCAGTGACAAGTAAAGCTGCAGCTGAACGTGAATATTTAAGGATCAGATTGAGAAATAGATTTTTAAGTGGAAAAGGAAAAAAAATTGTAAAAGTTGATTTAGGTAAAGACAAGGGTATTCGTTATCGTATACATGTCGGACCTTTTAAAAATGTAGATGAAGCAAAAGAAATCATTTCCGCTATGAAAGCTAATGGATATTCTGCTTATATATCAAGATGAGACATATTCCTAGATTTTTTTTCTCAGATGAAATAAGACCAAATATATTCATAACTCTATCTGCTGAACAAATACATCATGCATGTAAAGTTTTGAGATTAAAAAAAGGTGATGAAATTCATATATTTAATTCTCAAAATGGAGAATGGAGATGTTTTATAAGCAATATTAAAAATAATGAAATCTGTGTAAAAGAGCTAATGAAATTCCCTATTAATGAATTAGGTCCTTCTATAGCTTGTGCATTAATTAATCCTAATAAATTTTTCTTCATGTTAGAAAAAATTACAGAATTAGGAGTGATGAATATAATTCCATTAATTACAGATTTTACACAGTATAGACATTTTAATTTAAAAAAGGCAGAACAAATAATTATACAAGCATGTGAACAATCACGTAGGTTATCTATTCCCAAATTACATAAAATTTTATCTTTAAAAGAATTTATTGATAATTTTGATAATAATAGGTTGTTAGTAGGATTAGAAAGAGATTCATCTTATAAATTAGAAAATTATTTAGATTTTAAATGTACTTTTTTAATTGGACCAGAGGGCGGATTTTCAGAAAAGGAAATTAGCATGTTTAAAGCATATAATTGTATTTCTACCTTTCATTTCGGACATAATATTCTTAGAAGTGAAACTGCTGCTATTGCTTTTGTTTCATCTTGGTTTTTTAAATATAGTTAAAAATCATTTTTCGATTAGTATATTGAAATTACATATAAATTTTACTAATATTAATCAAATTTTTACGTTGTTTTAGGATAATGTTTTATGGTTGGAAGGAGAGAGTATGAAGGAGAGTTACTTAGAAGCTGTATCTTTAATAGAGAAACTACATCGTTTATACTTAGAAGTTATCAAAACAGAGTTAGATAATTTGAGAGTAGAGGATATTAATAATGTCCAAGCTTTGGTTCTTTATAACTTAGGTGGAGAGCAAATCTCCATAGGTGACTTGACCGCAAAAAGATATTATTTAGGCTCCAATGTAACTTATAATTTGAAAAAAATGATTCAAAATGGTTATATTGAACAGATATCTTCTAAACATGATAAAAGATCTTATATAATTAAGTTGTCTGATAAAGGATTGGCTTTAAGTAAAAAATTAGACTCGGCCATAGAAAAACATATTACCGGTCTCCGTAGAATGGGTGTCCTTTCTCTTGAAGATTTAGTATTCACATTACGGAAACTCGAAGATTTTTGGAAAAGTGCGTCAATTCAAAAAGTTCGTTTCGAAATGAAAAAAAGATAATAATCCTTCACCTTTTAACAGCATCTCATTATCTCTCTCTTTCTAGGGATAATGAGATGTAACTTTAAATAATTTTATAATTGGTAGTTTTATTTCATTGAAGTATTTGTTTTATAAAATAAAAATCAATTCATTTGTGTTTATATTTTTTTATGTTAGAATGCTGGAGTTTTTGTAATAGGGGTTATATGTTAAATAGAACGAGTATAGTCTTTTTTCAATTTTCAATTTTAAGTTTATTATTTGCAAATGAACAGACTGATAATCCTAAAGATGAGAAAGCTAATTCATCTGTCATTAATGAAAATAATGGAATTTTTGATGGATTCTTAAATATTAAAGTATCTCATGGAAGAACAGGTACTTATCCTTTTGGGCCTAAAAATTCATCAATGATTGTAGCTAACCCTTATTTAATGTTTGGAAATTTTTCTATAGATTCAGATTTTTCTTATGGTCGTTCTACAAAATATGCTGGATATTTAATAAGTCCAGTATGTTTAAGTAAAACAACTAGTAATTTACCGGCTTTCTTTTCTAAATTTCATAACATATCCCCAAAAATGAAAAAAGGTTTTTCTAATACTATAGAAAAATCTCATTTTTATAGAAGCTATACTCGATTAATATATGATGATACTAAACATAATATAAAAATTATAGCAGGTGATGTTGCAACAAGAAATGTCATTGGATTTCAGAGTCCTTTTTCAGGAGGTGGAATAAATATTTCTCGACAAAATAGAAATAATAAAGAAATCAATCCAGGCACACCTCTTGTTATCACAAAAATAAGTAAAGTAGAAGTAAGACTTGGCGAAGAAATTTTGAGAGTGAAAATTTTAGAACCAGGAACTTATACAGTAGATGATTTAGGTGAAGAAGCAAAACTTCCTGGGGCTAAAATTAAAATATCTGATCAAGTAAGTCGTTCTGAAATGATAGATATAGCGTATTTTGGTGGTTATGGCATGCCAGAATTAGGTAAAGATGATTTTGATTTTACTGTTGCTTTTTCTCATCATTATGATATAGATGATCCTTACAAAATAAGATATAAAAATAAGCCTAGATATAGTGGAAATTATCGTATTACACCTTTTGAAAATATAACTTTAGCATTTGGAGGGCAGGCTTACAATAATTCTTACAGTGTTGATTTTAATGCTATATTTATGACAAAATACGGTAAAATTTCCCCAAATATCGGATTTACAGATACATATCACAGTGAAAAATCATTTGGAGTTGGTATATATTATGCACTTCCACAAAATGATAAAGGTATCCATTGGGAAATTTTATTGGCTACTAAGAGTAGAGGTTATGGAGATTTGGGGAAAAGAGAGGAAGATAGAGAATATTTTGATTATTATATGAATAAGTATTTTTCTTCTATTGCTTATGATAACAAATTATTAAATGGTAATGTTATGGGTGAAAGTTCTCGTTCAATAGTAACAAGATTGTATACTGATCCGATTTATGGGTATACGCCTGCTTTTATTTTTAGAGGAGAATGGTCTAATAATAGTGTAAAAAGTACCCAAAGACTAAGAGAGTATTCGATAAGCTTAACAAAGTCTTTCTTTAAGTGTTGTACTTTTACCGCTTTAGCGGGACTTACATATGATGATCCGTCCAAAGGAAGAAATCAGGAATCTCCGGACAGAAGATTAACTTTATCATGTTGTGTTAATTTAGGTACGGAATTAGTTATGAGAGCAACTTATTCTCATTTGGATGGAGAAAGGATGAGAAAATTTGGATCCATTACGTATTCTCCTGAATCAATTCCAGGTCTAGAATTAGCAACAGAATATACTAGAAATCCAGGAAAGAGCATTCCTTATATTTCTTTAAAATATAGTGGAAAACACGGAGAGTTTAAAGCTGAAGAGACTGTTGTCTGCTCATATTATGATAAAAGAGCAGCAACAAAAACTAATCATAGTAACTCTCAATTATTTATAGCAGGAACTTGCTTAACTAAAAAAGGATTTGGGAGCGTAAAGAAAAATAATTTCAATATTATTAGAACTGCAAAAGATTTTCGTAAGTAATTAATTATTAATAAAAAGAAGAGGTAATATATCTCTTCTTTTTTATTATTTTATAACTGCTACAATAGACTATTTGTTTAAATTTTTCTGTATTTTTTATAAAATCCTTTATCCTTATAAATCAGCAAATTAATTAACTAATTGAAGAACAAGATTTTTTGGAAGTTAGATGTTTTGATAAGAATACAGTAAAAGGAAATACTAAAAATTCTAATGTTTTTATAAAAGGTATATGACTGAGTTTAAAACCTGATATTGTAAATATTATGTCTACTCCCCATATTAATATAATACTTAAAAGTAAAGCTATAGCTTTTGTGCATAGTTGTATTTTTTGTTTTCATTAAAAAGATACATACACATAACTATACTAAGTAGAGTATAAAAAGCCATCCAAGTATGTGTAGGTGCTTTATAGTATATGTATAATATTGTCATAAGTATTGTTGATATTATTAAAATTAGAGTATCAATATTTTTAGATTTCAAATGCTTACTTATCGTATGAAATATAAATATTTCCACAATTGAAAAACCAACTGCCCCTATAACATCATATAAATCATGAAAACGACAATATATGAGAGCAAAACCTATAATGCTCAGTAGGGTAGTTAGTCCGTATTTTATTTTTATATCCTTTGTTGTATGTATTAAATATCCGTAGAAAATTGTTGCTGCATGCATATGTCCACTTGGAAATGCATATCCTGTACCCAAATGTGGGAATAATGGAACTTTAAACCAATCTTTTAATAATGTGTTGAATATCATAACAAAACAAACTAAACAGCCTGCATTTTTATAAATTTCAGATTTTTTTGAAAATAAGGTACCACAATGACTATCGCTACAATAGCATAAACACTTCCTAATTTTAGAAAAGTTTTCATTAATATATCAAAAAAACTCATGGAGAATTCTTCAAACAAAATCTATTAATGAAATATATCATTTAAAATATGTTGTCAATTAATTCTATTTAATTTAAAAAATAACCATTCTTAGTTAGGTGCATTCTTACGCTGTCTCATAGTTATTTGAGTATTTATTGTAATGACGAAAAGTGGAAGAGACAAAGTGTCTTCATATTCTAAGTAGCACGTATTTTTCAAGCTTTGTATCTTTTTGAACAATACTACGTTCATCGTCATTCTGAATGATACGTTTCTTTTTACGCTTCTAGGCGTCATTCTGAGCGAGTGTAATGAGTGTGAGAATTCATTCTTTATCATGGGATACTATTTGTATTGTGTTATAGATTACCATGTCGCTTCGCTCCTCGTAATGACGCTAGACAGGGTAATTATATGGATCACCACGTAATAAATGGAAGAGGCGGAGACTATATGTCTCCGTATTCTGAGCGATTATTCTTCCTCACTTTACGTCATTCTGAGCGAGTGTAATGAGCGTGAGAATCCATTCTTTCAACGGGATTTCTCCGTTTGTATCATGCTATTGATTAACATGTCCTTTTACTTTTAACAATGAAGAAAAAACAAATATTATATTTGTTTCATAATAACAGATTGTTATATCCAATGGGTTTAGACCATTCTAATTATTTAACAAAAAATTAATAGACTTTTTTTATAAAGTGTAAATCAGTCACTAAGCCGGTCTTTTCATCAATATCTAAACAAAGACCAAAAAATGTACCATTACCATCCGCAGGAATCAACCGACCTGTAGCAAATCCACCAACAAACCTATCGACACAAATCTCTTTTTTCATACCTATTACGGAATCATAATCACCTATCATACCTAAATCAGTTTGGAATGCTGTTCCTTTCGCCAAAATTCTGTAATCTGCCGTGGGTACATGTGTATGTGTCCCAACGACTGCAGATACTTTACCATCCAGAAAATGCCCCAATGCTACTTTTTCAGATGATACTTCAGCATGAAAATCTACAATAATTATTGAAGCATTAACTCCCAATTGATATTTTTGTAAAATGCTAGACATAAATGTAAATGGATTTTCCCCTATCATAGGCATATTTTTTTGACCTAAAAGATGTATAACAACTATTTTTTTTATCATTTAATGTCGTTTCATAGATGCCTTCTCCAGGAATTTTTTCAGAAGTATTAGCAGGTTTTAATAATCGTTTTTCTATTGACAATATGGGGAAAATTTCTTTTTGATCTGTTATATGGTTACCACCTGTCATGACATCAATTCCCCAAGACAAAAATTGTGATACCATAGTTGGAGTAATACCAAATCCATGCGCTACATTATCAACATTAACTATTACAAAATCAAAATTTTTCCGATTTTCTTTTAAATATTTCTCAAGAACTATACGCCCTGGACGTCCTACCACATCTCCGCATAATAAAATTCGCATATATTTACCTTTAAATTATGATATCTTCTAGTTTATAAATATTTTAACAAATAATTTTTTATTTAGGTACTTTTCTTATTGATTATTAAAAATTTTTCTCTAGTGCGCAAAGTATAAGAGCAATATACAAATCAGAAAAATTATGAATTTATATACATTCATAACAGATTTGCTTAAAAATAAAACAAGACAGATAAAAACAGGAAATATAAATGCCAAAGAGCATACCAAATACACTAATTATGATTAAGATTACATTATTTAATAATTTAATCTGATAGTTTATGAATTGATTTTATGAAAATATTAAATTACTATATATGATTAATTGTCCCCTTCGTCTAGTGGTCTAGGACACCGCCCTCTCACGGCGGCAACAGGGATTCGAATTCCCTAGGGGACGCCAACATACACCGACAAAACGCCTCAAATATCAGTATTTTAATTTTTTAAAAATATAAAAATGGTAACAAAAGTGGCAACAAAATTCCATGGCTTGATAAAAATTATTATGGACATATAAAAACTATCTGATATAATATTATATTGATATTTGAGGAAAGTTTTTGGATGTTTTGGATTATTAAAAACTTCAGGAAACTAAAAAAAATGGCGGACAGAGCGAGATTCGAACTCGCGAAAGAGTTACCCCTTTGCCG
>CAZHJM010000029.1:0-7867 GCA_964532905.1 uncultured Holosporaceae bacterium
TTCTGGCCTTATAGGCCATGTGAAAACCACGTCTTTTAGGCGTGGTTACTTATTTAGAAAATTAATTAGCAATTATAGAGATGATGGAATTAATTTAAACCATATAATTAGTACTTTAACAGAAAATATTAATTACCTAATTAAAATTAAAAATAAATTTCATTATTTAGGATGCTATCAAGATGAAGAAGCAATACAATTTAAAATAGATTATCTAAAAAAATTAAACGATAATATTTCTAAAAATTTTTAATTTAATTATTTGATTTTTTAAAATTTTAATCTTGATATTTTCAATAATTACTTGATATATAAAATGATAAATGATACAATATTTTTATATTAAAAATTAAGAATAGAAGGTTAAAAAATGATATTAGATTATAATAAACTTTGGAAATTAATGATTGATAAAAATATTAATAAAACAGAACTTTGCAAGCAAGCTAAAATAAGTACAAATGCTATGGCAAAAATGGGAAGAAATGAATCAGTACCATTAGAAACATTAGTTAAAGTATGTGTTGTTTTAGAATGTGATTTAAATGATATTGTAGAAATAAAACGTGAGGTGGATAAAAATGGAATCAACTAACTTATCTAAAATTAGAAGAGATAAAATGTTAAAAACAATTGACGAATTAAAAAAAGGTATTACTGATGAACAAACTCTAACTAATTTATCAATGATTGAAAATGAACTAACAAAAAAGAAATATGGGCTTATCTGGGAAGAACACAAAGAACGTGTTGATAAAGAATTAGAAACTCAAATACCTACTTTTGAAGATATCAAAGATAAAGAAATTGTTTCTACCCCTGATGAGAAATTTAATTTCTTACTAGAGGGAGATAATTTGCATAGTTTATACTTACTAGAAAAAACTCATAAAGGGAAAATTGATTTAATTACCATCGATCCACCATATAACACAGGGGTAAATGATTTTATGTATGATGATTACTATGTTGATGAAGAAGATGGTTATAAACATAGCAAATGGTTATCATTTATGGAAAAAAGATTAAGAATCGCTAAAGATTTACTAAATGAAAGTGGATATATATTTATAAACATCAATGATGTTGAAGTTGCACAATTACGAATACTTTGCGATGACATTTTCGGAGAGGAAAACTTTGTAAATATTATCTCTGTAAAAATGAAAAATAATGCTGGAGCATCTGGTGGTGGCGAAGATAAAAAATTAAAGAAAAATATAGAGTACATTTTAATTTATGCGAAAAATTCCATTCAATCAAATAGTTTTAATAAAGTTTACTCATATACAAAAATGGATGATTTACTAGAATATTATAGAGTAAATAATATAAGTTGGAAATATACAAGTCTTATAAAAGATTTTGGAGAAAAGGAATATTGTTGTACAACACATGATGGAACTGGGGATGAAATAAAAATATACAAACTACGTAATTCGGTTATTACTTCAGTTTCTAAAGTAGCCAAAGATGAAAATTTAACAGAATATGAAGTATATAAAAAATATATAGACAGAATTTTTACAACGGCAATGCCACAAAGTTCTATAAGACCAAGAGTAATTGATGCTTTAAAAAAGAATAATTATATCATTGATAAAAATTCTTTATATAGTATAGAATATATTCCAAAGACTGGAAAAAATAAAGGTAATATTTATGAACAATTTTATAAAGGAGAAAAATTAAGATTATTTTCGTGGCTAAAAGATGTTACAACAAACATAGATGAAGATATTTATAAATCTGATATAAAAGGAACATTTTGGGATGGATATAATTTAAATAACTTAACTAAAGAAGGAAATATAAAATTTGAAAATGGAAAAAAACCATTAAAATTAATACAAGATATTGTTGAAATGAGTACATCAAACTCTTCATTAATTTTGGATTTTTTTGCAGGGTCTGGTACAACTGCACAAGCAGTGCTAGAAGCAAATAAAAAAGATAATGGAACAAGAAAATTTATTCTTTGTACTAATAACGAAAATAATATATGTAATGATATAACTTACAAAAGATTAAAAAATATAAGCGAGGGATATACTAATTATGAAAAGATAGATTTTAACTTAAAATATTATAAATGTACATATATTCCAAGAATAAACACAGAAAAAGAAAATCTTCATAATAATTTGCTTATAAATATTAAAAATCTCATTCAACTAGAGAATGGTATTAAAATAGATGATAATAAAATAAGAGTTTATTTAGATGAAGATGAGTTAGATACATTTAGTAAAAATCAAAGTGAATTAGATATATGTGAAAAGGTATATATATCATCTGATATACTTCTTACATCAAAGGAAGAATCAATATTAAAAAATAATAATATTGAGGTATATATCATACCAGAATATTATTTTGAAGATGAAATTATGGAGGTAATGTAAAATGCAAGGGATTGGGTTAAAAAAGTTTCAAATAGATACAGTAAATAAATTATTAGATGCCACAAGCATTGGCACTAAAAAAGAAATATTAGTACAAGCTCCTACCGGATCAGGTAAAACTATTATATTACTTTCATATATTGAAGAATATTTTAAAGAAAATAAAAATATTATATTTGTATGGCTTACTCCTGGTAAAGGCGATTTAGAGGAACAAAGTAGAAAGAAAATGTTAAAGTTCTTACCTCATCATAAAACTCAAAACATACAAGATGTATTGCTTCAAGGATTTGAAGAAAAGTCTACTGCTTTTATTAACTGGGAAACAATAACTAAAAAAGGAAATAATGCTTTAAAAGAGGCAGAAAGAAAAAATCTATATGAAAGAATACATGAAGCTCATAATTGTGGTTATAAGTTTATTGTAATTGTAGATGAGGAACATTTGAATAAAACAGTTAAGGCTCAAAGCATTATTGAATATATGAATCCTAACTACATTATAAGAGTTAGTGCCACTACTAAAACTAATAAAGAAGCAGAATTTATTGCAATTGATGAGTTAGAGGTTATAAATTCTGGACTTATAACAAGAGCATTATATATTAATGAAAATGTATCAAATGCTACTACTCTTTCTAATGAACACGAATATTTACTTGATTTAGCAATTGAAAAAAGAAAAGCAATTAAAAATGAATATTTAAAATTAGGAGTACAAGTCAATCCATTAATAATTATTCAAGTACCGAGTAAATCAGATGACTTAATTAAGATGATAGAAAAAACACTTGAAGAAAAAGGATATGACTATATTAAGCAAAACCTTGCTATATGGTTATCAGACAGAAAAGAAAATATTGATAATATTGAAGATAATGAATCACATCAAGCAATTCTTATTATGAAACAAGCAATATCTACTGGTTGGGATTGCCCTCGTGCCAAGATACTTGTAAAACTTCGTGATAATATGAGTGAAGATTTTGAAACACAAACTATTGGTAGAATTAGAAGAATGCCACAGGGACATCATTATGATAATGTTTTACTTGATAATTGTTACCTATATACTTTTGATGAAAAATACGAACAATCAGTAAAACAGGAATTAGGTAATAACGCTTATGATACTAAAGTTATTTTTTTGAAGAATGAGTTTAAAAATTTCACGTTAAAGAAACTAACTTTTGATAATAATTTTGATGGATTTGATGAAAGAGAAACATTTAATATTTTACATAACTTTTATATAGATAAATATAAACTTACTTCTAAAAAGAAAGATAACAAAACTATTTTAGAGGCTAATGGCTATATTTTTAGAGATACTATTGATAATGAAATAGTTCAAGATAAAATTGTTAGAATCAATAGTAATGAGTTAGATAATGCTAATAGAATTAAAGTTCAATCTGTTGTAACTACTAATAAGAATGGCTTTGAACTTAGACATTCTATAAATGAAATTGCTTCAAAAATTGGAATGCGTTACGATAGAACTAGATTAATGCTTGAAAGAATGTTTTGGAAACAAAAATTATTTACTAGAAAATTTGTAGATTTAACACTAACAGAGTTTTATGCTTTTGTAATAAATAATGTTGACTTATTAAAACACGATTTTCAAGAGGCTGTATCCCAAAAAGCAAGACAAATTAAAATGAAGTTTGAAGAATTAAAAGAACTAGATTGGCACTTGCCTGAAATGGATTATATCAAGTATGATCCTAAAATGAGAGATACTACTATTTATGAAAAATCACCATATTTAAATTATCCTAATAGTACTATTAAATCTAAATCAGAGAGAATGTTTGAATATTTCTGTGAAAATAATGAAAATATCAAATGGTTTTATAAGAATGGCGAAAAATCAAGTGATTATTTCTCAATTGTTTATGTAGATGCAGTAAATCATAAATGGCACTTCTACCCTGACTTTATTGTTTGTGATAAAAATAATAAAATTTGGATTATAGAAACAAAAGGTGGAGAAAATGCTGAAGGAGAATCTAAAAATATTGATATTAAAGTAGAAAATAAATTTGAAGCATTAAAAGAATATTCTAAAAAATATAATGTCAATTGGGGCTTTGTTAGAGATTATGATAAAAATGAACAATTATATTTTTGCAATACTGAGTATACAGAAGATATGGAAAATGAAAATTGGATATTGTTGAAGGAGATATTTTGACTGGTGTAACAGGAGGTAATTAACTATGATTTCAATTACAGACATAGAGAATAGATTACAGCAAAAAGAACAAGGAAAATTTCAAAAGATTTGTAATGAAATTCTAAAAAATGAAGGATATATTACTTTTGATCGTACTGGTTCTGAAACTGGGACAGAAAAAACAATTTCAGGTACTCCTGATTCAGTTTTTATTAAAGATAAAGAGTATATATTTGTTGAATTTACGACATATAAAGCAAAATTACCTCAAAAAATCAGAGATGATGTTGAAAAGTGCTTTGGATTGATAGATTCAGATGGATTAAAAAATAAAGTTTCAGAAATAATATTTATGCATAATAGAAAGCAGCCATCATTTAAAGTAATTAATGAAATTGAACAAAAATGCAATAAAAGAAACATTAAATTCACAATTTATGGAATAGATTATATAAGCGATATTATTCAAAGAAAATATCCATATATTGCTGAAAAAGAACTTGAGTTAAAAGATTACGATAAATTGTTTCAAATTTCAGAAAAGGAAATAAGAAAAAGTCTACAAAATGAAATAAAAAATAATGATTTAGAGAAAATAACTAATGAAGTTAGTCATTTATATGAGAAAGCAAGCAAAATTACAAATAATCCAACATCATTAATATATACAAGCAATAGAAATAAGAAAATTTTGAATGATATATATAGTAAATTAATCAATTTGGAATATATATATACTGGAAAAAACAATGAGGAAAGTAAAAACTATTTTCATAATGTTTTGATAATTTTACAAAGATATAATAGAACAAAATATGTTGAAAAATTTAAGGAAGTTGAAAAATATGGTATATTAACAAGCGAAGATTATAATTTCTATGCTGAAAATTTAATAATGGAGAATAAAGAAAGCGAAGCATTGCCCATACTAGAAAAATTATATTATGAAGAAAAAAATGAATCTTCTTATATAAATTTAATTAAATGTTATTTTTCACTTAATCAATATGATAAAATTATTGATGAACTATCTCCTTTATGCAATGAAAAATATGATGCTTTAGGTATTATGGCAACATTTTTATTGTTATCTAAAAATTCTATTAAAAAACTAGGGGCATCAGATATTGTATCTTTTAATAAAAAATTTAAAAATATGCCACTATATTATACCTGTACTGCACAATTACTTTTTAAATTAAATAATAAAAAATATATATCACAATTCAAAAAAGCATTAAAGTATGTAAAGGATGATGACTATAACACAATTAATATAATATGTGATGTTGCAATTGAAATAAAAGAAACACAGAGTATAATAGATTATTTGTTTAAGTTAAATTCTCAAAATGAATTGATAAAATTAAGACTTGCAAAATTCTTAGAATATAAGAAAGCATTAGAAGAAAAAGAAATAAAATACTTACAAGATAATATCAATTTCCTAGAAGAAAATGATATTGATATAAATTATTTGCAGGGTATTATTAATGAAAATAAAGGTTTTGTAATAAAATCATTAACAAATTATAAAAATTCATATACAAAAACTTATAATAACCAATCATTAATTAAATATGTAATACTTTCAATTAAACAAAAGAATAAAATTGACTTAACAATTTTTCCGAAAATAAATGAAGTAATAGATTACCGATTAGCTATGGTTATAGCAGAAGCATATAAATATATGGGAGATATTGATGATGCCATAGAAATGTCATATTATAGCCTATATTTATTATCAAATTATTTTGATAAGGAACCATATAAACAATTTTGGTCAATTATAATGATGTATGGCAATAAATTACCAAAGAAAAACAATAGAAATTCATTAAAAGATAAAGTTTTAGTTTTAAAGGAAATAAGCAATAATAAAGTAAAAAAATATATAGTAGATGATAGTGTCATATATAAAGAAAATAACAAGATTGCTGATTTAACAATTATAAAATCCAATAATAAAATTGCATTAGAAATTTTAGGAAAAAAAGTTAATAATAATGTTATCATCGAAAATAAAACATATAAAATTTTAAAAATAGAAGAAAAGTATAAATATTTAACAGGATATTGTTTTGATATAGTAAAAGATGAAAAAGGAATTCAAATTTTTACTTCTACATCGGAAAACAATGATAGTTTAGAGCAAATAAGTAAAACACTTAGTAACATATCAAAAAGTATGGTTAATAAGTTAAATATGTATGAAGAAAAAAAATTACCCTTAAGCTCACTGATTAGTACTGAATATAACTTTGAAGAATATGCTAAATTAATAAATACATTATTATCTACTAATCATCTTCTTTATGCTGGAGAAACGATTAGCTTGACATTAGAAAATGGATTTGTTTTAGATATTACCTCATTAATTACATTAACATTGCTTGATAAATTGGATATATTAAGTGATAATATCTGCGAAAAAATATATATTTCAAAATCTCTAAAAAATAAATTTGATTATTTTTTTGAAAATTTAATATCAGCATATAATGAAAAAGAGGCAACAATAGTATATGATGAAAGTACAAATAATAAATATAATCTTGTTTTTCACGAAATACCAAATAAAAATAGAATTCAATTATGGATAAAATTGAATAACTACATAAATAAATTTAATATATTGGATACTGAATTTGAACTAGATAATATGGTTAATTATCAAACTTTAAAAATATTAGATAAAGTTCAGTTTGATCTCATAAAAATTGCAAAAGACAAAAATATTCCATTTATTTGTGATGATTTATTTATACGAAAAATATGTAATATATATAAAGTTAACCATACCAATACTAATTTTTTGATTAACTATAACATTAGTAAGTTTGATGACTATATGAATAATCTTATAACATTAGCTAAATATAATTACATTTACTCTATTTATAGTAATGAATGTGAAAATATAATAAGTTACTTGCTAGATAATTTTAATGAAGATAATAAAAATCTATTTATCATTTTGATTAATCAATTATTATCTAATGATAAATCAAAGAAAACTTATCAACCATTTCTAACAAATATAATGAATAATTGTGAAAAATTAAAATCTGTAAGAATATTTGGAGAAATATTTGAGAATAAATTAGCAATATTTATATATGATACTATTAAGGAAAATTTATAAAAATATTATGGTATTGATTATTAACAAAGTATTAGTATATAATTACATACAGAAAGAGAACAAGTTCGTAAGCTGTAGCTCACCTGCTCCATTTATTAGGTATTAAAATGGAAATATCCGTTTTAATAAAGA
>CAZHJM010000030.1:0-6831 GCA_964532905.1 uncultured Holosporaceae bacterium
GAACGGCCTAACTCTCGGCTGGTCACCTTCCACTGTTGCGAGATAATATGTCCCCGCATCCTTCAAAAACTTACAAACTTGTTTCATAAGGCACCTCATTTATATCTCGCCAAAAAATTGAAGAATCTTATTTTTTATCAGTTAATACAGATAATATCGCGACAATAATATCATGAATATCTTCTTCAGTATTATCCTTACTCAGAGATACCCTAATAGCATTTTTAGCGCGAGCTTCATCCACTTGTATAGCCTGTAAAACATGTGAAATAACAGTACTTTTACTATCACATGCAGCTCCAGTAGAAACCATTATCCCTTTTAAATCTAGGCGATGCATCATTACTTCACCTTCCATTTTAAAGGATAAATTTAAAACACCTGGAAGATGTGGTCCTTCACCATTACGCACGAAAGATATATTCGCTTCATTTAATCCATTTAAAAGGCTCTCTTCCAAAAACTCTAATTTTTCGATATGTTCAGACATCAAAGCACAATTATTTTCTAGAGCCTTAGCCATAGCAACTATTGAAGCAACATTCTCTGTTCCTGCTCTTAACCCGAATTCTTGCTGCCCACCATCATGTAAAGGTGCAAAAATCGCCTTATTCTTAACAGCTTTATTAATATATAAGAAACCTATTCCTTTGGGACCATTAAATTTATGAGCTGAAGCAGAGAGAAAATCGACGCCTAATTCTTTGACATCAACTTTTACATGTCCAACAGCCTGAACTGCATCAGTATGAAATAATGCCCCATTTGAGTGTGCAATTTTAGACAATGATGCTATATCCTGCAATGTTCCCAATTCATTATTTGCCATCATAATCGATACAAGAATAGTATTATTGGTTATCACGCGATTTATTGAATTAGGCAATACATGTCCTGTTGTATCTGGGTCTATATAGCCAACAGGATAACCCAAACGTTCAATAGCTCGACATGCATTCAAGATTGCATGATGTTCAAAAGATGAAGTTATTATAGGTTTCTTCCCAAAGTTTTCAGCAGAGATACCCTTAATTACCCAGTTATCACTTTCAGTACCGCCAGATGTAAAATAAATTTCATCGGGTTCCGCATTAACGCAACTGGCAATAACCTCTCTGGCTGCCCTTATAGCTATTTTTGCTCGTCTGGAAAATGAATAAGGTTGCGAGATATTTGCGAAATCTTCCAATAAAAATGGCTTCATCGCCTCAAATGCATCTATATCTAATTTTGTTGTCGCAGCATTATCAGCATATATAAATCTTTTCATACCACTAACTAAAAAGTTTACAACCTTCTTCTTTAAATTCCTCTATCTTATCAAGTAAATCTTCTTCAGTTACTTCCAAATATTCGGCAAGACATACAAGACAATAGAAATTTGACGTATTGCTTCCTATCAGCTTCTTGGAAAGCCCAATCTCATCCTTGCTTAAAGGCTTTTTACCACAAACATAACATGTACAATTATTCATAGTCTTTGTTTATATCTCTTATTGAAAATTTTGGGACATCTTTTCCTCGATATTCCTTATCAAGAAGACCCATTTGATATTTTATTATACCACGCATATTTGAAGCGGGGCGAACGCAATACTCTTTAAACTCCTTGGGCACAACATCTTTAGCTGAACGCACATTAGGAAATAACAATTTAAGCAAAGCCGTTGCTATCCTTTTTACTGCCTCAACATCACGAGTATCAGCATTAGCATCATACTCTAATAGTTCATCAACAATAGCACGATAACTTACATCATCCCTAAGCATATGTAGAATTTCACAAAAATAAGCAGTGTTTAGAGCCCAACCACTTATCTTCATATTTTCGCTCATCCTAGGTATATCCCACCCCTTAATAAAGCCATGGAATCTATCTAGCAATGCACTTTCTTGAAACAAGCTAGGTAAAGTATTAAACATTGGGACGAATTCATTCATGTTGTCCTGAGGTATATTCCCCAGCAAAATGATACCAGCCTCAGGCGTTCCTGTGTGTCCACCAAACGAAACAATACCCTGCTCCATATAGCCCTTTAAAGTTTGGCTCATCTCTTCAGGATCAGCAAACGCGAGTTTTTGAATTTCGTCAAATGCCACGTAATCGTTATTGTAAATCAAACCATAGGTTCTTTTGCTCAAATCATAGAATAATTTAGCCCTAGACATTACACCTGCCGTAAGATTGCCATACTTGCTTATTCGACCAAACAAGTATGATTTACCAGTTCCTTTAGGAGCCAACTCAATTAAATTGACTCTCTTTTCAACGAATGGTAATAACCTTGAAAGCATGGTAAGTTTTGCTCTATCACTTTCATATCCGTCGGCATTATAGTCAATGGCACCAAGTAAAATATCTACCCATTCATGGATATTAAATTCATTCCTTATGTCCTTATAAAATTCCAAATCAATATTATAAGGACAGAAATTAATAAATTTTGCAAGCTTTATTTTACCTTGTTTACCACCTTTCGCTTTTGCGCCAGTATTGCTATCTGTCCAGCTTAAGTCATAGGCATCAGGGGAACGATATCCGAGTTCAACTATACCCCAAACCTCTTTCCCCGCAATAAGCTCAGAACTATATAATTGCCAAACATCTTCCTCGATTATTGTTTCTTTATTAGTTAGCCCAAACTCAGGCAATGAAAATGTGATTTCTTGTGTTTTGATACTTATGTCAACGCTAATTTTTGTAAGAAATTTTACTCTTTCGTTTTCATAAATTATTCTATTTTTAATACTTACCCAATCATCTTTTCTAGGCAAATATGTTTTAATGAATGAACTAACTTCATCTATATCATATTCCCCGTTTTCATCTTCAAATTTTTTTAAAAGCCAATCTCGCAAAAACGAGGGAAGACTTAAAGCAGAAAAGAAATTGCTTTTACTTAAATCTTTGTACACAACCATTTGTCCAAAGCATTCTTGCAGTTTTTCTTTCAATTCTTCAGTCATTTTTTATCTCCTTATTACAGCAAATCATTATCGCTCATACCGGCAGCCTGCAATCTAAATTTAAGTCTTTTACAAATAGGGTTATTATTAGATAAAACATCAAATGAATACTCTTTTTCTCTTCTGAAACCTTGCAATTCAACCGAGAATTTTCTGTCATCGCTCGTAACAGCTTTCAATTGTTTGCCTTCAATGATTATGGATACATTGCTTAAACGAGTATTGGAAACGAACCTTAGTAATGGCTTAATCTTAAATCCGATCTGAATTAATGTGGTCGTAACATCAATACGTATATTTTCAGGTAATCTTGTAAATTCAATAATAGGAACACAAACCTCTTCAAGAGATGCTCCGCCGTGCACTTCGACTGTTCCAGGGCGACCACCCTTAATCATATCATAATTTGCCAATACCCAAAATCCATTCTCCTGAGTCATATATTCATTAGGCTCGTCAATAACGCCATCTGCAACCTCACAGCACCGACCGCAATATTTACCTTTATTTGCCATTTCCCACTTAGTCTCGTTTCTTTTTATAACAGCTAAACGACTAGCCCCATGGTCTGAAATGATATAAGCACGTTCATAATCAACACCAAGTGAAGAATTAATTTTCTCAATCACATCATTTATAACCGACAATTCATCTGCAAGATAGGAAGGCAACGGACTCTTAGAATAGTTATATTCTTGTGTGCCAGAGTGCTTTATTTCATCTAATTGCTTAATATCTGATACTACTTCTGCCCCTGAGCTTTTAAATTCGTCTATAAATTCTTTATTATATTCCGTGATGGATGGTAAATTTGAATGGCATATCGTTGCATTTATCATCATTCCATGTTCAGAGGCACGATTAGCAATATAGCTCAAATACTCTACGCCTAACGCATCAACAAAATATAGAATTGAGTTTGCCTTTTCGAGATTTCGTACCTTTTCACTGCGCGTGGGCAACCATAGGTTATAATTGCGTTCTCTACCTTCTTTATCAACGATTTTAAGAAACTCTTCGCTGGCATTATTTTCAACCTTATATCGTTTGTAACTATTAAAATATTTAGTCAAGAAATCGTTTCCATAATCGTAAGGGGAAAGATACTCAAATAAATCCTTATATGTACGTTTTACAATATCTAAAAGTTCATTATATTTAATATTTTGATGATACTTTGATATTAATTTAATTATCTGCTTCCGTTCAACCTTAGTTAAATCAGTCAAATAATATAAGGCACAAACACCTAAATCATCTATAAAACCACAAAACAAATTAGCAACATGTTCATTGTGCCCCATTGCCGCTATAAGTGCTTTACGCTCATCATAATTATGCCAAAAATCAATATCTTTATATTTAAATTGTAGAATACTCTTATAGACCTGTATCAGTAACTCGTCTATCGTTTTGCTTGCCTCAATTGCAATCTTTAGGCATCTATTCTTGCTTAATCCCGGCGAAGTCTTTAATAATACAAATATTAAAGCTCTATCCTCAGGTTTATATTTAGACCAATTAGCTAAAAATAAATCTATATTTGCAGGGTCTCCAATCTTGTCTTTAAAGAACCCATAGAAACTGCCATACTTTCGGCACCCTTGAGAAATGTGCTTCCAACACGCATCGGTAACCAACTCCTCATCGACCTGTGATAATATGGGCAAATAATCGAGCCTGATTATCTGGAAATAAGAAGAAATCTCTTCCAACAAATATACGCTTTCGGAAAAATTACTCTTTGAAAAGCGCGATTCCATATAGTAATGCTCTTCCTTTCCACTTTCAATAATTTTAATCAGCGCAGATAATCCATGGCAATACGGCTGAGACAAAACACTTGCTATTTTGGCATCCACAAAAGTTACCACGGGCAGAGCAGAGTTCTGCCCATCAACCAAGAAAATTTGCCGTTCGCATCTTAGATCCTTATTTATAAGCTCTCGTAAAATATCTTCGCATTGATAAAGCAAAATAACAACATTATGCAATTGTGAATTTATAAGCTGCCTTATAACATCTCTTAAAGTTTTTTTTCCTAAAAATCTTGCATAAGCACTTACGCCTTCAACAAACATTATCTCTTTGCTATTATCTATCATGTCGATGATTTCTTCCAATTGAGGCAAGTCATCCCTCATATTATCAGCGACATTAACCATATTTCCAACGGCAAAGTGATCCCTTATCTCCTTAAACTGCTCAAAATTATTCGCGTTTATAAATAATATATCTTGGTAAGGAGTACGTGCTATTTTTTCAATTTGCTCAATACACGAAGACAGTTGCATATTTTAATCCTTATTTTTTAATATTTGAATTCCCAATAGTACATTATCCTGAGCGAGTTTAACCAAGTACTGTTTAAGTTCGGCATCACTCATACTTTCAATAATGTTTACTACCTTCTTGCTTTCATTTAATGAATACTCATGTTCAGCGTACTGTTTTACATATGTTTCTACAGCATTATTACCGTACCAATCATAGACGTTTAGAAAATGATTATACAAATAATCACGTATCGCAGCACAATCTTCTATTATTACCGAATACTCCTTTAAAATATTATTTCTGAAAGCAGCATCCCGACGAGTAGCATCTTCTAAGCCATCAAAAAACTTTGCGCAATTAAAAAATGCTAGCGCATCTTTAACATCAGAATCTGTCACGCTATGATTTGTAAGGCAGGCAAAAGCTTTTTTTGCCCTATCAATTTCATCAACGGGAACCATAGCAAGGATAGGCGTTTTATATTTTTCTGACCAATCAAACGGACTTTCCGTTCCTGTTTTTTCTTGCCATAAACACTTTAACTGCTCTTTCTTCTGATTCTTCTTATAATTTAAGATAAGATTATCTATTGTATTTATATAATCACTCTTCGTAGATATAAACACATTGCTTTGCCCGGGAATGGTCTTAAAAATATTTTCGATATCTTCATCCGTCATTCCGTTAAGAGAGAATCTACAAACATCTTTAAAAATATCCTTCTGATTGTCAAAGAAATTTTTAAACTCACCTTCATTAACACTCATTTGAGCATAGAATTCGGCCTCTTTTGAAGAAAGCAGCTGACCAAGACTCTTCAATTCTTTTAAAAGCCCCATAAACTTGCTTAAGGAACCAAGTTTATCCTTCATCGCATCATAGGAAATTCTAATAAGATTGCACTGATTTTTCCAAGCCTCCAATGCATCATGCATACGGAAACACGTCGTCGATAAAATCATATTAGTTTCATTTATTATCTTGTACTCAGTTATAACAGCATCGATATTTTGATTGGCTGTCGTTTGATTCCAAACCCAATTTGCGGCATCAACACTTGTAAATTTGCTTGCTACAATATTTAAATATTGTCCGCCATCTTTTATCTTCCTTGCAAGCTCAGGTAATTCACCTTCCTTATACTCATTAAGGTACTTTGTCATTCCCTTACGGCAATTCTCTTTTGTCACAAGGCTTAAAAGATCGTCACCCAGATTAGCCTTTTCTAAAGAAATCTGCCCTATATGATTTGCGACATCCACCTCACTCACATTACCGCTGTTTGCCAATTCTCCAAACAAATCTATGACCTTATCTATTGTTGCGGTATCGCTTACGAAATCAATATCATTAGTTATATACTTCAAAGTCCACAAAGGGAACGAGAACTCTTTCATCTTATTTCTTATTCTGTCCCTAGTAATCTGAATCGAAGTACAAAGTTCCAAAGGAATACCAAAAACCTTTGACGCCAATTGATGAAATTCTTTCTCGGAAGGTGTCATCACTACGATATACTTATCTCTGTAACGTTTATCGGGATTGAGCTGATTTTTTATTATTTCATCAATCATATTCTGAAGATGA
>CAZHJM010000031.1:0-6519 GCA_964532905.1 uncultured Holosporaceae bacterium
TAAATTCTTTCAAATTATTTTTGTTTACTAATTTACAAGCCTCTTTTTTTTGCTCGGTCGTCATTAAACTTTCTAGCATTTCAACTTGCTTTTCAGTCGCCAAAATAACCTTTTTATCTTCCTTTTGGTTTTCAATTGCATTTGCAACCTCTTCAGCGCTTGCTACGCTTGTATCTATCCCAAAGCCAGCCATTCCTAAAGCTCTTCCAACTGCTGACGTTTCGCAATTTTCAATGTAAGATGTTTTGTTTATAAAAGAGCTATTCTCTTTCTCATAAGCATGTCCTACGCCTAACACCTCGCCCTTTTCATCGTAAACGGTGGCTTTAATCACGCACACACCCTCAATGTTTTGCTTGATTTCTGTGATGATACTACCGCACGGGTAAACCATTCTAAATGCTTTAATTCTTTGATTAACTTCTGCGTACTCTTTACCTTTGATATCCGTTGTTTGAATTGTTTCGTTTGCTTTTTGGATAATTTCAAACGTTATTTTCTTTTTTTCTTTTGCTAAACCATTTTTCAATTCTTCTATTTCTTTTTCTAAATTTTCTAAATTTTTTAAACATTTTTCTATTTTTTCGAATTCTTTTGATAAATCATTTTCTGATTTTTCCTTTTCAACCATTTTTCTAACCCTCTTTCTTTAAAAAGTATTTTGCATAAGTGCAATTTTCGCCGAATCTGTTTTTACTTGTTATATTTTTGCTTTCAATTTCTTCTCCACGATTTCTAAGTTCAAATATCCTTGCGCTTAGTCTAGTAACTCCTAAGTCTCTAAACGCTTCAAGTGTCGTTATGCTTCCAAATTCTTTGATATAATCTAACACTCTGTCTGCTTGTGTTCGCTTTTCCATAACTCCCCTTCTTTCTCATTTTTGATTTTTAAGACCTTGTCTAATTGCCTTTCAGTTAAACTAATTTTCAAATGTGTATACTTGCCAATTATTCGCTCTGGTTTTTCGTTTTTGATAAGTTCTTTAAATTTATCGGCTCGCATTCAGCATCGCCTCCAATTTTTTAATTTCTTCATCAGTCGCTTTATCTTCTTCGAATTTTTTGTCAAACCATTCGGGTTTTTCCTCTTTTGGACGTGTATCCAGTTCGCATTCCCGCAAGGTCTTAAACCCTTTGTCATGCCATGAATTTATAATGGCTTCCGTGTACGATAAACCCCTCGCGCCATTTTTGATAGTCTTATCGATAGCTAGATTGATGATGTCATCAGTAAACCATTCTTGCCAACTTGCGATAAGCTGGTACTCTATCGGCGACAAAGTTCTTCCAAATTGCTCTTCACAATAACTAATACTATCTTTAACATTTACATTAACATTAACAGTAACAGGAACATCTTGATGTGTTTCTGCTTTGATTCTTATTTGATTTTCATTTGATTTTAATTTGATTTCGTTTTGATTTTCATTTGATTTCAATTTGTTTCTTATTTGATGGCTATTTGATTTTGAATTGTTTCTGTTTTTACTTTTATTCTTACTCTTATCTAAAGGTCTTTTTAAATTATTAAATATTTTCGTTTGTTTATCGTTTAAAGATGGTTCTATATCTTCAAACATATATTTGACAATCGCTAACAATAACTCTTGCTGGTCTTTCTCAGACAATAAAGTTATTAGTTCATAGTATTCTTTGTAAATTGTAAAACTATTTATCATATTTCACCCCAATTCTATTTGTGTTATAATCTCCTTATAGGAAGGAGGTATTTATGAATCATTGTATTGAAATTGATTCAAACAGGTTTTATTGCGTTTACCCAAATGAATGTCCTATGTGTAATTCAAAAATTTCACCAGATTGTAGAGATAAACGTTTTAATAAAGAAACTAATTGTGTGGGGCTATTTTTTGAATGCCCATCATGTGGTAAATTTTTTGTAACACATTATTTATATAATTCGGATAATCCCGAACCGATTAAAAAAGGCCTTTACAATTACAACAAATTGAATTTAGAACAATCATTTCCAGTAATTTCAAAGAAAATAGAATTCAACAAATCCATTGAAAATTTATCGCCAAACTTTTGTGATATATACAATCAATCTAATTCAGCAGAAGTATACAATCTAAATCAAATAGCTGGAATGGGTTATAGAAAAGCATTAGAATTTTTAATTAAAGACTACTGTATATACCGACATAATAATGATGAGCAAAAAATTAAATCTATGCTTTTATCACAAGTTATTGAAAATTATGTTGATAGTGATAAAATTAAAAACCTTGCTAAAGTCTCTGCTTGGATAGGCAACGATGAAACACACTATGTGAAAAAATTTAATGATAAAGATATAAACGATTTAAAGAAATTTATTAATGCTACTGTTTATTTTGTTTCATACGATCTAGTATCGGATACAGCAGATGATTTAGTTTCTTCTAAATAATTATTTTCTTTCCATTCATCACATTCAGCTAATAAATTTCCTTTGAAATCCCAGTATTGATAAACATATCTTACTGGGTTTTCTGATGTTCCATTTCCTTTTTTACAAATAACCCTTATTACTTTCATAACTCGTACATCATCTGGACCTTTATGTTCTACTTTCATATCCATATTTCACCTCTATTTCTATCTGCTAATAAAGTATTAATTAAATTGTCAACACAAATGAAAGCCACAAAACAATCACCAATAAAGCGTATATTCCATACAATAACGAAATCTTTAAACCATAATTTTTCAAAAAATAATAAATCCCAAAAACAAAAGCAATAATCATAAGTAGTAAAAACATACATACCTCCCAATTTGATTTATTTATCGATTAATGCTATAATTTAATCGATTTATTTGTTTAAATAAATTTCTGTTTGACCGTTTGAGGCTTCCAACTCAGCGGTCTTTTTTTCATTTGATGCACTTAAGTAAACTGAGCCTAAAACCATTACTACTAACGCAATCATTGCCCAATAATTAGCAAGCCACTTAACTGCTTTATCCATATTAATCACCCCTTTTATTCATCATCTTTTTTTCGAAATACCAAATAGGTATTTTTCCTTGAATTAATATTGCCTCAGGATATTCATTCGCAAAAGACTCTCTTAATTTTCTTATAATTTCATAAGCCAACGATTGGCTGCATTCAGTTATCTTTTGAACATCTTTGGCATTGTAATAATCTTTCATACATACCTCCTTAGTCGTGTTATTTCTTTTTCTTTATTGAGTACCAAGCTCCGATAAATGTTATAAGTACAAATGTTGAGCATATAATCAATAAAGCTTGTATCCATTCATTCATTTGATCACCCCTTTACTTAAAATTTGGTGCTTCACTTTTCATTTCGTTTCCCATGTTAATTATTCTCCTTTGTTATTGCTTTTTGTAACTTATTTGAGTTACATTTTCTTCAAAAAAAATTTCATCATAGGTACTATCTAATATTTGTAATATTTTCTTTACTTCAACTAAATTAAAATCCAATTTACCGTTTTCTTTTAAATTATAATTATTTTTAGAAATACCAAGCATTTCTGCCATTTTTCCTTGAGTAATTCCTTTTTCATTCCTTTTTCCAATTAATTTTGGATACATATTTCCCTCCCTTCTTTTTGTAACTGTTTTCCGTTACAATTTCATTCTAACACAGTAAAAATGTAATGTCAACCAAAAAAGTTACAATTTTGTTGCTTTTTTCACTTTTTTTAGTTATAATTGTATTTGAAAGGAGGAATTATGGATTTTGATAATGACGATAATTTAGATTATCAACTAAATAAAATTGCCTCAACAGTTATTAAAGAAAAAAGGCAACAAAAGGGATATAGTCTAGAAGAATTGGCAAACAAATTAAATAATATAGTTACTAGACAATCATTGTACAGATACGAAAATAATGAAGCTAGAATGAAAAATAATATATTTCAAAAAATTTGCTTGGCATTAGATGAAAACCCAAACGATGTATGGGATGAAATTAACAACGAATTATTATCAACCGTTAATTTTGACAACGGAACATATATAAAACCTATCGTAGGCGATGAAAACATGGTTCAAATACCTGTTTTAGGTACAATAAAAGCTGGTATACCTATCGAAGCCCAGCAAGACATACTTGAGTGGATTGAAATCCCTAAAACGTGGCTAAACGGTGGCAAACAATTCTATGGGCTTAAAATAAGTGGCGATAGCATGTTCCCAAAGTATCAACAAGACGATATAGTAGTCTTTGAAGATAGCAAAAATTATAATATGGAAAGCGGCAATAACAAAGATTGTGCTGTAATGGTAAATGGATATGACGCTACATTTAAAAAAGTATTAATTAGTAACGAAGGTATTACATTGATCCCTTATAATACAGGAGCTTATGATATACAAATGTATACAAATAAAGATATAGAGGAAAAACCAATAAAAATCATAGGCATTGCTAGAGAAAAAAGAACTAGATTATAGGAGGAGTGTTTATGGATAATTTAGTTTGCCCTAAGTGTCATGGAAATAATATTATTATTCAAGAAAAAACAAAAATAATAACAAAAAAAGCACATAGAAGTATCATAATGTGGATTTTGTTTTGGTGGTGGGCTGAAGCTATAATGTGGATTTGTTTTACGATACCAAGACTTATAATTGCTCTTTTTGTACCATCTAAACAGATAGTTACAAGTCAAAATTATAAAGAATATGTTTGTCAAACTTGTGGATATAGTGGTTCTGATAACAGTTTTATTAAAAAAGGTGAAACGCTTAAACAAACCAATGGACTTATAACTACTCATACAGGTTTTGATAAATATTTCATTACAACGGATTTTGATAAATTGTATAACTGTTTAATATACGAAATTTTGCCGAAACACGGAAAAATAAAAAAGAATTTTTCAAACTACATTGAAGTAAAAATAAAACCTCATTTAAAACCGTTTACCAACTCTATTTTAATGAATATAACTTTTTCAAAGCAAGAAAATGGAGTGCAGTTAGAAATAAATTCTAAATGTAACGACGGGGCTATTGGGCTTAACTCAATTGAAAAAATTACTAACTTATTATTTGATGAAATAAAACAAAATTTAAATTTAACTCATAAAGATATTACAAAAGTATAAAAAAAGAGCTAGTGCGGCAACACTAACTCAAAACCCAATAAGGGTGCGAAAATAAACTTTTAACACGACTAAATGTATGTTTTTTTCTCGCACCTTTATTGTACCAAATTCAAAGCAAAATTACAATAAAGGAAGTGAAAACATGGATAAAAAAGTATATGAAAAAACAAGATACCAAAACATTTATAGACACAAAAAAAATAAAAATTATGTTATATCAATTAGTAAACCCGTTAAGACAAGTATATCCAGTATAGACGGTAAAAAAATATTTAAACTAGAAGAAGCATTAAATATCAGAGATAACAAAAAAATCAAGTTCATTAAAGGCACAGAAGCCAAATATAAGGACAATTTTGATGATGTATGGGGAGAATATATATATAGTTGTAAAAACGTCAAAAAACTGGCTTATAACACAATTTCCCGAAAGGAAAAAATGTATCGTAAATATTTAAAAAATGCTTTCAACAAAAGAATATCAAAAATCACAAAACAAGATATGGTTACTTTCATTAATAACATGAACTCGACAAAAAAGCAAAAGAATGAAATGTTGAGATGTTTAAAAGCTTTTTTTAACTGGTGTATCAAAGAGGAACGATTAGTACTTTCTCCTGTGGCGAATATATTACCATATAAAGTAGAAAAGCAAGAAATGAAATATTGGACGCCAAAAGAGTTAAGCCAATTCTTAAACGCTTTAGAGACTGACATCTCTTCTAAAGTATATATTGATGTAGCTAGGGCTATGCAAATAAAAATCTTTACATTAATACAATTCAGTCTTGGAGATAGAGTCGGCGAAACAAGGGCTTTATCATATGACTGCTTTGATACCGTAAAAAAGACAGTTAGCATTAAACATTCAATAAATTATGATACAAAAAGTAACGACTTTTTATCCAACACAAAGACATACGGTTCTCAAAGAACAATTGTGATCAGTGATAAATTAATAGATGTTGTTCAAGAGTATAAAAATTTCTTAGTCGAAAATACTGATTATGATATAAAAGATACTGATTTGATATTCTTCAATTACTCTACAAAAAGACCATACAGCGATATAACTTTAAGAAAGAAATTTTATTATTATTGTGATAAAGCAAATGTAACAAGAATAAGAATGTATGATTTAAGGCATACCTATGTGGCTACAATGATGGCTGAGGGGAAAGAACTTTATCACATTAGCGAACGATTAGGTCATAAAAATTATTCAACCACAGTCAACAAATATGGTCATTTATCGCACGAAGTTAAGCGAGAATTAGCAGAAGTTACAGACAAGTATATATAAAGTCAGAGTAATTTTAGGAGTAAAAATAAAATAAACCCTTGAAAATCAAGGGTTTTTATTCAATAATTGGTGCTCGTGGTGGGAATCGAACCCACATGACCAAAGGTCACACGATTTTGAGT
>CAZHJM010000032.1:0-5420 GCA_964532905.1 uncultured Holosporaceae bacterium
ATACTCTCATATAATGGATTCTCACGCTCACTGCGTTCGCTCAGAATGACGAAAAGCGTGAAAAGATGCATGTCACTTATAACAATGATGAGATTTTGTAAGAGAACATATCACTCATAATTACTAGAAAATTGTAACCTATGAGCGATATTTGCCTATCGTCATTGCGAGGAGTAGCGCGACGTGGTAATCCATAAACTAATCCTGTCCAGCGTCAATATGAGGAGTCTTTTCTCGTCACTACGAGGAGTATCTTCCCTTTTTCGTCATTGCAAGGAACGAAGTGACGTGACAATCTATAATGATGCCAGAGTAGTTTCAAAAAATGCAAAAGAAATAATAAGAGATTCTCACGATCACTACGTTCACTTGTAATACATAGGAGTTTTTTCCTATTCCAATAGAATGATATAAAGAATATTTTCAATTATAATGACAAATGAAGTAATAATCACTCAGAATGGTGTTGTATTATATCAACAGGGATTAATTCTTCTGTAATTTCTTTAAATTCATAAGATGCTAAAGCTAAGCATTTTGGACAAATTGATATCCAATTATTTGATTCTTTAGAACATTCATTACAGATCCATTTCAATTTTACAGATATCGTTTTTGATAAATCTATTTCTGGAATATTAGATTCATCTTTTTTTATTAAAGGTAATAAGTTTTGAATTTCTTTTGCTATAAAATCATAACTATTTAATTGATAAGCTTTAATTAAATAATGTAATGATTGGTTATAAGTTGCTTCATTTTTTAATAATTTTGCTATTCCATAGTATGGAATCCAGGAGTTTGGAACCAAATTAAGAAGATGTTCGGCTAATTCTAAATTATTATCATATAAAGAAATATATTTATTGAAAACATCTATACTTGGGAACAATTTAAAAGACTTTTCTAAAATTTTTTTTGCCTTTTTTATTTTGTTAGAGTTTATGAGTTTGTTACAATAACTTATTACAATATCAGGAATATTGGGTAATAAATCATATGCTTTTTTTAATTCTGAATTATTATCCGTAATTTTCCATTTTTCATAATAAATTATTCCTTCTATTTGTTTCCGCTTTTTCGATTCTATATTTTTTATATAATGTAATGCATCATCAAATTTTTGTGTTTTTATAAAAATGGCTATAAGATTTTTAATTTGTATATCTGCTTGGGGATGTACATTAATAACAGTTTTAAGTAATTCTAAAGATTCTAATATATTACCATTATTTATATTTATTTGTGAAAGGCTATATGCACCTAATGCTGTTTGTTTTTCTATAGAACTGAGTTTGAAAAATATTGCTTTTGCATTAAAAATATTACCTTTCATAAGGTTAAATTGACCTTCTAACCAGGAAATAATAGGGATATCACCAAGATTTCTTTTTGCTTTTTTTAATGCCTTGCTAACATTTGTAAAATCCTTTGTTAACATTCCCGAAAAAGCTATTTGTAATTGTTCTAAACCCTTTTGCGTATTTGGTCTAAAAATAATTATACCTATGAGTTTTTTTAAAATTTTATATACATATGTAGCAATATATATCGATACACTTAAAATTGATAATAGTATCCATAATTGTAAAGAAAAAACTTGCTCTTGTACTGTAAAAGATACAACTATTCTACTAAAAAATGAAAATAATATGATAAATACAAAAACAATGATTTTTAAAATAATATTCTCCTATTATTGTAATTGTTGTGTTGCAGATTTTACAGCATCAATTCCTTCTTTTGCCTGAAATATTATATTTTTTATTTCTTGATCTATATTTAATAAATATTTAATGAATACATTCCAATAACCTGCAAAATATATTGCTGCTAAAGCCAAACTAATTATCAATATAAAAATGAATAAATCAGTTAATATCCCTCGTTCTTTGCCTTTTTCTTTAGACATATTATTCTCCACAGTTTATAGAAGTAGCTAATATATAACCATCTATTTTTAATAAGTCTATACTGCTTATGTTATATATATTTACAAATTTTTGTAAATATTTGGTAAATGATTTAGATATAATTATATATTTATTGGATTTTTCTATTAAACTATCTATTATTTTTATAATTTCAATATTTGATGAGAAAAGTTTTTTAAATTTTTCTAATTCTGCAGAATAATTTTTATTTTTCATTAGACAATCTTTAAGATTACACCATGCATTCCATTTTTCAGAATCAAAATTTTTAGTTATACTATAATTATTATTAGATTGTTTTTTTAAATTTTCTATTTCGTCTTTTAGATTCTTAATTTCAGTTGATAACCGTTTGTTGTCTTCTAAAATAGTGAAAGTAGAACGTTCTATCTCATTTTTGATAATTAAAGGAATCCATGTTTTCACATAAATAAATCCTATAACTATTATTAAAATAAAAACGATAGTTATAATAATTTTCTTTAGCAAAAATTCTACTCCGAAAGTAACTCTTTTAGAATATCATTAAGTATTTTTGGATTAGCTTTTCCTTGGGTTTTTTTCATAGCTTGTCCAACAAAAAAACCAAAGAGTTTATCTTTTCCTAATTTATACTCCAAGACTTTATCTTTATGTTCCTCTAATACTTCTTTCAAAGAAACTTTAATCTCTTCAGGGGAAGTAATTTGCTTTAACCCTTTTTCTTCGACTATTTCCTTAGCAGATTTTTTGTCAATCCACATTAGTTCTATTACTTCTTTTGCTATTTTCCCAGAAATAATATTATCTTTGATTAACATTATTAATTCAGCCAAATTTTTAGCAGAAATATTACTTTCTGTAATATTTTTGTTATTTCTATTTAGTAATGCGAATAAGTCTCTCAATAGCCAATTAGCTAATAGTTTAGCCACCTCATGACTATCAGAATTTGTCAATTTTAGAGCAGATTCATAAAAATTAGCAATCTCTATTTCTTCAGAAATTAAACTAGCATCATATTTTGGTAGATCATATTCTTTTTGTAGTCTTTTAGCTTTGGCATCCGGAAGTTCTGGTATTGTGCTTTTTATAGCATCAATGCGGGATTGCTCAAGAATTAAAGGAGGTAAATCAGGTTCCGGAAAATATCTATAATCTTGAGCATCTTCCTTCGAACGCATAGTTTTTGTCACGCCTTTTATACTATCGAAAAGACGAGTTTCTTGTTCTACTTCTCCTCCATTTTCAAGAATATTTATTTGTCTTTCTATTTCATAATTAACAGCTGTTGCCATAAATTTAATGGAATTCACGTTTTTAATTTCAGCCCGTGTGCCATATGGTGTACCTGGACGATGCAGTGATATATTAACATCTGCTCTCATACTTCCTTCATCCATATTTCCGTCGCATGTTTTTAAATAACGCAGAATTGACCTAAGTTTTTGTAAAAATAATGTTACTTCTTCAGCACTACGCATGTCCGGTTTTGTAACAATTTCCATTAAAGCAACTCCTGCACGATTTAGATCGATAAATGATTTTGTCGGACTTTGGTCATGTATACTTTTACCTGCATCCTGTTCGATGTGAATTCTATCTAAGTTTATTCTATGTAGAGTTCCATCATTTTTTTCTAGATCAATATATCCACCGCTAATAATAGGATGAAAAAATTGAGTAATTTGGTATCCCTGAGGCAAATCAGCGTAAAAATAATTTTTTCTATCAAAAAATGAGATATTATTTACCGTTGCATTTAATCCTAAACCAGTTTTAATAGCCTGGTCAACACAATACGAATTTATAACTGGTAATACTCCAGGTAAAGCTGCATCTATATAAGATACATTTTCATTTGGATTAGCTCCAAATTTTGTTGATGCACTCGAAAATAATTTTGAATTAGAAATAATTTGAGCATGAATTTCCAAACCTATAACGACTTCCCAATTGCCAGTTGATGTTTCTATATACATTATAAAATCTCCTTTAAAGTTGGAAAATTAGCATTTAATTCTAATATGCTACCAATTTGAATAAGCAAATCCTCTCTAAAATGTGGGGCAATTAATTGTAGACCTAAAGGTTTACCTTCACCATCTAAACCTATAGGTATTGACATACCAGGAACCCCCGCTATATTTGCGGTTACTGTAAATATATCATTTAAATACATTGTTACTGGATCTTTAGGTTCGTTTTCCAAACTGAAAGCACTTGTTGGAGTCGTTGGAGTTAGTAAAGCATCTACTTTTTCAAATACATCGTGAAAATTTTTACGAATTAATTTTTGTACTTTCAAAGCTTTCATATAATAAGCATCAAAATATCCTGCAGATAAAACATAAGTACCTATCATTATACGTCGTTTAACTTCATCACCAAATCCTTGTTCTCTTGTATTTTCATACATTTCATCTAAAGTCTTGCCAGGAGCCCTAAAGCCATATCTTACACCATCATATCTTGCCAAGTTAGCAGAGGCTTCTGCTGGTTGGATTATATAATATACTGGCAAGGCATATTTTACATAAGGTAAAGATACATCAATCACTTCAGCTCCGGCTTCCCTTAAAATATTTGCTCCTTTTTTCCAATATTTTTCAATATCTTCTGACATCCCATTAACTCTGAATTCTTTTGGAATACCAATTTTCATTCCTTTGATTGATTTCCTAATAAATGATTCGTAATCTGGAACCTCTTTTTTTACAGAAGTTGAATCTTTTTCATCATATCCAGCAATTACTTTTAAAAATGCCGCTGAATCTTGAACAGTTTTTGTTAATACTCCAGCTTGATCCAATGATGAAGCCATAGCTATCATACCAAACCTAGAGCAACGACCATAAGTTGGTTTTAATCCTACAATTCCCGTAAATGCAGCCGGCTGACGAATAGAACCTCCTGTATCAGATCCAGTTGCTCCAGCACAAAGGTGACCTGCTACTGCTGCTGCAGAGCCTCCCGATGAACCACCAGGAACCAATTTTTCTTGAATTTTCCATGGATTTAATACCGTTCCGTAGTAGCTTGTAGAATTGGATGAACCCATTGCGAATTCATCCATATTTGTTTTTCCTAAAAATACAGAACCTGCATCTATCAATTTTTGCGTTACTGTTGATTCATATGGCGGAATAAAATTCTCTAACATTTTTGAACCAGATGTAGTTCTTATTCCTTTTGTTACAAATAAATCTTTGATTCCTATAGGAATACCTTCCATGGTCCGAGTATCCCCTGAAGAAATTCTTTTATCAGATTCTTCTGCAGATTTAATAGCTTGCTCATGGCATACAGTAATATATGCATTTATATTTTTGTATTTATCTATCCTATTTAAAAAACATTTTGTTATTTCAACAGATGAAAATTCTTTTTTCAATAAACCGTCTCTTATTTCACAAAGCGATAGCTTATACATGAGAGCTACTCCTACAATAACTGTTATATATACTAAATAATTTTTATAAAAAATGAAATATCTGCATTTTGTTT
>CAZHJM010000033.1:0-5281 GCA_964532905.1 uncultured Holosporaceae bacterium
GTCCCATAAAAAACACAGCTGTGGCTTACCAACACACTTATGGACTAACACCTTTAGTATTTCTCAATATCATAATAAATTGCGTTGGTTAAGTGTGTTTTTATCGTTTATCGAATGCAGGCCTTCTAGATGAAATATAATTAATCATAATGGAACCATGTCCATTTAATATCTGTCATCGTCAGGCAATTTTGGCAGCACCATAGAGTCTATAATTCTTTTGAATGCTATTGGTTCTCCTCCATCATAACAGTTACCAGAAAACTCCTGATATACCTAATGAATATTCCGGTCCCAAATGGACGACAGTCCGGTCAAAGAGCACCGCAATAAAATGATTGATTGGGGCCCGCCATTATCTCAGTATTCTCAACAATTTCAAGCCTGCTTCGCACCACAAAGCGGCTCTGGGCTTTACATTGTAGAGAATACTGAGCAAGGTAGACAAGCCAATCAATGCCGGTATCCACGTCCGGAACGTCGGTACTCAGTTTTCCGAAACCAGGGTACTGTAGCGCCAGAATAGTCACCAGAGTCTCACATTACGGATAAGCCGGGTAACGCAGTTGCTCCTGCAGTCCATGAAAATATTATAAAAATCTTCACAACAGAACCCTAAAGCTTGGCCGAAGCAGCTATTGATCTTCAAATGTTTCTGCCATGGCGGAAAGCTGCAATTTGATGAATCTGTTATTCGTAGACTGTACGATCATGCTCAAACACATCGTTCTCTGGACATGTTTTCAGACTACAGCGACAATATTCCTTGAATTACCGATACTGGAAGCAATCATCGTGTTATCTATTTTGGGTTTTGATGATTTAAGCCGGATGCTCTATCAATAATCAACCATAATTATCGACCTCTACAATTTTATTTACATGATGACACATGCATAGCATGGAGGGCGACTCTAGTAATATTAATTGCTGCACTGAATTTCCAGAAACTATACATTGGAAGACCGAAAAGTGCGTACTAAATGAGTAGAATATTCATTAAAATTATATTTTATTATCAGAAATATATTCCTGCTTGAGCTCGCCACATTTCAGCATATATCCCATTAATTTTAATTAATTCAGAATGTGTACCTTTTTCTACAATATTTCCCTTTTTTAAGACATAAATTTGATCGCATGATTTTGTTAATGCTAAACGATGGGATATGATTATGGCAGTTTTTCCTTTAATCATGTCAAGTAATCGTCTATATATTTCTTTTTCCTGAAAGGGGTCAATTGCACTGGTGGGCTCATCAAGAATAAAAAAGGTCGCATTCTTAAATTTTGCTCGAGCAATCGCCAAACGTTGCTTTTCTCCTCCTGACAGCTCAATACCTCCAAAATCAAGTCCTATTATTGCTTCTTTATTCGTTTTTAATTCATCTAAGTTCATATATGTCAAATATTCATCTATTTTTTTCTCTTCGCTTGGTATGCCGAAAGTAATATTATCTTTGATCGATATAGCATAACAGTTAAACTCCTGCGGGATGACAGAAATATTATACACTACATTTTCTTCATTTAAACACTCACTACTAATACCATCATACATAATTAATCCATCGGTTGGATTGAGCATGGATAATATTAAATTAATAAGAGTTGTTTTACCCGAACCATTCTCTCCTACGATAGCAATTTTATTACCTATATCTATATGCATATTTATGTCGTTAAGCGCATTTTCCGACATGCCTGGATAACAATAGTAAACATGTTCTAACCGTAAACTCTTGTTAAAGTGTTTTTCATTGACTGGAATTTTTCCTTTTTTTTCGACCGAATCCTTAAATTCAAAAAAAGGAGCAACCATTACAAGAAATTGCCCAATTCCGCCCAGTATTTCAAACATATTTTTAATAAGCCCATTTAGAGAATTAAAAGCAATAATTGAAACAGAAAATTCTGCAAAACCTATTTTTTGATCAATAAATGAAGTAAACAGTATTCCATACGCTATAATCTGACATATAATCGAAATTGTACCAAATATCAAAGAAAACAAAAATACTTTTATATCTTTTTTTCTTTCAGATCTTTTTAACGAACTCATTACTTCTGCTAAATTCGAAAAAATGAATTCTGCACAATCTAATGATCTAATTTCTTTAATTTTTTGCGGTTCTACCAGAAAGCTTTCAAGTTCTTCTGATTCTTTCTCTAATTGAGTATTTTGGTATAATAATTTTTTATTTTGAATCATTATATATAAATTTTCAATTATTGATGAGCATATAAGTAAGAAGACAATTATGGCCATCGATCGGCTAATTGAACTCAGAATATAACTCATAAAAAAAGCTCCTACTAAAGCACTTATCATCTCCCCTGCTGCTTGGTAGACTCGCAAAATATTTATACTTGCATTCTTAGCACGTATTGTTGCATTTTCTATTTGTGGAACATTATAATCAGAAAGTTTCATTCTATTACAAATATCAAATAATATAATTTTTATTTTTTTTTCAAAATTCAATAGTGATATATAAGTTAAGTAATAATGATTAAACCAATTATTTAAAAAATGTTGCAATAAAAGAGCAGCACAATATGCAATAAGAATTAAGCATATAGCATTTATATCCTGCATATTACCCAGTTCAAAAATAAATCGTTGATTTATTAAAAGCACAAACGTAGGCAGTAAAGTAATAGATAACTGAACTACAGACATCAACAAACAGTCCCACGGACAAATTGTTAATGCGGTACTTATTGAACGAACTAATATGTTATTTTTCATCTTGATAAATGCTCCTTTGCTCTTGATACATTTTATAGTACATAGAATCATGGGAATTCATTAGTTCTTCATGAGATCCGTGTTCAACAATTCTTCCATCGCTTAATACGAAGATATCATCTACAGCTCGTAAATAACCCAAACGATGTGTAACGAAAATTACTGTTTGTTCGTCCAATAATTTCATGTATTGATTATAGATTTCTACTTCTACCAACGGATCAAGACTTGCTGTTGGCTCATCTAAAATAATGATTTCACTTTTTTTATATAATATCCTAGCCAATGCGATTCGTTGCCACTCTCCGCCCGAAAGCTCAGTACCATCTTCTTTCAAACGGGTTAATTTAGTTTTCTCCCGATCAGGTAACTCTTGTATTTTTTCCTTTAAACCCACTTTATCGAGCACTGTTATAATTTTATCCCGATCAGCTTGTTTAGAAAGTGAAATATTTTCCTCAACATTTAAAGGATAACGATTAAAGTCTTGAAATAAAATGGTAGGTTTACAATGACGATATATTTCACCTGATTTAGGCTGGTATAATCCCCCAATAATTTTTACCAAAGTTGTTTTTCCACTACCATTTACTCCTACTATTGCGTATTTTTTCCCTTTTTTAAGAGTTAAACTTAGATTCTTAATAACAGGAATATCTTGATTTGGATAAGTGAAACTTATATTGTCAACATATACAGCAATATCGTTTTTGCATTTTTGATTATTTTTTTTTTCATTTTCAAGTTCTTTTTTCAAGAAAAGCAACATATCATTATAAAAACTTTTAACCTGCATAAGATCACTGATAGCAGAAAAAGCAGAACAAATAGAATTAAAAGTCACAATTGAAAAAGGAATTATGGCTACAATAAAAGCCAAAGATACGTATTCCCTATAATAATTTATAACCAATATAAAAACTTGACTGAATATAAATATAATAAAAATCAAGTCAATTAGAAATTCTAATATGATTCTGCGCTTCCCAAGTATTTTATTTTCTTTTGTAGCTTTATCGAATTCTAATTCAAAAAGTTCCTCAAAATAAGACTTATATCCAAATACTTTTTTTTCTACTACATATTTCCCTTTTGTAAGAATATCTGCAAAATAATTATATCGTCTGGTATTGTTAATATATTTTTGCCAGAAATCATACATGAGTAAAGAATTTTTATAATTTACAATAAATGCCCCAATTGCCAAACATAATGAAATTAATACGTTTACTATAGCTTGCGCTGATAATTCAGTAAACAAGAAATAATAAAATGCTATAATGTTTCCAACTGCTGCAGAAATTACTGATATTGCTTGTAAAAACTTCTGATTTTGCATCGTATTATTTTTTAGTTGGTTAAGTGAATCTTTATAGTCATTTGACTCTAAATATAACATTTTCTTATTCACTGTGTTTTTTACAATTTCAACTTTTTGTTTATGTGTAAGTTGAATACAACCCAAATTGACTATCAATGTACGAATTGGAATCAGAACCGCAGTTAGTATTAGCGAAATAATAAGTAAATAAAAGTCAACAAAATTTGGTTGCTCCAAAAAAGTCATCATTGTATATGTTGTTACTGAGGTAGCTACACTAAACAAAAGCGAGAAAATAATAAGTAGTGCAATTTTGAATTTCATAATTTAATATAAACTCCAATTATTCATTTTCAATATATGAATTTTTACAGTGAAATACACCATCTACTATGACTGAAGTCCTCAAATTTATTGAATGAATATGATCATCATAACTTTGCTTGTTTCTTAACACTTGATTAAGTTTATTATATCTTAAGATTTTTTGAGCTGCACTTATTTTATGATCTAATTTATAAGACGGTGCAGCCTCCATATCATCATACATGAAGACATTTACAAAGTCAAAATATTGATCTTTTTCAAAGAATTTTAGCAACTTTTCAAAGGCTTTCTCTGTTTCGCCAGGGAAGCCAACAATAACATCTGTTAAAAATAATACATTAGGATTTATTTCTTTAAGTTCGGCTAACATTTTATATTCTGCATCTATACTCTCTCCACGTCCCATTCGGTGCAAAACATTACTATCTACATGTTGGATTGCTGGATGCATTAGATCAATATTTGAAATAATCTTCTTAAAACCATCGAATAATTGTGGGATCCAACGAATATGAGCTGTTCCCAGCTTGTATTTAATGGTATCATCATATGAATCAAATTCTTTAATCAACTCTATAATATTGGTTCCATTATCATAGCCATAAGCAAATGTATCAGTACCAAATAGACTTATTTTTTTATATCCTTGAGAAAGCGCTAGTTTATATTGATTTTTTAACGTATTAATTTCTTTACTTTTGATATTACCATGTGCTCTATTAATTACGCAAAAAGTGCATTGCCTTAAACATCCTTCTTCAAGTTCTATGCCAAAATAATTTTTGCTATCTGTAAGATATCTTTTTTCCGTAACATTTATTATGTTACTAGGTTTTATAGATTCAAATTTTTTTGTTGCATGAAAATAATCATCAAGAATA
>CAZHJM010000034.1:0-5166 GCA_964532905.1 uncultured Holosporaceae bacterium
CATCGCGTCCGTTTTGCTCCGCAAAACCGTCCGTTGGAGTCCGCGGAATGCAGTCTGTCGGTGTATTAAAAATCACAGTTAAAGATGGATCTAAAAAACTTACTTTTTTAAACTTTATCTGGGATTTTTAGATTTAAAAAAATATTAAAAAATGATAATATAAAAAAGAATAAAAATGCCAAATATCTATAAATTTTATCTTAAGTATTTGGTGAAAAAGTTTAATTTAATATGTACGCAGGAAAATATATCGTAATCTGAATAGCAATTTGATGCCGAATAAAATTGACAAATTGAGGTTAATAGATAATATAAAAAATTTGCCTTTAAGTAGTCAATACAACTTTTTGAAAACATATAGAAGGTAAATTAAAGACAATATAATCTTAGCCTAGAAGATGGTTTTATATCTATCTTTTTAATATTTTCTAAAGGGACTCTTGGAGGTTTATACCATAAATACCGGATGTTTCCGAGAGTATATTTTAAATAGGAAGGAGGATAGCTATGGATAGTTTTGTAATTATTAAAGACTCGGTGGTTGATGTAAAAAAAGTCATTGAAACGTCGGCTTCGAAAATCCAGGGATCAGAAGTTGTAAGTTTACTGGATGCGTGCACTTGTACTGGAAATTGTTGCTAGCTGTAAAGGTATGGGATGAATTACTTCATCCCATACCTTTCAAAATATTGTAAGTAGAAGGGAGATGATACTGTTGTTGTGCGAAAGTACATACAATCAGTTAGTTGATTTTAATGGACATAAAGTGATCTATAATGCATTAACAAAGTCGAGTATTCAAATAACAGAAGATTTTGATATCCAGCATATATTAAAAATGGAAAATTCAGATGTTCTAAATACTCTAAAAAAAATGGGTATTATTGTTGATGACTCACCAACTGAATTCGAATTATTACAATATGTATTTCTCAAGAAATACTTTGGAAGTAATGATTTCCTTAATATTGTATTAGTCCCTGGTTTAGATTGTAATTTTAAATGTCCCTACTGTTTTGAAAAAGTGCAAGGAATAGAGAATAAGATATTTAAAACAGACATATCAGCATATTTTGCAACACTGAGAGCTTTTGCAGAAAGTAATTTTAAAAAATATAGTACTATTGAAATCAGTCTTTTTGGTGGTGAACCACTTTTGTTTGAAAAAGACTTCTTTAGTTTTTTTCAATTTATAAAAGATCAGATGTCAGAAATTTCCTTTTTTTCTTCTATTGTTACAAATGGCGCTTTGTTAGATGAAGAGATGGTTTATCGTTTATTGTCTGCAAATTGTCGTTCCATTCAAATTACTATTGATGGAAGTAAGGAAATACATAATAGAAACCGAATATTTAAAGATGGAAAAGAATCATATGATTTATTAATAAAAAATATAAATAACTGTGCCCGGATTCTTCCTGCAGAATGTCAGTTCAATTTAAGAATTAATTTAAACAATGTAGCACCCAAAGAAGTAGAAGCAACACTATTAGATATTGAACCATTACTGAGAAATAAAATAAAACTATTATTCCGCCCAATATATAATACTGATTGTTATAAGCAAAATAATTCAAATAAATTTTACGACTTAAAACCATATTATGATATGGCGATAAATATGGGATATGATATTGTTCGCAATACATATTATTATCAAGCATGCGAATCATGCAGTGGAGATAATTTCTTTTTTATAATGCCGGATTTATCTATTTGGAAATGTATTAATGATATTAATTTTACTGAAGCGAGGATTGGAAAAATAAATGAAAATGGAATTATACAGTTTGAAGCTGATAAGTTAATAAATTGGTATAAATATTCAAATTGTTTTTCAGATGAAGAATGCAAAAAATGCAAAATGTTACCAGACTGTTTCGGAGGTTGTGTTCTTTATAGAGCTAAAAACGGAAAAAGATCTTGCAAGGAATTTGAAATGGCATCGTTGCCGTATCTATATTAGACACTATTCGCTTATTTAACTTTATAATAGATCTTATATTAAAGTTAATATAGTCATAAACAATAAATACGAGATAGCTATGAATAAATCAATTTGTGCTTTAATTATGAAACAGATTATATAAAGGAATTTAAAAATAAATTAATGCTTCATGACAGGAGAGTGTATATGACACGTAACGATATTATTCAAAAGATTATAGATATTGTAGAAAATTTTATCAACAATGATGACGTTAATAGAAGGCTTATAATTACAGAAAAAACAGATTTGTTTAAAGATGGATTAGAATTCTCGTCCATTGATGCAGTTATGTTTATTGTAAATCTAGAAGAAAAGTTTGGGATATTCTGGCCAGATGAATTATTATCGTTTGAAAATTCCATGACAATAGGAGAAGTAGCAGATATAGTAACAAAATGTTTGGAGCAAAAGAGGGTCCAAAATGAAAACTAATTTTTATTGTTTTTCGAAAAACGGAAAGTACTATGCTATAGATACTATTCGAATAATACCAGTTAAATTAAAATACAAAACATATTCTTGCTTAATGGATATTAAAAAACGTGGTAATAGTGTAAAAAATGAAGATTTAAGCGAATGGAAAAATGATGACTTAAATTTTTTTGCATGTAATGATATCTTGATGCATAGCAAAGATTATTATGTAAAAAATACTTTTAAAGAATTAAATATATCATTGATACCTGTTCAAAAATGTAATTTAAACTGCAGATATTGTTATTCGCATAGTAAAAAAGGAAATAATTTTTTATCAACTGATAGAGTAAGTGATGTTGTAAGTTTTTTTTGTAAAAATTTTGAATTTTCTTGTTGTAGAATAGATTTTGTTAGTGGAGGAGAGCCATTATACAATCCAAATCTTTTGAAAAAAATAGTTAATATTATTGATACCAAATTAACTGAAAATAATAAATATGGTTTATACTGGCTTTGTACAAATGGTTTATTAATAAATAATGATATATTAAGTTTTTTGGACGATAAACATTTTAACATGGGTATTAGTTTAGATGGACCACAAGAGATAAATGACTATAATCGCGTAGATCATCACGGAAATGGAACATATTGCAGAGTACTAGAAGGTATTTCATGCATTCAAAAAAATAAGACATTATCGCGAAATATAAAAAACTTGTGGAATTGTGCTGTAATAACGTCTCATACAAGAAGCCTAGTAGAAGTAATGCGCAATTCATATGAATTAGGATTTAAAAATTTACAGATGAAGCTTGTCTGGAGCAAAGACGATGCTATTCGTTTGTCCACTGAAAAGACTATCGAATTATACGAGGAATTGACTCAGTACCTTTATGACTTAATTAGAAAAAAAAGATTTGAAGAATTTCTTTGCATATGTAACGAGAATGATACATATGGTAAAATTTTGTTAAGAATAATTTTACAGTCGGGTGTAACTCGTAGATGTAATGCTGGAATAAATAAATTTAGTATCTCAGCAGAAGGGAAATTATACCCTTGTGATAGCTTTTTAGGAATAGAAGAGTTTTGTATTGGTGATGTTTATGAGGGGATTAATGAAAAATATGATACTTTCAGTAAAATGATGAATAATGATATTATTAGGTGTAAAGAATGTTGGGCAAAATATATATGTGGCGGTGATTGCTTTTATCATGCATATTTAAACAGCGGTTCTCCTTGGATCCCGGATGATCGAAATTGTAAGATTAAGGAGAAAATCATAGAAATGTGCATTGTATTAGTTGTAGAACTTTATAGTTCGTATCCGCAAGAAATGCAAAAAGTATATGCAATTTTGTCAAAAAGAACAATACGAATGGAACCCAAATAATGAACAAAGACTATATAATGAAATTATATGAAACCCAGCAATATGGAAAGATAGTTGATATATATCAAAGATCAGAAATCAATAATAATTGTACTCCGGAAATGAATTTATTCGCGGGATTTGTATTTACAGAAATCGGAATGCCCCAAAAAGCTGTTCAATGTCTAATAAGTTTAGATAAACTCTATTTCACAAGCTATGTAGGAAAAATTAATAGATATATTGGATTATCATATTATATGTTTGGGGAATATAAATTTGCTTTATCTTTTTTTGAAAGGGGTGTGTGTGAAAAAGATAATGAATGTGAATTATGGAAAAAATTACTATACCCAGTACAAGAAGAAAGAAGAATAACTAAATATGCTATTTTTCATTTTACTGATAAATTTGATGTTTTAAATGAAAAAAATTTTATTGCTAAAAATTTAGAGGCAATTAATCGTATCTCACGTTTTATAGGTAACTATAATCTTAACAAAAAAATTGATATATACGTATATGCAGGGAGAAGAGATTCTATCGGAAATCCTTTAAGCTATGCAGATAATGGCTTAATGGCAATACATACACATATAAGTGATGCTAGAGGGCATGAAATCGCGCACTTATTATTTAACAATATATATAAATATATGATACGAAATACATTTATAGATGAAGGTATTGCCACATTTTTTAATGAGTCTGATTCCTTTGAATCATTTTGCGAAAAATATAAAAAATATATTCCGTGCTTAGATATTATAGAATTATGGAATTCACCATGCCTAAGAGATGGAAATAATCAGAGTTTTTATTATCTTGCTGGAGCTTTTGTTGGATTTCTCATCAAAATATACGGGAAAGAAAAATTTTTAGAATTTATATCTGATGAAAGCTACAAAAATGCTAAAATTTTATTCTCTCCTTGTATAGATAATGTGGTAGAAGATTTTTATCAGTATCTAAAATAAAGTCTAAAGAGTGTTATGCTATGGATTGGAGGGTCATTATGATGAAAGTAACGATTTTAACTAATGAAGTTGATTGTGAGTCTCATGCAACTTATAGGACTAGAATAGAGAGATATTTCAGAACCAATAATATAGAAGTTCGAAATGATTTTGAAGTTGATGCGATAATTATTTCCACTTGTGGTGTGACAAATAAATTATTTAATATGGTGGCGACGGTTATAAATCGTCTAAAAGAGATGGGATTTAAAGATGATCAGATTTTTATAATGGGATGTTTACCTAAAACACATGAGCAAAAATTGCGTGAATTAGCAAAAGTATGGATCGTCCCTTTTGGAAAAGAAAATATTCTTGATGATTATTTTCATGCAACAAAAAAATTTGAATCTATAAAACCTAGT
>CAZHJM010000035.1:0-5138 GCA_964532905.1 uncultured Holosporaceae bacterium
ACTATTGCAAATCATGCCTATCTATTAAACTATTTTGGCAAATAAAAAATATTTGTGAATAGTTTTCAATATTTCATTTTATTTTTGCCTTTCACAATATTTTTCTTATCTTCTTGCTCTAGTATTTGTTGATGCTGAGACAGAGGAAGCTGGATTAGATGTTGTAGTAAGTGGTACAGTGGTATTTACTACTGGTATATCTACTCCTGTTTGATTATTGTAATTAGTTAAACCATTTGATGCATTATTTTGTTGTCCTGTTTGATTACTAGATGAATAACTCATAATTTTCTTTGCTAAAGCCTCATCTGCACTTTGTACCAAACTATTTAACATATTTTGTCCAAACATAGTTAATTGTTGAACGCTACTGCCAAATTGAGGATCATTCATCAATCTTGATTGTAAATCTGTTAATGCATTTTGGAAATTAGTTTTCATACTTGATAAAGTATTACCATCTATAGCTTGTGAGAAAACAAATGATTGAAACATCATCTGTGAAGTATTGATTATAGTGTTCATATCATTATCTATAGCTTGTTTTACTGCTAAAGCTCCCGCTTGTTGATCAGCAGGCATTTTGCTAATCATTTGTTGTGTATATGTATCATAACGTGTCTTTACATCAATACAAATGGTATAAATAGAATCTACATATGTTATTATATTTTTAATTATTGATAAACTTTGTATGTATGGAGATATATATTCAAGAGTCTGAGGGGTTAATAACATTTGTAATTGTTGATAATTTAATTCTATTGTTTGTATATAACTATTTAAATTTTTTATTCGATTTAAAAGAGATGTAAAATCAGTGACACCTTGCTGAATAGCTGTATTTATACCTGCTTGTATATTATTTACTGCCTGACTTATATTTGTTAAGTATTGATCATATTGAGTTGTAACTTGCCCTGTCGTTATCTGTGGAGTATTAGATGAAGTTATAGGCGTCTGTACAACTGTTGTTTGATTTGGACTAGGTACTGTTGTGGTTACCTGCCCAAAAGAAGGCATATTCATATATATATTATTTTTCAATTGTATTAATCCATTGCTTATTCCACTTAATGATTGTGTTAAACTTAAAATCTTTGTTTGAATTAATTGGTTTACTTTATTTGTAACTACCGTTTTTAATGCTTGTACAGCTAAAGAATTTTGTGCAATATTTTTTATTGTTTGCCCAACCGCAGAATTCGAAATTGTTTGAAATGCGGCACTTTGCTTAATCTTTTCCAACAAACAAATTCCTTCATTCACATAACAAATCATAGTAGTTAAGGTAGAAAGAAGTATCACTTTTTTCATTTTTTTCTCCATAATCTCCATCTTAATTATAATTATTTCATAAAAAAGTAAAAAAAATATTAACTTGCGAAATAGTAATATGAAATATTCATTTCAATAATTTTATAACGAATCAATTTAAATAAATATTTCTACTTATAAACCAAAAATTAACTGTCTTAATGATATAAATAAATAATAGTAGGTTACGGAGTATGAAATGAAAAAATTGGTATTATTCACGATAGTATTTTATAGTTGTATGTTATTTAACCGCGATAGCTTGGTTCTAGCAAATAATAGGACTGAGTATTCCCAGCGGAAAAATAAATTAAAAAATATGAGGCAAAAGAAAAACCAAGTTAAAACAAAATGGAATAGAATGAATCAAATGGAAAATAGTGATTCTATAATGTATAATGAAGAAAATAACTCAGAATTTAATAACAATAAAAATTTTCAAAATTATAATAAATCCAGAAAAAGGAAATTTAGAAAAAGATCATCCTCTAGAAATCAAAGAAATAATTTTAAACAATATGAAACGAATAATAATGAAAATGACAACCTTATATCTGATAAAAATAATCAGAATTATAGATATTCAAAAAATAGTAGAAAGAAGTTAAGAAAAAGAACGAATCGTAATAATAAAATGGGTAATTTTTCTCAAGAAAAGATGAATAATAACTATGAAAGTAACGAGACATTCGATAACAATGAAAGATTTCAAAATCGTTCACAATTTAATAATAAAAAAACTTTTAGGAAAAAAAGTAGAACTAGAAAACCAATAAAGAGATCAGAATCCATAGAAAAACAAGAGGATAATTCATGGATGTATGAACAAGCTTCGAATAACAAAACTAATAATGAATTATTAGCTATAAATGATCCTAAAATTAATGCAAATCTTGAAAAATCTAATATAGTTATTAATGAGAATGATATTTTTAATCAAAACAATAAATTTGGTTCATCTATCGCATTATTAGAAAAAAATATTCCTCTAAACAACAAGTTTAGAGAAGAATTAGAACATTATCGCAAAATATATACTTCACATAACTATAAAAATGAGAATAAAAGTGCATAATTAATAATTAATTAATAAAGAAAAAGTATATAATAAACCAAAATAATTAGAGGAAATAAGGACATGAAAAAAATAATTGGATTATCATTAATCAGTTTATTTTGTTTTAATATATTTGGAGACCCAACAACGGGTTCAAATCAAGAAACAACATCAGAGTCTTCTTTAGATATGAAATCCCCAATAGAGAAAAGTTTAATAAATGACTTGCGTAGTTTTGTACAACAGGTAATGCAAGAAGGAGAAGCAAATAAAGAAGATAATGCATCGTCTGATGAAGCTGAACAAATAAAAAAACAAATCAGTGAACTAAATGAAAAATTCAGTCAACTCGAAAGGCAATTCGAACAACAAAAATTAGAAAATCATCAGACTATTATACAATTACAAAACGCATTAAGAAAATCTGCTAATAATGAAATGCCTAATATTCAAAATTCTTCTGAAATAAAACAACAAGCAGAAATCACTGTTCCATCTATGGATATAGAAGATCAAATAGCTCAAATAGATGACCAAATCTCTGATGCAAATGAACAAGCTGAAGCTTTAATGAAAAAAAATAATCAAAAAACGGGTATATTAACGGCAGAAGCGAAAAGTATTCAAGGTTCTATAGATGGAATAAAACAACGTATTGACAATCTTATAAACTCTCTTGGAAATTCTACCCAATCCGGGAATCAAAAATTAAGATTACAAAATATGAAATTGAATTTACAGCAAAATGCTCAAAAATATGTCAACAGAATAAATGCAATTGTAGCAGATCGTTTAAATAAGGAACAGAATACTTCCCTAAATAATACTAAAATTGAAAAGAAAAACTTCGATAAAGAAGCGGCGACTAAATTACTTAACGTATTACAAGACGCATCTGCTTCTAAAGAACAAAAAATATCTGAATTAAAACAAGGAGTAGATAATTTTAATTTGAGATTGTTGTCCGGAATGCATGTAAATCAATATAGATCAAGAATTGGTAATATTTATAAAACAATAAATAACTTAATTAATATTCAAAATGATGCCCAATTTAATCGAGTATTAAAAACATTGATAGGCAATATTTCAACACTTTTAAAGCTTATTAAATAATATTATCCTCTGTTAGCTAACACTTCTATTATTAGAAGTGTTAGCTTAGAATATTCTTTAAAAATGGACTTATTATGAAACGAAAGTATTATTTTTAGAATTAAAAAAATTTTTTACAGAAAGGATCCGTATATTTTAGGTAATTTTTAATTTTGCATTATTTTGAGTAAGATACACTTACACTATCATATAACTTATATTAATTGAAGAATATTCTATAACGAAAAGTTTTCTAATGTCATTTGAATACTCTTTTTTACTATATTATTCTAAGCGAAAACACTCTTTACCTTCATGTCATTCCGATGGATATAAATCCTCTACAATTTCGTCATTCTGAATTAGAGCATTCCTTATTTTCGTCATTCTGAGTGAACAAAGTGAACGTGAGAATCTATTTTACATACTTTCATAGGCTACTATTTGTATCATATATAGATTGCCACGTCGCTTTGCTCCTCGCAATGACGAGAGAAGAAAAAGTCTCTCACCATAACGCTGGATAAGAAGTAGTCACAATAATGGATTGCCATGTAATAAATAGAAGAACCGGAGACTATATATTTCCATGTAATTACGAGAAAAGAAAAGGCTCCTAATAGTAATGGATACTCATTGCAATAACGAAAAAATCTCTTGTAATAACACTAATGGGGAAGACTCCTGTAATTATATCTCTCTCGTCATTCTGAATGAGTGTAACGAGCATAAGAATCTATTTGTATACCTTTATCATGCTACCATCTGAATTACGTTATAGATTGCCATGTCACTCCATCTCTCGTAATGGCAAAAGATATAGTATATTTCATCGTCATTTGGGTATTTCTTTGTCACATTCCGGTTTTTAAGGCTCTTTTTTCGCGCCATTCTCGTCATTCTGAGTGAACGAAGTGAGCGTGAGAATCTATTTTTCTTACTCAAAATTGCTCTGGCATCATTATAGATTGCCACGTCACTTCGTTCCTCGCAATGATGGAAAAAAGGATTCCTCGTAATGACAAAGGGAGGATGCTCAGAAAATTCCCATAAGAACGCTAAAAAACTGTAATAACAAGGCTATTTAGGTGGTGTTTCGGTAAACAATCCAACTTTAGGAGTAAAAATAATAACAGATTGGAAATAAAGTTCTTGTGTATGTGGTAGACTTGACAACAAATAGAATCCAAATGCTTCTCTGGGAGAAACTGAGGATGTTGGTCTACCATCTGTAAAGTAATATTTATACCATTGTGAATAATGTAATGAACATTCTATAATTATTTTAGTTTCTCCTGGTTCTATCGTTAAAGTAGGATAGATTTTAGATGGTATGACATTGCTTGCTGTATTGATTATTGAACGGTTATCTGATGTATCCACGGATATTTTGTAAGTATCAGGTTTTTCATCTGTTGCCCATATTCTTTTTCGCCATATTACGCTCGCTGTTGAATCATTATTCCCTTTTACATAAACAATAAATATGTGTGGGAAATAGCCTAAAATATAATGATAAGCGCTTGTAGCATATATTGTTGTATTAGGGAAAATTTTTAAATAAGGAGATATTAAACAGTTTCTTAAATCTTCCAATGTAATTCTTTTATCCCCTCGATTTTGCGAAACATTTTGTATTAAATTAACCATATTAGTTGCAACAGAATTC
>CAZHJM010000036.1:0-4827 GCA_964532905.1 uncultured Holosporaceae bacterium
CAATTGGAAAAATATAAAGTTTTAAATTATTAGAAAATAATTTTTATAATATTTATATTAGTAAATGATTAGAATAAAAATTCTTTATTCTATTAATTTACATTAATTAAATGAATCTTAACAAAGAGCACTATGAAGAATTTAATCCTTAAAACTTTGATGTTAATAAAATTATTAATAAAAATAAAAAACAAAAACATGAAAAGGTATATAATAAAACTCAGATTTATTATGATAAACCTATTGCAAGTATATAGAGAAGAGTAGAAATGTTAAAAATAATAAAAATAATTTTAGTATCATGTGTATTATTTCTCTTTAAATGTTATTCACTAATGCCAGAATTTAACCGTATTATTACAGAAAATGCAGTTGATAAGTGTCGTTTATTTGAAAAATTGAAAACTATTACTACAGAAGAGAATAAAATTCTTGCAAACGAATATATAGCTCTTTATGGAGATAATACCTTAACAGGGGAAGCTAGAAAAAATAATTTAGCTGCTATTGATCCATTTTAAAAAATATAATAATAGGTGCTGCAGCATATGTGGTAAAATCTCTTTTTAGTAAGGCAAAAAGAGAAGTTTATAAAATAGATAACCTTGATGAATGTATTAGAGCGGCAATCCTTGTATTAGAAGATGCACCACAATTTACTTCTGCTGTTCCTATGGATAACATTGGAAATATATTGCAAGAAGCCAAGCGTATACGTCAGGAATGTGAAATATGATTAGATATACCAAAAATCTAAATAAGTTTATTAATAGTAATTTTTTCTGGCACATGATATATTAGGATTCTTGCGAAAGTGAATCCCTTAGTTTTTCATATTCTGATAATCAGAGACTTTAAAAATTCTGATATTATTATACGTTATTTTTAGCGTCACTATACGAAGCCATATAGGCTTCGCTTCTTCCGCTTGACGTCATTGCGAGGAGCTTGTGGAGTACAATCTATTGCGATATCAAAGTGCAGACAGAGATGTTAAACGCAAAAAAGGATTCTCATGCTCACTTTATTCGCTAAGAATGACGAGGATGAGGTGCGCGCTCACTCAGAATGACGCAAAGTGAGAAATTCGACTTCCGCAAGGAGTTTATTTTAGATTACTAGTTAGCAACTTTTATTAGTTTATAAGCAGAAATATGTCGTTTCTATAATCAAATATAGTCTGAAATTATAATTTAATACAGGTTAACATTGTATTTTTAAATTTATTAATTAAGATATATATAAATAGAAGCTAGAAAGAAGAAAAGAGGAGGTATTTAGCTATTAGAAAATCAAGTAATTTATAATAAACGTTAATTTAGATAAAGCATTAAGTTATGTACATCTAAAGAGATAAGTCGTAATTTTATCATATTTATAATTCGACGTTTTCAGAATGTCGTAGAGAGTTTTAAATCAAATTCAAACAACCAATTGAAAAATAACGAAAAAATTTGAAAAAAGTTTAAATTAGATATTGCAATAAAATTTATAATATGCAAATCTGAAGTTGTATTAAAAAATTGGAGACTAAAAATGTATTAAATGTAATTAAAATTTTAATAATATTTTGTGTTGAGGTTTTATTAATTTAATTAAGGAGAGAAAATATGAAAAGAATGTTTATAAACCTGTTAGTTATAATTGTCGGCAATAGTATTACTTATAGTATGGAACCTGATATACCAATAAATGAAATTGACGAAGCCATAAGATCAAAAAATATCATTTCAGTAAATGAATTTATTCCTAATATTGATTTAAATATAGAAAAGATAAGTGATAATGCGATTTTTGATGTATTAGGTGAACATCCTGAAAATGAAGAATTAATAAAAATAGCATTTAGAGTTGCGTTTAGATCTGTGCAACGTGAACATAATATGCAAATGCAGATGGCAGGTATTCAAGTGCAGAATATCTTTGACAAACTTATACGAGAGCATGAGAATGAAATAAATACTCTAAATTCATGTCATAATGCATTAAAAAAACAAAATGCTTTAAGAGGATTATTATTACGAATAAATGTAACAGATAAAACGCTTATCCAATACAGGGCTACAGATATAGAACAAATGAATATTTTTGAAAGGCATAAAGTTGCAAATGAGATATACGAAAGAGGGTTACCTTTTGCTGAATTATTTGGTCGAGATGATTTGGATGTTGTTGCAACAAGAAATGATTTTTCTAAACTCGAAGAATATTTAAATAGAACCACCATTGAAGCGGAGCCGACTAAGCCAAGATCAAAACCTGTTTGCCATAATCACGGTTACTGTGGTTGTCGAGGCGGTGAGATAGAATGGAATTATAGTGGTTGGGCTTGGATCAATAGTAGTATTCAGCCTTGGCTTAGAGAAATGGGAGTTAATGATTTTGCCGCTGATGGTTGGGATAACCGAGCTGGAGGTAACTCGTGGGGCACTCAAGCATATATCAACAATTGACATCCTCGCGCAATGGCGGAATATAATCGAAGGCTTAAGGAATACAATGATAAAACGTCAGAACGTGCACAACAGATAGAGAGAGCAACGGCAGAGCCATTCCCCGCTGAGGCGTTCAATCGATTAATAGATCAAGTGAATAAATTCTTTATCGAGGGACTTTAAACAAAAATAAGGATAGAATAATGAAAAAGGTTATGAGTTTTCTACTAGTCAGTAGTTTTATTGTGTAAATTTTATTATAGTCAAATAAAATACCTACATATAAAATTATATTTCCTATCAATGAGATAAATATTTTAATACGGCAATTTAACCAGTTTTCATCTATACTAAACACGAAATACGAGGAATAAGATTATTATTTTTATTTTCAATGTATCATTATATAATGAACCGTTATAGAATTAAGTTTTAGCATTATATAAAAGTATATTATGATAGATTATCGAAGTAAACTTATCATCGGATATACAGCACTTTTGAGTGTGGTAGGAGTTGTTTGTTTTTGTATATTATATCATTCAAACTGGATTTTTTGCGGAACACTTGCAGGGGACGATTATCAGTTTTTGATGACTACGGCAATCGGTAAAATGTCCCATGGCTCTACTTGGCGCGCAAGATTTTGGCCATTGGGGTTGAGCGATTATTCTGTATTGTTATTACTTCCTTATGGTAAGACTCCACTAGCTCATTATATTTATAATTCTGTCATTTTAGTTATTTCAAGTTTGTTATTTTTTAATTTTATAAATAATATTATCAGATTTAATATAAAAATTTCATTATTTTCATTATTTTTACTATTTTGTTCATCTGGATTTATGCAAATTCATATGGAATGCATTTATGCCGAACGAATGATATTTTTCTTATTATGTGTATTTATTATTTTTTATAAAAAAGCCTGTGAGACTAAAAAAGATTTTTATTATTATATAGCTTTTTTTGTCGCTGTATGGGCAACCTATATGAAAGAATTAGTATTTGTAATTTTTTTAATTATAGCGATGACTGAGCTTTTTTTCCAATCTTTAACAAAGCAAAGGAAATTATTTAATTATGCATTATTGTTTAACTCTTTTGTTTTTATTATAATATACATATATCGTAGAATTTTTAGAGTACATGAACCAGCTTATGCTACAATACATTATAATATATCTTTAGAGCAATTTTTTAATGAGCCTATTTTATACTTTATGGTTATATTAACTGGTATTAGAATTTATGCTGTTTTTTTTAAAAAAGAATATAAATGCATTTTTACAGATGCGCTTTTATTTGCTGGTATGGGCTATGCGCTATCTTATTGTTTATTGAAACTAACATCTGGTTATTATTTATTTCCTTCCATTGTACTGTTTTTACCAGCATTTGCTATATTTATAAACAAAAGTAATAATTTTGTAAAATTAATGATATTTTTGGGAGCGATATTTTGTGCTATTCCAAACCTAAAAAAATCTGTTCATATAGTTATAAACAATTGGTCTCATAGACAAACAGATGAATTGTTTTTTCAGTATATAGTTGATGAATTTCATAGAGGTAAACAAATATATTGGTTAAGTAATTCAGACTTACAAAAAAATAATCCTGAGTATGAACATTTAGATGCGATAATGTGTTTAAATAGATTCCAGCATTTTATCAATTATTATAGTAAATTCCAAATTCAGATAAAACGTGTGTTTAATACCATAAATTTGAATCAAAATAGTATAGTTATTTGTGGTTATCCGACCGTACATTCCATAAAATTTAATCAAATAAAAAAACAATTGGAAAAAATAGGATTATATCCAATTAAAGAATTAGGCGGAAATATGTTATTTACGACGAATTCTCTGTCTATAAAAGCTTTATAATTATTGCTAATGTATATTAGTATTTTTCGATAATAATAGAATTATTTTTATTTGCTATTTTCATAAAATATTGCATATTTACTTAAAAATTTACATATAAAAATAAATTAATGAAAAATTCAATAAGGTAGAATAATCTCTAAATTTACAATTCCAGTGCAATACATTTATCGTATTAATCTAAAAAATGCTTTAAGAAAAAGCATGAAGATTTTGTAAAGATAATATATGTAGCACGAAACAGCTTTAGAACATATGGATAATGTTGCGGTTTATGAAAGATATTTATATCAAAATTGACCAAGTAAATAGTTTTCTTATCTGAAGGGCTGTAAAAAATGCTAAAATAGAGTTCTTGCGAAAGTAATTTTTTTGATTTTTCAGATTATGATAATCTGGAGCTATAAAAATTTTTATTATTATACACTATTTCTAGTGCCATTACACGAAGCCATATAGGCTTCGCTTCTTCCGCTTGACGTCATTGCGAGGAGCTTGTG
>CAZHJM010000037.1:0-4652 GCA_964532905.1 uncultured Holosporaceae bacterium
CAACCTTCGACGTCATATAAAGTTTTTAATAAATCATCACTTAAATAAAAACGTTTTAAATATCCCGCAATTCCATTTTTAGTAAAACTAAACGACTTAGTAGGCCCAAAATTATATAGTGCATCCATATTTTGGCCTGTCCAGACGACCGTATTACTAAATTTCAATTCGCTCAATACCTTTTTAAATCCAATTGACATATGGGGCGAGCATGGGATTAGCTTTATAATTTCATCTAAATCTTCAGCGCAAAAATCATTAATATTCACTTCTGAAACGTGCAATTTAGAACCTATTAGTCTTGAGATACGCTGAGCTGAATTTACATCAATTACATTATCTGTCAAAGCAGGAATATATTGAAAAGTTGATAACTTAGGCGTAACACCTTGTTTGAGTAGCATCAATAATAGTAGCCTGCTATCACATCCACCACTGAGAAGAACAACATGCTCTTTTTGTTCATACTTGGATAGCATGTTTTCAAAGGAACAATCAAGTGAATATTTAAACGCATTATATAATTCGTCATCAGAATCATATTTTGTTCTGTTGAAACTGAACAGGTTCTTTGTGATTGGTGTTGCCATATTATTGTGACCTATTTCGTATATTGCAAATCCTTCAAACCTGTAAATGTCAGAAAGCAGGCTCCCCCCCCCACTGCAATAGCCTTTAAGCAGTAACCTTTCTGCTTCGTTATTATTTATAGTGATCTTAGGACGTTGAGAGTTTATATCAAACAGATTATTAGAGATAATCATCTCGCGGTTTTGACCAATTGTATAATAAATATCTGGATAAAAAGACGCAGGAAAAGCAAGCTTTTGAAGTAAGCCATCATTAGTCTTAATTGCGACAGGCTCTGCATATCTAGCAACGATCTCTTCAATTTTTTTATTAGTTAAACTATCAGCAGCGGTCTCTACTCTAAAATACTTTGAAAGATCACCTTTAACAGTGCCATCAGATTCAATTACTACTACATTTTCTTTCTTCATTAGATTTTCCTATTCTTAATTATATTTCGACTTAGTCAACTCTACTTTAAAATAGCTTGTTTATATCAATTTTCAATAATTTTAATAATCCAAAATATATAAGTAGAAGTATTAGACACACTGGAACAGTCATTGCAACACTCGGAAATCCAAAGAATAATACAAATAAAATCGATAGAACAATAAGAATTATTATTGGCATTAATATCTTCCAACTCGTTATAATCCTTGGAATAGGATTTCCCTGATCAGCAAAATCTACTTGTTTTCTAGCTAAAAAATACAAAACTAGAGAATATACATTTTGAGAAAGCGACTAGGCAACGGTAATACCCACAACGCCAAGCCAATTGGACAAAGGGATAATTAAAGAAAAAGAAAGTCCATAACCAGCAATATTTGCAATACTGATAAACCTGTAATGCTTAATCGACACATAATACTTTGTCAACAAGTCTGCAAACACAGCCCCCCAGCATCCAATTACATAACCAATTAATGCAAAATATACTTCAATAGTATCTTCGTGAAGAAAATTTCCCCGTTCATATAGAAGAGATATTACTTGTTGGCCAAAAATTAAAAGAAGGATTACTAAAGGTACAACTATTATTAATTGAATCCTTCCCCCAAAAACTAATATTTTTAATGAATCAGCCAAACTTCCCGATTTTGAACTTTGCGCAATTTTTGTAAAAAGCACTAGATTTAAACTGACAATAATTGTCCCGTATAACAGGCTGTATATCTTATTTGAATAATCAAGAGCAGATACAGAGCCCTCACCGATAGTCGATGCCACACTTTTGCCAACAAGTGTTTGAACTTCAAAAAACATCAAAGACAAAATTAAAGGAGCACAAGCCAACAATAACGTCTTGACAGCTTGTGTCTCAAAAAGTCGCTTGATCGAAGGTTTATATTTTACCTTGATTAAAAATGGGATTGGAGTAACAGCTTGAAACACAAATCCGACAACTGTATAGAAAGTGTAATCTTGAATTGTTGGAGACGGGGTCACAAGTAAAAGAATTACAACTATTGCGCTGGAGAACAGTGTGCCCAAAGCGGTAGAAATATAGATCTCTTTTGATTGCAAATAATACCCAAATAATGAGCCAGCTATAATAAGATTGATTTTTACAAATCCAATTTTTAACAAATCGGCAGCTAAGGCAGTTGTTTCCTCATTAAATCCTGGAGCGATAAAACCCATGATCTCCACAGAAAATAATGCAAGAATTGTAGCAAGAACCAAACAAATAGCCATATAGCATAGAAATATTGATGTAAAGACTTGGTCTCTGCGTTCAGATCCACTTTTAGCCTCAATATCTATAAGAATTGGAACCAATGCTGAACAGGTAGCGCCGAGAACTCCTGTGAATAAAGCAATGGCATTCTGTGAAATTCCAAATGCGTCTGTAAGCATGTTCATACCAATTTCTTGAGCTAGCAGCATTTCTCTCGCCATAGAAAGCAATTTGCCAGCAAAAGTAAGGCATGTAATTACAACAGAAACAGATAAAACACTTTTTTTATTAATCTTTAACATTGGATACTATTACTAAAAAATTTAATGTGTAAAATTATTTACGTTCAGTCTGATTTTTTCTGAAAAATAAAAATCTTTTGTCGCCATTACCACTAAAGAAACAATTATTCCAGCAATAAACGCAAATAATGCTGTGATACAAATCAATAACCTGATATTCTTTTTTGTTAATTGAAGCCACTCTATTATAGTCATTCAATCTCCTATAGCTATTAATTGAATTATTTTGAAAGCAGCTCGGAAGACTTGGCCTGTTTTTTAAAAAAGAAACAATATTTACCACAGCATTATAAGGCCTTCTCCATAGTCCAAGAACAATCATCGTCAGCAGAAGCTCCAAAACAATATAGTCCATTCTTCCTACGTTGAAAATTGAGGTAATTCTAGAGAATAGCTGTTTACTTTTACTATCAGACGATGATTCATTTTCAGGACTATATGTAGAATTTCTGTAGGCCTTCACAAATAGAGGCGCACAAAGAAGACCAACAAAAGTAGCGCATTAACCAAATAGAATATGATAAACCCTGCTCGCTATAGATAACCCTACCGTAAGGTTCAAAAATTGTGGTGCCATAAAAAACAACTGCAGCTAGGACATAAAATTTCCAAAAGGTCAACTTACAAGGATGATTCTGTGTTATTTCTTGATCTTCACTCGCCTAAATAAATACCTTTTTTAATCAGATTAACTATTGCTTTAGCAACTGGCTGAGGATCATAGATGCTTTGATCGCTAGAGTGAATATAATCGCTTGCAACCCATCCTTCAAGCAGATATTTTATCAGCTTCGAATTGTCATACTGAACTGTGTCAGCATTTAACAGATCTGTAGATACATATTTTGCTTTAATAAGATTCGGATGTTGGCCATCATAATAGCTTCTATCTAAACTGATAACTCTTTTGCCTCTTAATAAAGCCTCTATACCAACAGTTCCGTTATCTACTACCACATTATCTACTCTATCTAACACATCATTACTTCTTTCTTTTGGGTGAATAATTACCGCGTTAGGATATTTCAATATTTCTTTATATTCATTTATCAGTCTTTTACCATAACTACTTGGGTGCTCTTTAAAAATAAATTTAATATTTCTTGATGATTTATTTAAAATATCCAAAACATAAGGAATATATCCGCCGCAATGAGGAACTCTATCTGTGTAATAATCTGTTGAGGCTTCCGGATAAACATGTAATGGAAAATAAACACTGTTTTTCTATCTATTTCTATATCTGATAGATAAGAAAAAAATCCCTCCAAATCACGACTTACAAAATCTTTAAATTTCGTCCCTTGGAGATTTAGTATGTTATATCTAGCATTATCTGGATCACGGGTAATAAATTTTCTTAAGGGATAATAAATTCGCTCAATAAGTGCTCTTCGATAATAAAACTTCATTACCTCTTGTTGATGATTTTGGAAGTTGCTACGCTCTGAGGGAGGAAGAAAAGCTTTATCTACAAGAATTTTTAATGTACTCTCGATTTCTTCTTCAGTCACACCTCGATCTAAAAAATTATGTTCTCCACGAAGAGTGAATCTGATATAACCTTTAACAAAGGTTCCCACAAATGAATAAACAGGCACATTAAATCTAGCTGCGACACGAAAAATAATGTCTATCAAATAATTGTCTATGCTTAATGACAAAACATAATCAAACTTTTTTATTTCAAATAATTTATATATACCATTAAACGACCGTCTTACGATTCTTTTAGCTCTTTCGTAATCCATTGGTCTTAAAGTTCTACATCTACAAATGATGTCATCAATCTCTTCGTCAGTAATCAGTTCTAAAAAGTCTAGATTTTGATCATATAAATAAGTACTCAACCAGACATTAGAAATATTTTTATATTCAGACACTGTGGTTAAATCAAGATTGTCAAAAGCAAGCCCTGCGACATGCCGAAAAAACTTTTTTGTATATGGTCTCTCATATAACAAAACACGTGTACTCATATTGTTACTTTCACTATTTATCTTGAGAATACAATTCTACAAATTGCTTAAATTCTTTATTGTCTTTAGACGAGGGTAAGCTAAGCATTGTGTTTCTGTAATTCACCCAATCTGCCT
>CAZHJM010000038.1:0-4632 GCA_964532905.1 uncultured Holosporaceae bacterium
TCGCACAGAGTAACAATACCGGTATTACCACCGTCATCAGTATCGCTATGTAGCCACGGCTATGGTTTCTCTTGATTTTGACACTTATAAATGAAAATACCGCTTGAAGTGTCCTGTTATTACAAAGAATTCTTCTACAATTTTTAAAATTCTTCAACAACTTCCCAAAATCAATCATAGGTAATCCAAAAACCTTACAATAAAAAGTTTACCATTAAATTAGTAAAGATTTAGTTAATATAAGTGAATAGATTCTTACGCTCGTTACACTCGCTTAGAATGACGCCTCGTGTCGTCATTGCTAGGAGCATTTTCGCCTTTTCCGCTTTTTGTCATTACTTGGATTCTTCTTCTCTCTCGTCATAGTGAGTATCCTTCTCCTTCTAGGTCATTACGAGGAGCGGAGTGACGTGGTAATCTATAGTAGTGTGATAAAAGAAGAGACAAAGTCGAAAAACAATAGATTCTCACCCTCACTACGTTCGCTCAGAATGATGAAAGGAGTGGAAACACTCAGAATGGACGCCTAGAGATATGGAAGAATTAGCTTACATGTAATTACAATAAACAGCTTTAGCTGGTGTTGTAACAATTCCTGATATAAATTCAAGAAGAGTTGCAAAAGGCGAAGTAATTTTCGTAATACGAGATGGAGAAAATAAAAAACCTTGCCCTATATCTATACCAGCATTTAAAACATAATCTAGCTGTTCATTATTTTCTATTCCTTCAGCAACAACTTTACAATTAAATTCGTGTGAAAGATTGGCTATAGATTTTAATACAGAGTAGAAATGTGTATCTTTAGGTGCTTTTTTAATAAATGTTTGATTAATTTTTACAATATTTATTGGAAAATCACAAAGATAAGAAATAGTGGAATATTTCACACCAAAATCATCTAAAGCAATTTTTATGCTATTTTTATGAAGTAATTTTATAACTTTTTTCGCATTTAAAACTAAATTTGGATGAGTCTGTTCGCTAATTTCCAATACAATATTATTAGGATTAATTTTAAATTTATCTAATGACCTCATAAAATTATTAGCAAACTTTAAACTTATGACATCTTTTGTTGTCATATTTATATAAAGTTGAAAATTATTAATGTCTAGTTCATAATTGCATATACAGTTAATAATATCTAAAGCGCTTGGAAATTCATTCTTGCTTTTTCTATTATACAAAATCTCATATCCGAGTACTAATCTATTATTTAAAGATACTAATGGCTGTAATCTTATATTATCAATCATTTAAAATTAACCTTTTAAAAGTGATATATATAGTAATTTTTATTTACAATTTATCAATATCTTTCGAAAAATTTATTTAAAATTTTATAATTTATCATTATATATGAAGGTCTTCCATGACAACATTGTGCAATATTTGGAGTTTTTTCCATCTGCCTTAATAAGGAATTCATTTCTTCAATTGATAATTTTTTACCTGCTCTTAAACTACCATGACATGATATAGTCGATAACATTAATTGAATTTTTTCTTGTAAAGATTGAACATTACCAAAAGTTTCTAGTTCGTCCAAAACATCATTTATGAGAGGTTTTACCTCACAATGTCCTAAAATAGATGGCAAAGCTTGAATCATAATCATATCTGGAGTAAGTGTTTCATATATTATTCCAAATTTGTTAATTAATTCTTTGTTTTTCTCTAGTAATTCTAATTGAGATTGTTTTATTGGATACATTTCTGGTAATAAAAGATTTTGAGATTCTAATTTAGAGAATGACTGAAGTTTTTCTAATGTAATTCTTTCTGCAGTAGCATGCTGGTCAACAATTATTAAATTATCATTATTTGCAGCTACAATATAAGTATTGGCAATTTGATATAAAGGATTTCCTAAATTAATTTCATTAGAAGTATCTTGTTCAAATACAATCTGTTCAATATTTTTTTGTACTGATAAATTATTTAAATCATAAGCTTTATAGGAATTGTTTGCATCTGTATTTTTAGACTCAGCTAAATGGTAATTATCTATTTTATGAGGTTGATATATAGAAGCACTAAAATCTTTAGCATTATTTCTCACGATTTTAGAAAAATTAGATGAAACACAAGAAGTAGTATTTTTATCTGAAAAATTACGTGTATAAATATTATCACAAAAATTATTTATGACTTCTGTAGTTGATTTTTTAGAACCAAATGAAGAAATCGCTTTTTTTAGCTCAGTAATTAAAAAACTCCTGACTTTATCGCTATTTCTAAACCTTATTTCTGTTTTGGTTGGATGAGCATTAACATCAACATCAGAATAGGGTAGGGAAAAAAACAATATAGCAACAGGAAATCTTCCATGAGGAACTAAACCTGAATAAGCTACTTTGAGAGCAGCTGTGAAAATTTTATCTTTCACAAATCTATTATTTACAAAAAAGTATTGATACAATGATGATGATTTATTAAATGTTGGTACTCCTATAACTCCACTTAACAAAAAATTATCCTGTTTAATATTAATAGGAAAAACATTTTCAAAAAATGTAGTTCCAAATACATTATAAATACGTTGATTTAAATTATCTTCGATAGGATAAGAAATAATTTTTTTATTATCCTCTTGAAAAGTAAAGAATATTTTATTAAACGCTAAAGCAATTCTATTAAAAGTTTGCAGACATGCATCACTTTCAGTAGCATCTGATTTTAAAAATTTCAAACGGGCAGGTGTTGCGAAAAATAAATCTTGTACTTCAACGGTAGTACCTCTTATTCTTGTTGATGGAAGTATGCTACATTGTTCTTTTCCATTTGATTGTAAACACCATGCTTCATTTGTATTTGAATTTGAAGAAGTGATTGATACGCGTGCTATTGATGCTATTGATGGTAGAGCTTCTCCTCTAAAACCAAAAGTATGAATATCAAATAGATTTTCATTTGATAACTTAGATGTTGCATGGCTAAGTATACATAATTGTAACGAATCTTTATCCATACCAATTCCATTATCACTAACGGAAATAAAGCTTTTTCCAGCATTAATAATTTTAATATTTATTTCAGTTGCTCCAGCATCTATTGCATTTTCCATTAATTCTTTTATTACTGATGATGGTCTTTCGATTACTTCCCCAGCTGCTATTTGATTTATTAAATTTTGAGGTAATATTTTAATCATAAATATCTCCATCAAGTAGTAATACTGTAAATTATAATATCAATTTTTAATTTATTTACCAAATATTTATAAATATTTTTATAAGATATTTTAATAGTAATAGGTTAAGTGTATGAAAATTATTGTTTTAGGAAAAAAGCTAGAAAGGTATTTGTTTCAGATTGTAAAAATTTCAAATATAATGAAAATAAAAATGGTTTTCTTCAAAGATATCATAAATACTAATATTGAATCTAATGATGTAATTATTACCGATGATGTTTCTATAAATAAAATATCAAAAGATTTATCAAATAAAATTATTACTGTTACTTTCTCTCCTAAATATAATAAAATTTTTAATAATGAAGAGATAATTACTGCTTCAGAAATTTCAAATATAATTGGATTATTATCTTCAGAAAGTTCTTTCCCAATTATTTGTGATACCTTAAGTAAACAGATATTTGGTTTAGCTTTAAAAGTGGCAAAATATGATGCTACTGTTCTTATTTCTGGAGAAACAGGTACAGGCAAGGAAATTTTAGCAAAATATATTCATATGAATAGTGATAGAAATAAACAAAAATTTATTTCTATGAATTGCTCAGCTATTCCTGAAAATTTATTAGAATCTGAGCTTTTTGGTTATGAAAAAGGTGCTTTTTCTGGTGCATTTCAACAAAAAATAGGCAAATTTGAGGCTGCAAATAATGGAACTATTCTGTTAGATGAAATTAGTGAAATGCCATTGATTTTACAAGCAAAATTATTAAGGGTTTTACAGGAAAGAGAAATTACAAGATTGGGAAGTAATGATAATGTAAAGATTAATGTAAGAATTATAGCAACAACAAATAAAAATCTTGAGGATGAAGTAGCACAAGGTAGATTTAGAGAGGATTTATTTTATAGATTAAATGTCATTCAAATTAATTCTCCTCGTTTAAATGATAGAGTTAACGACATTAAACCATTAGCCAATTATTTTTGTGATAAATATTCTAAACATAAGAAACGTTTATCCAATGAATATTTAAGCATGTTAGAAAACATTCAATGGAAAGGTAATATTCGAGAATTGGAAAATTTTATACATAGGGATGTTATTTTATCAAATGAAAATGAAATACTTCCTTAACAATACAGAATGATATTCTCAAAAAGACATTACATGAGATAGAAAAAGAAGCTATATTAAATAGTTTAAGTAGAAATGATGGAAATCGTTTATTAACGTCCAAAGAACTTGATATTTCTGAAAGAACATTGAGATACAAATTAGCTAAGTACCGAAAAGCTATAAATGAATAAATAATTTATCTTAAATTTTATTGATATTGTATTTATCTTATATTATGATAATAAAATAAATTATTATAAGTTTTTGTAGTTTTGTTTTTTGTTTTTCATACTTATTTTAGTATGACATAGCTTTTTATTTATTAATTAAGGAGAAAAAATATGAAAAAGGTAATAACGGGGTTAACGAGCTT
>CAZHJM010000039.1:0-4457 GCA_964532905.1 uncultured Holosporaceae bacterium
TGAAGGAGTGCAGATCTTTCCGATTGTGTCAAAGAAAAAAGACTCTACGGTAAAAACAGAAGAAACAGAATCGCCAGCGGAAACATCAGCGGAAACATCAGCAGAATAAGCTAAAAAGCAACAACTGTTTTAAAATAACCTACGATAAACGAAACCGTCAGATAAAATGCGATCCGGCGGATGATGCTAGTAACATCATGGCTATTAGTCTTAACCATTACCAACAATAAACAATACGTCTCCTGGACAGCAGGGCAACCATCGTCCGTTAAATACTTAGATGTTAAGAATCAAACATCCTCTTAAAACATTGGCTCAATTATGATTAGCGTATGATTTTTCTTGACAATCATTTTTATACTCGGCTTATGATAAATTTGCCAATGAAAATAATTTTGAGTTAATTAAATTAGTCAGAGTACATAAGCAAGGAATTTATCATATCAATAATGCCAATAATTATCATTTCTTATTGAAAGAATTTTTAAGGAAATTTAAGGGTATTTCATCAAAATATTTATATAAATATCTTGCCTGGTATAAATTTGTAAATCAAAAGAAAAATGATGTTAATTTCCTGTTTAATGAGTTAATTATGGGATAATAATATTGATTTTCAAATTATAAAGATGATAAGATATAAATAATTTTGATAAAGGATATTTTAGAAAAAGTTGTATGTAACATGTCTTTTAATTTGTGGAATCGAAGATATACAGGTAGTAAGTATAAACTTTCAGACTGGATTTGTGAGTTAATTAATAATAATTGCGAAGGAGATTCTTTCTGTGATCTTTTTGCTGGTACGGCAGTTGTTTCTTCACAAATGCTTCCATACATGAAGACTTTATATATAAATGATTTTTTGTATTCAAATGAAGTAATTTATAGAGCTTTCTTTGGAAATGAGAAATATGATATTTCTAAATTAGATGCTATTAAGGATAAATTTAATGAAATTTCATCTAAAAGTTTAGAGCCTAATTATGTTTCAGAAAATTTTGGCGAAAAATTTTTTTCTAATGAGGATGCGTTAAAAATAGGTTATATACGAAAAGCTATAGAAAATTTGAATGTTCTCAATAATAAAGAGAAAAATATAATGCTGTCATCTTTGCTTTATTCTGTAGATAGAATAGCTAATACAGTTGGCCATTATGATGCCTATATAAAAGGGAAAAAAATAAGAAATTCTTTTATCTTTGATTTGATAGAGCCAATTAATTGTACAGACAAACAGATAATTATATCAAGAAAGGACGCTAATTTTTTAGCAAAAGAAATAAAAACGGATATCGTTTACATTGATCCACCATACAATTCTCGCCAATATAGTAGATTTTATCATGTGTTAGAAAATTTAACTCAGTGGAAAAAACCAAAGCTGTATGGAACGGCATGTAAACCGGAAGCTGAAAATATGAGTGATTATTGTAGAAATTCAGCTACAAAGGTTTTTGAAGATTTAATATCCTCTTTAGATTGTAAGTATATAGTAGTATCTTATAATAATACTTATAATTCAAAAAGTTCTTCTTCTAAAAATAAAATAACATTAGAGAATATACAGGCTGTGCTTGAAACAAGAGGAAGTATTAAAATTTTTGAAAAGCCTTATAAATTTTTTGATGCAGGAAAAACAAATTTGGAAAATCATAAAGAGTTAATTTTTATTGCAAAGGTTAAGCAAAATGGTAACAAAATCTTTAAATAGACGTTCACCATTTTTTTATGTGGGAGATAAATTTAAACTGCTTCCACAATTAAAAGAAAATTTTCCTAAGAACATTGATAGATTTATAGAACCATTTTGTGGCGGTGGTAGTGTATTTTTAAATACATTTGCAAATCATTATCTTTTAAATGATATAAATCCATATATGGTAAAACTGCATAATTTTTTGATTTCATCAAGTGAGAAACAAATTCAATTTTGGAATGAAATAAAAAAAACAATCGAAGATTATGGGTTATCGGCCACTTTTGTCGGAAAAGATGTTCCAAATGAATACCGCAAGCAGTTTGTAAAAACGTATTTTGCAAAGTATAATAAAGATTCATATCTAAGAATGAGAAATGAATTTAATAAAAACCAAGATAATATGTTGCTATTGTATCTATTGTTAATTTATGGTTTTAATAGAATGCTACGTTTTAATGCAAAAGGTATTTTTAATTTACCTGTTGGTAATGTTGATTTTAATAAAAATGTAGAAGATGCATTAAATTCGTATTTCTCTTTTGTGTCGAATAAAGATATAAAATTATACAATATGGATTTTCAAGATTTTATTACAAAAATTAAGCCAACCCCTCAAGATTTTATTTATCTAGATCCTCCATATTTAATTACATTTAGCGAATATAATAAAATATGGAACAAAGATAATGAAATAAGATTAATTAATTGTTTAGATAGATTAAATTCTCAAGGTATTCGTTTTGCTATATCTAATATATTATGGCATAAAAAAAGGTATAATGGAATATTTAATAAATGGTCTCAGAAATATAACGTAATACACATAAAAAGTAATTACATTAGTTATCATGATAATTCAGAAAAAAAATCATATGAAGTTTTGGTAAAGAACTATTAAGGAAGAAAATATGGCAAAAGAGCGTCAGGCAGAATATAAACCATTGTCGTTTTCCACAACGATGAGAAATCCATTAAGAATTATGGGATTTTTAAATTGTCTTTTACCTTTCGAAGGAAAAATATTAAATAACGATGTAATAAATAAAGTTGTGTCTAATCTCATTGCAAGTAAACTTTATACGACTATGTATGAAAAATCTCACACTACATATAAAGAGATACTAAATGGAGAAGATAAAGTTTTTTTTGATGAACAAATAGAAGATATTATTAGAAATAGTCCTCAAAAGCACAAAGAAGCAAGCTTTGAAAAAGGCTGGCCTTCGCGGTTCAATACATGGTATAAGTTACCTATGGAATTTGGCTTTATTCAGTATGAAATTGGGCAACCTATAAAATTTTCTACAACCGGACATATGTTAATAGATGCATATAATGAGATTCCCATAAATGAAGAAAAAATAAAAGATGTTTTTTTGAATGCACTAACAAAATACCAAACCAATAACCCATATAGAAAAAATTTAAATAAAAATATTCCTCTATTGTTACTTATGCAGGTAATTTCTTTATTAAAAAATGATGATAAAGAAAATGGAGCAGGTATTACTATAGGAGAGGTATCTTTAATAATTTGTTGGCCAAATAATGATGCTTTGGAAGTATATAAAAAAATTAAATTTTTAAGACAAAAATATGGATTTAGTTATACTGATGAAATTATATATGATTGTTGTTTGGAATTGTTACAAGCAGATAGTTCAAAAAAAACACGTTTTAAAATATCTCAAATTACAGGAGAAGCTGTTGATGATTTTATTAGAAAAATGCGTATTACAGGAATTATTTCGTTAAGAGGACAAGGGCGTTTTTTGGACTTCAACTCGTTTGAACAAACAAAAATAAAGTACATTTTGGAACATTATACTGGAGAGACAAAATCATTTACTAGTAAAGATAAATATTTTCAATACATGGGTGAAATTGATAGTAATATTGTATCTATAAATCCTTCAGTAGATATTGCACAGATTAATGATGCAAGAGATAAAATGCTGAATTATTGGGTAGAAAATTATTCCAAAGAAAATATTTTTAGCGAATTAAAAATAATAAATAATAATAGAGAAAGTAAAAATTCTATATTGCGACTGATTGATAAACCTACAAGATTGGAGTTTTTAGTTAGTATTGCAATAAAACAAAATTTTGATGATATTATCGTACATCCTAATTATCGAGTAGATGACGAAGGGCTACCTACATTCACAGCATTAGGTGGAATGGCTGATATTGAATGTTTTGATGCAGATAGTAATCCGCTGATTGAAGTTACTCTAATGAGTTCAAGAAGTCAATCAACTAATGAGATTCCTGCAATTACAAGACATTTAAATGAAGCAATAAAAAAATATCCTAAAAAAATAGTTTTTACAATTTTTGTTGCTCCTAAAATTCATGAAGATACAAAATATATGATAGAATTCTCTAAGTTTCGTTATGATATTGATATCTTACCATTTGATATACATACCTTTATTGGTAAAATATCAGAAGTTCAAAAAATCGTAGATTTATTACATGGTCAAAAAGTAAAAAAATAACGATCATTTTAAATTATGATTTATTGAGAGATTATTTCAACAAAAATGTTTAACTGAGCCAATCATCAAAAATCCTTGCCAAATTATTTGATAAAAATTTATATCTCAATTCTGCTTTAATAATATGAAAGGATTTATGTTATCATACGCTAATCATAATTGAGCCAAACATTTATGCAAAATGTTTTCCATAAACACCGAAGCAAGCGGAGGCAGTTACGGTTTGGCAAAAAACCGCTGGCTGAATCAAA
>CAZHJM010000040.1:0-4323 GCA_964532905.1 uncultured Holosporaceae bacterium
CCTCCGCTAACCAGAAAACGCGCTAACCAAAAACGCTAACTGCCAGCGACAAATGCTCATGTATCATAAAGTAACACACAATAATTTGATAGACAGCCGCCTACTATTCCATAAAATAAAGGGAGCTTAATAGAAAAGATACCTATTATCTGCTATAATTTTTATAATCAACAGGATAAAGTTAGCAAATTAGGAACAGCAAAAGAAAAAAATTAAATTTATAATAGCTTTGAGAGAGGAGGTATGAAGTGAAATATGAAAAAATAATAGATGATAGCATACTCTACATTAAAAAACACATAAATGAAGATTTAACGGCACAGAACATAGCAAATCATGTCGGCTATTCTGTTTTTCATTTTTGTAGAATTTTTTCCTTAATAACAAATCTTACAGTAATGGAGTATATAAGAAAATATCGTTTGTCTATTGCAAGAAGTGAACTTAAAGGCAATAAAAAATTATTGATGTTGCTTTACAGTATGGTTTTGAAACCGCCAGCGGTTTTACAAAATCATTCCGCAAAGAATTTGGTTATACGCCTACTTCGTATATTGTTAGAATGAATAATACAGATAGCACATTTCTTAAAAATATCGGTGAAATATTATCGCCACCCGAAATTATTCGAAAGAAGTCTTTTAAAGTGGCAGGATATGGGATTTACGCCAACGTAGCAGAGCAACATATAGAAGATGTCTCTGCATATTGGGACTCTTATCAGGGAGCTAATCTTGAAAACCGATTATATGAACAATTACAACCACCCCAACATGGCGAAATAGGAATATGTATTCCATACCAAAACAGCGAAAAAGGAGTTTATTTATTTGGGGTCGTGGTTGAAAATTTTGATAGAGTAACTTCTGATATGTTAGTTGCAGAAATTCCTGCTGCTACGTATGCTGTTTTTACAACTCCACCCGTAAATAATTTGGATACCGCCGCAACGTATGACAAAGACCCTTTAGCCATTTCAGTTAAAGAAACATGGCGATATATTTTTACAGAATGGTTTGCTCAATGCCCCTATAATATTGATGAAACAAAATATGCGTTTGAATTATATGATGAACGCTGTCATGCGTCAGAAAATGCTGTCATGTCCATTTATGTACCAATAAAAGCAAAAAGAAAAGGTGATGTGTTATGAAAAGCACAAAAAATTATTATGGTAGTTTATGTACCGAAATGTATGAAATATTACACGAAAAAGCCCCTCAAGATGAATTGAACTTCTATCTTTCTTATGCAGAAAAAGGAAAGAAAATTTTAGAGCCTTTATGTGGCAGCGGGCGTTTCCTTATTCCATTTATGGAACGTGGTTTTGATATTTGCGGAATGGATTTATCCAGCGAAATGTTGGAAAAATTGAAGCAGAAAAAACCTAATGCAGATGTTGTCCATGCAGATATTTTAGAGTATTCTTCAACACAACTGTATGACTATATTTTTATTTCTTCTGGTTCTGTATCTTTATTTACTGATATAGATTTATGCAAGAAAATTTTAGAGAAGCTGAAAAGAATGTTGGCTCCAAATGGAAAATTCGTTTTTGCGGTTGATACGGTAGCTGATAGATGTCCTGATAATGATAACTATAAAACTTCAATCTCTGTAAAAACAAAAGAGGGATTTGATTTAGTATTAAAAAGCAAGAATTATTATGAAGAAGAAAGTCAAACGCAGTTTTCTCCGTCTATTTATGAATTATATAACGAAGCCACCTTGTTGCAGAGCGAGCCTATGAATTTTCAACTTCATCTTTATAGATTCGGAGAAATGGAAGCATATTTGAAAGAAATCGGATTCAAAACGGTTACTACTTATTCCTCTTTTCAAAAAGAAATCGCTACAGGAAATCAGAATGAAATGTTTTTATACGAGTGTTGTTGAAACACAAAGGCGAATTTATTAGATACGTAGCAAATCCAGCCGAGCCAGTCAACGGCAAGTAAACGGGCTGCGCCCGCCGTTGACAGCCCCGTCTGTCTTTGCGGATAGGCAGCTAAGGGGCGACAGCAAAAAGTGCTGCCGCCCTTTCTCATCATTCAGAAAGGGGGGAATCTCCATGACCGAGTTAGAGTATCAAGAACATATCCGGCACACGCACAACGCCTATTGCAAGATTGTCATTCGCCATGCGGCGATTGATATAGCTTTACGTCTGCGGAAACAATGGGAAAAGGAACTTTCCCTTGAATATCTGATGTTCGAGAAGTTTGTTCCGTTCAGCACCACAGACGAATATTTCAAAGAGCCAGAACCTTGTGAGGAATACCCGTTTACCGTCTGCGGACAGACCGTTATCCTCTATGACGGGGAACTTGCCGCCGCCCTTTCCCTTTTGCAAGAGCAGGCACAGGAGGAGGTTTTTCAATATTACTTCCAGCGCAGGACACAAATGGAAATCAGCGCACAGTACGGACAGACACGCAGCACAGCGGGGCGGCATATCCAGCTTGCCTTGCAGCAGCTACGCCGGGAAATGGAGAAGCACAACCATGAAAGATAGACTTCTCCCCTATGAAACCATTGTCAAGGCGTGCGAGGGCGACCCGGCAGCCATGCAAGCTGTTCTTGACCGATATGCCGGATTTATCCATTATTTCTCCCACATGAACGGATATTACAACGCCGATATGGAGAACTACATCAAAACCAAGCTGATAGAAAGTCAGTTCAAATTTCGCTTTGACCGATAGCATAGAAAAATTCGTAGCTATTATTAAAAAATTTATTAAACAGAACAAGAAATTGAAATTTACAGAAAAGGAAAATTATAAATGATTGTTTTAATAACAGGAGCGTCACATACAGGAAAAACAGTACTGGCACAGAGGCTACTTGACAAATACAAATATCCATATTTTTCAATAGACCATCTAAAAATGGGTTTGATTCGTAGTGGATATACCACACTTACACCAGAAGATGATAATAAGCTAACAGAATATCTGTGGCCTATTGTTCGTGAAATGATTAAGACCGCCATAGAAAATAAGCAAAACCTTATTATTGAAGGGTGTTATATCCCTTTTGATTGGGCGAAAGACTTTGCAAAAGAATATCTTGATAACATTAGATACTTTTGTCTTATAATGAGCGAAAATTATATTAAAAATCATTTCGATAATATCAAGAAATATGCAAGTGCCATAGAAAGTCGCTTGGACGATGAATGGTGTACTATGGAAACCGTTTTAGAAGATAATACACAGTTTTTAGAACTTGCAAAAAATACAATGTAAAATACATTCTTATTGATAATCAATACGATATAGAGATTGATTTGGAATGATAGTTTGATACTTTTCTCAAGAAAATAACATGAAGCAGAGATAGCTTTGAATTTGGAGGATTTATGAAAATTAAAATTAGAAAAATGTTAGAATCAGATATAACTGGATTTCCTATTGAGTTTGAAAAACAAGGCTGGCATAAACCTGTAGAACAATATCAAATGTATCATAATGAACAGAAAAATGGTACAAGAAAAGTATTCGTAGCTGAAGTTGATGGAAATGTCGGGGGATATGCTACTCTTCTTTCCCATGATATATCAGGACCGTTTAAAGACAAAAGTATTCCTGTAATTGTGGATTTCAATGTATTAGAAAAGTATCAGAGAAATGGCGTTGGAACTGCAATCATGGACTATATTGAAAATTATGTCAAGAAATATTCCTCTGTAATCTGTCTTGGAGTGGGACTACACTATGGCTATGGTGCTGCACAAAGGCTGTATATCAAGCGTGGATATATTCCCGATGGCAGCGGAGTGTGGTTTAATGGAGAACGCTTGGAACAATATAAACCTTGCATGAATGATGATGAACTTATACTTTATCTTTCTAAGCAACTTATTTAGTAAGTTGTGATTTATACAACGGATACCCCAAATCAAATAGCCCACCGCCCCGCAGCGGCACAACGAGCAGTAAGTCTTGAAAAAGATTTGCTGCTTTTTTTGCGCCCATTTTTGGCAAAACGGGAAAGCGGCGGTATTAAGGAGTGAACGGGGAGATATACCCTTTTTCTCTTGCCGGGACGGTAGGAAAAAGAAATTTTCCGTTTCCCCCGGACAGCGGGTAGAAAATATTTTTTCAGATTATTAGTAGTAGAACGGGCAGAAAGCCCGGTGTCAAAAGTAACTTTGGTGAAAGCGGAAAAGAAGAAGCCCCCGTACACGCCGGAGATTGCAGCTGCAAAGAGCAAGTTTCTACCTCGGTGCCAAAATCCGCAATTCTGCGGTTTTGTTCCTCGCAGGGAAACTTGTTGGGGAGTGCCTTCCCCAAACCCTGCTTTGCGGCTTGCGCCGCT
>CAZHJM010000041.1:0-4122 GCA_964532905.1 uncultured Holosporaceae bacterium
TGCACGAGCTGCGCTATACCTTTATTACGAGAGCAAAAGAGTGCGTTCGAAAAGGAAACCTAAAAATAATTATCGCACCAAAGCAGCCGAAATTCAATGAAAACATTTTTTGCATTATTAAATCTCATCAACCAGCTTGTAATTCGCTTCACGGAAATTTATGTAGTTAAAGCATTTTTATCGCCACGTATAATGCGTACTGTTTCGTTATAATTTGTTTCCTATTTTATAATTTTAGCTTGAAGTTTTTATTCTTCTAAATACCGACGTATTTTTTTGTCAATTTGCTCTACAAGTTAAAACTTGATTTAATTGATGCGGATAAAATGTTTCTTGTATCTTTGCTAAAAACCTCTTACTCGTTGGTTTTGCTTCGTCGTAAACGATAATTAGCCTTTGCTTAGCTCTTGTTACGGCCACATAATGATTATAAAAACTTGATTCATCATTTAGAGGATAGTCTTCCGCAAAAATAATTACTTGAGCAAACTCAAGTCCTTTTGCCGAATGAAACGTCATTGAAATATTTTTATACTTTTCTGGTTCAAATGCTGGAGTATACTCATCATTGCTAACACTATTCCAAATTCTATTTGCATCAACTGGTTTTATTTTACAACCAAAATATGTAGAAAATATTGACTCAAGACATCTTTTATAATCCATTTCCAAACACAATGATTCTTTCAATTTAATGAGGTCTTTTTTTAATTTCACAAGATTAAGCTTATAAAAATCAAATGGGGCTGCATTTATTACATCATATACAGTGTAATGCTCGACCTTGCAAAATTTACTCACTTCTTGGCAAAGCCAAGAATACTCATTTGTAATTTCATTTACAGGCAATAATGGTATAAAAATAGTGTCTATTCCTTCCGCAGTTAAAACTTCCGCGTTATTTTGAGCCTCCGCTCTTTTATATCTCAAAATAGCCAATTTTTTATCAGAATTAATAAGAGATATAATTTGTTTTTCCCACTCAAAATAGTCGATAAGAATAATATTGTTTAAATCTGATACTTCAGAATAAAGATTGCGAGTTTCCTTAAAAAGTAAATTTGAATAATTCTGTATTTGCTTACATGAGCGATGATTTTCCCAAAGAGGTCTATAAGAAAAATTAGTCTTTTCCTTTATTGACTTAAAATACTTGGGATTGGCATTCCTCCAAAGATAAATTGATTGTTTTTCATCTCCCACTATAAAAGCTTCTATTTCCAGCTTGTCCACAAGATACATAAAGAATTGATGCATGTCTTTATCGCTGTCTTGGTATTCATCAATATATAGCTTTCTATATTTAGATTTTAAGTATAACCAACACGCTTTTGATTTTTTTACTATTAATAAAGCCAATTCAAATACAAAATTTGCTTTATTTTCATTATATGAGCCCAATACTCCTTTTTTTATGAAATCTAGCCCCTCTTGAATAGTGTTAAATTTTTGATTATAATCAATTTCAAACTTAATGTCATATTCTGCGCCATATGCATCTCGTAAGAAAGGACGTATTACCTCATCGATAGCAAAACTATTATTGGTCCCAATAAAAAAATCTCGCGTATCGACTTGATTTAACCGATCCTTAATTTCTTTAGCCGCCTTAATAGTAAAAGTAATTGCCGCGATCGTTTTATATCCTTCGTAGTTTTTCGCTTCGTAATTTATTTTTTGGACAAGAGTAAATGTTTTTCCTGTTCCTGCACTTGCCGTAACCACAAGATTTCCCGACTGTTCTATAATTTCTTGTTGAATTTCTGTAGGTTTTATTACTTTCATCAAAACACTTCCTTCAAACAAGAAAAATTATCATGAGAGTAGATATCTTTACAATCTTGCTTTGTTAAATGCCTTAAAAGTTCAGCCATATGATAAGATTTACTTTGTTGTAAATATTCAACCGGATTTGTTCCTAAATATTCTTCAAGAGCTCGATGTATCACATCATCTAAATCATGCTCTAAATCGCATCGAGACAAAAATATAAGATGTTGTGAAGACATCTCGTTTATTTTAGAAATATTGTCGTCATAAAGTTTTCGTTTTCGCTCTACCGTATCAGTATCTATTGGCGTGCATGGTAACAATTCAGTTCCCGATAAACCGTTACAACGTTCAAATCCCAATACACTGTATGAATTATCTTTTCTTTTTCTTAAATCGTTATCAGTCTTAATTATTACTTTTATTCCTAACTTACTAAGTAGATTTTTATATTTTTTAAATTTAATTCCATCAACTTGCAAAATTAAAGAACCTTCCGCCTCATAGTTTGGTGATATTTTATTTGCCATATATGTAAATAGCAGCTTTTCTGATGAACCTTCAACCAATAAAACTTTATTTGCAAATAACGCTTCAGTAAGCTGGTTGTTAAGAATCATTTTAAAATTCTGATACTCTTCCGGTATGCGATAATAAGTACTGTTACCTATTAAATGGTCATCATTGTGGATTCTTATTAACTGGGTATCTTCCATTGATGCTAACAAAAAAGGTGAATGCGTGGTTATGAAATAATACGCAAATCCCTTTTTCGAGAATAAGATATTTGATAAAGCAATTTGTAAAGATTTGTGTAAGTGATTTTCAGGCTCCTCAATCAGAAAAATATTTATTTTAGATTCTTGCAATGTCTCAGACAATAGTTCTAAAATCGAATACGCTAACAGCTTACGCCTCCCATCTCCCGCTGTTGGATATAAGTTTGCGTCCCCAATTTTTTGAATATACGGAGAGATATTATCAAAAAGCCCTTTTACAGCAATTTCAGACCGAATTGATACTAATAAATCTTTATCTCGATATTCTGAGAGCTTTTGGGTTATTCTTTCTTGAAACACTTTAACGCCAGATAAGGTACTAATCTTTTCATTAAGTTCTGTTATTGTGTTATCTATTTGTTGTAATAAGTCTTCATCCTGGTCAGTTGTCTTAATAAGTTTTTTTGCATTTTTCGTAAAAACTTTATTCATATCAATGCTACTATCAATATATATAACATTAAAAATGCGATCTATTTCATAATAATTGGATCCACTCATCGGATATAGATTTTCAATATTTCCGCCCCATTCAAGTTCCGGAACAGCAATTTGTTCTAACGCATCGTATTTTGCAGTAAGACGGATATAAAGTATTTCTTCATCGCTAAGTGAAACACCTTTCATTTTAGCTCGAATCTTTGCTGTATCATCAGATTGATAATCAGAAATATCAATCGATAGAGTAATGACTATAGGCTCTTCCGTATTTCTTAAATAAAAGTCAGTTTCGACACAATTATTTTTACGTACTTCCCTATCAAGGATAAGACGAATCGCATTTAGTAAATTACTTTTACCTACGTCATTTAATCCTAAAAAAACATTATGATTTGCAATATCAATATTAATATCTTTATAATTTCTATAGTTCTTTATATGAATATTTTTGAATAACATTATCTCTTATCCTTAAATTTTTTTCTCCTTAGCTATAGATATATCTTTGCTCATTAATCTTTTACAAAGATAACTTTCTGTCAATAATCTATTCGCCCTGTTATTTTTGATCAGTTTAATTTACAAATTGTTTATAAATCTCGCCACAACTTTTATATCTCGCACAAAAAAGTTGCAAACATTAAAGGCCAAACCGTAAGCTAGTTAGCACAAATGCCTTTCTACGACAAATTTTACCGTGCGCTTTACTTATATATTCAAGCACAAGAAATGGAGCAAAAATTAAAAATAACAAATTAATTATATTATATTATTTTGTCCATTTTATCATCGCAACAGCTCCAGTAGAGCAACCTTAATAAAATTTCTTATCTTTGTCTACATCTATAATTATTAGGGTTAACTAAAACATAACAAAATTTAGGGTTAACTAAAACATAACAAAATCACTAACATTTAAAGCTTTGTTGCGAAGCTCAACGTAATACTTAAATTTATCGTTTAAATAAAAGGATGGTAATTGAGTATTTTCTGTAAGCGTATGTAAATAAGGGATATGAACCGTAGAAATATTACGATTATATTTTAAGGAGCCATCGCTCATAATCGCAATTAAATTTCTATCTAACAATTTATGATGATTCTCACATAACCACATTCCATTTTCCCCATC
>CAZHJM010000042.1:0-3876 GCA_964532905.1 uncultured Holosporaceae bacterium
CCTTGCTTACTTCACCACGATTTCTGAGTTGTAATATATCTTCTGTCGTCATAATAATCAATTCATTTTAATTGTTAAGACATCATCAAATTTATTTTGTAGTGAAACCTGTTCCGCTTTGCTAAGACTGGGTATAGACATGAATAATCTATGTTTAGCACGGCTACAAGCAACATAATACAAGCGATGATCATCTCCTGTTTTGTTTAAATCTGTTTTTAGCAAGAAATCCAATGCTTTTTCTGTTTCATCAAATACTAAAAGTACATTATCAAATTCCAATCCCTTAGATTTGTGAATTGTAAGATGACATGATTCTTCATTTTTATCTCGTATCCCTTTTGCAAAATCAAGATATAAGTTTGAGTACAGCTCTGCGGGCTTACCTTTGGTTATTTTAGGAAATGGCTTATTCCTTAATAAATTTATAACATCGTAAAAGCTCATCAACGTACCATCTCTGTATTCTTTTTCGCTCTGCAATATATTTAACAATTTATTGAAAGCACTTTCTTTATCAGACAATCTTCTTTTATCCAGTCCAAATGCCTTAAACATATACTTCATAGCATCTTTCATTAGCATTGATTTTGCATTTTCAATTGCTATAAGGCAATTATAGACATATCTAGATCTGCCATTGTCATTAAAATCATGTAACTGATTAAGTAAAACTTCTTCACCTGAAAGTGAAAGGTTCAATTTTAGAGAATTTGCAGTTTGATTACTCCAGCTAAGGGAAGTTAGTTCTTCTTTATCACATAACATTTTAGCTTGAAGATAGTTATCTTTAGCCTCTCCAATAAAAATTATGGGTACTCCAAAATCATCTTTCACCAATGACTTCTGATTCAAGTCAAATCGCAACATATTTAGAAAGTTCAAAATAGATTGGGTACTTCGTCTATTGTCATCAATTTTATAGCATCTTAAATTAGGAGCTTTGAAAGAACTAATATTCTTTATGTCACTTCCAGCAAAACGATAGATTGATTGCGCAGTATCACCTATTATGGTTACTTTTGTACCGGCAAACGCTAATTGCTGAAATATATAGTGTTGGATAGAATTAGTGTCTTGATACTCATCAATAAGCATAAATGGAAACTTAGCAACCAAAAAATCAATAATTGATGGATATTTTTGTATTAGCTTATATGAAAAATACAAAACATCGTCATGGTGCATCAATCCATATTTTGCCCAAACATATTTTTTATAAGATATAACATTATCTATTTTGAAGCCACGAAGGGGGGATTTATTATTAGCTGAAGATTTTAATTCCAACGTTCCGTCTATAAGTTGCCAATGATGTTTTTCAATAAATGTTCTCAATGAAGAATAGTCTTTAAAAGACATTGCAAAATATTTCATCTTAGAAGGAACAATCTCTTTTAATATTTCATACCCTATAACAATATCATCTTCATGTCCGTCTAATTTATCTATCGCAAAATTTTCTTCCTCTGCAATTAAATGAAAATATGGCTTAATGATTTGAGCATATAAGAAAGCATGAATTGTGGATACTTCCAGACTATTGCTTTTGTTACCCACACGTTCTTCTACATTCATGGCTGCTTTGTTAGTATATGTAATGCAGGCAACTTTACTTGTAGATCGTAATACTCCGGATTCCAATATTTGACGTATTTGTCCTGTTATCCAAAACGTCTTTCCTGCACCAGGTCCGGCAAGGATACGAATGGAATTATTGAAATCTTGAATTTCGTCCGAATGTATAACTATTTCTTTAACAGCCATAATATTGCATCTTCGATGTATTTCGGAATATTTATTTTCCCCTTTTCCTCGCTCGGTAAATCTAAGATTTTGTTTGCTAATTCTAAAGCGTTCTCTCCTTTATTGACGGAGCAAAGATAACGAGCTGCAATCAATCCATCTTTTTTATCTACATCATTCCATTTCTCATTCTTTGAATATATCGTAATTAGTTTTTGAGATTTGCATTTACATTTAACTTCATCAAATGTATTTGCAGTCATCATTTTTTCTAATTCGTCTTTATTTGACACAGACTCAGTAAGGATAAGTGGATTAGAACTATTTATACGAGCTATTTCATATTCCAATGTCTTCCCCTGAGAATCCTGGCTAAAGAAATGAATATTGTAATGGTTTCTATATTTAGTGATAAATTTTTCAGAATGATTATTATATTCATAATCTTTTGAAGCCTCGTATTCTATAGGCCAACAAGAAGAGTATGACTCTAAAGTATCTTTCTGCTTCTTTACAGGGTCTCTATCAGTAAGACAAGCTACACGAATAGGAAAAGCTCCTTCTTCGATTTTATCATAAAGTTTCAGGAAATGTTCAAAATATCTTCCCCCGATATTAACGATAATTGCTTGCTGTTTATGCCATTCCCTATCATGACCTAATAATTGAACAAATACAGGTATCAAAATTTGTTCTGCAAGCCCTTCAACAAAAAGAATTTTACCTGCAAACAACATATCTGCGCGAGTTGCATCTAAATATCGTTGTACAAACTTTTTTGCTTTTGGCTCATCTGAATATATCTTACGAGGATAGTAAGCTGATATGTTATGGTTTGCATCCTTAAACAAGCAGCATAATTCATCCAGTTTAACCTTTGCGGTTAAACTCGGTGAATGTGAAGTCATAAATACTTGCTTTACTTTATGGTCTGAAATATTCCGACGAAGAAAATCAAGGAATTGATACTGCAATTCAGGATGTAAATGAGCTTCAGGCTCTTCTATTGCAAGAATTGAAAATGCTTTTGCATTTGTTGTACCCATATAGGATGCTTCCTTGTTAGATTGCATTTTCGCAAGTAACAAGGAAATATATATAAGATTATTATATCCCAATCCATTATTTGCAATAGGGATATTGAATCCAATGGAAGTAGATACTAAAATATTGAGAACTCGTAGGAATTGTTCTTCTGTTACATTACCATCAAAATTTAAATCACTTTCATTATAAAGTGCTCCTGTTTCATTTGCATATTTGATAATTTCATTTTTCCCATCTTTAATCCTATCGATTAAAGACTTAATACTCTCTTGAGTATCACGATGAAAGTCATCTCGTTTTAAACGTAGTTCTGTCTTGATTTCTTCTTCTGTCTTATCACTTGTCTTGATATTATAATCTAAGAAATAGCTAAGGACGTCATGTAGCAACTCAGCTCGACCGGAGTATAGATCTCCTTCAACATTACGAAGTGCTTCAACTTTTTGAAAATCTATTTTATGAATATCCTCAAATAACACTTGTTGATGGAGATTTTCATTTCCTCCATAAATAGCATAAGTATATTTGCGTATGAATTTACTATCAATAATGCTCATGACTTCTGAAACGCTTTTTGCAGAAGCCACACTTTCTTTATAAGATGATGCTTCGGTTTCTGGTAAAAAGAATACGTATGTCATGCATGACTCTAATTGAGGGTCAAGAGAAACTGCGTAAGTAGAAAATAATGCCACATCGCTTGAGTTGTTATTTTCATTTTCTGACATGGAAAAATATAAACTGATTTTTATTGATGGAGCATTGTCCTTCAAATCTTTCAATGAAACACCTTGATAAAAATCCCAAGCCGATAATTTCTTCTTTCTTTCTGTGTCAATGACAAGAGCTATTGCATCCAACAGAGTGCTTTTACCTCCATTGTTATGTCCCAAGATGACGTTTAGTCCATCTTTGAGTTCTATTGTAGCATCTTTAAAACCTTTATATCCTAATATTTTAACTTTAGATATGTACATAAGTATGTGTTCTATATTGCTTGTCATTTCAACTTAGCCAGCACATCCCCAAACTTGGCGTAGTTCACCACCACACCGTCATCGAGGTCGAAGGCGATTTGCTTGT
>CAZHJM010000043.1:0-3646 GCA_964532905.1 uncultured Holosporaceae bacterium
CCTGAATCTTGCTCATGACGGTCAGTGTTCGACATTGAGAGAAGGATGCTGTTTTCAGACCGAGTCCAAAGCGTCCCAGATCCGTTGCTGACCGCTCCTCCAACGGATTCTGCGCCCCGGGGCGCATGGCTTGGATTATCTCTTCCCCAGACATGCCATGTCCATCATCCATGATTGTTATGACGGAATCTCCACCTTTCCAGATTCGATTGATCCACACATTCTTGGCCGATGCCGATATCGAGTTGTCTACAATATCGGCTACTGCAGTTTCCAGACTGTAACCGATAGCTCGAAATGTTTCAATCATGGCTGCCGCTCTTGGAATGGCTGAAGCTGTTTTTATATTTAGGAAATCTATATTTTTCATATTAATTAACAGTTGTCAGTTCTTTTTTCGAATCATATTTGGAGGAGTAAAAGTATCATAAATGCTTCCTCAATGTATTGTGATAGTTAGGATTGTGAACAATAATAATTATATTCTAACCTAAATTATTTAGTATATAATCTACATCTATATCAGGATATCCAACCCTATTATAATAGCTTATGAATTTTGTTACCATTGCTTCTGCAAAAGGAGAATCCAATTTTGCTATTCTCTGATAATTTGAGTGTAAGTCTTCATATTCCACCATTAATTTGTCTTGAAAATCTACAACCAAGTTTTCAAGGAAAGGTGTGCCAGGCAAGAAGAAATACCGTGGGTATTTTTCTGATCTTATCAAGTCCGATAACTCATTTTTGTTATTCTTGCTTTTATCTCCACTATATTTATTGAAAGCAGGGGTTGAAGTTAACGGATTGGCTTTTGCTAATAAAACTTTTTCAGCTTTTCGCTTTCCTCCTTTCCGTGGGATAAAATCACAAGACGGGGTAAGAATTACATAGAATTCTTTGCCTTGTTTTATAATTTCCCCACTTTCATATTCATTGCTACCATCTGTTGGGTACAGATAAAATTCCATGGGATGAACTTTCTCTTCATCTTTCTTAATATCTGGATCTTCCAGAATATCAACTATATTCTTTTTAGATAAAGAATTGCCGATATTTCTTAAAAGTAGATATCCTAGAGAATAATCTTGGCTCTCTGGTTTAAATATGTCTTTCTTATTTTGAATAATCTCCCAAAAATAGTTTCGTAATTTCTTGTCGATATGCTCGTGAATCCTTTCCCTGATATAAGGAAGGTTGTGATCCGAAAGTCTTTTTATTTCTTGTTTTAATTCTTCTATACCTCCGTCTCCTTTTGTGGCAATACCAATAACCTGAGATTTTAAGTCGCTCACTTTGTCTGTGGCGGCGGAATAAAAAATAACTGGAATAAATATTTTTTCTTGTATCGATTCAAGCACTTTATTTCCAGCTGCTTCTCCATCACTCCCAACTTTCCCTTTATATAAATCCAATATAACAATGTGAAAATCAATGATTTTCTCGACTGCTACATTGAAATCTGCTTCACCTTTTATCTCTATTGTTTGCCCATTAATCTCTATACCGGACAACGCTTCTATTAGGCCTGAACGATTATCATCATCGTCCTCAACATACAATATTTTTAATGTTTTCATACTCTGTATTTGAATTTTAGTTTGAACGATGCTCCACCTATCATACTTTCAATTAATGTAAGTTCTCCATTGTAATCCGCCATTAATTCACCTATGATTGCCAAACCTAATCCTATTCCGTCCGGTTTTGTGCTAAAATAGGGATCAAAGATCTGATCTTTTATTTCTTGTTTTATTCCCGGCCCATTGTCACTAAATATAATTGATAATCCATCTGATTCATCAATAATATTGACCTCTATTATTCTTGGCGGGTTAATTGTATTAAGCCAATAGATCGAGTTTTGAATTAGGTTCATAAAAATTAAACCTAACTCACTTTCATCAATGGTAACTCGATGGCGAGTATCTGCGAGTTTATAGGTAATGTTAGATTTGGATAGTTCTTCTTTGTTTAATATGAAAATATTTGACATTGCCTCTTCAATGGTTATGCTCTCCGGACGTCCTCTCTTTCTTCCACCAAAAGGTTCTATCCTTCTGAACAACTGTGCAAATTCTTTTCTTATCGTTTGTATTTCATTAGCTTTGTTAGCTATTTTTTTTATATCACAAATTTCTTTTTGTGTTTCTTGTATGATACTATACGATTTTAGATCTATTTTGTTTAGATAATTTCGACCATCATGGATAATGGGATCTATTAATTGTCCTAATGTTGATAATCGTCGGTAACGAGAGATTATCTCTTGAACTTTTATTATGGACTGCTTAATCTCAACTTCTTTTTGATCAATGAGATCTTTAATTTCCTTGAAATTGGGACTGGTTTCTTGTATTGCTGCAGAAATAGAACTAAGAGAAAATGCTTCAAATAAACTCTTAGGGGATTTCCTTTTGGATTCTCGGGGACGTTCTGCGTATCTGCGTTGTTCTACCTCATTTAATATGAGTTTAATGTAATCTTTGATATCTTCAAAGGCTTGGCTTTCTACAATACCCTCTCGATTGCTTTGATCTTTTAATAATGGATTACTCTCAATACCTATTGAAATATATCCTACAATTTGATTGTTGCTTAATCTCAATGTAGGATTATTAACTCTCCGAATATCGAGTCTTACCCAGTCATTATTTTTGTTTCCGTATGGCAGAACTCTGATATTATCACGGTATATACTTATGCCACACAATTCATCAAGGTCAGCCCTAACATTTTTAACGCTAATTCCCGTTTCATTAGCTAATGCTTTTAATTCATCTGCATCTCTATTCCAAATCTTAAATTCGAATGAAAAAGGACCTGCCAAATATTCTCTTGGAAGGCAGAATTCATTCTCGTTTAAAGAAAGAATTTCTTCGTGACCAATAGCCTTACTATAGAAAATTATCTGTTGAGGAGAACCATTAGCTGCAATACGGCCTTTTATACTATAGTTGGGCCGATTTAAAGTTTCTGGTCTCTCGATGATTCCCGATAAAGATTCAAATTCTTCTGGCAGGTTTAAACTCATTAAGAAATCTTCTACCGGGACGATGGGATTGAGCAATCGAGATAAAGAAACTCTCAGATCCTTTATTTTGGATTCACTCCAATCGTCATTTAAATCGTACAGGCGTAGAATTGTTCCATGGTTTTGTATTTTGGTTGCGGGGCGTATTCCCCATTCTATCTTAATATCGTCCAAATAATTATCCTCATTGGAAAATTCATTCCAATTGAATCTGATGAAAATTTCGTCTTTACCGGCTTGCTTCGTAACAAGTTCTAATTTGGATGCTAACTTTGCAGAAGCAAAACGTCCTATACCTTTTTCTCCTGCATATTTTTTTTCTGGATTCTGGTTTTGCTTTAACCTTTTAAAATTAGTGGCAGGCTCCATCCACGCGGTTCTTATAACCTCAAAATCCATCCCTATGCCTTCATCGTAAATAATAATGGAGGCTTGTTCTTTGGCTATGTATTTTTCTCCTGAAGATTGACTCTGAACATTACCATTAAATGTAATATCTACGATTGCTCCTTCGTCGTTTAGTGAGCAATATGCATCATATGAGTTTTTTACCAGCTCTAATATCGCTACCTTATCGTCGCTGATAAGTTCTTCGCCTATAGTCTTGATAAG
>CAZHJM010000044.1:0-3625 GCA_964532905.1 uncultured Holosporaceae bacterium
CCTGAGGAATTAAATATTCTGCACGAATAACGGAATTAATTGACATGAAAATAATAGTAACAGCCAAAACAATCATAATGCTTCCGCATGGTTCAAATTCTTCTCCCCAAAAGACAACCGAAAATTCCTCTGCAATGCCCGCAACGCCAAAAGCAACGGCAAAGGAAGCAACTACAGAAAATCGCATGGATTCATACATATAGTGATTGATTCTTTTATTGTCTCCAGATGCTAACAAATTTGTAATTTTAGGCAGCATGACAGTAGCAAGAGCTGTAATAAATCCAACTGGGAATTCAATCATTTTCCAGGCATTTTCATAGAATCCCAGTTCGCTATACGTACTGAGACTGCCAAGCATAATTTTGTCCATATAACTATATACAGAGACAGCAATGACCGCAAAAAACAAGACTGCCATAGGTTTTACATGGGAAAGCATGTCTCGTAATGAAAACTTGACGAATTTTACATATCTTGGAACAAATAATAATACGACAGAGGTACTCAAAAATGTTCCAAATGCCATAATTAAGGTATATTTCCAAAGATCATCTTGATTTCGGACAAAGATAAAAACAGCGACAGCAGTTGCAATTTTCAAAATACTGTTTCTTGTAACCGTCAATTTAAATTTTTCCATTCCGAAGTAAAACCAATTGACATCACACAGAATTCCCAAAAGATAAAAACATTGTATGAAAGCAATTAGCTTATTTTCTGTCACAAAAATTTGCCAATATACTAAATAAGCAATAATCGCTACTGCAGATAACAGGGCATGCAAAGTGAATAGACTGGAAAACGTTTTATTCAATTCATCTTGATTGTTCTTTGCTTTTGCAATAGCCCTGTTTCCATAATCTACAATACCAAGAGCAGCAAATATCTTGAAGTATGTTATAATTGAATATGTGTATGAATATACACCTATGCTATTAGCGCCTAAAACTCTTGAAATATAGGGCGATGTAATAAATGGGAGAATCGAAATTAAAGTTTGGTATAATATCTGATATAAATAATTCTTCTTTGCATTTGACATCTTTTTACCTCTAGCCCAATTTCACAAATGTATCTACTTTCCAATCCATTCTTGTGCTGAATCATTTAAATAATCATGATAACAGCCATGTGGCGTAAATGTAAGTTCTCCAAAATAAATATTTCCCTCTTGACTATATAGATCTACCCGAACAAAGGGGAAATCTTCTGAAAGTTTTTCTGCGACTTGAACCATATCCGAGAATTTCTCGGGTTTCAAAGATGCATATGATTCTCTTGCATTTTCTTCGTTGAAATCGCTGAAGGGAAGATGATGAAACTCTTTATCCACAAAGATCCTTTGCTGATCCCCGCCCCGACCGGTAATAATCAAACAGTAAATGACATTCCCTCGGCTCGCATAAAATTTATAATCGATTGGCAGTGTTCCATCTTCTGCGCCAATATATTTTTCTACGATAATCCTAGGTTCTATCTTATCATAATGTCGCTCCCCACTGATAAATCCATAATTAATGCCAATCCACTCATTTAACTGCGTTTTCACTTTTTCTAACTCTATAGAAGTATGATCGGTAATGATTAGATTCATTCCGCAACCATGATTACATTTTAATACATACTTCGCTGGCAATTTATCAAAAGGTATATCTTCAGCATTTTCATACGTTCCATATAGTTCAACCAATATATTCCCCAGATTTTTTGAATCTACATACTTTCTAACAAGGTATTTGTCAGCACACATCGTAACCAACTGGTTATTATAATACTCTCCGCCTTTTAAAATTAACAACTTTTCATCAAACAGTACAGGATTTTTATAATGAATCCATCGATTGTAATTCTTCCTGAAGATTAATTCGCTTTCAACTTTAGGTGGGAGCAGTCTTTTTATGCACCGACGAATTCCTTTAAAATCCTTATGCTTTACGCAATATTGCAGTGTATTTAGCACCGATATTACCTTCTCTCTAATTGAATACGATGATAGATTAGTGTATACTTTACAGCATATCTATTACTATGATCTTTTAACTGCGGCACTGTGTGGTTGATACCATACAATAACTCCTATTTTATCCAATAGTAAATTCGCCTTATCCATTTATATCGTTATACAGCTTAGTTGTTTCTAATATCCCGCTATTTAACATTTTTATTTGCAAAAACCTACACTTCATGCCTTCTGTAATACTTCAAAGCAATACCATCTCCATCAGTGAGACGGTTCTTTATACGCAATATCGATCGCTTTTGTATGATATATGTACTCGCCAAACATTAATAATGTTATATTCATAAGAACAGAGTCTGCATATGCTTCAGCTAAGCAATAGACTGCATAGCAACAGCAAGCGATCATAAACTGCAAATCTTTCTTTCCACTATATCTTTTTAGTAAAAAGTAATATCCTACTACAAATAAAATAAAAAATACCAACCCATCAGAGTATAAAAAATTAATCATGGCAAAATCTGTAGAGATACCCGAATTTCCAAACAATGCTATATTATTATTATTTATAACATAAAATGCAGTTTGAAACCTTGATGAAAATGTCCCCCATTCTCTTAGTATATCTACCCGCAAAAATAATTGTGCAATGATCACACTAGCAACTGATGTGATAATAAATGCTTTTCTTGACCAGAATCGAAAAAAGCGGTACAAAATTTTATTTGCAAATCTAGAGGAAGATAAGAGACACAATAAAATGAATAGCGTAGTAACAGAAAATCCAGCTCTTGAGTCTGTGTATGAGAAAATAAAACAATTGTACGCCAGCATCATAAAATAATGGTATATTTTAATCCTTTTGGAATATGCCAGCACACATAAAGCAATCACAACAAACAGCACAAAATGCGTTGAATTGGGTTGTCCATACCCTAAGGCATACCGAATTCGCAACGTTCCATCACTAAAAAAATATCGCTGTTGTACATCAAGAATTCCCAAGATTGCTAATGTTGTTCTTAGAACAAATAAAATCCCTAAAATCCAAAATGAAAATTTAAAAATAGAGCTACAACGCATATCCTGCATTGCGGAAATTGTGATTGTGGTTAGCAAAACCGTTGTGCTGCCTGAACACAGCCATATCATTAATGCCATAAGATTCAACAAAAAGCAAATCAGCATCGTTCTTCTGCTAAATTTTGTTATTATAATTTTATAAGAAGCAAAAATAATAGCAATCCATGCCATATTCTGAAACACTGAATCCGCAGAAGTATAACCTAGTCCTTTTCCAACAACAACAATTCCCCAAAATGTATAAAATAGGATCTTCCCAAATTTTATATTAATAACGGACATTGTATCTCTCCTTTCCGATTTTACGAAATATACTATTTTATGCCGGGATAATTGATCATAAAACTTAGTACAAAGTATTATCGGAATATAGTTGCCACCCTCAACAACGCGGCATAATGATCATCTAAAAAAGCGGCCCTGATAGCAGCTCTTGTTGCACGCTTTTAAAAATTTTGCCCTGTTTAAGATACTGAAAAAAATATATAGGACGCTTCCACTTCTTCCTATAAACATTATCCTCCCTTTTTAAATTAAATTTATTATCTCACAAGAAAAATTTGGCAAGCTGTTAATTTT
>CAZHJM010000045.1:0-3538 GCA_964532905.1 uncultured Holosporaceae bacterium
AAATCAGGGCATTGTTTGCCTTTGCCGCGGCATATAAGCGCGCCAATGTATCTTGACAGGGGTAATAATCGTCGGCATCGAGGAAGGCAATATACTCCCCTTTAGCAGCTTTTATACCGGCATTTCGGGCAGCGCCCGAGCCTTGATTGCTCTGCGAAATAAGCTTTACCCGACAATTCCTCTTGGCGTAATCTGCCACAATCTCCGCGCTTCCGTCAGTAGATCCGTCGTCCACGCAAATGATTTCGATATCGCCAAGCGACTGCAAAACAGCACTTGTAAGGCATTCGTCAAGATAATCAGTTGCATTATAGATAGGGATAATTATTGAAATGTTCATATTTTGTAGAAACGCTCTTACAAAATTTTCCCGTCACGATAATATACTCTTGGAACACGCTTATTTATATCACAAGCAAATTCATAATTAAATGAATCAGCCATAAAAGCAACTTCTTCCATTGACAAATTAATTTCGCCGTCTTGCCCAACCAGAGTTACGATATCACCTCTGGATACATTATCTATATCAGACACATCAACCATCATTTGATCCATGCAAATACGTCCGATTATGGCTACTCTTTTACCATGAATTAAAACACACCCACAATTTGAAAGGCTCCTCATATAGCCATCGGCATAACCAACAGGCACGGTAGCAATACGCATATCTTTTTTTGCTGTAAAAGTTGCACCATAACCAACAGTCTCACCGGCTGTTATATCTTTTACCATAACAACTTGACTTTTTAGCGAGAGGGCCGGTTTCAATTTAACACGCATTACATATGATGAGGGATATAAACCATATATTACAATACCTAAACGAACCATATCAAGGTTTGCTTCCGACATAAGTATTGCCGCCGCACTATTAGAGCAATGCTTTATCGGTATATCTATACCCACCGTATTAAGAAGCGCGCAAAATGCATTGAATTTTTCCAATTGGTCATATGCCGAAGTTAGATCGTTACTGTCAGCAGAATGAAAGTGCGTAAATATGCCTTCTACTTCCACATTTTTTATCGCAACGATTTTTTTGATAATGTCTAAAGAGTCTTTGCAGGGCTTTAAACCAATTCTGTTCATCCCTGTATCAACTTTTATATGCATGCGTAAAGGTTTGTTAATACACCTAGCCTTTTCAGCGAGAGTTATCGCTTCTTCATAATCAAACACAGTTAGCCTGATATCATGAGATACGGCAAGGCAAGCATAATCAGGATGAACAAACCCTAATACAAGGATTGGATTTTCTATTCCTGCATCTCTCAACTCGATTGCTTCTTCAATAGTAGCTACCGCAAAGAAGTCGACAATATCTGCCGTATTCACAGCTATTGGAATAGCTCCATGCCCATATCCATCAGCTTTTACTACAGCGCAAACTTTACTACCTGATGAAATACCACTCCTGATATTGAAAATATTGTCTCTTATGGCATCAATATTTACTTCGGCCCACACTCTATGAGGAACAGAGTTCATTTTTTATTAATCCTCCCTCGCTTCCTCAATTATTTTTATTTGATAAAACAAATCATAAACTTTTCTTATCGTTTCCCTTGTATGAGCACTTTTGATTTCCGAAGGACAGTCTTCTAAAATGGAAAGCAACTTATACAAAGCAAGGCACACAGGATAATATCTTTCAGAATAATCATATATTTGCAAAATCATCTGTTGAAACACTTCAAGGTCATCGATGTACTTTATAACTTTATCTCTATACAATTCACCTACTTTAACTGCTGACGGCCCTGGCCGCGTAGACATATCAGGCGCAATTTTTATATTTACGGGATTGAGCAACTGTTCTGCAGAAGGCATAACATCATTGTTAGTTTCAGCATAAGGCATGCTCGCAATTAAAGGATTTATTGCGTTCAACAAATCGATTGATACCTTCTCTTTAGGAACCTCGTTATCTTTGAAAAGGCTAAAATAAAGCCATTTCGCCTTAAGAGCATTTTGAGAGAACAACATGGGTATTCTCATATTATTATTTTCGACATTATGTGATGAATTACATATGAAACGATTTCTTGAATCCACATACAGCGCTTGGAATTTTTTAAACAAACAATCAACTGTATAATTGTCTAAAGTATTATTAATTATATTCTCTTGATCGGAAAAGACTTCCTCAAGTTCAGACACACTGTTCCACCAATAGCTACCGCCCAATCTTGCCAATAATTTCTTATCGCCAAGTGAATAATCAACTTCGCCTCGACAACGCTTATATCCTAAAATAACTTCTCCAAGATAACCGGCAATTTCCAATGTTGCTGTGTCAAAATATTGTGACGAATAAAGATACGAGCAAACTGCATAAGTACCCAAATTGCGCGAAACATGAGCTAGATTAATACTGCCGTCAGCATCATATAGATTACTTGTATCTGCAGGTGAATAGACATGTTTAGGATAGTTATATATATTTGTTACAGCATTAGCCTTCTCAATATCATCAATAGTCCCACTCCTTCTAGTAAACGTATAAAGTTTTTTCCTAAGCCTTTTAGGCAAATTATTAGCGGTAGCAAATACTACTCTACTATCAAAACCACCACTGACATCAACAACAATTTTTTTAAATCTTGGATGTTCAAATACTGCCTTACAATACTCGTATAACTCTTCTTTTGCCGCAGTTATATAGTCCTCATACTGATCCTCATTCCATTCATACTTATCATTTATCACATACCACAACTCAGTTTTTTCAGTCTGTACCCCATTTACAGCAGAATACGCTATTTCCTCATAGGCAAAGTTCATCTTGCACCCTTTAACATCAAGATCTTTAGAAAAAGATGAACCATACGTAAACCCTGTTGTTATAACATTGACACGACTACGTGCAATATTCATCTCAAGCTTCACACCCATAGTTTTCAATAAAAGAAGCAACATGTGATAATTATTTGATGCTGCAAACACTTTGCGGCTATCAAAATAAAACCATGGCACCATTCCGAAATAATCTGATTTTAGGCGTATTTTACCATTCGATATTGTGCATAAACAGTATTCACCGCAAGAACCATAAATCTTATTTATATCTGATATATTGCCAGCCACCTCATCGGAGCCTATCAACATTTTTTTATTATAAAACACATAGCCGGAAAAAATATAATGCGAATTATCTAAAGCTTTTATCGGTACATGTCTTGAGAGACTCACGATATTTTTACCAAATTCTGTAAAAATAAAATTATTATCTTCAGCAAACTTAACAACAGGTGAGTTGTTGCTTCTATTTTTAAATGCTATCACCGCTATATCCTCATGCGGCGGCACTAAGGAAGCGAGCTTTAACTCTGGCAATTGCTTTCGTTCTTTCTTTAAAAATTCTTTAAATGCCTCTTTATCTTTTTCGGTTAATTCTTTTATTGCTATAGCCATATTTCGTCCTCCACTGCTGCATGTAATTACTTATTTTTTTTAAACAAATCTCTTATTTTTCTAGGAATATAGGTTATGAGTCTGCCTATTTTATAACTGCGAGAATTTAAAACAGCTT
>CAZHJM010000046.1:0-3310 GCA_964532905.1 uncultured Holosporaceae bacterium
TTTAAATACATATTAAGCACATCCTTTCATTTTTAATTTAAGCCATTTTAAGAGGTTTTAAATTTTTATACTGATAACTGATTATGAATGATATTAAAACCTCTTATAGGTTAAATTAAGCATCAATAAACTGATTTTTTGTTTTAATATTTATCACTTTAAAAAATGAATTTTGCAAGAGGTTTTTACAAAGAATTTTGTTTTATCAACTTTATCTATTTATTTTTAGTAATCAATATATTAGTTATTAATAGTATCTAATTATCCAGTTATGGTAAATCGAGATGTCCTTTCGGGTCATCTGGATATTCATATATAATATATTCATAAATAAATCTTCCACTTTCATCGTAAGTTTTTTCCACCTCTAAATATTTATTATCCTTTAATTCTTTTATTGCATTATTAACTGCATTTTTACTTTCTTTACATAAAAGACATAAACCATTAACATTAAAGTTCCAATTATCTGGTAAAGATAACATTAAAGTTAATAATCCTTTAGCCTTTAAAGAAATATTTTTATCTTCTAAATATCTATTATCAATCTTCGTATAATTTGTAATTTTATTTGTCCTAAATATCATATTTATTTTTCCTTTCTTAAAATTATGAGTAGCCACTTTTGCTATTTTTGATACATTTTTCATAGTAAAAACACTACATATTTTTAATGGGCATAAGGAAAACGACACCATAAATCTATTAATGCCTTATACATTAAAGATTATGTAATGGTGTCGTTACTATTTTCGCACTTGCAAAAATGACTACTTTTACAAATAAAAGTGGCTACTCATACACAAATATTCTTTAAATTTTAATAAAAATAGTGGCTACTAATTTTATTAATAATGACTACTCACCTATAATCCATAAAAAATATGTGCTTCCTTTAATTTCTGTTTTATATAACACCTTCTTTCAAAACAAAAAGAGAAGAACAAAGTTCCTCTCCACGTAATTTCTAAATATTTTACTATATTATATCACTTGACAAAACGTAGTCAAGCTTATTTTGTGTCTAATTCATGTTGTTTTATGCTTTTTTTGTGTTGTTTTTAAAATCATAGTTTTTTATGGACTTAATTCAGATTTAATTTTTTGTTTCAGTTAGAAGTCCTTTTTCAAATAATTTAACCATATAATTTGTTAATTTATAATATTTAATTATATATAATTTACAAAAAGTTCTTCTCTATAAATTAATTCTAAATTTCAATGTTTATTCTTTTGTAATATTTTTTTTACTTTTACTTGTTGATTTGGAATTAGTTCTTTATCAGTATATTTAGACAATATTTCTGCACATTCTTCATATTCTTTTTCATCATCAGTTAAATGAAACACATTATCGAAGAAATAAACTGAAACTAGTTGACTATATTTTTCTCTGATACTACTTTTCAACTTATCTATATTAGCATAAACCATTCTTTTTTTATGCTCATGATAGTATTGCTCTGTGTTATCTATATTTAAAACAACCACTGTCACACCTTTATAATCAGATGCTTTTTTCATTGTTTCAATTTTCTTATCTATTTTCCAATCATCTATTGCATCTCCAGAATAAATGTCTCTCACAAATTCATTATACTTATCATCTAATATTAAATCAAAAGCATTTAATATTTCTCCATATTCACTTATATCTGATAAAATATAATCTTTAAATTCATTAGCACTATTCCAAATTATACCTATACTCAACATAATCTTTTTCTCTCCTTACATTAATGTTTTAGAATAATTTTTAATTGTTTTTTAATATTATTAATACTATTATTTTTCCATAAACTTTCTATGTCTTTTTTTTGTGGCTTTTCTAAATGATTAAGTACCTCAATAACTTGTTTTGGTCTTTCAATAGCATATACACCTTTTTTTATAAATGATAAGGTTTCTAATGTTTGATTTGCATTTTTTAGGTTTTTTAATATTATTGTAGGTAATCCAAAAGCCAAGCCCTCATATAATGAAGTACTAAAAACTCCAACCTGCAAACATGAAAAATGCTGATACTTATATATTTCTTCTCCGGATTTTTTGATAGAAATAATGTTTTCTTTATTTAAACATTTATATTCAATATTACCTTCGTTTGGGTGGTATTTATAGATAATTTTATATTCAGGTTTATCTTTCAACAACTCAGATAGCTCTGAAGCAAATTTGCTTAACTCCTTTCCTAACATATCTTGAGATATAAATAATATATATTTCTCATGTTTTTTAAGTGTTAATGGTAATTCGTAATTAGACTTAACCTTTTTTTCTAAAAAAGGGAAACCAACAAATTTTATATTTTTAGATTCAGTAGTCAAGAATTTTTTATTAACCATTTTATTTCCAAAGGCAAATAAATATTTTGGAACGTTAAAGCAATCATTTATATCATAAGTTTTATGCTCTGCGGGATCCGAATAGGTAATTATTCCATGTTGTAATTCTATTGTCGGAATACCTAATTCATTACAAATATTTATAAGTAACACTTTGAATGATGTAGGGAAATAATGTAAAAGTACTGCTTTTGGATTAATTTTTTGTACTATTTTCTTCCACATCTTTTTCATTGTATAATTATAAATAATTTTATCTACAAAATGTTTTTTTGTTAAATGTAAATCAATATCATATTTATTATCAAAAAACACTAAAATCTTATTAATCTCTGATAATATTTTTTTATATTTCTTATAATGTAATATCTTAAATAGGTTTGATTTAAGCAAAAATAGTAACTCATATAAATCAGTAAAGTATATATCTTTTGTTTCTACAGGGAAAAAATGACTTGTTTTAGAAGCTGTTAATCCACACCAACATGGTTCTTCTAATGTTAAACATTTATAGTCGCTAGATAAACTTTCTACTATTGGATCTATAAAAATATTGTAGAATTTATTTCCTTGTTTTATTCTTCTAGGATGTGATATGACTAATAAATCAACTTTTGGAATTTTATAAATACCTAGATAATTTTTTATTTTTTTTAAATTTAGTAAATATACTCTCAACCCTTTTGGTTTCGTTGCAGTTAACATGTCAGAAGAATTATTTTTTCTAATTGTTATTTCATGAAGTACTCCAAAACGTATAAACTCCCAATATTTCATCCCCAAAACTTCTTTGTTATACAAATCCAATTTTTTTTCAGTTTTTAAAAAATCTTCAAATATATCCATTTTCCCACCCCAAATTTATGAAATATAATAGCAAAAGCATAACAAAAAGTCAAATAAAAAATCAAATGTTATTTTAAATCTGAAGTGCAACACTTTCTATTTGCAAAAAGACATGTGAG
>CAZHJM010000047.1:0-3177 GCA_964532905.1 uncultured Holosporaceae bacterium
TGCTCATCGCCCTTGTGGTATTCAGGATAGGCTGGTGGGCGACAAGATATATAATTTTGTAATTGATTGATATTATATTATTTATGATATCAATATAAGATGAAAAATATAATTTAGTACCTTTTTAGTATCTATACTTTGTCATGGTTACATTCACCTTAAATAGCTATCGTGCAATTCTTGAAAGGCAATAAAAGCTATTTTGAAAACAAAGTCCCGAAAAGTTTTGAAATTCAGAATCTTTTCGTTATCTTTGCACCATTAGAACCTGCCAAGCCTCTCAACGATGCTCAAATCGGCGGGTCGTTTTTTTTATTATACCTATATGAAAGCAAGTTTCACTAAACCATATTCTTCTCCGGGACAAATCGTTCAGCTACTAAAGCATCGTGGTATGCTTATGGATGACGATCGAAAAGTTGAGAATTATCTGATGAATATCGGTTATCACCGTCTTTCTGCCTACATCTATCCGTTCTACAAAAGTCCAAAGAGTGACTTGCGACTAAAAGATGGAACGACATTCGAGCAAGTCTTGACGCTATACCGCTTTGACAAGAAGTTGCGTATTCTCCTCTTTAATGAGATTGAAAAGATAGAAGTGGCCATCCGTAGCGTATTGGCGAATATAGGATGTCAAGAACTTGATGATAAGTATTGGATAACAAAGGAGGAGTATTTTGCCAACGCTGAGAAATTCAATCAGACGATGGCAGTCATAGAAAAGGAACTTGCATCAAGTAAGGAAGATTATATAGAGAATTTTAGGGGTAATTATGTTGAAAGTTATCCTCCGGCATGGATGATTACCGAAGTCTTGTCTTTCGGCAACCTGAACTACATTTATTCCAACATCGCCAGCAACAAACTGATGAAACGCATCGCAGACTATTTTGGATTAAAACCGCAGGTATTCACTTCGTGGTTAACCGTACTTGCCAACCTCCGCAATATGTGCTGCCATCATGCAAGAATTTGGAACAGAGATTTTATGCTCAATCCAGCAGAGCCACGCAAAATGTCAAATACATGGATTGATACATCAGGAATAGATAAGAAACGGATTTTTTACCGATTATGTATTATCAGGTACCTCCTTACATCCGTTTCTCCAAATAACAACTTCAACGAAAAGATTGCGGGTTTATTGGCTCGTTTTCCTTCGATAGATATTGCGGCTATGGGATTTGATTATAATTGGAATCACACTGCACTATGGACAATCTTTAAATAATTTTACTATAATGACAATCGAACCCAACATTTATGTGACATATGAAATGGTGTTTGATGATGAACCATTACCTATATCTGATTACTTAAAAGAATTAGATAGGAATTGGTTGATACGATTTGCTCTATATATAATATATTCAGGAAAGAAATTCAAAAGTATTAATGATTATGTAGCAACCTTCTTCTGCAAACAGAACTATCTTTTTGTAAAAGAAATATTAGATACAATGGACAAATTTTACGCCAATGATTCTAATGCTCCCGCACATTTAATACCACATACATACTTTATTATATCGGAATCTACTGGATTAGAATTATTAAGGTACATATTTTCACTACAGAGCTTTAAAAACACCTTACCGCAAATAATACAAGAGCAATATCTATTTAAGGCTATATTGCTAATAAACAGTAATATTGGAGAAATAAATGTATCAGAAGAAATTGATAAAAAAAAGGATTTTACAAATCTTTATTGCGCAAAATCATTCGTATGTAATTTCATAAATAATCATGAGAGGATAAATCTAAAATCGGAGTATATATCTATACTTCAAGTAATTAAAGGATATTATTTCTTTAAGTTTTGCGAAAACTCCAAATTACAACCACATCTTGCACAATTTCTTAAAAATAACGGTTTCAGCAGCTGGAAACAATATCTATACAACGCAATACATTTAATATTATATCCGTTAAAAAATGAGACTAATAAATTTCCTGTAATTACACTAAACGAAAGCCTTGAAGGATATAAATATTTACATTCTCATTCTTTTAGCATAAATAGAGTTATTCCTTTAGATGAGAACTGTGATTACACATTTTTCAAGACTTGTCCATTGATTGAAGTTGATAAACATACATTTTTACCTATTAATGCGATTTTCTGCATAAACCACCTTTATAAAAGCGTCTATTTTGAATTCAGTAATATAAATGATTCATTTGACAAATCAGAGAAGATAAAAGGTTTTCCAACTTATATTACGACCGAGTTTTCCGAGAAGTACATTTTCTACAAATTTGTAAAAAATGCACTTTATAGACAACGAGGCGTTAAATTGACGGGAAAAGATTGCAAGGAACGATTTCCCCAAAAAGGCAAAGAACCAGATTTCTACTATCGTGATGGTAATAATATCTTTCTATTTGAGAATAAAGATATTAAGATAAAGAAAGAAGTAATAAGCAGTAAAGATTACGACAAAATAGGCGATGAATTAAGTAAGAAGCTCATCAAAAAAACAGGCGTTTACCAATTGGTTGAGAATATAAAAGCCATCAATGCACGAAATTTTCAATGGGATGGTAATTTGCCGAAACATCCACGAATATACCCAATATTAGTTTTAGATGACAGTTTTTTATGTGTTCCAGGTCTAAACTATATTTTAAATGATGCTCTACAAAATCAATTAAAAGAATATAATTTGAAAATAAAAATTCATCCACTTATTGTAATAGAATTAGATACACTTATTTCATATGCAGACTGTTTTAAAACAGGTAAAATTTGTTTAAAGGAATTAATTGAAGGTTATTATAGTTATCTACAAAGATGTAGAAAAAAAGTATCACCAAGACAAATTCTATACGAAGTTTACCATAAGTTTTTCCCTTTTTACGCTTTTGTGTCGCAAGAAGTAATCAATCGACCTTTTGATGATACTCTTTTTAATCAAATTTGTAATGAATTGCAATCAGAAGAAAAAACGACTTGACAAGTATATAAAATACAAAATTTTTAATAGACATTATACCGAATAAGATTTTAGGGCACTGATAATCATAAGCCCTGTTTCTTATTCTGTATAAACTCTAATGTAGGCAAGATGCTTATTATATCCACGGTTTGACACGAAAGGATAATAACTGACAAAAGCAAGTCGAGGATGTAACGGGGTTGCCCGTGTTCCCTTGACCAATCATTAGGGT
>CAZHJM010000048.1:0-3070 GCA_964532905.1 uncultured Holosporaceae bacterium
TACATTGCAAAAATTAAGGCTCGAGACCTACTGAAAATCTCCACAACTCAAGTAGCTCGATATGATAAAAATGGAAATGTAATAGGTAATCAACGACCTATAAATATTGATAGATTAAAAGCTATTGCAAAATACATACAGTCTGAAGAGATGTGCTTCCCAACTTCTATTATCATAGCTGCAAATGTTAATAGTGAGGACATTATATATGATAATGAGGATAATAGATGGAAAATTATCCCAACACAACTTAACGATATATATGACTTAGATATTCCAACCAATTGTATTAGTTCTTTAATAATTGATGGGCAGCATCGGCTGAGAACTTTTGATGATGAGTATTTAGATGACATTTATCGAGATATAGAATTAGTATGCTCAATATTGTTTGATCTGCCAGGAGCGTATCAAGCATATTTATTTGCAACCATTAATGGTAATCAACAGCGAGTAGATAAAAGCTTGGCCTTAGAATTATTTGGTATTAACTTGGATAAAGAATCTGAAGATACATGGTCTCCAGAAAAACTGGCGGTATATTTAACTAGAAAGTTTAATTTCACAATAGGCTCTCCATTGGAAGGCAAAATTAGACTTGCGCCGTTATGTGATGTGGATATTGATAAGAGTAAATGGTTATTGTCTACTGCTGCTATGGTAGGAGGTATAACAAAACTAATATCTTCTAATCCTCAGAGGGATAGAGATGAATTGGTCCGTAAGAGGAATAATATATGGGGAAAGACAAGAAAGATTTTGAACACTATTCCTGATAATTCCGTTTTACGAGATTTATATCTTGAGACAAAAGATGACGAGATTTATAATATACTTAATAGATATTTTACTTCCGTGAATAAAATACTATGGAATAATGCTGCGCCAGATAGCATTATAAATAAAACCATTGGAATCTCTGCGCTATTTGATTCGTTAAAACTTCTTTTAAAGAAAAATAGAAACATCTATGATTTTGATTCATATATTGAGAAAATTATAGATATACCATATTCAGATAATTATTTTTCTTTAACAAGAAAAGGTAAAACAAGATCGAAGCGTATAATGAAATACAGGTTAGGATTGATGGAATACTCAGGGCTGCATGAACATGATAAACCATATGTAAATCACGTATAGAATCTTTTGAGAATAGAGGAATACGATCTTATTGTATTTGTTTCTGTATCTTGATTCTATCTTCAAAACATTGGGTGTAATATCTTGAAGATGATAAAAACTTGAGACTGTAAAATGAAAAGAGTCTCAGGTATGAGAATAAAAAGTCTATAGATTGTCCAGATTTAACTGATTGGCACTATAAAATATAAGTATCCAAATGTTGAAACAAAGCACATTAAGGATTTCTTGTCAGAACTTATAATCCTTATTGATGGTGTCATTGCCGAAGATGCGAAAAAATTCCGTTTAAATCCGTTGCTAGGCTTTTTCAAAAGTTGTCTCGAGAAGGCTTAAGAACAGAAAGAATTGATTTTTATTCAGAATGAAACTACCCATGAATGGGTCGGAAATTTTGTGCAATTTTATAGGCAACAGATTTTTAGCTTCCTTAAGAAAACCTTGGTGTTTGATGAAGAAAAACAGGTTACGAGCCGGATTGCAAAAAACGATATTATTATTGATGGTAAAGCTCCTGATAATTACAGTTTTAAGGAGTCTGGGCCAGATGTAATGGTACAAGTCTGTGATTATGTAGTTTCCTATTTACGTAAATATATGATTTTCCTTGATAGATTGGAACCAAAGGTTGATGCTGATATTCAAAATTTTGATGAAAATCAAATGAATAATTACAAACTCTTAAATAGAATACTTGCTGATTCTCTGAAATATAATCCATTGTTTGTGTATTTCGTCGCTTGTAAGCATACAGTTGCAAATATCATAAGTATATACCAGAGTATGGTGGGGTCTAAAGCGAATGAGTGATTTAATGATATGTTATTTTCATATTATGCGCCAAACCACTCTTTTGGGTCACTTTTTTCTCGAATTTGAAACGGCGGGACAACTGCCGTTCCTCGTCTGAGGACCACCTGTTTTCTATCTGGCACGAAGGTGCGAAAATAAGCGGTAATTTCACCTGCTGTTGTCAACTAATTGTAATTTTTGGCTTTAATTTTTATACGGCTTTTAAGTATTAAAAACGCCCCCAAAATCATTAACACAATACCTGGAGAAGCATTGATTAGTCTTGATGTAAATCCAGAAACTTCAACTATCCATTCAATTGATCCGGTAAATCCAAGGACAGTTAAAACTATTCCTGCAATTAAACATCCTATACCGCCAATTAGACTGAGCAGAATAATGATAAATTCATAGTGCAGCGCTTGCATACCAAATGGTGTATTCGTCACTGATGGATCAATATCTATTGTGCAGCCATTTAATAATACTAATATAAAGGTATATATGAGTATTGCGATATTTACTCTTTCTTGTTTCATAAATTCAATAATGCTATTTTCTTGAAGTTTAACTGTTTTCTATTCGGTTACAAAGGTATAAAATCTCGTGGTCTTTTTCTGATAATGCAATCATATACGGATATTATTTGCTGTGCAAAAGAGACATATTCAGATGAGGTTTCCTTCTTTTCCCTTTGTTCTGACTTTACTTTATTAGCCTCGTCTATATGAGTGCGGGGTAAAGTAAAATGCTTATGCGTTTGGTTAATATGTTTGATAGGACATGCCGGATTGCGGACAATTTGGTGAATGTCGTCATGAGTTGAAAATGACTCTTCGATTTTGAAAACAATGCGTTGCTGTTCATTAATAGGAGGAAGCGAAAAATATAAGTTCTCCAATGCACGGATGTGCAATTCATTTTGATTTGTGCTTCCTGCTAAATTGTCTTCTATGTATAGCTGAACAAGCAAAGAAAACATATAAGCAAATACGTATTTAGAATTATTACTGTCCGATAAAAATTTTTCAAGGCCATAAAATTAGGGCTGACTTCGTTTGCGAGGTCAGCCCATTTTCGGTTTGCCCAGCATGAACATTTTCTAATCGGTGCAAGTCCGTAACACGCCCGATAG
>CAZHJM010000049.1:0-3000 GCA_964532905.1 uncultured Holosporaceae bacterium
ACTCATTACCAAACAATTTAATTGATTTTTGTCTAACTTTTGGGGGTCACTTCAAGAACTGGGGGTTTATTCAAGCTAAAGCGCCAAGTAACTGGTTCTATTGTATGATTACAATAGAACCAAGACTGAGGGCATAAAAAAGTAACAAATTTAGAATTTGTAATATAGTTTGAGCATCACAAACACCATTCAACAAAAAAACATTACTAATGAAAATTTATACATAAAATGCTTATTAAATTACTATTAGCAGTCCATAATAATTATATTTCGCAAAGTATAGAAAATTTTTAAAAATTGTTTTTCTATTGTTTTACTATCGCGCAAGTGAAAATCAAAGCATTTTTTCATCTTAACATCTATCGCCCCAATAGATTGCCCCTGTATTTTTTGAAATTCACACCTCAAAATATATTTATCTACATCATAGACAATTGCCCAGTCACTTTGTGTTAACCTTAAATTATATTTTTTTAATATTGTATCCATCAATTTGTTTTCAAAACAAACATAATCGGGGCATAATTCTTTTATATCCGAAATTATATCTGAAAGATAAGCTTCAGCTGAATCATGCAAAAGACACGATAGCTGAAGTTTATAACTTAATTTTCGAAATTTTGCCTCTTCATAGCAGTTTATACAATGTTGCGCAACAGAATAAAAGTACTTATAATGCCCATTGCCGCGACATAAAAGAGATAAAGAGTGTGCAATATCTCTTATATCTATATTTTTTTCTTCAATATTTAATATATCAAATTTAATTCCACTGTAAGTGTAAAAATAACCCATTATTTTTGTTTGATAACCTCATATATATATGAATAACTCTTATCGAGCATAAGTTCATTTGGATACGCAAACATATATCCAAAATATTTCAAATATTCTTTTTGTGTAAAAATTGTATTAGTGCTACTTGTGAATGGTAGACGTTTTTTTCTTGCCCACTTACTCTCATTTCTAGCAAAAATATTCGGAAATGCTTGACCCAATATTTTTTCTATTTTTAGATTGTGAGCATTAAATAATTTTGTTACTTCTTCCTGTGTGTAAATATGCTTATGGTATGGATTAGAAGGTTTCCCGTCAGCTTTAGCGACTTCATATAAATTGTTTGGTATAGAACATATAAATTTACCTTCTTCTTTTAATATTATATTTACAAACTCAAGTGCAAAATGTGGATTTTCTAAATGTTCTAAAAACTCAAACGCAACTACAAAATCAACTTTATCCTGCCGTAATTCAACAGGTTTTTCAAAATCCACTCTATGAAAGTATACATTTTTATTCTTATTATTTTCTCCTACTGATAAATAATCAGCATTTATATCAAAAGCATCTACCCGTCTTGCTACCGTTGAAAGAATATTACTCCCATATCCATCTGCACAACCCAAATCCGCAACCATACAATTTATAGTTGAGCTCCTTAAAATTTCATCTTTGGCAAATAAATAACGACCAAGATGCTCAATCTTCATCCAAAAATAATGATAATCCTCATCAAAAGGATTAATGTATTCTCTTTCTTCCCACATTATAAGATCTCCTTTAGAAAGTTATTTAATTGATTTATTGTATTTTTCGTCAATCCAATTGCATTTGATACAGCCGATATATACTCTTTGCATTTATTAAGACCGACCGATTCAGTGCTTTCGACTTTTAATAGAGGTGCAGATATATTGTAATCGTTAGATAGCAAATGTCTATCATAATCGAGAATATCACACAATGCTCCAAGTTGCTTATACTTGGTCTCATTAAGCAATATTTTTATACTTTTAATCAAATCGGATAACTGAATATCCTTAGGATTTTTTAACATCAAAATATATGCCTTAATTAGTTGTAACCTAATTAATAAGTATATATTATCCGCTGCTCTATTTATAGCTTCCTCAAAATATCCTTGCGGATCTTCCCCTTTCATAATAGCAATTATACATTTTTCACAATAGTATTCTGCCTCAAAGTCATTATAACCATAAGTATGAGATAACGCATAACTTTTGTCAAGTTCTGAAATGGCTTCTTCAAGCTTTTGTTGTTTTGCCTTTAATCGACCAAAAATGAGATGCCACCAACAATTGATGACGTTTTTATCATCAAATGGATATGTAGGCGACATTGAGATAGATAGTGCCTCCTCTATATTTTTTTCTCCATCAAGTAGGTTCCCTTGCTCCACACAATATAATGCATATCGACCTTTAAGATTAGAATTAACACGATCATCAAATACAGATAATCGCTCTGCCTCCAATTGTGCAAACAAAATAAGTTCTTTGGCAATCGTATAATCTCCTAGTCTGGAAATAGGTTCACTCTTATAATAGATGCCTTTAATATAATCGTTAAATAAATTATTATTTTTTGAAGCTTGAATATAGGAATCGAAATGCTTCAATGATTTTACTGTAGAACCATTCTTATCCAACGACATTGCCAATTTGCGATTTAATATAGCATAAAATTCATTATCACTCGATAGTTTTTCAATTAAAAGAGAAATTAGTTCGATGCAAGCCGGGAATTGACCTTTATAATAGATTAAATCAACAAATGGACGTTCTAATCCATCATGCCAATTCAATAAAAGATCAATGCTATCGTAAGTCTCGTCACTAAGAATTAAGTGGTAGATTCTTTCTGTCTTATTATCTAAATATTGATATAAATCATCTGTTTGGTTATCTATATAAATAACTGATAACTTTTTGTGTATTAGTATTTTTTCTGCTCTAGTAACTAATGACATTATAGCCCTTTTAAAGACACTATGAAGTGATATGGTCTCCTCCTCATTTTTATTTTTAGACTTTTCAGCCAATAAATAATCTTTTACTCTAGTTAAAAGCAAATATAACTGTCAATAGATATGCATTTGTGAGAAAGCTGCAGGAAATCAAGTAGAAAATGACTAACAAGGAAGACTTATGACACCAGTAACATTAAAATGTATAATGAATTCCAGAACAACTATTTGAT
>CAZHJM010000050.1:0-2965 GCA_964532905.1 uncultured Holosporaceae bacterium
TGAAAAGTTATATTTTTAATATTTAGTTTCTTTAATAATGTTTCAAAGATTTTTCTATAGTTTCTTGGCTCTTTATATATGTTTGTGCCTGTTAAATAATAAGTATTTCTATTTGATGGTTTTATTGAAACCAAAAAATTGTATAGAAAATTACTAATAGGTATTGTTCGACAACCATTTATAGTTTTGGTTTGTCCGATATCTATTAATGATTTCGATCCTTTTGTACATATTCTTTGCAGGGTCTTGTGTACATCAATTTGTCTTTTTTTGAGGTCGACGTCTGACCATTTAAGAGCACAAATTTCTCCAATCCTCATTCCAGTAAACAAAGATAAAACTACGCCAGAATATTTTAACGGTTCATTATCTAACACGTAGGTTATTAGTTGTTTTTGTTCATGCTTGTTCAAGATAGATACATTGTGCTTTCTCTTCTTTAAAGGAATGTCTAAATCTAAATATGGCATTATGAAATCTCCATATTTTGCTTCATGTTTTAAAGACAATTTTATTAGTGTGATAGCATCTTTTATAACATGGGATGATATATTGTTTTTAACGAGATAATCAACATAAGCTTGTAATGTAGAGTTTGTTATTGTACTAAGAATTTCATTATCAAAATTGTGTTTAATATGGTTTATGTACAAATTTTTATATCTTGCTATTGTTGATGGTTTTAAAGTTGATGATTTTAAGTCAATATAATTTATAATTATATCGTTTAGTTGTTTTTCCATTGTTAATTTCCTTTCTTTGTTAAAAGAGGAAAAACCAATGGCGCATTTAATGATAGCAACACTATTAGATTTTTTAAATAATCTAATATTCTTTATCTAACATATGTAACAAAAAAGGAGGAAGCACATTGGATGACGGTTTAGAAATAGCAAGTTTTGTTGTAAATGTAATCGGTGCAATATTAATACCATTTTCAATATTTTTTCTAGGTAGAATTAATGATAAAAAGATATCAAAAATTAATATAGAACATTATGCTAAGCAATTTATAATTGAAAATATCGAAGAAGAAGATCTTTTTTACATGAGTCTCTGCGAACTTTACAATGTGCATTTATATGAAAAACAATATAAAAAGGAGTATCCAGATTTGAAAAATGATTTTAAAAAATATTATGACTGAAAAACAAAAAGAAGAATATATTACAATGCAATTGTTAAGAAAAAGTCCTCTTTTTATTAACGACTCTTTCAAAATAAACGAACTTAAAAGTCTAGTTCCACCAAGTTTTTTTAAATTTAGAAAATTTGATAAATATACATTCGATATGATAGATAATAATTATGTGTATTTAGCAGATGCGAAAAATTTAGATGATCCGTTTGATTGCTTAACTACATCTGACATAAATGAAATAATTGATAAGAGCAGTAACAAATTAACAGAGAGTATGTTTAACTTTATTATAGATATTTTATGCAAATCACCTGTTTTCAAAAACGAACAAGCAAATGAAGGAAATGTTAAAAAAAATATTAGACAACTTTTACTTGGTGGGGGTGCAAATATTAATATTGCTAAAGACCAAGCAAACTATATTAAAAGTGTTTTAAAGGAATTTAATACTCGATTTGAAAATTTTAATAATCAGCCTCGTTTTATAGAAGCTCTTCTTAAACTCGCAGAGGCAAAAGATAATTTAAAAGTTTGTTCACTTACAACACAACGTGATAACAAAGTTTTGTGGTCACTTTATGCTAACACATACAAAGGCTATTGTGTGGAATATGAAATACCAGAAATTGATGATATTAGTATATTGCTTCCTGTTTTGTATAAAAGGAAGAAAAATTTTAATATTGTAAAAGCTTTAACACAATTTCATTTAGAATCAATTATAAATAAAGACGTCAAAAACAAATCATATATTAATATGGCGTGTTTGGCAGAATTAATATGTAGTAAGGACATTGATTGGAAATACCAAGACGAGCGGAGAATATTGACTCTACTTAGCAATCGATGTGATAAATTAAAAATTAAAGCAATATATCTTGGATTTGATGTTTCAAAACGAAATGAGCAAAGAGTAATGAAAAGAGCAATGAAGTTGAAATTTAATGTTCGTAAAATGCTTCCTCCATCTGGTTCCAATGAGCTTACATATAAGAATGTTTTTGAAATTGAAGTAGAATAATGAAACTTCACGCTTTTGAAAAAAATAAATATATTGAAGCAATTTTTATAGAAAAGTGTAATTCTATCGTATATTTTCCCCCATAAAAGTGTAATATTGAAGCAAAAATTCCCATATAAAAATGTAATTATCTATAAACTATTCCCCCATAAAAGTGTAATTGCTACTAGATTATTAATGTTTTTCATATTAAAATAAACATACATAGAGGTAATTATGCTTAAAAGAAAGATATTAGATAAACTCATTGAATGGAAGAATAAAACTGATAAAAAATGTTTAATTATCACTGGTGCAAGACAGGTAGGTAAAACATATATTATTAGACATTTTGCTAATGAATATTATGAAAACTTTATTGAATTAAACTTTGTTGAAAATCCTTCAGATAAAAAGATATTTGATGGAGATTTAAATATAGAAACAATAATATCTAATATCTCTTTATATAAAAAAAATAGTAATTTAATACCTCATAAAACACTCATCTTATTAGATGAAATACAAGCATGTCCTAATGCTAGAACTGCTTTAAAATTTCTTGCTATTGATGGTAGATTTGATGTAATAGCATCAGGATCAATGCTAGGTATTAATTATCAAGCTGTTGCATCATATCCAACAGGATATGTTGAATACCTTGATATGTATCCTTTATCTTTTGAAGAATTTCTATGGGCTCATAACATAAATGACTCAATTATAGACATAATTAGAAACTGTTATGAAAAGAAAACAAAAGTAAATGAAGCAATGCATTTAAAATTATTAGAGCTATTTAAACAATACATTGTTATTGGTGG
>CAZHJM010000051.1:0-2928 GCA_964532905.1 uncultured Holosporaceae bacterium
AATGTTTTGTTTGTTTGCAAATTGAATAGGTTTAACGTTTAACTTATAATTTAAATACGCCTCTATGGTGAAATTGGTAGACACGAAAGACTCAAAATCTTTTGATAGCGATATCGTATCGGTTCGAGTCCGATTAGAGGCACCAGCACGAACTGTACCCTACAACATATGAAAAAGTAAATAAAATTTATTGTATTTAATGTAAAACATGAATAAATCATAGCAAGTGTAGGAGTACTACTAAAAAAGATATAACAAACAGAAACATGCAACGAACTCTTGGGAAATTCTTAAATATTAAATATTTCTTGGAATTTTCTTACCATATTATATAAAGTATTAAGAGATGAGCACGAAAAGAGGTTAAATTAATCGAATGAAAGAAAAAATTAAAAAGATTTATAAAAAAATTGAAACTTTACAAAATTCCAAAATGATTGCTTATGTAACAAGTGATCGCAAAAATATGGAGATGCAAATTGGTGCTGATGTTGTAGATATTTTCGGCAGACATCTCGATAAAATTGGAAAGTCAAAGAAAATTTCTCTTATTTTATATACACTTGGTGGAAATACAATGGCAGCGTGGAATATTGTAAATCTTATAAGAGAATATTGTGAAGAATTTGAAATTATTGTTCCACGAAAAGCGAGAAGCGCTGGGACAATTTTATGCTTAGGTACAAATAAAATAATTTTAACTCATCAATCTACACTTGGACCAATAGATCCCTCGATTATTAGTCCATTAGGAAATAAGGTGAACATAAATGGGTTGGATATGAATATACCAACAAGCGTAGAATCGGTTAAGGCTTATTTTAATTTGGCAAAGCATGAATTAGGTATAAATAAATCCAAAGATTTAATAAAAGCGTTTTTAAAACTATCTGATACTTTAAATCCTTTGTTAATGGGAGATGTATATCGTAGTCAAGGTCAAATTAAAATGATAGCGGAAAAGCTACTTGTATATCAAAATTGTAAAAAAAAGCAGAAACGCTCAATTATTAATTTCTTATGTAGTGATTCGGGAAGTCACGATTATGCAATTAATTTTAAAGAAGCTAAACAACTTGGGCTCAATGTTGAGCTTGCTAATGATAAATTAAACAATTTAATTAATGAATGGTATGATCTTGTTTGTGAAGATTTGCAATTAAATAATCCTTATAATCCTCAGCTTGAATTAGCAAGACAACCAAATTCATTGCCATTAGAATATAAGTATATTAGAAGTATTGTTGATAGTTTAAATTTTGGAAGAGATCAATTTGTTTCAAAAGGAAAATTATCTTATTCATTTAGCAACCAACATAATGCAATGGGTATGCCAGTTCAAACAATAAATGATCATCGTGTTTATGAAGGGTGGGAAAAATATGTTAGTTAATAAAATTATTTATATTACAAATGTATCGATTGATTATAACAATTATTTATCTAATTTTTCTGTTGCTCCGTATACATTATTTGATTCAATGAAAACAAATTATTTGGTTAGAAATACATCGACCACAAAAAATGAATTTTTGAAAATAGATGATAAATAAATTCTCAATTATTATTCTATAAAGGAGGTTAGTCTCGTGGAAAAAGAATATATATTTAAATCTTATGTTTCAACAGATATAACACACGATCCTGTTTTTAAAAATGAAAAGTTTGATTTATTTGGTAATTCTAGTGAAATTGATGACCCCGAATTATATTGGTCAGAAGGCTATAGGTACCTTTTAATAAAACCTTCGGAAGTAAACAATGATGCACATATGCTTTTTAAAATTGCATGTTATCTTTTTTATCATCCAAATAAATTTAATGATAAACATATTGTTTATTTTATTGGCGATAAAAATATAGGTGAAAACATTGAAAAACAATTTTCTAATCAAATTGTTAAATTAATAAGTTATAAAGAAATAAATAATTGGTTTCCAAAAAATATTGATGAAATTCTAAAATACGCACTTAAATATTTATTAGGATTACAAAAATACTATGGGCAGGTTTTTAGTTATCAAATATTGCATTTGCCATATTTATTCTTTATTGATAGAAATCTTACTGATGAGGAAAAAAACGAATCTTTTCTATTCTTTAAAAATATCTTATTTGAAGAAAATTACCTTAAGTACACTTATAAACACGATTACTTTTTTCATTTTACTTTAACTCGAAAAACTAATGATGAATATTCAAATGAAATAAAGAAAGCCATTTAGAATAATTAGATAAATATTTACAAAATACTAAACTTTTGCGCTGTTTTTTCACAAAAAACTCACTTTTTGCGATATTTTCTCAGAGGAGATTGGATTAAAAAATCTCAATCTCCTCCTTTAATTTTTTCGAAAAAGTTTTATACTTTTCAAGATGAAAAGGAGAGAGAAGGCAACATGAAAAAGAAATCAAATATAAAAAGATATACATCAATATTAGCTCTAACATTTGGAGCTATATATTTAGCTAGTTGTTCATCTTTTACTAATCCTGGAGATTATTTAGGTGGAGGAGAAACAGTTGATGTTACTCCTAGTGAAACTGATAGTGAAAACATTACAGATTTAGATGAATATATAAATGAACAAGGATATACATCAGGAGAAAATGAAGTACCAAGTGATGCTACAGTAATAGATAGTATTACAAAGAAATATTCTATTGATGAAGAAGGTGATTATAAAGTTATAGGAAATAATTCTCATCAAATAGAGATAAATGTAGAAGGTGTACATCTATATTTAGTAGATACTACATTAACTCGTGATGATGGTAAAAAGATTATTAATAGTTCATATGGTTTAACTATCACTCTTATTGGAGATAGTACTGTTAATAATACAGGAGAAGATGATAATAAATCTGCAATAGATGTAGAAGGAGATCTTATTATAAATGGTAGTGGTAGTTTAACTATTACTTCTA
>CAZHJM010000052.1:0-2902 GCA_964532905.1 uncultured Holosporaceae bacterium
GGGGGAAGAAATGTCGTGAAATATCTAACACAACGAGGCTGTCTTAAAATGAACTTGGGATAGCCTCTCGTTAAAATAAGACTTTAATTTCAGATTTTCCTGTGAAATTAGATATAATGATTGATTCATCTTTTGGATTGTAAATACCTCCGATTACTTTATTAGGTGTATAGCCATCAGGATGAGGTAATCTTACTATAACATGATTAGGTTTTCTATTTTTTTCTTTGCATTCAATATATGCCGTAATACAATTATTTTTTAAGTCGGATTGTGCAAAGATGTCTAATTTTCCGAAATAACTACCGACTCCTTTTAATAAAATTTCACTCCCATCTTCTAACCATTTTCGAGGAATTACTTTAAAAATAGATAATGTATCGTTTTTCTCTAAATAGAGCATCCAACGAGTATTCATTAGAAATGTAGCTTCCTCATGAGTTTTATTAGGGCTACATCGATATAAATGTTCCCAAAAGGAATAGATTTGTCTATCTGCAAGAGCTGACATTGTATTATAATATGTATTTAAAAATGCTTTTACTTCTCCTCGTTGTAATTGCATCCAATTATGTCGACTATAATATGGTTGACTTGATACTGTTAGGCCTTGACAGAATAATTCACGTGTATATTCTAACAAGTTATAGCCAATAAGACTATTAGGATCAATAATTTCGCAGAAAGCGAGATAATTAGGACCACTTAGAATATCTGAATCAATGAATGTTCCATGTGACCAAAATTTTTCTGGTTTATAATATAGCGCTCTTAAAGCCTCTCCTTCCGCCCAAGGTGAAATTGTTGAAGTCCATGTTCCGTTTCCTAAAGGTACAACAGGTGTGATTTTTAATTGTTGTATGATTGATTCCCAAATATCTTGTTTCCATTCATTTGCTTCTTTTTTTAAGTGTTGAGATTGATCTTTATCAATAGTTTCTAGCATTTCTGCAACACGACTGATGCCTACATAATTATATGCATTTACAGAAAATTGTCGATATGGTGCATATACATCAGCAAACTTTCCATCGACCATTCCGTATCCTTTCTTTTTTAAGCTATCAATTTTACTTAAATCTCTCCACTTTAAAAGGTATTCACATGAGAGTAATAGCTGTCTTTTATGCTTTTTTACCCAATCAATATCTTTTGTGTATCTAAAATATTCGCCTGCAACCCATAAAAAAGCCCCCGTTTCTACCATATATCCGCCGTAATTTTGAATGGATCCATCGGGATATTGCCATGCTAAAAAGTAATTAAGTGAACGTTTTGCTTCTTCATACCATCCCATAGATAAATAGTATAAAATAATGGGAGCACTTTCTGTTCCAATAGGGTGATAAATTCCGATAGTTGGAGCGTATATGTCCATATGATGGTTCCCATATGTAATCATATTAAGATGGAATAAGCCTGCTTTTAACATATTCTCAATTCGTTTTTCTGGTATATGAATTTGGGCAGTATTTTGTAATTGTTTTTGCCAGTATATTTGTGCAGCTTTATAATGTGAAGAAAAATTGTGATTAACAATAGCCAAGCCTCGTTCCATTGATATAGGTTGGTGAGGTAATAAGTATTGACATGAAACTTCTTCTCCAGGTTGTAATAATATAGCCATTTCTTCATTGGGGATTGCTTCTCCATTGATACGCGAGATACAGAAAACAGAATTGTTATTAAAGAAAGAAATTCCATTCTTTGAATCGTATTTATATGGGTATTGCTTCATCCATCCATTTCCGGGTCTAGGTGTCATGAGCCAGGCGTATCGAGGTACTTTCCCATTATTTTTAATTGTTGTGTTGATGCAGAGAAGAATACCTTCTCTTAACGAATCTGTTTTTAATGCAGCTTCTATACTCTGTTTTTGTGAATCTGTTAATTTTCTTTCTGCATAATAATGATCAAAGAGAATGTAATTACTTCCAGATGCATCATATTTGGATAAGTCATTGATTTCACCTGTAACGAAAGAAATCGAGTGATAGCTGATATCATCATCAGTGAGGTATGAATGATAGATTGGTAAATATCCATTTTCCAATGAACGTGTTATGCTAGGACATGTACTTACTCCTTTCCCAAATGTATAAAAATAACGTAATTCATCATTTGCAACTTCTTGTTTATGGATAGGCGTTGAGGCAATCAGTGGTTTAATAATTTTGCCTTCTAAATTATTATCGTTGGCTTCCTCTTCGATTTCAAAAAGTCGGATATCTTGTCCTAATCCTAGCCAAATAGGGCAACTCATATTTCGTGTATAAGGAGAAACTGATTCAAAAGAAGCTTCAGGATTTAGGTTGATTTGTTCGGTTTTTGTAAGTAATCCCTTTTTTTGAATATCATTTACAATATTAGAATATGAACGAGAATCATTCCATTCTGAAATAATAACTTCTTTATCTATGATGTATATGGGATTAGCTATATTAACATCACGTAAGAAAAATGAAAAGCCTTGTTTGGGTGTTTCAATAGTCACGATAGTCGTTAATGGGCCAAATTCTAGTTGAGCAGAGTCAATTTCTAATAATAATTCGGCCATCTCTCCTCCATTAAATAGAAAGGTGTTATCTTTTTTTATGGAACCATCCCCTTTGTTGATTTTTAAGTTTCTTAATATTCCATTTTTCACAGAGACAGTTCCTTGAGTTGGAAAATGATTCCATTTGATAATTACAGATTTATTTTTTGCATTTATATGGAACAAAAATGCAATCAAAAAAAAGAAAATATAGTATATTACTCGGTACATATTCATAATTTAACGTGAGTTCGATATAAATGAATAAATATTTTGCTGAGAATTAGGAACATAGCGATAAAAGCATTAAACTTATAGTGCTCAATTATAACATTTAAGCGATTATCACTATGTTCTCAGAGGCTA
>CAZHJM010000053.1:0-2687 GCA_964532905.1 uncultured Holosporaceae bacterium
ATCCTTGCCTATTTCAAGGATAAAATTTTTTAGGTTGTTGACGATAGCCGAAGAAAAATCACGCTCGGAAACACTTTCGGGTAGGTCAAGAAAATCAAGCGTGTAAGTATCGAGAAACACATTGCCCGTCGCCCTTTTCGCCTCGGCAATGGCGGGCGTTGTTGGCTTTTGCGAGAGCAAATATCGCTCGTAGTATCCGCTGTCGATCTGCCGTTGCAATTCGCGCTTACTGTAACGCTCCTTGATGCACAAAGTCATATAGAACAAGCGTTCTTCGGCACTCTTGCAGGCTGACATTATTATGAGGTGATGCGTCCAACTCAATTGTGTCACCAGCGGTGACACTTTTTCGTCGTCCTTATAGATCTCGTAAAACTGTTTCATCCTATACAGTCCGCGGCGGGTAAAACCCTTTAAATCGGGATAATTCTTTGCAAAGAAGTCGGCAAGCCCGTCCACAAAGGAATCGCCGTAGGCAGCATTCTCCGCATGCTCGCTTATGTATTTGCCGATGTCACGATACATGAGAATTAGCTCTTCATTAACCTTGCGGTACGCACTCTCCCTCGCTTTCTCTATAATGCCGACAACTTCTTTAAACGCTCCCGTCAGCGCATTTTTATTATCTTTTCCGGCCATTGATCACCCTCCTTGCTTGTCGTTTCACAACAAATCTTTCAAAACTCATTAACCTTATTGAGGAATTTCTTCATTTTCTACTTTATCATCATTTATTATTGCCGAATTGATGACCGAACAAATTTTAATCAATTTAAAAGCTGTAAAGATTAAATCCAAAATTGCCAGTACAACAATTGAAAATATTAAATATTGTATATAGCGTAAAACGTCTTGAAAAATACTATTATCTATCTGAATAAAAAATAGCACGATTACAACATAAACAATAATGGCACTAAGAAGCCATTTAATATCGCCCATCAGTTCATTAACAATATTGTCTAATTTTTTAAATTTATCAGCCTTATACTTTTTATCCTTTTTTAAGCTAATTATGTTGTTTTTTACATTTTGTACCACATTTTGCATAAAAATAAACGTTGTTAACGCTATCCCAAAAGCAGTCAGTAAAATTGATATAATTGTTTTATAATCCTCCAACAGATTATGTGGAGCAAAAAAACCACAGAGGAATGTACTTAATGCCAACATGATAATTACTATGCCTATTTGTAAAATTGTTCTTCTTTTATTCTTCATCGTCAAACCTATTCTTAGATTCAATAATATTTATAATTTCGTCACCATTATTAATCATATTTTGATCAGCTGAGATATTAACATTTATATTTAATGTTTTTATTTTCGTCTTGCTCGTCTTTGTAACATTTTTATTTTTACCCTTTGGCTTACCAGACATACTCCATGCTCCACCGCCATTAAATATGTATGTAATAAACTCCTTAAACATAGAGGCAATTCCATGTCCATTTAGCCCCTCATCACTTGTAATCTCCATAGTTGTCTTTTTCGCATTAGTCTCTTCTTTTATTTCATTTAAAAAATCATCAGCTTTTCTACTCCCTAGAAAACTATTTGGGGAATCCAGCTTTAATGAAACCTTACTTACTAAATCAAATGTATCAAAGCATTCTATAAATTCTGAAGCATCCGTTATCATATTCACAAAAAATTTTTCACGTTTATCATTTGAAATTTGCAAGTTTATACAACTTAATAATGCCTGTAAAATTCCAACCATATTATTGGGAAATTGAAAAACCTTATAGTTCTTTTCTACATATAAAACTTGACCAATATAATCAAAAATAACTAATGAATACGGATAATCATTCTCCGTTTTACCTATAAACGTTTCTTCTCTACTAGTAAGTTTTATATCTTTTTTCTTCGCCAATTTAAATACTAAAATTGATTCATTCAACACTTGCAACTTAATAATAGACAATTGTGTATTGGATTTTTGAAAATCAAAATATGTTTCACTATCTTTAATCCAGTCAAAAATCCGCTTTACCGCCAAATTCTTACGTTCTCGCTCATTTTGTTGTTCGCCCATATCAAATATAGACATTTGATTCGATAGTTCTACACGTATTTTAAATTGATAAAATACTTTCTCTTGCTTTTTATTTTCATCTTTTACAATAATTTCCATGTTATCTTATGTTCTCCTTATATTAAATTTACCCTATTTAACAAATTGTTCAACTATTGAAATTTCGTCTTGTGTCAACCCATAAAGATTATACACAAGAGCATTTATTCTTGCCTCAATCGCACTAATATCTTTACCCCGATTACTTAAAATTTTATCGACACAAGCAACCAACTCGTCCTGTACAGATAAATCATACTTTAACGGCAAAGAATTGAATGCAGGAATTGTAATCTGCCACCCCAAATAAACATTTTGATAATAATAATTTATTAGATTACTGTTAAGTATCGCCAAAATACCTTTTAACTTTAAATTTTTAGTTATCTGGTTATCTTTTAGTAGTATGATGTATGCCGTATTAAGAACATAAAAAAACTGGTCATCATAGCCAAGACATATTTTTGTACTCTTACGAGGCAACAAAAGTTTTTCTTTTGCAAGAAACAACCTTTCATCTCTCGGCCTATGAAGTTTTTTTGTATACTCAATATATCGATTATCTACTTTTGCATCCCAATTAATATACCATTTTTTGACATCCCTA
>CAZHJM010000054.1:0-2676 GCA_964532905.1 uncultured Holosporaceae bacterium
TTTTAGCATTTTCGTTTGGTTTATCTGCAGAGATAGAAAGAGATTTAATCAGTCAATGCAGAAAAGCGACTTTGTACGGCATTATTAGAAAAAGCACTTAATGGCGACACAAAGTCCTTTGAAATCATATGGGATACAATAGGCGAAAAGCCGGTTAACCGTCAGGAAGTTACGCAGATTGAACCGCCTGTAATTATCGATAATATCTCTTGTTTTGTGAGAAATTTGCAAAGGTTTATGGTTTTAATCTAAACGGTCATTTAGATTATCTATGAAAAGCAGTCTAATAAGCAATTATAAAAATAGAGTTAATCCCAAGATTATTATCTGATTTTATTAGGATTATTAGGATATATAAACACATAAAATTATTCTCTAAAAGCGCCTCTTCATAAATGACTATTTATGGAGAGAATATGATAACGGTTGGTGATTTGTTTGCTGGTATCGGTGGAATAGCAATGGGATTACAACAAGCAGGATTTAAAATTGTTTGGGGAAATGAAATTGATAAAAATGCTTGCATTACATATACTAGTAACTTTAAACATCGAATGTATGAGATGGATATTCATGACCTTAATCCAAATGATTTATCCAAAGTTGATATGTTAGCAGGAGGTTTTCCTTGCCAAGCATTTTCTATAGCAGGTTATAGAAAGGGATTTGATGATATACGAGGTACGTTATTTTTTGAAATAATGAGATTGACAGATGTTTTAAAACCAAAATATTTATTTTTTGAAAATGTAAAAAATTTAGAAAGCCACGATAAAGGCAACACCTTTAGAGTTATTTTAAATGAATTAGAAAAAAGAGAATATTTTGTTAAATACAAGGTATTAAATACCTGTGAATATTCTAACATACCTCAAAATAGAGAACGAATTTATATTGTTGCCTTTAAGGATAACAAAATATGTGATGAATTTAATTTTCCTGAAAAAGTTAAAAGCAGACAAGGTATCAATGACTTGTTAGAAGATAATGTTGATGACAAATATTATTATACAGACAAAGTGCCATTTTATCAGGAATTAGAAAAACAAATAATAAGAATGGATACAGTTTATCAATGGAGACGTGTATATGTTAGAGAAAATAAAAATGGATTATGCCCAACTCTAACAGCAAACATGGGAATGGGTGGCCATAATGTCCCATTGATTAAAGATAGTAAAGGAATCCGAAAACTAACACCGAGAGAATGTGCAAGATTACAAGGTTTTCCAGAAGATTATAAGCTACCAAATATTGCAAATTCTGCATTGTATAAACAAATGGGGAACTCTGTTTCTGTTCCAGTTATTGCATCTATTGGAAAGGAAATTATTAAAGCTATAAAGAAGGTTTGATGGATGTTTTATGAAGAGCAAACAGGTATAGTTCAAAATGAGTATAAGCAATTATTGAGAATAATTGGTTCGTTATCAATGCTCTCAAGTGATAGTAATGTTCCATATCTATATTATAGAATGGCAGAAAATATTTTTTGTAAAGCATTTAAAGCAATAAATTTATCAAGAAGTGATATATCAATAGATGCCTCAAAAGGAATATATGGAATAGGGTTAAAAACTTTTTTATATAAAAATGGATGCTGTACAGAAAAAATTGCAGAATTTAACAAACAGAGAAAATTATTTTCATCAGATGAGTATGATAATACATTAAATCTTATTAAAACTGTTGCAGATTTAAGAAATGAGAGAATAAGAACAACCGTCAATATAACAGGTGTGGATATAAACAAATTATTGTACCACTGCGTGGTAAGAAATGAAAAGCAATTTTTATTATATGAAACTAAAATGGATTTAATTGATATTTCTAAGATTCGGGAGGTTCGCAAAAGTACAGACAATACAATTTATTTTAATGACGAACATAATGAATATTGTTTTAATCTTTCAAAATCAACATTATTTAAAAAGTTTTATGTTAAAAGTATTGATGATTTTGATGTTCCAATTTTTGAAGATCCATACGAAATACTATATAATTTACTAAACGATAAATTACCAATTATAAAAAGTAGTACAAACATTGTACCTAGTACAAATATTGTGGCAAGGGTTATATTACCATTATATTCTACAAGAGGAAAAATTAAACATGTACCTGATAGAAGTGGTTTAAATCAATGGAATGCAAAAGGTCGTGTTAGAGATGTAAATGAAGTTTATATACCAATTCCTGCTTGGATACATAGAAATTTTCCACATTTTTTTCCAAGCCGAGACATTCCTTTTAGATTATTTTTACCAGATAGTAATAAGACCGAACTATCTGCAAAAGTGTGTCAGGATGGAGGAAAAGCTTTAATGACAAATCCAAATAAGGATTTAGGTAAGTGGTTATTGAGGCAAGTATTACACTTAAAAGAAGAAGAATTACTAACGTATGATATGTTAGAGAAAAAAGGAATAGACAGTATAGAAATATCAAAAAACATGGATGGAAGTTATAATATAAATTTTAAGAAACTTGGATGTTATGAAGAATTTGAAGCAGATAATAAATAATAATTACTTTTCAAATTATTTAATTGGCTGTAATTAAACAGCCAATTTTTCTTTATATCTGTAATAGGTTGGTTTGTTTGATACTATACTATCTAAAGATGACTATATTATGGCAAAATAATTTATTGGCGGAACAGTTGGTAGTATATTA
>CAZHJM010000055.1:0-2671 GCA_964532905.1 uncultured Holosporaceae bacterium
TATGTAAGTTCCTCACTCATACTCTCCAGGGATTTAAAATGATACCGGTGTTTCCGGTCTGAATTGCTTATTTTACGATCTTCCTCTTTTAAAATCGCTACCCAATATTCTTCAGTCATCCTTTTCTCCTTTCATCAACTGCAAAGTGGCAGTTGATGAAAGGAGGCGCTCGGCACCGCAATAAATTGAAAATTCGTATGATTATGGAATTGCAATAAAAAAAAGCGCCGGGAAATAAATATCTTTCCTCAGCGCTATAATACCAACACTTAAAAATATACCATTTAATAGAACCTTTAAGGCATTGAATAGCAAATATGTTTCTGTACAAACTGCTTCGTTTTGTTGTATATAAAACATCATATTTTGTCAAAATAATTCTTTAGAGAAGAATTATTAATAAAATCAAGCATCTTTTTGATCGCTTTACTTTGAATGCGTTTTAATGTTCTTTCAGAACGTTCATATTCCTTCCCGTATTTCTCCGCAAATAGCTTAGTCGTTTCTGGCCATGTATAATGTTCAATCAAATGGGTCTTTATTATAAATTTTTGATCATACTTTAATATATCCAATGTGTCCTCAATAATTTTCACTTGCATGTAACTATATCCTTGTAATCCAGAATTATCTTTTTCCCCAAGAATCTGATATTCTTTCAAAATAGAATTCTGGATTTGTACTGTATGTAGCTGCCTCAGCAAATTTTTCAGTTGTATTTCTGTCATTTTCTAAAACTATCCTTTCCCTCTTTCTAATAATAAACACCTGCTTCTATGACTTTTCTACAAATTGGCATGAAAGTGACACAATATTGTCACCAATGAATTCCTCTAACTGTTGACTTACAGATGTAAAAAGCTCGCTACAGATACAAGAACTAAAAAAATTTTCGGTTTTTACAACAATTAGTATTATTACTATAATCATTGGTTGTTTCAATAAAAAGTTCAACTTCTGTATACTCTATAAATATAACTAACGGTGTTATTGCTAAAACACATAGGAGTTGTGCATAATGGACAAGAAATTATTTGGAAAACAATTACAACGATATAGAGAACAGGCCGGATATAGCCAAGAAACTCTCGCAGAACAAATCGAATGCAGTACTATATTTATTTCATACATTGAACGTGGAGAAAAATCTCCCAGTCTTGATACCTTACTAAAACTGGCAAACGCCCTTAATATTTCTGTAGATCTCCTTTTTGGTAGGGAACTAAAGCACTATACCTCTGAAAAATTGAAATATATTGAAGAGCAACTAAAGAATCTGCCCACCTCAGAGCAGCAAAAAATACTAGACATCATGGAATCTGTGGTTTCTATCGAATTAAACTATTATAAAAAGGAGCCACGAGATAAATGTTAATTTTAGTATTTGACACACCACAAGAGCGGGATAAATTTAGCGTTTTATATGAAAAATATAAAAAAACCATATATTACACATTGAGTCGATACAAACTTGATGAGCATACAAAAGAAGACTTATCACAGGATATTTATATAATAATTGCACATCACTTAGATGATATTGATATAAATGATTTGAAAAAAACGCGGAACTATATTATTACAATTTCACGAAATTATTGTTTAAATTATTTACGGAATAAAAGCAGGAAACCAGAAGAATTTTTGGAAGAATATCCGAATTTACACACTGATTCGGATGAAATATTAGAACACCTAATTAATAGAGAACAAGTACACTATTTAGCTTCAGAAATCAACAAACTCGAAGATATTTATAAATCAGTATTGGAATTAAAATATGTCAATAATCTATCCAATGATGAAATTGCATCTGCTTTAAAAATCAAGAAGAAAACCGTAGAAATGAGACTTTATCGCGCCAATATCATCTTACGCCAAAAATTAAAGGAGCAGAAATATGAATAGTGAATTTGAACAAGATGTTTGGGAAAGTTTTTTAAAAGCAGCTGTTATTGAGAATAGTTTAAATGAATCGGATAAATATCCGACAATGGATGAGATAAACAAACTTATACTCCCTACACATTACGATTCAAAAATGCGTAGATTTATTAAACATTATCAAATGAACCAAAAGGTCATCTCATTATTAAAATACGGAAAGAAAATTGCTTCTATCGCATTATTTGTAATGGGAATATCGTTTTCTATCTTATTACAATTTCACAGTGTAAGAGCGGCTTGCAGAGATGTTATTATATCTATATACGAAAAATATATCAGATATGACTATAATACTCAAAGTACCACAACACCCATTACAATAAACTATATTCCAGATTCATTCGAATTGGTTAATAGTATCAGCGATGACAAAAAAATACAGATCACATATCAAAATGACAAAAATGAGCAGATAAAACTAACCTGCTATCTCAAAAATAGAGGAGTTCAGATGGATAATGAGCATCACACTATTATTGACATTGCAATTAACGATACACCTGCTCAATTTTTCCAAGCGAAAGACTCATATGCTAATAATTATCTGATTTGGAACGCTAATGAGAACTATTTTATTCTTTCCGCCAAGTTAGATTTGGATACGATGAAAAAAATCGCAGAAAATATTGAATAATCTTGTAGAAGAAGTTGCTTTTGCGGTGTTTATTAATATGAGAACAAAATTTCGAAAGGAGAATACTTATGAAAATCCCAAAATTACTAG
>CAZHJM010000056.1:0-2617 GCA_964532905.1 uncultured Holosporaceae bacterium
CCTGTTCAAAGTTATAAATTATCGAATTATTAACTAACTGCAAATGTACGACGACATTAACCTATTAAATGAGGAGTTTATACGCCGTGATACAATATGGTTTACGGATAAAGATGAACAGGGACAAACAAATGTTGTTCGTCTTTCAACTTTAGGGCTGCATAAGAATCTTTCGCCTTATAATGCATATAAACAAGGTAAATTAGTGAAACTTCCATTCCTGAGTAGCCAGTATTTTGATTTAAATGATTGATGCAATGGGACGAACGGTAACAAAAAGTATTGCCATTATAGGAGAAGGAGAAACTGAATGGTTCTATTTTGATTCTTTGAGAATAGCTTGTCGCTATCCATTTAAAGTGGCTCCTGATTTTCCACAGCATAGTGATATACGCCACATATTGAAATTGATTGAATCTTATTTGAACAAGCAATATGATTATATAGCATGCCTGTTTGATATGGATAGACTATTGCGGTTCCCTTCTGAAATGCAGCTTTATCAAAATGCTAAAAAGAAGTATTCTGCTAAAAAGTATGGAGATAAAATAAGATTCATAGAGACTAATCCTTGTACAGAGTTTTTGTTTTTGCTGCATTTCTTACCTAATGCAGTTTGCCGCAAGTATGAAAGCTATGAGCAACTACTTCCTGAATTGCAAAAGTATATGCCAGGATATGAAAAAACAAAACGCTATTTCATTAAGACAAATATCTATAAGTACTTGACAGAGAATGGTAACTTGGAAAAAGCTATGAAAAATTCGGAAAAATTGTGTCTCTTATGTCAAGAAACGCCTGAAGACTTAAAAGCTTATTCAGAAATTCATAAAGTAATAGAAATGCTAGATACTGCAATGTCTAGTTATTACAGTTAAAATTAATAAGATATTAAAATATAAAATGGAATCAACAATTAATTATCAAAATCGAGCAATAGCTTATAGTGTGCTTGCGCATATTTATGATAAGAAGACATTGGTTAATGGACCTTTAGATATTTTTGTTCCTATTGTAAAAAATGCTTTATCTAAACTTTATCCATCAGGTGCAGTAAAAGGAAGTTGTATAAATGAAATTTCAAAAGCTATTGAGAATAGATTCTCATTAGTTATCCCTGACCCTGTTTTAAATAATATTTTAAAGATTATAGCCTTAGACCTAAATAAAGAGAGTGGCCGGGAAGATATGCGCATATTTGGAGATGGATCTTTTTGGATTGAGAAGTTTATTTTTGAAGATTATTCCATATTAATACAAAAGGGTAAAGAAGATGTCTCTAAAGTGGTGCAAATGTTCAAAACATTTTGTAAAGCATATAATGTGGGTAATTCTAATAATGAGGTTGATTTGTTTAAATTCATAGTACAAAATCGTTGTGAACTTACATATTATTTAGCAAACGGAAGTAATAAAAATAAAACGGATTCTTCTGATAATGTTCTAGTAGCTCAATTTGTTGACACTTTTAAACAGGCACCTGAGATTTTTGAAAAAATTCGTGATATTTATTTAGGTTCTATGCTTTCATGTTACCTTGATTACCAACCATCAGACATTAAGATGGATGTGGAATTATTATTAGATACGAATTTTATTATCAGTTTGTTGGATTTAAACACTCCGGAATCAACACAAACGTGTAATACCCTTATAGAGGTTAGTAGAAAATTGGGATACAAATTTACTGTATTAAAAGATACCATAGAAGAAATACAAGCCTTACTGAATTTTAAATCAGCCAATTTGAGTGATGCTGTTATAGCAAGAAATATAAATCGTGAAGATGTTTATAATGCTTGCGATCGAAGGCATTTGTCAAGTGTCGATTTGAATAGAATTTCAGATAATTTGGAGGAAATTCTTACAGAGCAGTTTGCATTCTATGTTATACCTCATACAACACCATGGCATGGGAAGGCTAAATTCAGCAAAGAGTATTCAATAATTAGAAAATATAGAAATACAGATAAAGCAGCGTTACATGATGCAATTGCTCTTATCTATGTTAGAGAAAAAAGAGGAAATAAATTTATAAAAGAATTCGAAAAAGTAAATTGTTGGTTTGTTAATAATGCTATTAACCATGATAGTGATTGTTCTGATTTAGAGTATAAAGATTTATATAATTCTAAAAAACGCCAACCAGAAATTATTAAAGTTGATGATCTATTGAGTATTCTATGGTTAAGTAATCCAGCAATTAATATAAACTGCAATGATGTTGCTAGCATGGGAATAACCTCGTTGGTATCATACACCTTAAATGCTTCATTACCTAAAGCAAGAATAATTAAAGAACTTGATGATAATATCCATAAATATCGCGAAATATATAAAATTACCGATAAAGATATTATTAATTTATCAACTCGTATTGCAAATAGGCAAATAAAAGATGTAGAAGGAATAAATGAACTTGCTAAAAAAAATGAAGCAGCATTTGCAGCAAAAGTAAAAGAAGAATCTATTAAGCAAGAACAAATAGAGGCAAGCCGTGTACAAAAAATGGACAGTCTATTTAGTCATCCCTTAAACCCAAATCGGTCATTAGAAACTGGTTTTGTATTATTTCTAATGGCAGTCATTAGAAAAATAGGTTTATATGTACGTGATT
>CAZHJM010000057.1:0-2594 GCA_964532905.1 uncultured Holosporaceae bacterium
ATAGAGCTCAACTTAGAGCAGAAGCATTAGCACAAGAAGAACAATATAGATAAAAGAATATTATTGTTAATACATATACTGTTACCTCACCCTTATGAGAATATCTCATAAGGGTTTTTAAATTGGAAAAATTCAATTTTGTGTCCGCTTTTTGTCCCACTATATAAAAATTTCATTCTTTTTTTGTCATCTTGTTACTGAAAGGAGGATTTATTAATACATAAAGAAAAAATTCTTATAGTATCTATCAAGTAAATACATATATAAAATTTACTAGCAGTTGTATCAGAGAATTTAATAATAATCAGTATTTTGGACATTATTTTTTAAAATTTTGTGAAATTTCTACAAAATTTATAAAAATATTCTATAATTTCATTGAAAACAACTAATAAATGTATATAATTTTTATAAGAGGTGCAAAAATGTTATTAAATTTTAAATTCAAAAACTTTAAATCGTATAAAGAAACATGTGAGTTTTCGATGTTAACAAATAAAGATAAGTCTCATGATTATCGTCTTGTTATTTTTGGTAAAGAGAGATTATCAACTACTAAAATAATTTATGGCCCTAATGCTTCGGGCAAATCTAATTTTTTTAGTGCTCTTCAATTTGTTAAATCATTTGCTTTGAAATCAAATAATCTAGTAGAAACAGATGTTATTGGTGTTTCACCTTATAAATTTAGAAAGAATTATGAAAAAGTACCTTCTGAATTTTCAATAACATTTATTAAAGATAATGTTAAATATTATTACAGTTTTAGTTGTACAAATGAAAAAGTAATTGATGAAAAACTCGATGTTTATTATTCAGCAAAAGCTACTAATATATTTACTAGAACCAATACAGATGAATATAAATTTAATGCAGATCTTAGGCAATTAAATGAAATTAAAACTAAAAATACTAAAAATAAATTGTTTTTGGTAACTGCTGCTACTTGGAACTATGTAAAAGTAAAACCAGTAGTTGAGTTTATTCTTAATGATATTTTAGTTTTAGGGGATGAGATACAATCACCACAATATAAAATTAATATCGGTTATGTGCGCTTAAGAAACGATTTAGATGAATTTAAAACATTCTGTTTAGAATTTTTAAATAATGCTGATATTACAATAAATGATTTTGAAATGTCTTTTCAAAAAGTAAAAGAGATGGGTGAAAAAAATGAACTTCTTGCAAAAGTAATGATGGCTGTTTTTGATAACGATCCAAAAAAGATAGCCTTATTTAATAATCTTGAATCTTATGATGTTACAACATTCCATAATGTGAAAGAGGGAGATAATGTTGATTCATATCCATTAAATTTAATGGAAGAGTCAATTGGAACACAACAATTATTTCATATTGCTCCTGCATTATTTTATGCATTTAAAGAAGGAAAAACTTTATTAATAGATGAGATAAATAGAAGTTTACATCCATTGCTTGTTGAATATATTATAAAAAAATTTCATGACGATGAACTTAATCCACATAATGCACAATTAATATGTAACACACATGATACAAATTTACTAAATTTAGATTTATTTAGAAGAGACGAGATTTGGTTTACTGAACAAAATATCGATACTTTATCAACTGAAATGTTTGCTCTATCAGAATTTTCACCAAGAAAAGATGAAAATATTGAAAGAGCTTATTTAATAGGAAGATTTGGAGGAATTCCGCTTATAAGGGATTATTAATCAAAAATAATGGCAAAAAGGAAAGATAGTAATGATTTTCTAAGAAATCGAAGACCTATAATTGCGGTTGTTTGTGAAGGAAGAAATAGTTCTGAACAAAAATATTTCAGCCATTTTAAAGCAAAAGGAGCTAATTATCCTGTTGTTAAAGTTGTAACGTCTGAATCAACTGATATAAAAAATATGGTTAAAAAGGCAAAGCACGTTATTGATGAAAATTGTCTAAATAATGAAATTAATAACGATAAATTGTTTATTGTAGCAGATGTAGATTTGTCTGATATCAGATATAACCAAATAAAAGAAGCGCGTAGAAAACTAAAAAATCATTATGATTTAATTGATTTTGTCTTATCTAATCCATGCCTAGAAATCTGGTTTCTTTTTCATTTTACAAAAGATCCAAAGATTGAAAGATCATCTCAAAAAGTAAAAGACCAATTAAGGAAATATGTTCCACAATATAAGGAAACATTTGATATTTATAAGAAGTGTAAATTACAAAATAAAACAAATGAAGCAATAGCAAATGCTGAGTGTAAAAATCAAATGTATGATGAAACAACACCTATTTTAAAAAGGAATCCATATACGGAAATTCCTAATTTAATGAGGATGATATTAAATATTAAGAATTAAATTATTCTTTTGGCTCATGATTGATGTCTGTAGTTAAATTTTCTTTACTTTTTATAGAAAACTGACCATTTTTTGGGACACTACGTAGAAACTTCTCTCTTTTTTGTCATCTTGTTAGTGAAAGGATAAATGGTGGCTTTATGAAATATTATGAAACAGACAAAATTGAATTAAAAAGAACAATAACTAGAGGGTTGGCAAAAGAGGTTGTAGCATTTTTAAATACGGATGGTGGAACAATTTATATCGGCG
>CAZHJM010000058.1:0-2528 GCA_964532905.1 uncultured Holosporaceae bacterium
GCTTTCTTCCCGCTGATTATCGCTCGAATACCGAGCATATATTACTGCTTTCATGGCATTAAGAAACTTTTATCGAATTAACGAATGTAATTATGTCTGCCTTTTCATGAGCCAATGCAGTATCTGTTATATCTATGGCTGGCTGAAAGATGCTTAGATTACCTTCGAAGTGATTAAATTCATTAATTAATGTTTTTTTGCTTGTAAGGAAAACACGGCGTTTCACATTATGCATATTTGTATTATCTCTGAAAGCCGCCGCAATGATATCGCCTAGTTGACTGTGTTGATTAGTATTTATTCCATATTTATTAACAAGTGTTTTCTCTACAAGTAAACGTAAGTATAAGTAATTAAATGTGTGTTTTAAAGTTTTATTTAATAAAGGAAGTTCTGTAGTGTTAATTATATCAACTGTATCTATATTATAGCTTAGTATATCTTGAACGGATACTTCGTAAGTGGGCGGTAAAATATCACGCCCATTAGCACCAAATAGGGTACAATAAATTTTAGCGATGTCAACTTTTTCGGTTTTGTATCCATGCATCACATTTGTCAAATCAATAAAAGACTTGCGATCATTTATTATATTTGCATATCCACGCATAAATGGTATCATTGACAATAAATACGCTTGAGAATTAACGATTTTATCAAAAATTTTTTCTCTAAACATATTTAAGAGTTTATTTAAATCAATCAACATCTCTTTCTCATCTTCTTTTAGAGGAATAAATCCATGCGCAGTAGAGCCTTTTGAATTTTCTAAGATATACAAATTAAAGCAGTTGTTATACTGCCCATTCAACAGTCTTACTAAGTCTAAATTATGGGTTAATATAAGACGTTTTTTTGATTCTAGCATCCTTACTAATGAAAAGACAATTTTATTTTTATATATTGAATCGAAACTAGATATTGGATCATCAATTACAATTATATCAGAAGATGTATTTTTTGCTTTTAAAAATTCAAAGGTTAATGACAAAAAGTTTTGTTCTCCAGCACTTAACGGAAGCTCTTCACGGTCAACATTTAAAAATTCGCGGTCAGATAATAAGATGCGTAAATTATGATTACTGTCACGTTCAATTTTAAGCTCTTTTTCCATGCTTTTACTTATTATCTCCTGTATGTAAATTATATCTTCTTCCTCAAGTTTTGGTTTTTCCGCTAAAATGGTATTATATTCATTATTCTTTTCTTTTAGCCCTTCTACATTTAAAGCATTCCTGACGCTCTTCGTTGTTTCCTGCCTAAAAATCTCTTTGTATAGTTTAAGTTCTTCCTGTAATTTTAATAAATTAGCAAAATTGCCATCATTAATGGCACCTAATAAAATTTTCTTTATACAAAATGGATCCTGTTCAGGAGATATTAATATTACATCTTCAATCGTAGCTCTTAATTTTTTATCTATACTATCAATAATTTTCTGCTTGTTTTTCTGTTTTTCTTCGACTAATGCTTTTGGATTAATGCCTTTACTATCACATACGATACATTCATCTTTATCTAAAAATTTATTTAAAATTTTTATTGCTTCATCATTTTCTTCTATTTCATTTATGCGTGCATTTATAGTTATCTGAGAAGTTGAAATATTTAATACTTCTTCTACTATAGATTTTTTACCAGCAAAATCATTTATAAAGAATTTGAATTTACTATCGTCATAGTCATATTTATCCTCGTTACTTAATAAGTCAGCCATGGGTAACAGCTTGTTTATGTTATAATTTTTCCCCTTTGATTTAGTGTTCACGATGTCAGCCACAAAATCTTTCATATGGGGTTCAATAAAGTTCATTAACTTACTAGCTTTACTCGACAAATTAAAACTTGTTTTAAACGTTGATATTAATTCGTTTACAATTTTAGTATAACTTTCTTCAAGTTCATGTTTTAAAAAGTATTCCCTCCGAATATTATCGCCAAGCAAGAAATCCTGCGTTTCACCTTTAATTATATTTCTGTTATTTTGATCATTTATAATAAAAAACAAATTATTTGACACATCAGATGAATATTCTTCTCCATTATATATAGCACGATACTCTGTTTTATCCATATTGCTTAAAATATTAACAAAACTAGTTTTTCCTGTACCATTAGGGTCATACAATACGCAAATGCCTTTATCTGGGAATTGTAGTTCATTATTTTTATTGAAGTCCTTAAATTCATCGCTAAATATATTTCTGTTAACTAATTTTTTAAAAACAAGACTATTGGACATAATTCTCTCCTTAATATTATTATAAATTTATTAAACAGTTTAGAGTATTTCTAAACCATAAGTTTTGAATGTATTTCCTGATTATACCACAAATTCGGTGCCGTTGTGGAATTATAAGCCGCTTCAAATAAGTGGTAAAGATTGCCATAAGTCAACTTCTTTTCGATGATTGTCTTTATCTCGCTTGTTTGCAAAGGTATTATTTTCATGCCATCAATCGATTGAGCGCCATCAGATGAGTAGTACGGTGCCGACTTTCTCATGCGGAAGTCAGATATTACATTGA
>CAZHJM010000059.1:0-2464 GCA_964532905.1 uncultured Holosporaceae bacterium
CCACCCATATAGATGCAGTCAGTCAAATCTTTAGACTCTATTAGCTCTTGTAGAGACTCAAATTGTGGCCCACCGCCAATGATCACAAGTTTTAGCTTAGCCTTTGATGTATGCAGCTTTTCAAAGGCATCTACCAGCATCTCTAGAGACTTCTCTTCAGCGATACGTCCTACATATAAAATCATTTTATAACCAGAGGGCAATCCTACTTCGCTGTGTATCTCCGCAATACGCTCTTTTTTTATTGGTGTCTTGAAACGCTCTAATTCAACACCTGTTGGGATGATGTCAATTGGAGTAGTGACACCATAGCTTTCTAAGAGGTCTTTAGTCTTCTTTGATGGCGATATCATGCGCATAGCTCGGCTAGCTAAAAGTTTACTATAGGTAGCTATGGCCTTCTTGCCATACTTGTCGATTATGTCGAGATCTAGGAAGTTTATGTAATGCGTGTAGTCTTCATAGACTGTATGATAGGTCCGCACTATTGGAATGTGAAAGCGTTCAGCTACCATTTCACCAAAGATACCGACACCAAACTCGGTATGAATGTGACAGAGGTCGAGTTCTAGTTTCTCAATATACTCATACAATAAAGGATGTATTGGTGTCGTTACGGCATATCCATACAGTTTCTTTATCTCTACACCAGGTAATCTAATAATATTGCCTTCTTTAACTACTTTCAAAAGGCCTGGATATGTACAGACCACATAGACCTCATGGCCTCTTTCAACCAGTTTTTTTCGTAAGAGCTCTACCGAAGTGACGACACCATTTACGTCCGGTAGATATGTATCTGAAAATAGCGCTATTCGCATATTACACCTCTAATGATAAACACCTTTCCCATCAAAACATTTGCATCAATAATGCATCTGCCCAAGTGTTATGCCATCATTTTCTTCTAGACTCTTTAAATATTCAACGATTTTATAAAACTCAGTATTAGGATTTGCTTCAACTGTTCCAATTTTACGATTATTGTCTAATTGATGTTTTTCTAGTTTCTTCGCGTTATTTATAGCGACGTCTAGATATTGTTTGATAGCCGGATATACATCAATGCTCTTTTTGTATTTTGGGTAGTGTTGTTTTAATCTCTTAATCACTTCTTCATCATCCATATATGCAGTTGTATATTCATAGTGTAGTAAGAGCCAAAGTTCGAAGCATGGCGCCGATGTAATAGTTTTTATTTTATTTTCATTCGCTAATTTAATCGCTTGTTTGATTATTTCGTTTTTATTAGGGTTTGTGTCAACATCGAATACACAATAGACCGCATCACCATTTTCTATATTATATTTCGGTTTTTTAATTTCTCTAACCAAAGTCCTTACTAAACTCAATGGATCTGTATCGTTTCCAGAAGCATATTGAATTTTATATGATTTATTACGACTATTAAAATTATCAAGATAGGTTTCTTCAGTTTTGTTTTTGCCTTCTAAAGCGATTAGTATTACACTTTTTGGATTTCTTTTTCTCCTTGTTTTGTGGCCTCTGAAGTTTTTGTGTTTTACCATCATTTTTCCTCTTCTTACTACAAATTTAAATAATTTTTAATATAAGGAATCGCTCCATATCTACCGAGCATATATCCTTTTTCAATATTCTCCGCTTTTCTTACTGAAAAATCACTTAAAGAATACAAATCACTGGATCCGTTGCTGTCATCTTTTTCCACAAACCATATTTGATCTCTTCTTAAAATATTCAGATCTAACAAATTTGTGTCGTGAGTATTGAATATCAACTGAGCATTATTTTTATTTATATCAGGATCATTAAACATCTGAACTATCATCTCGACTAAATATGGATGAAGACTTCTATCTAATTCATCAACAACTAAAACCTTGCCTTTATTTATGGCGTCCATAATAAACGGAATAAAGCAAAATACGATCTGCGTCCCCTTCGATTCATTATCATATGACATCTCAACATCAGAACCTTTATGCTTAAAAGAAGCAGTAAATAGTTTTTGTTTTTTTCTAATATTTACACCATTTTGATTAGTGTCTGTCATTCTATATAATATTTCATCAGGCAACTCTATTTCTACTACTTTGAAATCTTCTATATTGAAATCAGCTTTTTTTAAAAAATCTAAAGCAAACTCCTTTAAGTCTTTATCATTTTTAAAATATTCTCTTATCGCTACATCCCTAAGTGCAATTAAGTTATTAAAAGCATTTAGATCGTAGCTCAAAAAATTATAAGGAATTCTTGTTTTTTCATAATTCCATGTTGTTGCAGTGGCAATAAAGAATTTATTCGGGCTATTCTTTTGTGCAATGTCATTTAATATTCCTTCATCGCTTTTTGAAAAAGAGTATTGATTCGTATTCGCCCTTTCAAAAATCTTGGTAATTCTTCCGTTTGGAGAATAATACAAATACTCTTCGTGTATCGCATTTTCGTCAGCAATAAAGCCGTATTCATAGCGCACTTCATC
>CAZHJM010000060.1:0-2390 GCA_964532905.1 uncultured Holosporaceae bacterium
TGATCGCCCGTGGGCTGATACGGAGCCTTTAAAACGAATTTATCCATAGCAAAATTTTCTCCTTAGCTTTGCCCGTCTTTTCATGGCATAATGGTATACCCGGAGGGTGCTCCTTCGTAACTTTTGATACGTTCAATATCAGCCACCCTCAAAAATTCATTCGTAACGAGAATATTAAAATCCAAAAATGATACTGCCTTATATTGGACTTTTCACAGCTTTTTTACGAAAAATCACAAAATATTAGTCGTAACGCAATGCAAAGCAGTTTATCATATTTTGATCTAGACCTAATATAATAATCCTTTTTTATATATCACAAATTCTTATATTTACTCAATTCTTTCAAATCTTGTTTTATTAAAATCTAATCCTTCTTGAAAAGTATATTCCCAGTATTCATTTAACCAATAGTATTTTTCTTTTATGTTCATACTACAATTTATCATTTCATAGTTAAATTTCTTTAAGATTATCCTTAACTTTTCTTTATCACGTCCACGAAAATAGTCTACGAAAAAGAGCGCATCTCGCTCTCGAATGATACCTTCAATTTGATGCTCATCATAGTAATCCCTTAAATTATTCGAAATAATAATCCTCGGGTATTTAGCTTCTGTGCATTCTAACTGATATGCTTCTATCAGAGCTTGACTAAACATAAATTCATTTTCTTCATAATGCTTTCCGTATGAAATAGCACCTCTACATACTATCGACTGACATATCAATTCATATTGATAATCAGACAAAACTCCTATCATTTTTTTATAATTATCTGGCGAAAGCGGCGAAGTAAAAACAATAGAATCTGAAAATTGTTTAATACTACACTCCGCGATACTCTTAGCTTTATCATTTAACTCTCGCAAAACTTTGAAAAATTTCAAATTACCATTTTTATTTTCGCAATCACTTTTTACCATCTCAGAAAAGCCCAAAATATCTACGAAAGCTACGATTGCGTAATTCAAATCCAAACATGATGTCATTACTCTAACCACTCCAACCGACTATATATTTTTTCAAACTCTTGTTTATATGACTCCATTCTTTTAACAGCATCATTCCATGTTGCCCCTGACCATTTTGCTCCATCATTCATCGAAGCTGTATCGTCCTGTTTAACCTCAAATACTGCTTTTCCGCATTCTTGTGCGCAAACAGCCAAGCTGCCAAAATCTGGTATCTTTGTTACAATAACATTTTCCTCCGTTATTCCAGAGACAATCTTGTTATCAATTTTTTCTAAGCTTGGTACTAATTCTTTCATTAATGTATCTTGGATTCGATTCATCCATAATTCAAATCCCGCTTTGGGTCTTCCTTTATATTTTTTGAAATGCTGAGGAATTGCGCCCAGAAATCTTGGTCTCCCCTCTCGTATCGGTAAATTTAATTTTTTAAAATCTTCATATACTTGAATATGTTCTTCAATCCACCCGTGTAATATTTCTTTTAAAGTATGTATAGCCTGTACATTAAAACGATCCGCACTCATAGGAATAAAAAAAGCATCACATGACAAAAAACAACTACGAGTTAATGCTCCAGAACTGGGTCCTACATCAATTAATATATAGTCTAATTTCTTGTTTTGACCATATCGTAATAACATATCACCTAAAGCAACATAGTTTCTTTTTTCATGTATTTTATTAGAAAATCTTTGCGTATGAGCTTCTGCAATATGATCTTCAAGTCGATTTAATGAAACGTCTCCTCGTAGCAACCACAAGTTAGTGTCTATTGGAACACTCTCTATCTTATCAATGTTTACACGAGATTCATCTCCGTTAAAACGAGGTTCTAATACCTGCAGCAAACTTGTACCCGGAAGTTCCGCCACTACCCCTGTACGTTCTGCTTCTTCATCAAGCCGTTCTATTACATTACACAATAACATTTCTGTCATATTACATTGAGGATCTGCATCCACTACTAATACCTTTTTCTCTTTATTCTGTAAAAATCTTGCAAAATTATATGTAGTTGTTGTTTTTGAAACTCCACCTTTGTGATTATAAAGTGTTATGATTTTCATTTGTATTTTTCTCCTTTATGCACTTAATTAGCCTTTTTCCTCTAACCCTTCTAACTCATTTATACTGTCCAAAAAATGTTGTTCTACTAAGGATAACCTACTTTCTTCTCCTTTCTTATATTTCTCGTATTCTTCATGAGCTTTCTCAAGCGCCTCGATTGCCTGCGGCTGATCGCCTGTGGGCTGATACGGAGCCTTTAAAACAAATTTATCCATAGCAAAATCTCTCCTTTGCGACTTTGTATCAGCCACTCCCTGTTCTATTTGTCGCGGTAGTGCGAACCGCAATCCTCTAAATTTACCTCGTGGACAGTACCGCCGGTCGCTTCCATTTGCGCGATAGATT
>CAZHJM010000061.1:0-2380 GCA_964532905.1 uncultured Holosporaceae bacterium
ATGAACACGAAAGATTTAAAAATTGTATATTTTGGAACGCCTCAAATCAGTGCGAACGTATTAAAGAAATTGTTAGATAACAACTACAACGTTATTGCACTTGTAGCACAAAATGATAAACCAGTAGGTAGAAAACAGATTATTACACCTGTTCCTACAAAAAAGATTGCTTTAGAGTACGGAATTCCTTGTTTTCAACCTAATAAATTAAAATTCGATTATGAATTTATAAAAGAATTGCATCCAGATATCATTTTAACTTTTGCTTATGGTCAAATATTACCTAATGAAGTTTTAAATTATCCAAAATATATTTCTTTAAATTTACATGGATCTATTTTACCTAAATATCGTGGAGCATCTCCTATTCAATATGCTTTATTAAACGGAGATGAAGAAACTGGCATATCACTTATGCGAATGGTTCAAAAAATGGATGCTGGTGAGGTATATCACATTAAAAAAATAAGAATCGAAAACGACGATAATTACGATACTCTTCAGAGCAAATTATCTGATTTAGCTTTTGAAACATTCGAGGAAGGTATTGCTAGTATCATCGAAGGAACAAACAAAGGAATCCCTCAAAATGAGTCCAAAGTTACATTTGCTAATAAGATAAATTACGAAGATTGTTTAATTAAGTTTAAAGATTCATCAATTAACATTTTTAATAAAATACGTGCTTACACTTCTTCTCCTGGTGCACACTTTATTTATAAAAATGAGAAAATAAAAATTACAAAAGCGAAAATTTTATCTTCAAAAATTGGTACTCCAGGTCAAATTATTGATTTTTCAAAAGATGGATTAAAAATATCTACATCTGATAATGTAATAAATATTTTAGAACTACAAAGACCTGGTAAGAAATTATTGAGTGTTGGAGACTTCTATAACGGCAATAAATACTTCTTTGAGGTTGGAGATATTATTAAAAATATTTAATGATTGAAATTAATTTATCTGTTCATGAAATAGTTGATTTTTTACTTAGAAGTGGCGATATTGATGATCGCTATTTTAATACATCCACAATGGAGCAAGGTGTAATTATTCATAAGCTCCATCAAGCAAAACAGAATGAGAATTATTTATCCGAAGTTTATTTAGAAACCATTATCGAATACGATATTTTTTCATATAAGATAACCGGAAGAGTCGATGGAATAATAGTAGAAAACAACAAAATAACAATTGATGAAATTAAATCTACAAATAAAAAAATAGAAGATTTTTATTTGGAAAATCGCTTATGGCATTTAGGACAAGCTGAATTTTATGGATATATGTATGCTAAAGCAAACAATATTAATTCGATAAATATTCAGTTAACTTATATAAGCCAAATAACAGATGAAACTGATGTTAAAAAGTTTAGTTATACGTTTAATGAATTAGAACAAAAAATTTATGGATATATAAAAGAATATTCATCTTTCAAGTTAATAATAAATCGTAGAGATAATATTACTGCTGCTAGTCTATCTAAACTAGAATTTCCATTTAATACTTTAAGAAAAGGACAAGACAAATTGATTAATGCTTCTGTTGATGCAGCAACAAATAATTCAATTCATTTTATTCAAGCAAGCACAGGTATTGGTAAAACAGTCTCTACATTATATGGTGGACTATGTGGTTTAAAAGACAAAACCATTAATAGAATTTTTTATTTAACACCTAAAAATAGCGGCTTTGAACAATGTAAAAAAACGCTTCAATATTTTCAAAATTCAGGAATTAAGTTGACTTCTGCGGAGATTTTAGCAAAAAACAAGGTATGTATTAATGAAAAACGTATTGGAAAATGTAATCCTGAATTTTGTCCTTATACTATTGGATACTATCAAAAATTAAATGCTCTTTTAAAAGAACTATTAATTAGACCTCGTAATTTTTCAACAGCTGAAATAAAAGAAATCGCCATACAAAATAAGATGTGTCCTTTTGAACTATCCCTTGATATTTCTTCTTATTCAGATGTTATAACTTGTGATTATAATTATGCATTTAATCCAATTGGAAAATTACAAAGATATTTTGAAACACCAGATAAAGAATATAGAAAATTTTTATTAATTGACGAGGCACATAATCTTGTAGATCGAAGCAAGGATATGTACACACAAACATTTTCATTTACTTCTTATGAAGAAGCCAAATTACAACTATTATCAATTGAGGATAAGGATGTAAAAAGAGCTATTAAAAAACTAGATAGCTATGATAAAGAGTTTGGGAAGTTTAAATTTAATGATTATTTAATTATTGAAACTATTGATATTGAATTTATCCATTCATTAGATTCTTTATTAAAAGCTGTAAGGTCACATAGAAATACACATAAATTTTTATCTGAAAAATATGATAATTTTTC
>CAZHJM010000062.1:0-2367 GCA_964532905.1 uncultured Holosporaceae bacterium
GTGGGTCAATTTTCCTCGTAAATCCTGGGTCAATTTTAATTATAAATCAACACCAAATGGATTTGTCAACACCATAGAGGGGAACAGCAGTAATAAGGTACAGAGAGGAAGATATGTAATAGGGGATAGTAGAATTTATGGATATGGAGTGTGATATATAAGGAAACAGCCTGCGATTGCAGACAGTTTCCGGGGACTTGTAAAGCAAAACCATTTTTATTATTTGAACGTTTACAGAAGTAAATATTGCTGAAAGCGTTTACTATGCATTATTTAGAATAATAATCGTATGAAAGGTGGCAGAGTGTCTGTCATAATACATCTTGATATTTCCGTCATATTTATTAACAATACGGTTTACGCTCTTTAGCCCTAATCCATGCTTTCTTTTGTCTTTTTTTGAAGAAATCGGAAAGCCATTATCATCAAAAGATGGAGCAGTGTTACAAGTGTTGATAATGCTGATTAGAGTTAAATCAGAATTATTCTTTCGTACAACACTTACTTCAATAAATGAGTTGGGGATGTTATTACATGCTTCCACTGCATTATCCAACAAATTGCAGAACAAGGAAGTGAGTTCAGGAAAATCAAGTTTTTGTAGCAAATTTGCCCGAATATCTGCTTTGAATTTAATATGTTTGTCACGGCATATTTTTATATAGTGGCACAATATTGAATTTAACATGTCGTTGTTAGAGACACGAACAGAATCTTGCAGATCAGAGGAATTTAAAAGAGTATCTAAATACTGATGGATTTTTTCATGTTCATTTTGTGCATTTAACTGAGCGATTGATGTTAGGTGTTTGCGTATATCGTGAATTAAAATTTGTTGATTTTTATTTTGGGTAAACAAAGTTTTGTAGTATTTGGCCAGAGCATATTCTTTTTGCAATTGTAATTGGAGTTCGATAAATTCTTCGCTTTTTTTCTGCGTATAGTGGTATATGTATATAATGATAAAATTTATTATAAGCAATAAGAACGAAGAGATAGACAATATATATCTTAATACAGTGGATGGGGCAACAGTCAAAAGGAAAGATACAAGTGTCATCTCGATGTATATTAAAATAAGCGGAATAGTATTTAATAAACCAGTAACTCTATTTTGGTGTTCAGGCTGATTTTTTGAAAGACCTCCCCATTTAGTAATCATTGAAATGCAGATAAAGTACAATGATTTACTTGACACAGTTAAGAGAATCAGCGAAGTTATATGAACGTTGGTATAAAGGTATGTTTCATTAAATTTGGAAAATATGGCAAACGTAATTGCTTCTGAGAGACCCATGAAAGTTGTGAGAATAAGGGCATGAAAAAAACATACGTGCCATTTTGCCGTACATAAAACTTTTAGGATAATGAAATTTATTAATGAGAAGACAATGGTATTGAGTAAGAAAGAATTAGCGAAAGAAAGCAAAAATAAAATTCCATAGCCAATAGAGATTAGGATAGCTTTTAATATACTAGAGTATTTTAAGTCAAATACATCATGAATATACAGCCATAGAATACTGGCCTCTACAATATAAACAAAAAGATATAAAAAAATTTTATCCAAGTTAATCACCGTCTACTTTCTAAATATAGTAAAAAAGTATCTTTAAATTGAGTATATTTTCGGCGTGTTAAGTATGCACGATAGTGATTGTTGCAAAGATAGATCAAAGAATGATCAAAACTGGACACATGCTCCAAATTTACAATAAAACTTCTATGCGACTGAAAAAAAGAAGGCACACGAAGCTGATCTAGCCAATAATTGATGTTACGGATACACAGGTAATCATCGTCAGATGTATGGACGATGGTTTTACGGTTATTAGCTTCAATAAAAATAATATCCGTGGACAGAACAACAAAAGTGCCGTCTTTTGTTTCGATAGAAATTTTAATGATTGAGTTATTATACAAAGCAAGTGCGTCTTTCATATTTCTGAAAATTCGTTGCTTATCCAATGGCTTTGATAAATAACGAAATACATGAAAGCGCATTGCCTCGTCTAGATATTGCGAATAGGAAGTTACAACAAAAATAATAGCATTATTGTTCTGACGTTTGAGTTCATTTCCTATATATATCCCATTCATCCCCGGCATCTCTATATCCAGAAAAACAATATCTTTGCTTTGGGAATCTTGGAGTAAATCCTTTCCGCTATTGTAGATGACAATTTCTGGAAGTTTAAGAGAACTTTTCTGAAAGAAAGAAATCAATATTTTTTCGAGTTGCTGAGATAATTCTATATCATCATCACAGATTAAAATTCGCATAAAAACCTCCTTATAGAATAACTCTAATCATTATACTATAAAGAGGCTGCAAAAGGTATATAGAAATAAAAATTATATTTATGC
>CAZHJM010000063.1:0-2364 GCA_964532905.1 uncultured Holosporaceae bacterium
ACCGGCCCTTATGAGGGCCAACCCAAACCACCACTTGAAGTGGTGGTTGTGACTTGATTGGAGGGATAATATATATGGGGACGGTTCAAAAAAATTTTATATATAATGTGATATATCAGATACTAGTTATTTTGTTGCCATTGATAACTGCTCCCTATATATCTCGAACATTAGGGGCAACAGCGGTAGGAATTTACTCATATACAAATTCTGTCGCATATTATTTCCTTATGATAGCCATGCTTGGAATTTCTAATCATGGAAATCGTAGTATTGCAGCTATCAGAGATAATAAAAGCAAATTAAACACTGTATTTAGTAGTATATACATATTGCAACTTTTCACCTATTCTATAGCTGTTTTGCTATATGTTTTATATATTGTCTTTTTTGTGAGTGATAATAAGGTTATTGCCCTACTTCAATTATTATATGTGATTTCTGGACTGCTTGATATTAGCTGGCTATTCTTTGGATTGGAAAAGTTTCGTATAACCGTTGGTAGAAATGCAATCATAAAGATATGTACCGTTTGGTGTATGTTTATTTTTGTTCATACTCCTGACGATTTGTGGAAATACACATTAATCATGTCAGGGGGGACTTTTTTAAGCCAAGCATATCTTTGGATGTTTGTAGGAAAAGAAGTAAAGTTTGTTAAAGTTTCAATTAATGATATTGTTAGAAATGTAAGACCGGTATTAATTTTGTTTATTCCTGTTGTTTCTTATAGTATCTATAAGGTGTTGGGGAAAATAATGCTTGGGAATATGAGCAGTTATGAACAGGTTGGTTATTTTCAAAGTGCTGAAAAGATAATAAATATTCCAATGGGTGTGATTACTGCACTTGGAACTGTTATGCTTCCTAGAATGTCTAATTTGATTGCAAAGGGAGACTCAGAGAAAACCAACCAGTATATACGTGTCTCATTTAAATTTGTCACCATCATTGGTTCAGCGATTGCTTTTGGACTGATTGGCGTTACCAATGTTTTGACTCCCGTTTTTTTTGGCATAGATTTTCTCCCGACAGCACCAATAATATCGTTGCTATCGTTGACTGTTTTTGCGATGGCTTGGGCCAATGTGATACGTACACAATATCTTATTCCATATGGATTAGACAAAGTTTATTTGACCTCAACTATAATAGGCGCTGTTTTCAATTTATTAATTAATGCACTTTTAATCCCACAATTTCATGCTATAGGAGCATCTATAGGTACTATTGTGGCTGAATTTAGTGTTATGATTGTTCAAATTATAGCCATAAGAAAAAAATTGCCGGTTTTACAATATTATAAATCGGTGATTCCTACTATTATTATTGGAATTATCATGGCAGTAATAGTACGTATTATAGGGGACAGCATGGGAGTGAGTATTGTTACATTGATCATTCAGATAGCTGTTGGGGGATGCGTTTACCTTATTTTACTTGGTTTGACTTTGTTTATATTTAAAGATGAGATATGGGTATACTTTTCAAACTGGATTAAAGCTCGGTTCTATAGAGAATAATTGATGCATATGAGAAAAGAAGGTGATTTTCAAAATGAGAGAAGGAATTTTTAATAAAATCATAATGACGGAAAGTAAACGGTAGATAGTGCGTATCTCGAAAAAGCAGACCATTAGGTGACTTGCTTTTGTATTTGTTGCCATTTGTCCAGCCCTTGCCGCATCAGCGGTGCAAAGCAGGCTTGACTAATGGCAGCAAATGCAAGTAATATTCTTTGGGCAGAACTAAATCGCATTCAAGCGGTTTCCTTTATGTCATTGGCTCATGTAAGTACAGAAACGAGAAAATTGGCGCGGATGAACTTGATTTGCTCAGAGATTACGCATCAGTTTTCGGAAAGGGCAGCAACTACCACTATTATATCTTCTCTAAAGGCGGGTTCGCGGATGGACTTCTTCAAGCGCAAGAACGTGGAGAAGTTAAGCTGATAACACTGAAAGACCTCTACAAGTAAACGATTTGATAAACTCTGACGGTGAAAGCCGGAAGACAGGAATTGTATTTTAAACAAAAGCCGGAGAAGTCGGATAACCTGATAGAGATTGCGAAAATCCGGAGCACTGAGGCGTCCAATGAGATCGAGGGTATTCGTACAACGAATACACGTTTGAAGCAACTGGCGGTTGATAAGACCACGAAGCCTGTCAGTGTGGCCGGTATGAGAACCGGGAAGCTCCTGCGCCGTTCAACTTATTATATCAGGAGCGATGAAAATGATTCTGTGCGAGCGAGAAAGGCAGATATAAAAAATGACAGATATAATCAGCAAAATCATAACAAATGTCCTGACAGCATTTTATCAGCCGTTTTGGTTTTCGGTACTTTCGTCAGTTCTCTTCC
>CAZHJM010000064.1:0-2363 GCA_964532905.1 uncultured Holosporaceae bacterium
CCCACTACCAGGGCAGACCAGGGACTTTCACCCATTAGAAACGTGCGCCGCCAGGTGCACGATAAAAAGAGTGCATATTCTGATTAAAGAATATGCACTCAAAAGTTTAGCTTTTAATGTCAATCAAGTATAACCACACCAGTTGACAAAGAGCCTAAATAAAAAGGTGGCGTAGATTACTATATCTCTACACCACCAATGGGTTTATGTTATCACGACCACGCTAGTTGACAAAGAGCCTTTTACATATATAGTTCTAGTGAGGTTATCTACCTTTACATAAAAGTCATCAATACTTTGAAGTATTTCGGAATATCTAAATATTATCATGCAATTTAGCATCGATTGATTATTCTAAAAAACGGTGTATTCCCAACTGTACAGAGTCGATTGCAACCGTTACATCATAGTGCTTTCGCTTAATATTCGTTACCTTTTTCTTAATCGGTACGTAGAGAGGTTTCTTGATTATATTACAATTCATAAAAAAATTAATTACACTTTTAATTAATCATACCAGAAGACATCATGTTTTTTATATCTTGTATTCTATTATTAATCTATAGATTCCAAATAATCCATTAACATATAAGGGAGCTCTTTTGATAGCATCATATATTCTTTTTTTCTGCCATATATTTCTCGCATCATAGGATGATTTATGGTAAATTCCAACATTTCTCTGAAATTATAAATAGCTTCTTTTTTTGCTTCTAAAGTATCTTGTTTTTTTAAAATATCTACTAATTCTTTACCCATGTCATATATCCACGGACAATCTTCTTTAAAAAAACTAAGCATTATTAGAAAACCATATGTTTTATCATAATGACTTCTTGCCATATGAATAAATTCATCCCAAAAAGCCATTTTATATTTTCTTGATATTCTTTTGGCTTCATATCCTTGTTCATACATTGATAAAGAATTAGAAATTTTATTATTTAGTTCTTTTATTGCATCATTAACATATGAATCAGGGTTTCTGAGTAATTTTTGATTTTCTCTTGATAAGTCAAGAATTTCTTCCAATATATCCGACGATAAAGGCACATCTGTATCTTGCTGCTCTGAATTAGGAGCAGTTTTCGATTTTACTTTGTTTAAATCTTTTTCTAATGTTGAATACCAAACATCAAAGGATTTATCCAAGCGCTCTGCAGTAATCCCTGCATCACCGCAAGCAGTATTTAATGTCAATACTAATTTCTTTATATCGTTTTTGTCAAAAATTGTAGACTGAAACTGCAGTATAGGACCATCTATTTCAGAACGTTTTATATCAAAAAGAAATGGAGTTACATATGACTTTTCTATTGTTTTTGATAATGCGCCTGCCTCAAAACACAGCCATGGAGCGTTTAAATTATCTTTTGTAACACACAATATTCCAAATGTTGAATCTGCCAATTCTTTAGCTATATCTGAGCTCCATCTTGCCCCTTTATCAATATCTTCAGAAGAAACATATGGTTCAATAGATTGAATTACTAATGGGAGCCATTCTCTAAAAACCATTGCAACTTTATGACTCGTATCCCCAGACCAACTAATAAAAACTTTCAAAATATTATCCTCCATATCCTGCATAAGCATATTTCATCACCTCACAATATAAATAATATATATTATGATTGATTTTTTATAATGTATTCTTTATTATAACATAAATTTTCCGTATAATCAATTATCATAAATAATAAAATCATAATATTTACAAAAAGAGGTTTGAGTTATCTCAAAAATCAACGTCCAAATTCACAAGTGTAACCTTACTTGCTACGCTGACTAAGCGATCAATATTCCTTACTATACCCGTTTAAATCCAATGAATCCAACCTGCATATAAGAGCACCACAGCAGTTCAACATCCTTAAATCCGTATTCTTTTATTAGTTTCTTTGATTCAAGAAAGCTTAACGCGATTTCTGAACACAGCCCAATGCAGTACGCTTTTCCAGTGCTTTTCGTCTATTACTTTATAGTTGTTCATTTTCCTGTCTCTTTCTCCATTATCTCATATACCAAAATCACTCCATTTTCGCACTCCCATTGCTCATGCTTGACAGTCTTATATCCTCGGCGCTCATACATAATACTTGCAGGAAGAGAAGCTTCCAATTTAATAGTAGTATATTCTTTTGATATCTCCTCTTCAAGCTTATTCATAATAAAGCTGCCGTAACCTTTTTGTTGATAAATCGGCAATACATATACTCTTGTAATATGATTTATTATATAGCTACCCGTTCCAACCGGAACGCCATCATTTATAAGTAATCTGACATTATCGTCTTTTATATCTTTCGGCTGTATAATATTTGACGTGGTCACAAACTTCATCAAATATTAAAAAAAATATA
>CAZHJM010000065.1:0-2341 GCA_964532905.1 uncultured Holosporaceae bacterium
ACACCGAAGTTACAGCCTTACAGTTCTTCTGGAATCCTCAAACGCCTTGATATCGTCCTCAGAAATCCGGTATTCCTTCCCGATTTTAATTGCAGGAAGTTTCTTTTTCCTGATCCAGTCCCAGATTGTAATGACCTGAACTCCGTATCTCTCGGCTACCTGTTCGCAGGTATACATTTTTGACAAACAATCACTTCCTTTCATTTTATAGTTGTGCTTACCTCTGTTTGCAGTTATAATTGTGATATGCCTATTGGCAAAGGAAAGGATGGTGGATATGTTAACCAAACTTTTGAATTTGCCTGTTCCCTTAACTCATAACCCGCACTAACTGATACCTAGACAGTTTAAACAGGTTAAATGCGGCTCTTTGTTTCTTGCCAACGATTAGGCATATCGCAGAACCATAACTGCAAAAGTGGTAAGGTACTTGATAGAAGCACTTGGCTCTATCAGGTGTGGTGAAAACCTGCAAAGTACATAGGGTAAACAACTTTGGCATTGAGCCGTTCGAGATAGAGCCTCGGGCGGTTTCTTTGATTGCGCAGAATCTCCCTAAATAATACTTGCGTTTACTTCGGTTTAGTGATATACTCAGGTTGACAGACGAGGTACATCAAAAAACCATACAACCTCTTTCACTTTACTGCGTTTTTATGAGGTATGATTTAGTTATACCACTTTATAGTGAGGTTGTCAATAGTTTTTGCTGTGTTTTTTCGATGTAATTTTTTAGACAACAACGGAAGGTGGTTTTATGTACGAAGTATTTGAAAAATTGCTTGAATCTTACGGAATTACTATTTACAAATTTTGCAAGGACACTGGTGTGTCTGAATCAACCGTGTATACATGGAAAAAGAAAAAAACTCGGTGTAGCGCAAAGCTTCAAAAAATTGTTTGCGAATACTTTAAGATTTCAGCGGATTATCTTATGACCGGAGAAGAAAAAGAAAACGGTAAGAGGTATTATATCAATGAAGAAACAGGAAAAACAGCGCAAGAAATATTTGAAAAAGACAGAGTTTTGTTTGATGTATACAGAAGTGCCGATAAAGATAAATTGGTGGAGTATGCAGAAATGCTTAAAGCACTAAGGGAGAAAGAAGAGGGTAACTAATTGTATTATAATGATAACTACATCAACATTGTATTGTTGGAAAAATCTTGCGGAGTTCCAGGAAGTGTATGCCACAATGCAGACGATTCATATACTATTTTTATTGATGCAGCTTTAAGCTCTGAGCATCAAAAGAGAGTCTTTGAACATGAAATGAAACATATTTTAAAAGATGATTTTTATAGAGATAACGTGCAGGAAATAGAAGCGGAGGCACATGAAACGAATGAAAGAGTAATGTAAAATGAAAATTATACGTAAGATATTTAAATCGAAGCAAATCGAAAAAGATTTCGGGAAATTATCTGTAAGCAAATTACAAAGAAAATATAATATAGGCTTCTCTTATGCTAAGAATATTATGCAGGCGCTATTTTTAAATGGATATATCGGCGCAGAAGATGGATACAATCCGCGGAAATTGTTATGTGAGGAAGAAAAGGTTTTTCAATTTATAGAAAATAATTTCGCGTCATATCGCCCTATTGAATATGACGAATATTACGGAAAAGGAAACAATAGTGGTACATATGATATTCCAAACAAAGAAGTTGCGTGCAACTTCGATAATATGGAAGGTCATGATTTTGAGTATTTCTGCGCTGACTTATTAAGAAAAAATGGTTTTAATAACGTTGATGTAACACAAGGAAGTGGAGATCACGGGATAGATATTCTTGCAGAAAAAGATGATATATCTTATGCTATACAGTGTAAATGCTACTCTAAGGATATTGGAAATCCAGCCGTTCAGCAGGCGCATACAGGAAAAAGCATATACAAGAGAGATGTCGCTGTAGTGCTAACAAATAGATATTTTACACCGCAGGCGCAGGAAGAAGCCGAGGCTTTAGGTGTAAAGCTGTGGGGCAGAGACAAATTGCTGTCTTTGATTAAAGAATCAAATGAGGTATGGCTTCTATAAATGGTTTTTTCAGAAAGTATGGAAAGGGGATGATATCATGACATGTCCAAAATGCAAAAGCGAAAATGTGCAGTTCCAAACAGTGACAGAATCAAGAAAAACAGGATGTCTAACCATAATATTGTACATAATCCTCGCATGTACTATACTTGGTCTGCTAATTTTAATACCTTTACTGCTACGGAGAAAAACCGAGACAGTAACCTATGCCGTATGTCAAAATTGCGGTCATAGGTGGAAAATAAAATAAATAAAACCGCCCCGGTGCGCCAACACCAGAGCGGCAGAATCACCCA
>CAZHJM010000066.1:0-2309 GCA_964532905.1 uncultured Holosporaceae bacterium
GCCTCACCAAGACAATTATATAATACTTGGTTTAAGAAAATTGTCAAACAGTAGGGGCATTATAAAAAACTGTGATTTTTTTTATACATATTTTTCCTCAAAATTATTTATTATTAGCAAACTCTGTAATTATTGCTTTTACCTAAGCTTGTTTATTGTCAATACCTTTTTTATACTTTTTTCCTATAAATTAATAAAATTCTATAGCATTATCCAAAAAAATGTGATATAATGTATAGCAAATTAAAAACTTAGTTGTAAATGGTGGTGTGAGTTTATATGGCTTTAATAAAGTGTCCAAACTGTAATCATGATATAAGTGATACAGTAAGCAAATGTATTCATTGTGGTAAAGAAATATCAAATACTCAAACATCTAACGCGCCTAGAAATATAGAGAAAAAAGAAAATTTTAAAATAAAACTGCAAAACACAAAAGAAACAGATTTATCTTCTGAATTTACTATAAAATTTAATAAAAATATAATAGTTAATATGATTTTTACTTTTATTTTTTTAATATTAATATATGAATTGAGAATTATTATTACAAAACATTCTGGGACATATACAATAATTAATTTTACTAAATGGTTATTAAGAAATTATGTAAGTTATACACTTGCCAATAACTTAGATTTTATAATAGTTATTTATTTAATTATATGCTTCTTAGCATCTTGTTCTAATAAAGCGTATAATAAATTTTCTAAAATTAGTTATTGCTTTATATTTATTGTTGAGATAGTATTTTTCATATCTATATATTTACTAGGATATGAACTTAAAGTCGTTTGGGTCATTATTCCTATATTTACCATTATTTGGGTAATAATTGAATTTTATTTGTTAGGGCAAGGAAAACAAATGGAAACAAATAATATAAATAATGTTAAGAACATGAATAATAATAATCTTGAATTAAAATCTAAACAACCAATTTATGATTTAGAAAAATTACAAGATTTGTTGAATAAGAAAGTTATAACTGATAAAGAGTATAAAAAATTAAAAAAAGCAGTAATAAAAAATATTATAGGAAAGTGAAAGGTGAAAATAATATGTCAGTAATTATATGCAAAGAATGTGGTCAAGAAATTGAGGCAAACTCTAAACAATGTCCGAACTGTGGATTTGTAATCGAAGAAGTAAAAGAAACAATTCAAGAGGTAGAACAATCAGATTTAATATGTAAAAAATGTGGAACATTATTAAATGAAAATCAACGATTTTGTCCAAAATGCGGAACAGAGAAGGGATTTACCAACAATAAAAAATGTCAAAATTGCGGTGAAATTCTTGAGACAGGCGAAAAATTTTGCTCAAAATGTGGAGCAAAAGCAAAATTAGATTTTCAAAGTGATTTAATGGATAAAACAAAAAAGATTCAAATAAATAAAATTGTTGAATTTATAAAAGTTAATACAAAAAAAATAATATTAGGCATTATAGCTATTATAGCTATAATAGTTGCTATTGATTTAATATTTGTAAGCCCAAAAGAAATTGTTAATAAATTTGTTAATTCTATAAATTCAGCGAACTCAGAAAAAGCTTTTAAATGTATTAGTATAGCTGGAATGTATGTATTCATCAATTTAGATGAAGATGAATATGAAGATTTCTGGGAAGAATATAAAGATTTTAAAGATAGTGACGAATATGAAGATATTATAGATGAATTTAATGATGAACGAGAAGACTTGTTTGATGAATTAGATGATTATGATATTTCAATAGAAATTAATAAAATAAAAAGAGTTAAAAAAATTTCAAGTCATTTATATAGAATTTCAGTAAAAGCAGACTTATCATTTGAAGATGAAGAAGATTCAGGTACAATTTATTTCTACGTAATGAAAGAAGGAACAAAGTCATATATAGTTGGTATGAAATATTAAAGAGTTAGAATTTAATATAAAGCAAGTAGTCATTAAGTAATTTATAATTACTTGCTTTTTTGTTATTATTCAAAACATTTTTTCTAAAATTATATTAGAGGTAAATATGAAGATAGAAAGATTAAGAGAAATAAGAGAAGATGGAGATCTTTTTCAAAAAGATATTGCTAAAGTGCTAAATATTACCCAAGTACAATATTCACGTTATGAAACAGGTATTCGGGTTATTCCTGTTTATCATTTAGAAACATTAGCTAAATATTATCATACAAGTATTGACTATTTGCTTGGCTTAACTGATGAGAGAGAGCCATATCCAGAAAGTATTTTAAATAAATAAAGAGGATGCCTAACAATCCTCTTTTCTAATATCATAAATCAAATAAACTTAATTGGCTGGTTTCGGGA
>CAZHJM010000067.1:0-2155 GCA_964532905.1 uncultured Holosporaceae bacterium
TTGTTAATCACGGCTAACATTATAATATGATATGAATTGTTTGTCAAGACTAACAATTCATGTTTTAAATTTTTTTCAAAATATTTGTATTACACTGTTTAATAATCATTAACATAATTCAAAAATTATTAAAACACAACTTTACGAAGCTTTAAAATTATGATATAATAATTTTTAGATTTAAGCTTGACAGCTTGAGTCAATAATACAATATTAGGGCCTACTTAGCCCCAGGAAGGAAGGATGGTATGTCAACAATCAAGGAACGGATAAAAGAGATGAGTGATGCACTTTATGAGCAAGGTATTAATTACCTATGCTCAGATAAGAGCCCTATTGGTGGCTCTTTGAAAGTAGCATTAGAAAATCACACGACACCCCAATGTCGTGTGAGAACTGTGGTTGAAGGATTGTACTCATGGTACAAACTTTCAGGAGGTATCAATCTTGAATATGAAGGAACCCAAATCTACATTCCGAGGGAATTCTACCTTGAACTTTCAGAATGCCTACTACGATATGCAAATATCGTATTTAATAATTCCCTCGAAATAAATTTCTATAGGGAATTAATTTTTCAGAAATGGTTAGACTTCTCTTCTAAAGAGTTCCCTTACTTGGTCATGGATGTCCATGACCGTATGAAGTCATTGATCAGCGAGATCAACGACTTGGTAGATAAATCTTTAAAAAGATTTATCTGTCTGGGACTATTAGAGAAAGCGGAAATTCTGTTTCCGCCGGAAAGTATTAATGAAGCCAAAAAAAGTTTGGTGGAGCTATCAAAAAATTTTCAAAGATCAAGAAATAAGGACATCTATGGTGTCATGTTTGTTATAGAATACTATAACAAACTCAAAGATGCCGATGCTCCTGAAGTCTTGAAAGCGGCAACCCTAAAATTGGGTCAGAATGCTGTTTCGTTCTTTAAAAAGAACAATATAAAAGTTATCCAAATAAAGGACTTTATTTCGAGTCCCAAAGATTTATATCAATCTTATCAATTCGTTTTAATAGGGTGGAGTACTCCACTGGAAATCCAGCTGAAGACTCGCTCTATGCATACCACTAACGAGGACCCATCGAAGTCCTCATCACATGCTAATTACAAGAACACACGTTTCAACAATTTCCTTAATGGAATTGTTGACGAAGTGTGTGGCGTCCCACCAATTGTGCCAAATATCCTTTCTAAATCAGAAATTTTCAATTGTAAATTGAAACATGATGAGATTTTGAATGATAGGCATGGAATCACGATAGGGATTCCAATGTTTGGGTGTTCTCGGATATATAGAACGCCAAATGGAGAAATTCCTGAAGAAATCCATGATCTTAATAGCTTTGAAGACATGGAGCTTCTTGCTGGTCTTCTTTCCAAGAACTTGAATGATAACCATCCTAGGAATAACTAAATTCCTAAACACACTGGATCGATTCGTCGATCCAGTATCTTTTTTATTTTTATATTGACTTTTTTTAATTTTTTATGTAATATATTTTTGTGGTTATAGGAAATCCAAAAAACCTAAATTACTTTATAGAGGATTTAATCATGAGAAATTTTAAGAAAATATTTATTTTATTATTAATTATGAGCTTATTTACATTATGTATTAGCAATAATTTATTTGCTGTATCAAGTGATAACAATACTTCTAACACTACAAGTAATAGTTCTGAAAATTCTTCAAACAATTCAGACGATGAAGATAGTGAAGATGAAGATTCAACAAATGAAATTCGTTCAACCACAGCTAATCAAACAACAACCACATCTTCATCAGACAGCCAAACTATAAGTAGCTATTCTACAGTTTCAACAGTACCTGAAGCAAATCTAGGACTTAATAATATTTTAAATATACTTTTAATTGCAATAGGAATTTTAATGATTTTATTAGGCATAGCAATTCTAATAAGACTAAAAAATGAAAAATAAATTTTAAAAATATGGGACATTTCTTATGTCTCTATTTTTTATTTTAAAAAAATTGCCAAATGGGACGTTGTTCCACGGCAATTTTTTGTTCCACAGAAATTATATAAATAAATAAAACATAGGAACTGTTTTGGTGCATGTTACTTTAAAGTTTAATTTAAGATCCCATGTTTTATTTTGTGGAACAATTTATTGCCGTGGAACAACGTCCCC
>CAZHJM010000068.1:0-1967 GCA_964532905.1 uncultured Holosporaceae bacterium
GAATTTGTTCCGGTAATCACAACCTGTCCTCCCGGAAATTCTTTACATTGAACTGTATTCCCTGAATCTCGACTACGCGGGTCTTTAACCTTGTTGCGCAGACATGGAGTGTCCTCAATTAATGGGGCTAAACGACCTTTGCTCCAGCGTTTCCCCATTTCAACTGTTGGCTGTACTACCAACATTGCCCCTGGAGCTTGATCGATAATGTACCCTATCCAATTATTTCTCGCTTCTATGTTTAATTATAACTTAATAGTGAAATATCTACTTTCAACTTATATTGACAAATTACCTAAATCACTAATATAATAATTATGAACTTAAGGCGATTATATATGAATAAATGTAAATTATTTCTTGTTATTTTGTCTATTATTTGCGTTTTGATTGACGCGGATGCATGCAATTTTTCAATAATTGAAAAATTTGGAAAATGTATTGAAAAAATTGAAACAGTTGTCCGACAAGCTGATAATTGTAAGAATGCTGAAAAAATTATTTCGCCCTTTTCTAGATCAGCAAATTTAACATCTGAAACACTTTGCGATGATATTACAAAAATACTAGAAATTGCTTTAATGAACGATATAGTTCCTCTTAATATAGTGACTGAGATTGTAGAATACTGTGGTGTTGTTGCGTGGGGTTATTTATCTACAAGATCTTTATTAAAACAGTTATTTCCTTCTATCAAACAGCATGACATTTTACAAAGTTCTTTTCAAAGATTTTTATCAGATGAACGAACAGCATTTATTATGACTTTTCCTTGTGTATTCTCTTTCATAAGTCTTGCTTTAGACGATCCATTAACATCTTTAATTATCAGTCTCTTGGGAAGTGGAATTCCTGCAATATTTGGTACTTTGCAGTTTTGTTTTGATTGTTTTTGGAAAATTCCTAGATTTTTATTTAAAAAATGTGGAAAATGTACTCCAACTAGAGAAGAAAAGCTTAAAGAACAGAGAAAATTAAGTGAATATTTAGTAAATGAACGTGAAAAAATAAATAAGGAGATAGAAAAATTAAACTTGGAGGAGGAGGAAGAATGAATATAACTGGTATTATTTTTTGTTTTTATGCTATGCTATACTTTCAGCAATCTAATTCTATGGATTTACAAAATCTTTCTATTTCTACAAAATTAAAAAATGCTACATTTAAACAGGTCGAAGGAAATATTATAATTCATTTTGATGATGAAAGGCTACAAAAAAGTGCTAGTATAAATGCAATCAAAAGAGGAGAGCTTTTGCCCGCTTTAAAAGATATCAGAGCAAGAATTGTATTGGATAAAAACAAGAGAAATCAGATTTTTTCATTATTAAATGTAAAAAATATCAGGGAAGAGATCAAAAATATAATAAAAAACGAACGCTCGTATCTTTCTAAATTTACATCAAATTATAACACGTTATTTTCTGATGATGATTTAGAAAAAATGGCTCTTTTATCATCTGTATTTTTACCATGGAATAATGCGATAAATATTCTTAAATTATTATCACCTGAGAACAATGTAATCCATAAATATAGTTTTGAAGATTCAATATTTGTATTGTTTATGTGTCCTAAATACCCCAGTCTATTTTATAAATTATTAAATACTGATAAATACAAAGCCGAGGAAAAATTTTATGTAAGTTGTCTTGCTAGTGCGATAAAAAACGTAATAGAAAAAATTGATTGTGTTAAAATACCAGTAGCAGGAAGGGAAGTCAAAGGTAGATCCATTGCTGAAAATGTGTATTATGGCTATTGGAATAATGAATAGTGTAGAAGGATTAGTTAATAGATATTGATACATATGATTTTCGTGTTGCCTTTAAGCGCAGATGTCCATCGACAACTGTTCTATCGCTTTTTGCAACAATGGGAATCCGGAATCCAAATTTCTTGATGCAAGAGACCGTCAACCGTGGCGTCATTCTTTCTCGGATTGCGCGCGTACTCAATCAACGAAT
>CAZHJM010000069.1:0-1862 GCA_964532905.1 uncultured Holosporaceae bacterium
TTAGAGGCGGCTCTGGAAGACGCTTCTATTGCCGGCTGACCTCATTCACTCAGAGCCTGCAAACAAATTTGCGCATAACTCTTGACAGTACCTTTAGAAGCAGCAGCATACCGCAGCAGTTTTTTTACCAGCATGATTGGCAATTTCATACAAATTATAGTGCTGTACTATGTATGGAAAAGTATATTTAACTATCAGGAAATCGTAAATGGCTATTCATGGTCTTATATGAGCAGATATGTGTTTATATCTTTTTTGTGTAATAGCGCTCTTTCGTTCGGCTTTGAAATGCAAACCGCAAATAAAATAATTGATGGTGACATTATACTTGATTTGTTAAAACCCATAAAGTATCGAACGATGCTCTTTTTTAAAGTGATCGGTAATGCGGGCATTGAGTTCATTATCACTTTAATTGTTATTGGTACAACATATTTGTTTCTCATCGGAATCAATAGTTTGCCAATCATGCGGTGTCTGTTATTTATCATATCTTTATTTCTCGGACAGGGGGTTAAGTTCCATATACAATATCTATGTTCCCTCTTATGTTTCTATACAGATAATTCCTATGGGATTTTAAAATGCAGAGAAGTTTTAACCAATTTCTTATCCGGAGCGTTAATACCGCTCGCTTTATTTCCGAGTGTTATTCAAGACATAATATCTGTTTTTCCCTTTCCCAGTATTGTTTACATACCCAGCAGCATTTTTTTAGGTGCATTTACATTTCAGGAATCCGTTGAAAGCATTCTGTTCCAATTATTATGGAATGTGATATTGTTTATAATTGGTTCTATTGTTTGGAAAAGAGCCATATCCGTAATTTCTCTATATGGCGGATAAAACGCAAATGATCTGCATGGTGCAATTTGAAGTTTCGGGGATTTCAATGTCCGTTATTTTCTAAGCACATTTTTATATAAGGGGGATCATCTATGATGAAAAGCATCAAAAAGAACCTTTATTTATATTGTAAAATACAGTTTGTAAACATAAAATCATTGGCACAATATAGAGAAGACTTTATCATAATGATGATTTCCACTACCCTCTCTCAGATATGCAACTTAGCTCTAATTGGAGTCATTTATGCAAATGTTCCAACAATTGCTGGTTGGAATGTTTGGGAAATACTGTTATTGTATAGCTTCTTGCTGTTTTCTGAGGGGAGTGTCAATTTATTTTCACAAGGCGCTTGGAAAATTACCAGAATGATAAACAAAGCTGAAATTGATGTTTTTCTGACTCGTCCTCTTCCTATAGCGTTGCAAATGATTACTTCCAAAATTGATTTTGACGGCATCAACAAGATGATATTATCTATCGCTATCTTCTGTTATGGCGCCTACCATTGTGATATAGACTGGTCTATTGCGAAGCTGTTCTATTTATTAATCGTATTGATTGCCGCGTGTATGATTCGATTTTGTATGATATGGATTGCAAGTTGCAGTTCCTTTTGGTTAGAAGGCAATAAAAATAATTTGAATTTCTTAGTCCTATCCCTTGGTGAAATGGCCAAATATCCACTTACTATATATCCACTTTTAATGAATATTTGTTTTTCTATCATTATTCCATATGCTTTTGTCAGCTATATCCCAATAGCATTCCTTCTAGAAAAGTCCCAAAATTATAAGCTGATCTTGCTTATCCCTATCATTTGCATTCTGATGTTATTAATTTCAAATTATATATTAAAGCTGGGATTAAAGAGATATGACAGCAATGGTAATTAACACTCTCGATGCTGTTATTCACTCTCTGTGTCTGGCTAATCCGGTCTGCCTATGTGATCTGTACGAACAATGTGATTGAGCGGTTGAACCGGGAGATCCGCCGCAGGACGCGTGTGGTGG
>CAZHJM010000070.1:0-1688 GCA_964532905.1 uncultured Holosporaceae bacterium
GGGCGTAAAGTTATTCAAATGAAGAAAATGGCAGGAGAGACATATTTAATAGCTTGTAAAGTTAATGGTTTGCCCCTTAATTTTATCTTTGATACTGGGGCTTCTTCTGTTACATTATCTAAAAAGGAAGCTGCATTTATGTTAAGTAATGGATATTTATCTACTGATGATATTATTGGGCAAGCATCATTTCAAACAGCTGATGGAAATATAGCTGTGGGAACTATTGTTAAACTGAAGAAAATTCAAATTAGTGGCTTAGTCTTATATAATGTTAATGCCTCAATTATAAACAATGATAATGCACCTCTTTTATTAAGACAAAGTGCATTAAGTAAATTGGGAAAAATACAAATAGATTATAATAATTCTACATTAACAATTATCCGATAGTATGAAAAAGAGTAATAAATATTTGGCTAAAGTTTTGAAGCGGCTAAGTACTTTGGACTTTTCTAAGTATAAAAAAGGATATTTTAATCAAATAAAAATACTTAATAGAATTCCTTTTGAGGTATTTGATTTAGAACCAACTTCAACTAATTATGTTTATAGAGCTGTAATAAATAATCCAGATTCTCATTATGAGAAAATAAGTAGAATTGCATTCAATCCAAATCCTCAATATATTTCTAGGGCAAATCTTAAAGGGCAGGCTGTTGCATATTATGCTTGTGATTATGATATTGCATTAATAGAAGCTTGTCATGATAAATTAAAAGCGACAAATAAACGGACTTTTGAATTGACTGTATCTAAATGGAAAATTCAAAAAAAAATCTCAGTTCAAATTATCAATAGTAGTTCTTTGGCTCAAAGTGCAGGAACTGATTTAAGTTTGTATTATGAAAGGTGTAGATCAAAACGAAAAGCAATATTGCCTAAAAAAATGTACAGAACATGGTACTTGAAAACTAAATTTATAGCAGAGCAATTTGCTAAAGAAATTTCAAGTGATATGGATTATTATATAACAGCACGATATTCTAATCAAATACTTCATAAGACAGAAATCAAAGGTATTATTTATCCTAGTATTCGTTATTTATACAAAGGATTTAATTACGCTTTATCACCACAATTATTTGAAGATAATAGTTTACAGTTGGAAGAAGTGTCGGAATATAAAGTTGTTTTTGATGAAAGTGATATAACAAAATATCCAATCATAATAAAACAATATTCTACTTGTCGTTTTGATGGAGATAATATTCTGTGGTAATAGTGTGATGGTTAATTAATATAATATTATATAGGATGAAGACATTAAAATTAATTTTAAGTGCGATTGCTATAGGCGTTTGGACACTTGTTTTTCAAAATTTAGGGTTAATACCTAATATTCAAAAAGTTCGGGTTGTGAACGAAGTGGATGCAAATGTAGCAAATACCATAAAAGCAGATGTTTCAGGTTCTGTAAGCATAGACAATACAGTAGATGTGAATATTCATCAAATAAATGGCTATAATCAAGTAACAACAAAAATGGGAACACATTCTGTTTTTCCTTTTGGATATATGTTACCAGTAGATAGTTGGTAAATTAAAAAAGGAATATAAATTAAAGATTGTAGAATTTGGTTTGGTTTATGCTTTTGTCTATATAGCCAAAATGTACTAAACTTATTTTCAAAGATCTCCATATTTACTATCGAACAGAGAGATCGATTTCCTCTTTTCGCTAGTTT